>NZ_JCANWX010000003.1:0-562065 GCF_059553375.1 Williamsia sp. z71
CAGGCCGACCGACTTCTTGGCATCGCCGAAGAGCATCGAGGTACCCGGTGCGGTGAACAACGGGTTGTCGATACCGGCATACCCGGAGGCCATACCGCGTTTGAGGACGATCACCGAACGGGACTGATCGACGTTGAGGATCGGCATCCCGTGGATCGGGGACGACGGATCGTTACGCGCGGCGGGGTTGGTGACGTCGTTGGCGCCGATGACCAGGGTGACATCGGTACGGGCGAACTCGCCGTTGATGTCGTCCATTTCCTTCATCGCGTCGTACTCGACATCAGCCTCGGCCAGCAGCACATTCATGTGTCCGGGCATCCGGCCGGCGACCGGGTGAATGGCGTACTTCACCTCGACGCCCTTCTCCTCCAAGATGCTCGCCATGTCCTTGACCGCATGCTGCGCCTGCGCGACCGCCAACCCGTAACCGGGGACCACGATCACCTGCGAGGCATAGGCCATCTGAATCGCGGCATCAGCGGCACTGGTGGCCTTGACGGTGCCCTGCTCACCGGCCGGGCCGGCAGCCCCGGCCGCACCGCCACCACCGAACGATCCGAACACGATCGCCGGGATCGACCGGTTCATCGCGGTGGCCATCAGGTTGGTCAGGATCGAACCCGAGGCGCCGACGATCATGCCGGCCACGATCATCGCGGTGTTGTTGAGCGCCAAACCTGCTGCCGCAGCGGACAGGCCGGTCAACGCGTTGAGCAGTGAGATGACCACCGGCATATCCGCGCCACCGATCGGCAACACCACAAACAAGCCCATAATCCCGGCGGCGACGAGCACCAGCACGATCCACCACTGCGAGGAACCCTCACCCGGGCTGGCGTTGACACCGATGAACACACACGCCGCGATCGCCACCGCCAGCAGCACGATGTTCGCGATCTGGAACACCTTGGCGTTGCGGACGAATGCCTTCTCGACGTTCTTGTTCATCAGCTCTTGCAGCTTGAGGAACGCGATCAGCGAACCCCAGAACGAGACCGAACCGATGATCGCCGCGAACAGCGACCCGATCACGATGTGGATGGTCGGGGATTCACCGTGCTTGAACTCGGAAAACCCTGCGGTCTCGATGAACTCGGCCCACGCGATCAACGCGACCGTGCCGCCACCGACACCGTTGAACAACGCGACCAGCTGCGGCATCGCGGTCATCTTGGTGCGCTTGGCCGGCGGCACACCCAAGATCACACCGATCGCCAGACCGGCCACGATCAAAATCCAGTTGATCGCATAGGTGTCGCGGATCTCGATCAGCGTGGCGATCACCGCCAAACCCATACCGGCAGCAGCAATCCAGTTGCCGCGCACCGCGGTCTTGGGTCCGGTCAGACCCGACAAACCCAGAATGAACAGCGAGAACGCGACGATATAAAGAATGTTGACCAGGTTGTTCACTTGTCAGCTCCCTGCGATGCGGCCGGCGCCTTTTTGCCCTTGAACATTCCCAGCATCCGGTCGGTGACCAAGAACCCACCAACGACGTTGAGGGTGCCGAAGATCAACGCGACGAACGCGATGATCCGCACACCCCACGGGGCATCATCGGGCAAACGGCCCAACACGACCAACGCACCGAGCACCACCACACCGTGAATGGCGTTGGTACCCGACATCAACGGTGTGTGCAGGGTGTTGGGCACCTTGGAGATGACGGCGAAGCCAACAAATCCGGCCAGTACAAGAATCGCGATATTCGCGAGAAGACCCGAATACATATCAGGCACCTGCCTTCCCGGCTCCAGCCGAATTGGTTGTCACTGGTTCGCGGGTGACACAGGCCGCGGCGAGGATTTCATCATCGAAATCCGGGACGATCTTGCCGCCCTCATCGAGCATCAACTCGATCAACGCAAGAATGTTCTTCGAATACAGCTCCGAGGCATGCTCGGGCATACCCGCCGGAAGATTCAACGGCGAGCAGATCATCACGTCATGACGGATGACTTCCTGGCCCGGCTCGGTCAACTCACAGTTACCACCGGTCTCACCGGCCAGATCGACCACCACACTGCCGGGCTTCATGCCCTGCACCGCCGCCGCGGTCACCAGACGCGGCGCCGGGCGACCCGGCACCAACGCGGTCGTGATGACCACGTCAAAACCCTTGATCGCGTTTTCCAGAGCCTGCTGTTGTTGTGCGCGTTCGTCTTCGGTCAACTCGCGGGCGTATCCACCCTCACCGGCGGCGTCGATCCCCAGATCGAGCCACTGCCCGCCGACGGACTTGACCTGCTCGGCCACCTCCGGACGCACGTCGTAACCGGTGGTCCGCGCACCCAGACGCTTGGCCGTGGCCAGCGCCTGCAGCCCGGCCACACCCACACCGAGCACCAAGACCGTGGCCGGCTTCACCGTCCCGGCAGCAGTGGTCAACATCGGGAAAAACCGGGTCGAGCGTTCAGCCGCCAAGATCACCGCCTTATAGCCGGCGACGTTGGCCTGCGAGGACAACGCATCCATCGACTGAGCCCGCGAGATACGTGGAATCGCCTCGACAGCGAAGGCCTGCACACCCGCCGACTTCAAAGCGCCGATCTGATTCTGCGCATCACGCGGATTCAGAAAACCGATCAACGACGAACCCGACGACAACTTCCCGATCTCGGCATCGGTGGGCGGGGCAACCTTCACAACCACCTCAGCCGACCACGGATCGCCGATCGACGCACCGGCCTCGACATACAACTCATCAGGAATCAACGCACCCAAACCCGCGCCCGACTCCACGATCACCGGCACACCCTTGTTCACCAAAGCGGCCGCGACCTTCGGAACCAGCGCGACTCGGCGTTCCCCCGCCGCCGTTTCGCGCACAACACCCACACTCATTTCAAGCTCCCTTGTCATGGGGTTGGGCGGTTCGTCGGTGAACCTCGGTCCGACGCCTGCCCACAAATGGCCGATGTGGCGCACGACTCACGTGCGCCACATCACTGCGTTGGAACATAGCATGCTCAAAAGGACAGGGGTGGTATGCAACTGAACACAGTTCAAGAACTGGACTCGTACCCGCCAAAAGCTTTTGAACAGCGAGTTATCCGCAATTAACCGATCTGCGGTGTGGCATGCCGTCGCGCGGCGTGATCAGAATGTGACAGCGACGACCGGAGCGCCCGTCGGCTGCGCAGACCCGCCCTCGGGTTCGACCGTGACACCGAATTCGTCCGAACCGGCGACACCGTCGACGGCGACGGCCTGACGACCCGGCGAACCCTGCATCAGCCCGACCGACAACGGCTCGTGGTCCTCACCCATCAGCCACATCTGATACGTCTGGCCTGCTGGAACCGGGGGCAACCCGTCGGCCAGGACGACCGCCTTGTTCTCGTCGCGTGAAGCCACGACGGTGACACTGGCACCGTCGCCGACGGCGGCCTGCTGCAGCTTCAGATCCGGCGCCGAGAGCACCTGACTGATCTGCCTGTCCAGGTCATCCTGCGCGACCGGACCGGTGTTGTCCGGCGCGGTGACCCGACCCACCAGTACGCCACCGACGATCAGGATCAGCGCGGCCGCAACCGCTCCGACGGCGATGCTCGCCCGACGACGACGCGATGTGAAATCAACCACATTCGACGCCGACGGAGTGGCAACCTCGGACTGTGGCCGCTCCGGTTCGGATGTGGCAGGCGGCGCGGGTAACTCGGCCAGCAACAGTCCACGGATCTGTGGCGGCGGCGCGGTGGCGTACTCGGCCGACAGCGAGGCGAGGGCTTCGCGGGTACGGCTGATCTCGCTGCGGTACCGCTGTCGCTCGGCGAGCGGCGCCTGTCCGATCTCACGCTCGACCCGGTCAACCTCTTCGGCCTCCAGCGCTCCCACGGCAAACAGTTCGATGTGCTCGTCGAGCCAACTGTGCTCAGCCATGCGGACTCGCCTCCAGACACTGCTTCAGTCGACGGAGGCCGTCGCGGATACGGGACTTGACAGTCGGGAGAGCTGCGTCGAGGCGCTCTGCCACCTGCCGATATGTCAGGCCCCCATAGTAGGAGAGCTCAATGCTCTGGCGTTGCGTCGAGGTCAGGCTGCCCAGGCAGAACACGACGTCGTCACGTTCCTCCCGGGACACGACGGAGTCGGCCACGCTGTCACTGGGCAGTTCCAGGTTCGACACCGAGTAGTCGGTGGATCGCCTGCTGGCTGCTTCCTCGCTGCGAACCCGGTCGACTGCCCGCCGGTGCGCGATGGTCATCATCCAGCTCAGCGCAGATCCGGCACCGGGATCGAAGCCCTCGGCCTTCTGCCACACCTGCAGGTACACCTCCTGCAGGGTTTCTTCGGCATAACCACGATCTCGTAGAACTCGAAGGATCAACCCGAACACCCGGGCGCTCGTCGCGTCGTACAGGTCGGCAAAAGCCGCTCGATCGTGGCCGGCCGTCCGGATCAACAGATCGGCGAGGTCCACCCGCGCTTCGGGAATTCGGTCGGTCACATCCATGACACTAGCGATAGTCATCAAAACACCTACTCAATCCGCAGCACTCGGTTGTGCCAACCGGTGGCACCGTCAGGAATCGGCGCGACCCGTTCCTCGGGTTGGACCTGTCCGTCCTTGTCTGTCGCGCGGCAGTAGACGGTGTGTTGTCCCGCGGTGGCCGGCCAGGTCCAATACCACTGCCGCCAGGTGTCGTCGGAATACTCCGTCGCCAGCGATGCGGTGTTCCACGGACCGTCATCGACCCGGACCTCGACCTTGGCGACCCCGCGATGCTGTGCCCACGCGGTGCCGGCGATCACCACGTCACCCACCGGATGCCGTGACAATGCGGCGGGCCGGTCGATGCGTGAGGCGGTCTTGATCGGGCCCTCCGGCGCCCAGTCACGCTTGGTCCAGTACGCCTGCGCCTTGTCGAAGCGGGTGACCTCCCAATCGACGACCCACTTGCACGCCGAGACATAGCCATACAGTCCGGGCACCACCTGACGGACCGGAAATCCGTGTTCGAGCGGCAACGGCTCGCCGTTCATCCCGATCGCCAACATCGCGTCGCGGCCGTCCATCACCGCATCGAGGGGTGTGCCCGACGTCCATCCGTCGACACTCGTCGAGAACAGCATGTCTGCGTCGTCGCGCACACCCGCCCGCTCCAGAATCGCCTTCATCGGATACCCCACCCAGGAGGCCGTACCGGCCAGCTCGCCACCGACCTCGTTGGAGACGCATGTCAGTGTCACGATCCGTTCGGTCGACTGCATGTCCATCAGGTCGTCCCAGGTGAGGACGAACTCACGCTCGACCATCCCGTGCACCCGTAGCCGCCAATCCCCGGTGGTCAGCGCCGGCACCTGCAAGGCGGTGTCGATGCGGTAGAAGTCATCGTTGGCGGTGACGAACGGGGTCACACCCTCGACCGCGACGTCCGCACCTTCCGGAATCGGGGTGGCCACACTGGTCGGCCGCGGCAGCCGCACGCGTTTGCGATCGGCGACGACGTCACCCATCGTCGAGATCTGCCTGCCGACGAATGCACCGGCGCCGGAGATCACCACGATCAGACCCGCAGAGATCGCAAAACTTCTCCGCGACATACCATTCCGCGTCGCAGCGGGCTCGGCAGATGACCCGCCGACCAGAAAACCACGAAGGTATCGCAGCACCAATACACCGACCACGATCGCAACCAGGGAAGGTACAGCGTACCAACCGTCCGACGTGGGCCGATGCAGCGCCGCCACCACCCCGAAGATGCCGAACGCCGCGATCATCGCCGAACCGACAGGGACAGCGCGCCTTTCGGCGATCCCGGCCACCACGGACAGAAGCGCCACCGCAATCGCGATGCCCCACAACAACACCGGCTTGTCATTGGTCCCGAACGTCTCGATGGCGAACTCACGCATCGAGGCGGGGGCGCGATCGACGAGAAACGAACCCACCGCATAGAAAGGCGAGGCGTAGGACGAGACAAAGGCAGCTGTCAGCTCCCCGGCAGCAAGTCCGGCACCTGCCGCCACCAGGCCCGCGAGCCCGTGACGCGCCGTTGCTGCTATACGCAATTCCGCACCCTCTCAGGAGATTTCAAGGTTCTCATGTCGGGAGGTGATTCGTATCCACCGAGGTTTCGGATGGCCCAGGGCCCGATCACAAGATTCCTTCATCCGCACCCATCCGCCCCCGCAGCAGCTCCGAACCTGCCGTGACCGACAAATGATCGGCGCCACAGATGCTCCCCTGCGTCGCCGGCGTCGCATACATGACCGATGTAATGGATAAGGACAGCGAAGATGGCTCTCAAACGAATTCAGCGACTGGCAGTGACCGTGGCGAGCGTTGGCTTGGCAATCGGCCTCGTGGCAGGTTGTTCGGACGACAGTTCCGACTCCTCGTCGGACAGCACCACCGCCTCGGCGATGACCTCCGCACCGATGACCACGTCCGCAATGCCCAGCGAATCAGGCACCATGGCAGAAGCCGCCACACTGGTCGGCCCGGGCTGCGCAGCCTACGCCGAAGCCAACCCGACCGGCGCAGCCTCGGTTGACGGCATGGCCGCAGAACCGGTCGCCACCGCGGCCGCCAACAACCCGTTGCTCACCACCCTGACCGCCGCGGTCTCCGGCCAGCTCAACCCCGATGTCAACCTGGTGGACACCCTCAACGGGGGCGAGTTCACCGTCTTCGCACCCACCGACGACGCCTTCGCCAAGATCGATCCGGCGACCATCGAATCCCTGAAGACCGACAGCGAAACGCTGACCAAGATCCTGACCTACCACGTCGTGCCCGGACAGTTGTCGCCCGATGAGATCGTCGGCGAACACGAGACCGTCGAGGGCCAGGTGGTCACCGTGACCGGCCCGGTCGACACCCTCACAGTCCAGGACGCCTCCGTGATCTGTGGCGGTGTGGAAACCGCCAACGCAACCGTCTACCTCGTCGACACGGTGCTGATGCCGCCGGCCGCCTGACCTGCGACCAGCATCACCACGTGAGGTAGATCAAGACCTCGGGCCGGGGCGGCTATACCCCCGACCGGCCGCTCCGGCCCGGGCCTGACAACTCCATACAACAAATTTCCATGGTTCGCCCGACAACTTCGCCCGCCGATACCACGAATTCCGATGTCCTCCCATATCGTGTTCGTTGTGACGATAGGCCCGGTCCCTGGAGATCAGATCGAAACCGCTGCGGCGGAAACAGATCCTCCCCGGCGAGAAACTCTTGTCGAGTTCGTACGCAGGCCCCTGCCAATGCAGGTCCTGCGTTTTTCTGCGGTCGGGATCATGTGCACGACCGCGTACGCGCTGATGTACCTCACGCTGCACGGACTCGTCGGTGCACAGGCCGCGAACTTCATCGCCATGCTTGTCGCGGCCGTGCTCAACACCGCCGCCAATCGTGCTTTCACCTTCCGCCTACGGGGCTCATCGCACCTTCTCAGCCACCACATCCAGGGGGTGGCCGTCTTCGCCTTCGGCTGGGCGCTGACCGCGTTCTCACTGTTCGTCCTGCACGAGATCTCCGAGCACCCATCGAGCCGGCTCGAGCTGGTCATCCTGATGACCGTGAACCTGATCGCGACCGGTGTCCGGTTCGTCACTTTCCGGCAGATGTTCGCCCGGGCGCTGCGCAAACAGCTCGCCACCGCCTCCTGACGCCACCCGCTAGCGGGCTGCCGCGTGTCGGCCGGCCCGACGGCCGAAGAACGATCCCTCGCCGAGCTGCGTCCCGCTGGCGTAGCCCTTGCCGTCCTGAGCGAGGTTGGCGGCCCCGGCACCGGCCGCGTAGAGCCCCGGGATCACCGCACCCGACTCGTGGAGAACCTCCCCGTCGACCGAGGTGGCCAGCCCACCCATGGTGAATCCGGCGTACATCGCCTTGCCCAGTGACATGTCGAACGCCGCCCACGGACCTTGGTCCTGCGGCGCCAGCCACTCCGGACGCTTGCCGTAATCGGGATCCTCCCCGCGGGCGGCATGGTCGTTGTATCGGGCCATGGACGCCTGCAGGTTCCCTTCGGGTATCCCGAGCGCCGATTCCATCTCCGCGATGCTCTCCCACCCGTCGATGAACGGCACCAGCGGGAACTCGGGCCGTTCCATGTGTGCCTCGTCAACGATGAGATATGCCACCGCGTCCGGCTGCTCCATCACAAATGCCGAGGTCCGCGAGTGATAGGAGTCCTCGCACACGAACCGGTGACCGTCTTTGTTGACCGCGAGCCCGGTCAGCAGAATCGACGGCGGGTAGACCGGGGCGGTCACAAACGGCTGATCCATGTGCTTGAGTCCGCCGCCGACCGACGCCCCGAGCCGGATGCCCAACCCGTCGTCGTAGGTACTGCCCAGCGTGTAGGGCTTCTCGGACATCTGGGGGACGAACTCCGAGACCATCGACTCGTTCATCACAAACCCGCCCGCGGCGATGATCACGGCCTTGGCCTTGATGAACCCGGTGTCCTGCAGACGCTTCCATCGCACCCCGACGACCTGGCCGCTCTCGTCGACCACGAGGTTGCGTGCACCGGTCTCGTACCGGATTTCCGCACCGATCTCGGCCAACCGCTTCACCAGCAGGTCTGTGACCATGCCGGCCCCACCCAGGTCACCTTTGACCGGGACCTTGTGACCGCGCGGCGCCGGCACGGCCTGTTCACAGAAGGGCCAGACCTTCTCGTTGCCGGTGTACATCAGGCCCTGGGTGCCGGGCTGGATCACGGCCTTCTCCGGGTAGTAGCTGCGCTCGAACTCGAAGCCGAGTGACTCGAGCCAGTCGAAGTGCTCGACGCTCCCCTGGCAGTAGGCGCGGATCTTGTCCGGCTCGGGTTCACGTGAAACAGCGAGCAGGTACTTCTCCATCTCCTCGGCCGAATCCTCGTGCCCGGTCGCCTGCTGCACCGCGGTGCCGCCACCGAGATAGAAGTGCCCACCGGCCATCGCCGAGGTGCCGCCGGCGACTGCAGCCCGCTCCAGGACCAGCACCCGAGCCCCCGCGGTTGCCGCCTCGACCGCAGCACTGCCGCCGGAGATCCCGCATCCGACGACGAGCACGTCGACCTCATCGGACCACTCGTTGACCGTCGATACGGCAACCACCTCGGGCAATTCGGCCTTCATCAGCGCATCCTCACTCTTCCCGCGGGCGACGCCGAGCTGGGCACCCCGCGATTCGACCCTTCAGTCCCAACCAGAACTCACCGTGTTCAGCCAAATTAGAACTTGTTCTACTTTAGGTCAATCGCGCGGCCGGGGACACACCTTCAGGCGTGTTCGGAAATCAGCGCCGCGACCGTGTTCGGCTCCAGTGCCGAAAAGGTGTGCCGGACATCGCCCGGGTAGTTGATGTAGTCCCCCGGACCGAGTTCGACCGGCTCATCGATCAGGCCGGCCAGCGCGCGCCCGGAGACGAGCACCACGTGTTCGACGACGCCGGACATGTGGGGGTCGGAATCCCGGGGTTCTCCCGGCTGCGCGGTGACCAGGTAGAGATCCCGGCGGGCGTAGTTGGGACAGGCAGAGAGCAGCGTGGCCACATAATCCGAGCGCTCGGACGACAGGGCCGGGCCCTCACCGGAGCGGATCACCTGCACGCGCGGTGACGGTGGCTGCACCAACAGCGCGAACGGCACCTCGAGGGCAGTGCTCAATGCCCACAGCGTTTCCACACTGGGATTACCGTTACCCGCCTCGAGCTGCGACAACGTCGACTTCGCCACCCCGGCCCGGCGGGCGACCTCGGCCAGCGAGAGTCCCGTCCTTTTCCGTTCCCGCTGTAGCGCGGCCGCAATGGCCGCCAGGGGTGCACCGGTCATCTTCGGTCTCCTCGAACTGTTCTGCCGTGATCCGACTCCGTGCCGGCGGCTTCGTTCGCCTGACACTACCGGTCGTTCGGGTTGACGAACACCTTGAACAAAGTCCACCATAAAAGCCATGCGTTCGATATGGCGAACACTCGACCCGGCGGTGGCCCGCGACGTGACACTCGTCTGTGCCGCCATCGCACTGGTGGGGTTGTCCTGCGGCGCGATCACCGTCGGCAGTGGCTTCGAGATCTGGGTACCGCTGCTGATGTCGGTCGTGGTGTTCGCCGGTGCCGCACAGTTCGCCTTCGTGGCGATCATCGCGGCAGGCGGAAGCATTTTCGCCGGGGTGGCGGCCGGTCTGTTGACCAACGCGCGCCACATCCTGTTCGGGTTTTCCCTCGGAGACGTACTCGGCACGTCAATGGCCTCACGGCTGGTCGGCTCGCACCTCATGATCGACGAATCCGTGGCCTTCACCATCGCGCAACGTGATCCGGAGCGACGACGGGCGGTCTACTGGGCCTGCGGCACCGGCCTGTTCGTCTCCTGGAACATCGGCGCAGTCATCGGCGCGATCGGTGGCAGCATGATCAGCGATACCAACGCCTTCGGGCTCGATGCCGCGTTTCCCGCGGTGTTGCTGGCATTGATCTTGCCCAGCCTCCGGGACCGCGCCACCGGCAAGGCTGCCTGTGTGGGCGCCGTCATCGCGGTCGCCGCATCACCGTTCACCCCGGCCGGGATACCGATCCTGTTGGCGCTGAGCGCAGTTGTCCTGGCCGTCCCGGTCCGGCGGCCACAGCGGGCGGTGGCGAAATGAGCGTGAGCACACCGGCACTGCTGTTCGGGATCGCCGCACTGGCCGTGGGCACCTTCGCATTCCGGTTCGCCGGGCCCGTCCTGGCCGGGCGGTGGACGATACCCGAACGATTCGAACAGCTCACCACCGTCGGCACCGTGGTCCTGTTGGCCGCATTGGTCGCCACGGCCACCTTCATCGACGGCGGCGAGATCTCCAGTCCGGCAAGGATCATCGGGGTGGCCGTCGGTGGCGTGCTGGCCTGGCGGCGGGTTCCCTTTGTGGCCGTGGTGGTGGCCGCCGCCGGATCGACCGCGCTGCTGAGGTTGGCCGGATTGTCCTGAGCCCGGCTCAGGCACCCAGCCAATCCAAGATCTCCTTGGTGACCCTGTTCGTCGCATCCGAGTATTCGGGATGCTTCTTCAGGAATGCCGCCACCAGCGGGCACACACCGACGATCTTCTTGCCCTGCGCGCGGGCATCATCGAGGGCTTCCTTCACCAGGATGGTGGCCAGCCCGCGGCCACCAAAAGCCTCGGACACCTCCGTGTGATAGAAAACCCGTTGCGCCACACCGTCTTTGTCGGTCCGGTCCGCGTAGGCCGCCAGACCGGCGCGCTCACCGTCGACGGTGACGATGTACCGGCGTTCGACCGGGTCGTCGGTCACCGTCACCGGTGCGCCGGTCTTGTCCTGCAGGGTCCCGCTGTTGTTGGTCATGTCCGCTCAACACCCCTGTGCCACCCGGATATTCCGCTCATCGCGAGGGCTCCCGGCGTGGCCTGATCCTCGCGTTGGGCAGGGCAGGTGCCGGCAGGCGGGTGACCGGCCCCTCATATCCGGAAACCTCGCCGAAGCGGTCGGACTGCTGCTCCCACTGCTCGCGGTAGGTCACGATGTCCTCATGGCTGCGGCCGACGAAGTTCCACCACATCACGAGTTCTTCGGCAAACGGTGTGCCGCCGAGGAGTATCACCCGCGACGGCTGATCATCGGAACTCTGCAGTGTCAGATGGGTTCGGCCGGTTCCGACGTAGGCCATCTCCGTGCGCGCCACCTCCGCGCCGTCGACGCTGATCGTGCCCTGATCGACGAGCACCCCGTGCTCGAAATCCGGATCGACCGGAATCGTCAGCGTGGCTCCGGTATCCAGCTCGATCTGAGCGCCCAGCAGTGGACTGAAGGTCTTGACCGGTGAGGTGCTGCCCATCAACGTCCCGATGAACACGTTGATGCGACCGGCGTCGACATACATCGGCTCGGGCACGAAATGGTCGAATCGCCGCTCGGTGTCCCGCGCGTCGGCAGGCAGTGCCACCCACAGCTGGACACCATGCAGCTCGGTCGTCTCCGGCGTGGCCACCTCCGAATGACAGATCCCGTGACCTGCCGTCATCAGATTGACCTCACCGGGCCGGACCATCGCATGGACACCGAAACTGTCGCGGTGCTCGACCTCCCCGGTGAACAACCAGCTGACGGTCTGAAGGCCGGTGTGCGGATGCGGCGGCATGTTCATCCCGCCCGTCTCCCGCACGTCCGCCGGACCGTAGTGGTCGGCAAAACACCATGCACCGATGAGGGATCGCGCCCGTTGCGGGAGCGTCCGATGGACCGTCATCGCCCGAGGTCCACCGAGTGGCACCTCGCGTGAGGTCAGGATCTGCACAGCGCGATCGGATGACGGTTCTGGGTGACAGTTGATTTCAGGACCGTCGACGAGGTTGCTCATTGTCCGCTTCTTCCCATTTGCATCATGATCCCCGAGATCGGCCTTCTCCGGGTCGAAAAACGCATCGAATATTCAACACAGCAGATGTTTCATGCCACTGGGGTAATAATTGCCGATAGTAACGGCGATGTTCGCCCGTAAAGCCGATTGTGGACGCCGAGCCGTTGCACCCGGTGCGAGTCACCCCGAAGATCACCAACCATTTCTGGAGGTTTGATCCAATGGCCACTCCGACCACAGTTCAAAAACTTGCCGCCGAGGCGCTCGGCACTTTCTGGCTCGTGCTCGGCGGTTGTGGAACCGCGGTCTTCGCAGCCAAATCCATCGCCGAGGATGAGGACACCGGAACCATGTTCCAGGTCGGTGTCGGTTTTCTCGGTGTCTCGATCGCATTCGGTCTGACCGTCCTGACCGGCATCTACGCTCTCGGACACATCTCGGGTGGCCACTTCAATCCGGCGGTGACCATTGGTGCGGCCCTGGCCAAACGCTTCGAATGGAAAGACGTCCCGGGATACATCATCGTCCAGGTGATCGGAGGTATCGCCGCAGGTGCGATCATCCTGGCGATAGCCAGCGGACGAGATGGTTTTGAAGCCGAAGGGAATATGGCCGCCAACGGATTCGGGGATCATTCCCCGGCCGGTTACGCGCTATGGGCCGCATTGATCGCCGAGGTCGTGCTGACCGCGTTCTTTGTCATCGTCGTCCTGGGCGCCACCGACAAGCGGGCACCGGCGGGTTTGGCCGGCGTCGCGATCGGCCTGACCCTGACCCTGATCCACCTGATCAGCATCCCGATCACGAACACCTCGGTGAATCCGGCCCGATCCACCGGTGTGGCGTTCTTCAACGGGAACGGTGCGCCGGGTCAGTTGTGGCTGTTCTGGGTGGCACCGATCGTGGGCGCGATCATCGCGGGCGTTCTTTATCCGTTGGTCTTCGACAAGGGTGCAGAAGAACCGGAGCTGGACCAGATCCCAAATCCGGCTCAAGGACGCTGACATTCGCCAAGAGCCCCACCTGAAACCGACCGCGGCTACCGGAATCGGCGCAACCGCAGGCTGTTGCCCACCACGAACACCGACGACAGGGCCATCGCCGCACCCGCGATCATCGGACTCAGCAGCCCGAGCGCGGCGAGTGGAATCGCTGCGACGTTGTAGCCGAAGGCCCAGAAGAGGTTCCCCTTGATCGTGCGCAGTGTCGCCCGCGACAACCGGATCGCATCCGCGGCAGCCCTCAGGTCGCCGCGCACCAAAGTGATGTCACTGGCCTCTATCGCAGCATCGGTCCCGGTCCCCATTGCGAGCCCGAGATCCGACTGCGCAAGAGCCGCAGCATCATTGACGCCGTCGCCGACCATCGCAACGACCTTCCCCTGCGCCTGCAGGTCTTTGATTGCGTCGACCTTCGCCGCCGGCAGCACACCTGCGATGACGGCGTCGATGCCCACCTGCGCAGCAACGGTTTTCGCCACGGCCTCGTGATCGCCGGTGAGCAGGACCGGAGTCAGGCCGAGATCGACGAGTTCGGCAACCGCCTGTGCGGACGTCGGTTTGAGAACGTCGGAGACCACCAGCACACCGCGAACCCGGCCTTCCCATCCCACCGCGATCGCGGTGTGGCCGGAGCGGGCCGCCGCGTCGACGGCCGCCGTCAGCTCATCGGGGAGGTCGAGGCCTCGCTCGACCAGCCACTGCGGGCGCCCCACCGATACCGACACCTCGTCGACGACGCCGGTGACGCCGAGTCCCGCGCTGTTGGCGAAGTCCGACACCACGGCCAGGTCACCGACCCGTTCCTCGGCGCCGACGGCCACCGCTCTGGCGATCGGGTGCTCTGAGGCGTTCTCGACCGAGCCTGCCCGACGTGTCACCTGCCGGACGTCTTCGCCGTCGGCGGCCAGCACCTCGGTCAGCGTCATCTGGCCGGTGGTGACGGTGCCCGTCTTGTCGAGCACGATCGTGTCGACCCGCCTGGTCGATTCCAGGATCTGCGGGCCCTTGATCAGGATGCCCATCGAGGCACCACGTCCGGTGCCGACCATCAGTGCCGTCGGGGTCGCCAGTCCGAGCGCGCACGGGCAGGCGATGATGAGTACCGCGACCGCAGCGGTGAACGCATCGGTCGTGTCATAACCCAGACCGAGCCAGACGGCCAGGGTACCCAGGGCCAGGACGATGACGATCGGGACGAACACACCCGAGATCCGATCGGCCAGCCGCTGAACCTGCGCCTTTCCGGTTTGCGCCTGCTCCACCAGCCGTGCCATCTGCGCAAGTTGGGTGTCACTTCCAATTCGCTTGGCACGCACGATGATCCGGCCACCGGCGTTGACCGTTGCACCGACAACCGGGTCGCCGGGCTCGACTTCGACCGGCACCGATTCACCGGTGAGCATGGAGGCATCGACTGCGGACGAACCACTTTCGACCTCGCCGTCGGTGGCGATGCGTTCGCCCGGGCGCACCACGAACAGGTCCCCGACCCCGAGTTGCTCGATGGGGACCAGCTTCTCACGTCCCCCGACGAGGACGGTGACGCTTTTGGCGCCGAGTTCGAGCAGGCTCCGCAGCGCGCTGCCGGCCCGCCGCTTCGCGCGCATCTCGAAGTACCGCCCCGCCAGGATGAAGGTGGTCACACCGGCGGCGGCTTCCAGGTAGATGTTGGCCGTGCCGTCGGAGGAGGCCATGTCCATGCCCCCATGCGTGAGCGCGGGATCACCGGCGGCGCCGAAGAACAGCGCATACAGCGACCAGCCCAGGGCCGCCAGTGTCCCGACGGAGACGAGTGTGTCCATCGTGGCGGTGCCGTGGCGGGCGTTGATCGCGGCCGCTCGGTGGAATTGCCAGCCGCCCCAGACGACAACGGGCGCGGCCAATGTCAGCGACAGCCACATCCAGTTGTCGAATTGGAGTTGCGGAATCATCGCCATGGCGATGACCGGTATGGACAGGGCCGCACTGACCAGGGTCTTGTGCCGGAGCGTGTGCAGTTCCGGGTCTGATCTGTCGTCGTCGCCGCGGTCCACGCCGGCCGGTTCGGGCACCTTTGCGTGATAGCCGGCCGCTTCGACAGCGGCAATCAGTTCGGCGGTGTCCACCGACTCGGGGTAACTGACGCTTGCCTTCTCGGTGGCGTAGTTGACCGTGGCGGCCACACCCTCGAGTTTGTTGAGTTTGCGCTCGATCCGATTGGCGCACGACGCGCACGTCATGCCACCGATCTCGAGATCGATATGCGCGGGTGATGTGGTGGTCATGCGGTCAGCCCAGCCGGTATCCGGCTTCGACAACCGCCTCTTCGATCGCTTCGCGAGCTACCGGCGCTGCGGCATGCACATTCAATGCCCCCGTATCCAGATCGACCTCGACGCGGTCCACGCCGGGGATCTCGCCCACTTCTTCGGTGACCGATGCCACGCAGTGCTCGCAGGTCATCCCGATCACCTGGTAGGTCTCGACACTCATCTGGAGATTCCCTTCTACGAACGGACCAGCCGGGCGATTGCCTCGGTGGCCTCTTTGACTTTCGCCTGCCCCTGCTCGTCACTCTCACGGGCGGGATCGATGACGCAATGGGACATGTGGCCGGGCTCGTCGGTCATGGTTGCCCCCTGTCGCCTGACAACAGGAACCACTGTACCCCCCTAGGGTATTCCAGTCGACAAGCTCCACCCGGCCGAACAGGGGATCGCGGCCGGTCAGGTCTCGCGCTGCTGCTTGATGGACGTCGCCAACTCCGAGAGCAGATCGACCAGGTCGAGCAGCACCTCGTCAACCGAACGAACGCGGCCGACGGCGGGTCCGGCCATCCATTGCGCAGCCTCATCAGCAGGTTCACCGGAGTGACGTGAGCGGCGACCGGTACCGACGGGGACCTCGTCCGCCTCCGGAGCCGGGTCGGACGATTCGTGCCGGGGACTTTGCGCCTCGGTCTCGGGAAGTGGAAGTGCTGCCGGGGCGGCGGGCTCGGGTTCCGGCGCACTCGGGGACTCCGGAACGTCGGGCGTGGTCGCTGCCGCATCGTCAGCGGTCGCCACCGACCCGGATCGGTTCACCCCGTTCACACTCACGGTGGCGTCGGGCCGATAGTGCGAACCGAACCGCGGCGTCGATGTCGTCGGGATATACCGGTGGGGTCCGCCGTGGCCGGCGAAGAACACACATGCCAGATCCGTGCTGTCGAGGACCGGACAGGGTTCGAGTTCGGTCAATCGATGGGTGTCGTCGTCATCGGACCACTGCAGCCACAGCCGAAAGCCGTCGCGGGGTCCGGCGCCCGCATCCGAGGCGTGGATTCCGGGATGACCCGAACCCAGACGGCACCGCTGGACCCATCCGTTGTCCGGGGCGTCCCCGAAGGCGCCGTGCGTGTCGGCGGCAGCAATTACCGTTGACCAACACACGTCAAATTCCTCCGCCACATGTCCATCTTGTCCTCAAGTGGTAGTGGTGGCGAGTTCGACACACGAGTTGGGAGTACTGATGATCGGTTTCGTGAAAGCAATTGCACTTGACGGTCCGAATCCGGTGGAACTGGCCGGTTTCTACCAGCAAGTGCTCGGCGGAGACCTCGACACCAGCGATCCGGAATGGGTCGAATTGGACTGTGGTCTCGGCAAGGCGAAGCTCACATTTCAACAGTCGACGAGCTACGTGCCGCCGAGGTTTCCCGATCCGAACGGGAGTCAGCAGATCCACCTGGACGTCCAGGTCTCCGACTTCGACACCGCCGAACCCAAGGTCCTCGAGGCCGGGGCCACCAAGGTCGAGGGGCAGGAACACGACGACTTCCGGGTCTATCTGGACCCCGTCGGCCACCCGTTCTGCCTGGTACTGAGCTGACCGGGGTCCGGGCGACATCGCCTGACTGTGATAACCCCTAGTCAGGCGGCGTATATTCGGGGCCATGGCAGCCGTTCTGGATGACACGTTGGCCGACCTCGATCGCTGGGTTCCCGGTGATCGATGTTCGATCACGCGCGCCCTCGATGTGGTCGGCACCAGGACGGCGATGCTGATCCTGCGCGAGGCGATGTACGGCACCACCAGGTTCGACGGGTTCGCGCGTCGGGTCGGGGTCAGTGATGCGGTGGCCTCTGCCCGTCTCAAGGGGCTCGTCGATGCCGGACTCCTGGAGAAGGCCCCGTACCGGGAGCCGGGACAGCGCACCCGGTACGAGTACCACCTCACCGAGATGGGCGCCGATCTGATGCCCGTCGTCTTCGGGTTGATGCAGTGGGGCGACAAATACCTGCAGCCCGAGGGCCACCCCCTCGACCTGATCTCCGACGTCACCGGCGAACCAGTGAAAGCCGCATTGACCACGCCGGACGGCACCAAGGTGCCGTTGGACGAGCTGCGGATATCGCTGGTCAAGCCCTGATCGGTTGGCGATGACCTCGACGGATAGACTTTTCCCTCATGGTTTCCGACGCGGCGCTGCGCACTGATCTGGTCGTGGTCGGGGCCGGTGTCGCGGGCCTGACCGCAGCGGTGACCGCGGCCGAAACCGGCCTGGATGTCCTGGTTGTCAACAAGGGCCTCCGCTGGCATCCCGGTGACAGCGAACCCGGTACCGCCACCTATTTCGCCCAGGGTGGCATCGCCGTCGTCGAGCCCCACAACACCGAGGATTCGATCGCACTCCACACCCGCGACACCATCGTGGCCGGGGCCGGTCTCGCCGATCCCGCCGCCACCGAATTGATCGTCAGCGACGGTTTCGCGGCGGTTTCCGCGCTGGTCGACTGGGGTGCCGAGTTCGACACCGGTTCCGATGGCCGCTTTCTGCGGACCCGCGAAGGTGGGCACAGCGTTCGCCGCATCATCCATGCGGGCGGGGATGCCACCGGCGCCCAGGTGCAGCGGGCCCTGACACAGAAGGCGCTCACACACCCCAACATCCGGGTCCTCGATGACACGCATGCCCAGCAGATCCTGCTCAGCACCCACGGAACGGCCGTCGGCCTGGCCATCGGTTCGGGCGATGGCGTCCGCACCGAGGTGTACTCACCGACCGTCGTGTTGGCCACCGGCGGCGTCGGGCACATGTACCGGGCCACCACCAATCCCCTCGGTGCGACCGGTGACGGCGTCGCGCTGGCCCATCTGGCCGGCGCGGCGGTCGCCGACATGGAGTTCATCCAATTCCATCCGACGATGCTGTACCGGCCCGGAGTCCGGGGCCGCCGAACCCTGATCAGCGAGGCGTTGCGCGGTGAGGGTGCGATACTCGTTGATGTCCAAGGCAATTCGGTGACCGCGGGTGTTCATCCACTCGGCGACCTCGCGCCGCGGGACGTGGTGGCGGACGCGGTGAGCGCCGCGATGATCCGCACCGGCGCCGACCACGTCTACCTCGATGCCCGGCATCTCGCCGACGTCGCACGGCGGTTCCCGACCGTCACCGCCGGGATTGCCGAGATCGGCATCAACCCCGCGACCGATCTGATCCCGGTGGTGCCCGGCGCCCACTACCTGTGTGGTGGCGTGGTCACCGACACCGAGGGGACCACCACGGTGCCCGGCCTGTACGCCGCCGGAGAAGTCGCACGCACCGGCCTGCATGGCGCAAATCGACTGGCTTCCAACAGCTTACTGGAGGGCCTGGTGATGGGCAGGCGTGTCGCCCGGGCCGCCGCCGGGCGCACCGGCACCACGATCCCGGCCCCGGATCCGGGTCCGGGTCCGGGTCCGGCCGGTGCGGTTCGAATCGCAAACCGCACCGAACTCCAGGACCAGATGTCCGCACACGCCGCCCTGAGCAGGGATCAGACGGGCCTGACCGCGCTCGCCGATCGACTCGATTCGGCACCGGTGCGGCGCCCCCGCGGCGTCACCGACCACGAAGACGCCGCCCTCACCCTGACCGCGCAACTCGTGGTCGCCTCGGCATTGGCACGCAAAGAGTCTCGCGGATGCCATCATCGGACGGACGATCCGGCCATCTGACCGGCGCCGACCCCACCGCCCGCGCACCGGCGACCATCGCAACGCTCCGACAGGCGACGGTGCCCCAGGCAGCCAGCAGGAGAACGTACAGGAATATCGAAACCCCCTGGAGCAGAAGAGAACCGGTGGCGAACCCGAGGGCCGACGACCCGGTCACACAGGTTCCGACCGGGAAGGTGAAGCTCCACCAGGCCGGGGTGAAGCCCATCCCCCGTCGGACATTGTGGACCGTGAGGGAGACCGCCAGGATGAAGACGAAGACCGCGAAGCCACCCATCACCAATCCATAGCCGATCCCGAGGAGCCGGAGCCCGGCTGCCGTCGATGACTGGTCACCGACGAACACCAGCGATGCACGCTCTCCCAGAAGCACTGCGGCAGTCACGGACTGGCCGATCAGCCCGAGCATGATCCACACCGTCGGGGCCACGAGGGTCGAGGGGAGTCCCCGGTGGATCAATCGTGAATACACCATCCCCATGGTCAGCAGTCCGACAAGCAGACTCAGCCCGAACAGCCCGTAGCAGACGACGATCAGACCCATCCGCAACTGACCGGCCGGAACATGCTCGATGAGAAGCGATCCGCCGGCCGCCGAGACCATCGGCGGCACCACCGGCAGCAACCAGCTGGGCATCGCCCCCGACTGTGCGCTCTGGGTTCCGGTGATCATCCGGAAGGGAATCCAGACGGCTGTGAAGACACCGGCGACGGTGCCCGCCGTCCACAGCAGGCCGCCGATCCAGAGCGCTGCATCCGCACCGATGAACTGCGGTCCGAGCTCGATGGTGCCGGTGCCCACGGTCAGCAGGGCCATCGCAGGGGCACCGTAGAAGTGGGCCATCGCCGGGTCGGCGGCGTGCCGCGAGGGACCACCCCGTAGGAACAGGACCGAGGCGACCGCCAGGCCGACTGCCGCCAGCATCCAGAAGACCGTGGTCAGCGCACCGAGTCCGGGCAGACTCGAGTCCAACGCGACGCCGGCGGTCGCGACGATGCCCGTGCCCATGATTGCGGCAAACCAGTTCGGTGTCATGGATCAAGCCTGCGTTGATTGCCACCCGCCCGGTAGATGGCTTGCCCTTGTCCCGGTACAACCGGCAGTTGTACCCTCGACCGATGGTGTTGCCCGCGCGCGTCCCGGATCTATCCGCGTTGGATGTGGTCGTCTCGGTGGCCCGTGGGGGCAGCATGAGCGCGGCGGCGCGGGAGCAGAATCTGAGCCAGCAGGCGATCAGCGCCCGGGTGCACTCGGTGGAACGCGAACTGGGCGTCGTCCTGTTCCGTCGGTCCCCGGCCGGGACCGAGCTCACGGCCGAGGGTGTTGCCGTCCTGGAGTGGGCGTCAGGGTTGCTGGATGCGGCCGAACGATTCTCGGCCGGCGTCGATTCACTGCTCGGGAGCAAACGTGCGTCACTGTCCGTTGCCGCGTCGATGACCGTCGCCGAATACCTCATCCCACGGTGGGCGCTGACCCTGCGCCGGACACATCCGAACACCCGAATTCGAGTGCGGCCCATGAATTCGGCCGATGTCACGCGCGAGGTCCTGGCCGGCTCGGTGGACGTGGGATTCATCGAGGGTCCCGAGACCGACAGCCGACTCGAGGCGTTGACCGTCATGCGCGACGAACTGGTGGTCATCACGCGACCCGACCACCCGTGGGCTGCGAGCGGCCGGCCCATCTCGGCGGCGGAGTTGCGCACCACCCCACTGGTGCAACGTGAGCCGGGTTCGGGGACGCGCGTGACCTTCGAGTCGGCACTGGGCGAGGTCGTCGATCCGCTGCTGGAGCTCAACTCCGTCGCCGCCGTCAAGGCCGCGGTCCTCGGCTCGGACGCCCCCGCGGTGTTGTCGAGTTTGTCTGTCGCACAAGAACTCCTCGACGGCCGGCTGGCCCGGATCGAGGTCGAGGACGTGGTGATGCCGCGGGACCTACGCGCGATCTGGCCACGGGGATCCCGACTCGGTGGGCCGGCCCGCGAACTGGTGTCCTTGGCGACACACGATCAGCAGGCCACAGCATTCGAGACATCGGGGCAGCCATGACATTTGAATCGGGTACCGACCACCGCGCAGAGGTCCGCGGAGTCGAGATCGCCTGGACCGAGTCGGGGGATGGTCCCGTCGCGATCTGGGCACACGGCCTCACCTCGAGCGGTCTGGGCCAGGAACAGACCGGGATGTTCGACTGGTCGCCCGTGAGCGCCGAACATCGGCTGATCCGATACGACGCCCGCGCCCACGGCAGTTCGACCGGCGACCCCGAGCCCGAGCACTACACCTGGCCGAACTTGGGCCTGGACCTGCTGGGGTTGCTGGACCAGGTTGCCGAAGGCGAGACGGTCGACGGGCTCGGTTCGTCGATGGGCACCGCCACACTGCTCTACGCCGCGACCACGGATCCGGGCCGATTCCGGCGCCTGGTGCTGACCACCCCGCCCACCATGGGTGCGGTACGGGCCGCTCATGTGCGCGGGTACCTCGACGACGCCGCGTGGATCGAGCGGTCCGGTCTGGCCGCCTATGCGCAGGCCTTCGCATCCGAGCCGATGCCGCACATCTACTCCGGACTGGTCCGGACACCACCCGCGCCCCAGGTGCCGGAGTCCCTGCTCCCATCGGTTCTGCGCGGCGCCGCCCGCTCCGATCTACCCGATGACGACGCCCTGGCCGCGTTGCACCTACCGGTGCTGATCCTGGCCTGGTCGGGCGACGCCGGCCATCCCCTGTCGACGGCGCGGCACCTCGCCGAGAGGATCCCCGACGCCGAGGTGGTCATCGCCGATACGCCCATGCAGTTGCGGCAATGGCCGCAGACGGCAGCCGCGTTCTTGCGGTGATCCCTCCGAGCCGGCCTGATCGACCCCGGTCAGCCCGCTCTTTCGCATCCCTGAACTTGAAAGTTCGGAGAGCCGAACTCTACGATGGGAAGATGCGAATTCACGCCGGGTTCGCCCGCGCGACCGGCCTCCTGCTGGCAGCGGCAGCCGTGGTGACGCTGAGCGCGTGCGTGGGCAAGGTCGAACGTCACGATGATCGATTGACGGTGTTGACCACATTCACGGTCCTACAGGACATCGTGGCCAACGTCGCCGGCGACAATGTCCGGGTCGAGTCGGTCACCAAAGCCGGTACCGAGATCCACGGTTACGAACCCACACCCGGCGACATGCGCCGCGCCACCCGGGCCGACCTCATCATCGACAACGGACTGCACCTCGAGGCCTGGTTCGAGCGGTTCGTCGATCGGCTCGACGCCCCCCACGTGGTCGCCAGCGAGGGTGTCGCCGCCATTCCGATCACCGCGGACGCCGGCGCGGGCAAACCGAACCCGCACGCGTGGATGTCGCCGCTGAACGTACAGATCTACGCCGACAACATCGCCGACGCCCTTGTCGATCTCGACCCCGACAACGCCGCGGAGTACCGGGCCAACGCCGAGCGGTACAAGGTGCAGTTGCAGCAGATCCACGACGAGATGGTCGATCGCCTCGACGACGTCCCCCCGATGCGCCGCGCGCTGGTCACCTGCGAGGGCGCCTTCTCCTACCTGGCCCGCGACACCGGGTTGCGCGAGAGATTCGTCTGGCCGGTCAACGCCGAGCAGCAGGGCACGTCCAAACAACTGCAGTCGACGATCGAGTTCGTCCGCGACAACGACATCGAGGCCGTCTTCTGCGAGTCGACCGTGAGCGACGCCGTGATGCGCCAGGTCGAACGAGCCACCAACGCGCGTTTCGGCGGCACGCTTTATGTCGACTCTCTGTCCGAAGCCGATGGACCGGTGCCGACGTACCTCGACCTGATCCGCCACGATGCCGACACGATCCTCGGCGCCCTGACCGAAAGTGGAAGCCAATGACGGCCATCCCCCCGACAGCCGAAGGGTTGCTGGCGCCCCGACGCGACGAACCCCAGGTCACGCCGGCGCTGTCGATCACCGGGGTCAGCGTCTACTACGGCGAGGTCCACGCCCTCGAGGACGTCAACATCACCATCGCACCGGGTCGGATCTGCGGACTGATCGGGATGAACGGGTCTGGCAAGTCGACCCTGTTCAAAACGATCATGGGCCTGGTCAAGCCGGACTCCGGCAGCGTGTCGATCTCCGGTGGGACGCCGGCGCAGGCCCGAAGAAAGGGCCTGGTCTCGTACGTCCCGCAGTCCGAGGACGTCGACTGGTCGTTCCCGGTGTCCGTCCGTGACGTCGCGATGACCGGCCGCTACGGCCATCAGAACTTCATCCGACGCGCGAGCCGGGCCGACAAGGAAGCGGTGGCGCACGCGCTCGAACAGGTGGAGTTGACCGAGCTGGCCGATCGACAGATCGGACGGCTCTCCGGCGGGCAGCGCAAGCGCGCATTCGTGGCCCGCGGCATCGCCCAGGAAGCCGATGTCCTGCTCCTCGATGAGCCGTTCGCCGGTGTCGACAAGAAGTCCGAGGCCACGATCATCACCCTGCTCACCAAACTGGCCGCCGAGGGCAAGACGATCCTCGTCTCGACCCACGACCTCGGCTCACTCGGGACGTTCTGCGACGAAGCCGTCCTGCTCAACAAAACGGTCCTCGTCCAGGATTCACCCGACATCGTCCTGCGGCCCCGGATCCTCGCCCGGGCATTCGGGATGGACATCATCGACGGAAAGGTCGCGCCATGATGATCGTCGACTGGTGGCTCGACCCGCTCGCCGAAGACTTCATGGTCAACATGCTCTTGGCGACCACGGTCGCGGCGGCCGTCTGCGCGATGATCAGCTGCTGGATCGTGCTGATCGGCTGGTCCCTGATGGGGGATGCGGTCTCACATGCGGTGTTGCCCGGCGTGGTGCTCGCATACATCGTCGGAGCCCCGTTCGCGGTGGGCGCTTTGATCTTCGGCCTGGGGGCGGTGATGCTGATCGGGGTCGTTCGGGACACCAGCCGGGTCAAGGAGGACGCGGCGATCGGCATCGTCTTCACCACACTCTTCGCGTTCGGCCTGGTACTGATCTCCGTCACGCCCAGTCAGACCGACCTCAATCACATCCTGTTCGGCAACGTGCTCGGCGTTTCGCAGTCCGATCTGTGGCAGATCGTCGGACTGGCCATCGTCACCGTCATCATCCTGACCCTCAAACGACGCGACCTGACACTGTTCGCCTTCGATCCCACCCACGCCCACGCCATCGGACTCTCCCCTCGCCGCCTGGGCGCCCTGCTGCTCGGCCTACTGGCCCTGACTTGTGTTGTCGCACTGCAGATTGTCGGCGTGGTGCTGGTGGTCGCAATGCTGATCATCCCGGGCGCCTCGGCATACCTGCTCACCGACCGCTTCAACCGGATGCTCGTCATCGCCCCGGTCCTCGCGTGCGTGTGCGCAGTGCTCGGGATCTACTATGCGTACTACCTGGACGTGGCACCGGGTGCGATGGTGGTATTGGCCCAGGGCCTGGCGTTTGCGGCTATCTACCTGTTCGCGCCACGCCAGGGTGTGTTGGTCAAGGTGATCAACCGGGCACAGCGACGACGCTCCTCGGCTCTCGCTACGCCCTGACGCGGGAGAGGTGAGGCGGCGATGGTTTCGTATGCGGAGACGTTTGCGCGCAGTGCGGATGACCCCGAAGGGTTCTGGCTGGAAGCTGCCGAAGCAGTCGATTGGTACCAGGCCCCCACCGCCGCCCTCGAAACCCGGCCGGACGGCGGCTACCGCTGGTTCCCCGGCGCCACCCTCAACACCAGCTTCAATGCCCTCGACCGGCACGTGCTGGCGGGCAACGGTGATCGAACGGCCCTGATCTGGGATTCGGCCATGGTCGGCGAGACCCGCTCGTACACCTATTCCGAACTGCGCGACGAGGTCGCCACCTTCGCGGGCGTGCTCACCGAACGCGGCGTGAAGTCCGGTGACCGGGTCATCGTGTACATGCCCATGATCCCGGAGGCGGCCATCGCGATGCTGGCCTGCGCTCGCATCGGTGCCGTGCATTCGGTGGTGTTCGGCGGATTCGCCGGCCCCGAGCTCGCCACCCGGATCGACGACGCGCGGCCCGTTGCGCTGATCACCAGCTCGGGCGGTCTGGAACCCGGCCGCACCATCGAGTATCTGCCGATGGTCCACAAGGCCCTGAGCCTGTCCGCGGAGCCCCCGGCCACCATCATCGTCAAGAACCGCGACCAGATCGACGGCAGCGCGGCCGACCACGACGGCTGGTACGACTGGGACGAACTCACCGCGAAAGCGACTCCGGCAGAACCGGTTCCCGTCGCGGCCATCGATCCGCTGTACATCCTCTACACCTCGGGCACCACCGGAAAGCCCAAGGGCGTGGTCCGCGACAACGGTGGCCACGCCGTCGCGTTGACGTGGTCGATGGCCAACATCTACGACATCGGGCCCGGCGATGTGTGGTGGACCGCCTCCGACGTCGGCTGGGTCGTCGGGCATTCCTATATCGTCTACGCGCCCTTGCTGATCGGCGCGACCACCGTGATGTACGAGGGCAAGCCCGTCGGCACACCCGACGCCGGTGCGTTCTGGCGCGTGATCGACGACTACAAGGTCAAGGCGCTGTTCACCGCGCCCACCGCCATCCGGGCGATCCGCAAGCAGGATCCGGATGCCAAATTGCTTGCCGATCACGACATCTCGACACTGCAGACACTGTTTGCCGCCGGCGAACGCCTCGACCCGGACACCTACGAGTGGGCCACCAAGGTCCTCGGCGTCCCGGTCGTCGACCACTGGTGGCAGACCGAAACCGGCTGGGCCATCGCCGCCAATCTCCGTGGGCTCGAACCGATGCCGATCAAGGCCGGCTCACCGACGGTGCCGGTTCCCGGTTTCCGCGTCGAGATCGTCGACGCCGAGGGCAAAGCGGTGGAGGCCGGCGGCGAAGGCAACATCGTCATCGCCCTGCCGCTGCCGCCCGGCACGTTGGCGGGTTTGTGGAATGACGAAGAGCGCTACCACAATTCGTACCTGAAGACCTTCCCCGGTCACTACCTCACCGGCGACTCCGGCTTCATCGATGCCGACGGATACGTCTTCGTGCTCGGCCGCTCCGACGACGTCATCAACGTGGCCGGACACCGGCTGTCCACCGGCAGCATCGAGGCCGTGGTGGCCTCACATCCCGCAGTGGCCGAGTGCGCGGTGATCGGGATCCACGACGACCTCAAGGGCCAGCGGCCCAGCGGATACGTCGTCCTCAAAGAGGGCGCCGACATCGACCACGACGTCCTGCGGTCGGAACTGGTCAAGATGGTGCGCGACGAGATCGGCGCGGTGGCCACCTTCCGTGATGTCACCGTCGTCAACGGTCTGCCCAAGACCCGCTCGGGCAAGATCCTGCGTAAGACGATGCGTCAGATCGCCGACCATGAGGACTATGTCGTGCCGTCCACCATCGAAGACACGGCTGTCCTCGACGCCCTGAAGAAGCAACTCGGCTGACCCTCCCACCCCGATGATGTGCCCTTTTGGCGAGCAAAAGCCCAGGTGAGCGCCGCCAAAAGGGCACATCATCGGGGGGCGGGAGCGGGGTCGGGGCAAAGTTTGCACGTCTGCAACTTTGCAGTCGTGCAACTTTTGGCTAAGTTATTTAGATGGTTACAGCACACAAGGAGTCGCTCCGGGATCGGAAGCGTGCTGCCACCTGGGCATCGATCCACCAGGCGGCCGCCGCGGCCGCCCTGGAGCAGACCGATCTGTCGAAGGTGACCATCGAAGAGATCGCCGCCGAGGCCAACATCTCGCCGCGCACCTTCTTCAACTACTTCCCCACCAAAGAGGACGCGATCCTCGGCCTGCGCACCCCCTTCATCGACGACGCTGCCGCCGCCGCTTTTGTCATCGGCGACGACGACAACCTGCTCGAGAAGGTCGCCCTGCTCCTGTTCGATGTCTTCGAGAAGACAGCAGGCGGTGCCGGTGGACGCAAGGTGCGCGTCGAACTGATGCACCGCCACCCCGACCTCGCCCGGATGCGACTCGCGCACACCGATCAGATCCGCCACCTCGCCCGGGCCCTCGTCGAGATCCGGCTCGCGGAATCCGGTCGCTGGCAACGCCGCAGTCATTCGGTCGACATCGAGTCGACCGCGCACATCCTGGTGACCGCCGGACAATCCGTCGTCCGCATCGCCATTGACTGGCTGCTGAAAGAGCCCGAGGCGGACATCCCCCTCGACGAACTCGTCCACCGAGCCGCCAAATCGTTCACCACCATTCTCGAGGAGGCATAGATGGCAGTCGATGCCCCGGGCCGGACACCGAAAACCGATCAGTCACAGGCCACGCACCGCAATGTGCTGTTGATGTTCGCCGGTCTGCTGGTGGCGATGCTGCTCGCGTCGCTGAACACAACCGTGATGAGCGCGGCGCTGCCGACCATCGTCGGCGAATTGCACGGCACCAACCAGATGTCGTGGGTCATCACCTCGTACATCCTGGCGTCGACGGTGGGGATGCCGATCTACGGCAAGCTAGGTGATCAGTTCGGACGAAAGCCGTTGCTGATCATCGCGATCAGCATCTTCACCGGGGCGTCGATCATCGGCGCACTGGCCCCGAACATGTTGACGCTCATCATCGCCCGCACCATCCAGGGCCTGGGGGCCGGCGGCCTGATGGTGCTCGCCCAGGCGACGATCGCCGATGTGGTCCCGGCCCGCGACCGTGGTCGCTATGCGGGGATCATGGGCGGCGTCTTCGCGCTCTCCTCCGTCGCCGGACCCCTTCTCGGCGGATGGCTCACCGAGGGTCCGGGCTGGCGCTGGACCCTGTGGATGAATCTGCCGCTCGGCGCGCTCGCGATCATCGCGGCGATCGCATTCCTGCACCCGCCGAAGGTCACGCGCGTCAAACGCAAGATCGACATCCTCGGCATGTCTGTCCTGGCCGTCGCGACGACCGGCGTCGTGCTGATCGCGAGTTGGGGTGGCTCGCAGTACGCGTGGACGTCACCGACCATCATCGGCCTGCTGATCGGCACCGTCCTGGCGTGGATCGCCGTCATCGTGATCGAAAGCCGGGTCGCGGAACCGGTATTGCCACTGGCGCTGTTCCGGCAGCGGAACTTCAACCTGACCACCATCGGCGGTTTGTTCGGCGGAATCGGGATGTTCGGAGTGATCTCATATCTCCCGACCTACCTGCAGATGGCACTGGGCGTCAGCTCCACCCATGCCGGACTCCTGATGGTTCCGATGATGGCAACGATGACGGTCTGTTCCATTGTCTGCGGGCGATTCGTATCCCGCACCGGCCGGTACAAGGCCATGCCGATCGCCGGTTCACTGCTGATCGCGCTGAGCCTGTTCCTGATGTCGCAGGTGGCCTTGTCGACCCCGACCTGGATGATTTGCGTCTGCCTCGGCATCCTCGGCGGCGGACTGGGTATCAGCTTCCAGATCATCATCCTGATCGTGCAGAACACCTTCCCGTACAGCCTCGTCGGGACCGCAACGGCCGCCAACAACTACTTTCGCCAGATCGGCGCCTCCCTCGGAGCTGCCCTGGTCGGCAGTGTCTTCGCGTCCCGTCTGGCCGACCTGCTGGTCGGCCGGATCCCCGCCGATGCCACCGGGACCGGTGACGGTGCGAAATCACTGACGCCGGCGATCGTCCACGGCCTTCCGGACTCGGTGCGGGAGCCGATTGTCCACGCGTACAACGATGCCCTGATGCCGGTCTTCCTCTTCATCAGCCCACTGTGCGTGGTGGGCGCCATCCTGCTGTGCTTTGTGATCGAGAAGCCCTTGGCCACGACCGTCGCCCACGATGAACCGGTGACGTCGACCGCCGAACAGCCACCGGCCACCCAGACCGCCGCCGACCGATAGACCAGCGGCCCGACGACACCCGTTTCGACCTTCTCCGTTGATCTCGATGATCGAATACCCCCCACTCGACCGGCACATCGGTGGTTAGATTCATCGAGGTCGGGTCCGTTTTGAGTGATGTGCATACCACGGGCGGTCCTGTTATCTTGCTGTTATCTTGCCTGGCCGCCCCTGAGGCGGTCGCGATCGGTGTGCTGTTCGGACCACCTCGACAACGACGTACAAAAGGAACCTGATGCGAGCAAAGACTGCCTGGCGGAAGATTGTTGCCGGCTCCCTTGCCCTAGTTGCCGGAGTGGCGGTGTCCGTGGCCGCCAATCCCGGCACTGCCGCTGCTGCTTCACAGACCGTTCGGGTCTACTCCGCCTCGATGAACAAGACGATCCCGGTGAAGGTCATCTCGGCCGACGGCGGCGGCAGCCACGCCACGCTGTACCTGCTCGACGGCCTGCGGGCGCCGGACAACAACAACGGCTGGCTCATCGAGACCGATGTCGAACGTTTCTTCTCCGGAAAGAACGTCAACGTCGCGATCCCCTTCGGCGGCGGTGGCAGCTTCTACACCGACTGGCAGCAGGACGACCCGAACCTGGGTCGCCAGAAGTGGGAGACCTTCCTGACCCGGGAACTGCCGGCGTACATGGCGTCGAACTTCGGCAGCGACAATCGCCGCAACGCGATCGCCGGCCTGTCGATGAGCGGTACCTCGGCGCTCAACCTGGCCAGCAAGCACCCGAACTTCTACCAGGGAGTTGCCTCGTACAGCGGTTACCCGACCGTCAGTATCCCCGGCTTCGCCCAGGGGATCGCCGCCTCGGTGATCGAGATGGGCGGCAACCCCGTCAACATGTGGGGCACGTGGCCCGGTGCGGGATGGATCCAGAATGATCCCTCCCTGAACCCCGCCAGTCTGCGCGGCAAGCGCGTCTACGTCTCGTCGGGATCGGGGGCGCTGAGCACCGATCCGGTCTTCAATCCGACCAGCACCTCGTTCGACCCGGTCAAGTTCTCGCAGATGGTGCCGCTGGAGACCGCTGCGTCGATCAGCAGCTCGCTCTACGTCACCAGCCTGCGGGCGGCGGGCGTCAATCCGCAGACCCACATCACCCCCGAGGGTGTGCACTGGTGGACCTTCTGGGAGGACCGCCTCAAGGAATCCTGGTACGGCACGTTGGCTCCGGCACTCGGGGTCTGACACTTCCGCCAGATCAGTACCTCCAGCAATCGGCCGCGATTCGGAACCTTCCGAATCGCGGCCGATTTGTTTTGTCGCCAGGTCCCTGTCGACAGTTCAGGAGACGGTGATGACCACCTTGTCGGGGTAGAAGGCCAGGTGACCGGCGATCTCGGAGACCGCGTTATAGGGCTCTTCGTAAGACCAGGCGGCATCCTCGATCACGCCGTCCGGCGTGACCAGGTCGTAGTAGGACGCATCGCCTTTGTAGGGGCAGTGCGACTTCGTGCGGCTACGCCGCAGCAGTGACTGGTCCACTGCCTCCAGCGGAACGTAAGCCACCGGCGGATAGCCCGCTTCCTGGAGTATCAGCGCCCTGGCGGTGTCGGCGACGATCGTGTCACCTGCCCGGACCCGGACCTGTCCCGCGCTGGGCTCCACGGTGATCGGATGGGTGTCGTCGGGTATCAGTCGAGTTTTGGTCATGTGATCCACCTCTCATCTTTGTCCCTCAACGCCACCGTACGCGGATGCATTCCGGCCCAAACCCCAAGCGGACCAGATTTACAGGCGCCGGAGATATTGCGCCGTCTTGTCGTCGGCCGGATAGAAACTCTCGACACTCAGTTCGTCGACGGTCACGTCGAGCGGGGTTCCGAAGGTGGTCACCGTGCTGAAGAACAGGAGCTCCTTGCCGTCGATGCGCAGCCGCAGATACACCGCGACATCGCCGGACAACGCCGGATCCTCGTCGCTGTCATCGGTGAACGGATAGCTCTGCAACTCGGCGAGCAACTCGATCAGAACGGGGTCGCCGGTGACCTTGATCTGGCGATCCAAGCGGTCGAGCAGGTGGCTCCGCCACTGGCCGATGTTGACGATCCGGCTGCCGAGCCCCCGAGGGTCGAGGCTGTATCTGAGAACGTTGAACGGCGCCTCGAGGAGGTCGTCGGGCGCGTCCTGCGTGAAGAGCGCGACCGCCGCATTGGCATCGACCATGTTCCAGTGCCGGTCGATCGCGAGCGCCGGATAGGGTTCGGTTGCGGTCAGGACCTGACGTAAAGCGCCGCGTACCATCATCATTCGTTCGCCATCGAGCGACGACTCCCCGTAAGAAGGTGCAAAACCGGCTGCCAGCAACAATTGGTTCCGCTCACGCAAGGGCACATCGAGATGCTCGGCGAGGCGCAACACCATCGTCCGGCTCGGTGCCGAACGTCCGGTTTCCAGGAAGCTCAGATGTCGCGCCGACACCTCGGCCACCGACGCGAGTTCCAACTGCGGCACCTTTCGGCTGATTCGCCACTGCCGCAACAATTCCCCGAACAGATAGCGCTGCTCACCCATGATTCTCACATCCCTCACGTGGCCGTCTGTGGAGCATTATCAACCCTGGGTCAGGCGTTGACACCTATGATCAGCCCGGACCACCGATGTCACAGGAGTGAAACCATGAGCGTGCTCGACCGTTTCCGGATCGACGACAAAGTCGTGATCGTCACCGGCGCCTCGTCCGGATTGGGTGTCGCGTTCGCCAAGGCGTTCGCCGAAGCCGGCGCCCGAGTGGTGCTTGCGGCACGTCGAGCCGACAAACTCCAGAACACCGCTGCGCTGGTCGAATCGGTCGGTGGCACCGCGTTGACCGTGAGCACCGACATCGCCGATCCCGACCAGGCCGGCGCGCTTGTCGACGCGGCGATGAACAAATTCGGGCAGGTCGACGTTCTGATCAACAACGCCGGGGTCGGCACGGCCTTCCCCGCCACCCGCGAGACACCCGAGCAGTTCCGCTCGGTCATCGACATCAATCTGAACGGTTCGTACTGGGCTGCGCAGGCCTGCGGCCGGGTGATGACGCCGGGAAGCTCGATCATCAACATCTCGAGCGTCCTCGGCATCACCACCGCCGGACTCCCCCAGGCTGCATACTCGGCCAGCAAGGCCGCCATCTCGGGATTGACCCGTGACCTCGCCCAGCAATGGGGTAGCCGAAAAGGCATCCGGGTCAACGCCATCGCACCCGGCTTCTTCGAATCGGAGATGACCGACTCGTACGCGGAGGGCTATCTCGAATCCATGGCCCCGCGGATGATCCTGGGCCGCACCGGCGATCCCGAAGAACTCGCCGCCACCGCGATCTGGCTGGCCTCTCCGGCCGGCGGCTATGTCACCGGCCAGACCATCGTCGTCGATGGTGGTGTCAGCATCACTTAGCTCGCACCGGGCATCTTGTCGATGAATCCGTAGACACTGGTGATCTTGTTGTTACTGTCGACGGCGGCGACGTCGAACCCGACCACCAGCGGTTCGGCGCCCACCTCGGGAACCAGTTCCCAGGTGAAGCGGGCGATGTTGTGGTGGGTGTCGAGGACGTCGCCGCGGACGAACCGCAGTCCGGCGAATTGCTCCTGGGCTCCGGCGATCACCGCATCCATCGCATCGGAACCACTGACCGACGCGAGTGGATCCGTGTAGACACCATCATCGGCCCAGAGTGCGTCGAGCAGGTTTCGCCGCGCGGCGGCGTCGGTCTCGTTCCAGGCATCGAGGTAGCGGTCGATCAGCGTTGCCGCAGCGGTCTCGTGTGCGTTGTGGACGGTCTCGGTCATGGCTTTCTCCTTCACGTCAGGGTGTTGCTGGTTGGGTGAAATCCATGCTGCCGCCGGCGGGTGGCTCCCGGCGATGACGTGTGAGGTAAGTATTTTCGGCAGGTTTGTGAGTCCGCTGCAGCGGGCATGCTCCGGACATGACCTTCCCCCACGAGAACGAAGAGCCCGTCGGAGAGACCGAGCGGACAGCCGCAGAGAAGGCGGCATACGAGGCCGCGCAACACGAGGCCGACGACGAACGCGATCACGCCGTCGGCGGTACCGACGGCACCACCGACGGTCAGTGATCCACCGTCTTTACATCCGCTAACCATGCGCGGTCGGGGTTGCCGCGTTTAGGATTGTCGACAAAATCCCGATAGATCCCCGGGGCGGAAGGGTGAGGCTCACTTGTGGCTGTGCCAAGCAGGTCATTCGATGAACACGGACTCCCGGTCAGCCTTGTCGATGTCGCGGGCCGCCGTATCCGGGAATCGATCCTTTCCGGGGCGCTGAAGCCCGGCGACAAGATCGTCGAAGAACAACTGTGTGCCAGTCTCGGCATCAGCCGGGCGCCCTTGCGCGAGGCGCTGCGCCTGCTGGGACAACAGGGGCTGGTCGAACACCTGCCGCGGCGCGGATCCCGGGTCGCCGCGTGGTCACCGCAGGACATCCTGCAACTGTTCGAGTTGCGGCACGTCCTGGAGCGGCACGCCATCGAATCCGCACTACCGCTGGCCGACGTCAGGGAAGACCTGGACCCGGTCCGTGAAGCGTTGGAGGACATGCGCATGGCCGCCGAGCGCGATGATGACCTCGAGAAGGACGACGCACATCGCCGCTTCCACGCCTCCGTGGTCGGGCTGGCAGGCAATCGCCAACTCGACATCGCGATGGAGCCCATCCTGCTCAAGCTCCAGCTCCCGATGGCCATCAACCTGCGAAGCGAAGCCCGTGCGCATGATTCCGCCGACGGGATCCGGCGGCATCAGCACGTGCTCGAGGCGCTCGAAACGAATGATCCGCAGATAGCGGTCGCCGCGGCGAAGAACCACGGTCAACTCGACTATCTGGACCTGGAGAGCAACAGCTAACACGATCGAAACGCAGCCGTTCCACGGTTGGCACCATTCTGTCGACAATCGACATTATGACTTTCGATTTCACGGCAACCGGACCCTCCATCGGACCCTCGGTGGCGGAGATCCTGCAATCACACGCCGGCGGCACCGGTTCACCCACCAAAACCGCTGCGAGAGTCGCCGACGCGATCGCGGCCCGCGGCGACGACGGCACCTGGTTGTCGACGGTGCCGCGCGACCAACTCCTCGCCGCCGCCGAAGAAATCGAACAGCGACCCGGCGCCCGCACGCTTCCGCTCTACGGCGTGCCCTTCGGCGTCAAGGACAGCATCGACGTCGCCGGTGTCCCCACAACGCTCGCCTGCCCTGACTACGCGTACATCGCCGACGCCACCGCACCCGCGGTGCAGCGACTCCTCGATGCCGGTGCCCTGTATGTCGGCAAGACCAATCTCGATCAGTTCGCCACCGGACTCAACGGCACCCGTACTCCACACACGGTGCCGCGCAGCGTCTACGGCCGCAACATGATCTCCGGAGGTTCGAGTTCGGGTTCGGCGCTCGCCGTGGCGCTCGGACAGGTCCCGTTTGCGGTGGCCACCGACACCGCCGGTTCGGGACGAGTGCCGGCCGCCCTCAACGGCGTGGTCGGGTTCAAGCCGTCGCGTGGACTGATCAGTACGGTCGGCCTGGTCCCGGCCTGTAAATCGTTGGACTGCATCACCGTCATGGCCGGATCGATCGACGACACCGATCGGGTCCTCGATGTGATGATCGGCCGCGACGACAACGACTCCTGGTCCCGCGATCGCGGCCCGCGATACGACGGCGCCACGATCCGGGTGGGTCTGCCCGGCCCCGAGGAACTCGAGTTCTTCGGCGACACCGACATGCGGGACGCCCATCTGGCATTCCGCGAACGAATCACCCTGAGCGAGCGTGTGGTTGCGCCGCCATTGGCGCCCTTCCTGGCCGCAGGCGCCCTACTCTATGCCGGGCCCTGGGTCGCCGAGCGACTGGTCGAGTTCGCTGACTTCCTCACCGCGCAACCGGACTCGATCCACCCGGTGGTCCGTGACATCCTGCGCAGCGGCGAAAAGTACACCGCCGTGGACGCATTCGCCGCGCAACAGCAGTTGCAGGAACTCAAGGCCCAGGTCGCCCGCCTGTGGGAACACATGGATGTGATGATCGTGCCGACGATCGGGACAACGTTCACCGTCGACGAAGTCCTGGCGCGGCCCATCGAATGCAACACCACCCTCGGGCATTACACCCACTTCGGCAACCTGCTCGACCTCACCGGGGTGGCAGTACCGGTCGGAACCGTCGCCGATGGACGGCCGCTCAGCGTGATGATCCTGGGTCCGGCGTTGTCCGACGACACCGTGTTGGCCCTGGCCGCCCGCCTGCTCGACGAACCCCGTGACACCGGTGAACTGCCCACGGATGCGCAGCGAACCCCCTCCGCAACAACCACATCCACCAGGGAGAATCCATGACCGCATCCACTGTCGAGACCGCCTCACCCGGACCGTTCACCCTGATACCCGAGAAGACCGCACTGATCGTCATCGACATGCAGCGCGACTTCATCCTGCCCGGCGGTTTCGGCGAGAGCCTCGGCAACAACGTGGACATGCTCCTGAAAGTGGTTCCACCGTTGGCCGAACTCCTCACCGCCGCGCGCGCCGCCGGCTTGATGGTGGTCCACACCCGGGAGGGGCATGAACCCGACCTATCCGACTGCCCGCCTGCGAAACTCAACCGTGGGGCGCCGTCCAAGCGAATCGGCGACCCCGGCAAGTACGGACGGATCCTCATCCGCGGCGAGTACGGCCACGACATCATCGACGAACTCGCCCCGATCAGCGGTGAGGTCGTCATCGACAAACCCGGCAAAGGTGCTTTCTACGCCACCGAACTCCAGCAGATCCTCACCGACGCGGGCATCACCCAACTGCTGGTCACCGGGGTCACCACCGAGGTGTGCGTACACACCACGACCCGGGAGGCGAATGACCGAGGGTACGAGTGTCTGGTCGTATCCGACTGTGTTGGTTCATATTTCCCGGACTTCCAGCGCATCGGGCTGGAAATGATCTGCGCGCAAGGTGGAATCTTCGGCTGGGTTGCCGATTCCGCGGCGGTCATCCCCGCCATTGCCGATCTACCCGTCACGCCGGAACCCGCACCTGCCTCCCGAGGCTGAAGGAACCAGAAGTCATGACCACAGAAATCAACGAAAAGACCCCTGTCCCCGCCGCACCGGACGGACCGGTGACCATCCCCTGGTGGACCCGAGGTGACACCAACGCCTTCTTCGGCCTCGCATTCAACATCCTAGTCAATGTCCTGACCTTGACCGGGCTCCTGATCTACGTCGTCGGCTTCAACGAAGGTGACGTCTTCGGGACCGTGCTGCCCGCCCTCGGTGTGGCTCTGATCCTGGGCAACCTCTACTACACCTGGCTCGCACGGCGTCTGGGCCGCAAGGAGAATCGCACCGACGTCACCGCTCTGCCCTACGGTCCCAGCGTTCCTCACATGTTCATCGTCGTGTTCGTGGTGATGTTGCCGGTTTATCTGAACACCGACGATGCCGTCGCCGCCTGGCAAGCGGGCCTGGCATGGGCATTCATGATCGGTGTGATCGTGATGATCGGCGCGTTCGTGGGCCCGTACATCCGCAAGATCACGCCGCGCGCGGCAATGCTCGGCACCCTGGCGGGTATCTCGATCACCTTCATCTCGATGCGGCCGGCCGCCCAGATGTGGGAGGCCGCCTGGATCGGCCTGCCGGTGCTGGCGATCATCCTGATCGGATTCTTCACCAATGTTCGTCTGCCCGGCAATGTTCCGGTCGGTTTGGCGGCACTCCTCGTCGGTACGGCGATCGGCTGGGCCGGCGGGTTCATGGACGCCCCGGCCGTCGGTGATGCAGTCGAGAACATCGCACTGGGCATTCCCGATCAACGTTTCGACATGCTGTTCGACGGTCTGACCGACCTCGCACCACTGCTCGGCACCGCCATCCCTCTGGGCATCTACAACTTCACCGAAGCGATGAGCAACGTGGAGAGCGCCGCTGCGGCAGGTGACAACTACAACCTGCGCAGCGTTCTGCTCGCCGACGGTGCCGGAGCGTGCATCGGCGCCGGCTTCGGTTCACCGTTCCCACCGGCGGTCTACATCGGCCATCCGGGTTGGAAGGACGCCGGTGGACGGGCCAGTTACTCACTGGCGAGCGGCCTGGCGATCGGCCTGCTCTGCTTCCTCGGCTTGTTCGGGATTCTCGAAGCGCTGCTACCGGTTCCGGCGATCGTACCGATCCTGCTGTACATCGGCTTGTTGATCGGAGCGCAAGCCTTCCAGGCGGTTCCACGTATCCATGCGATCGCGGTGGTCGCGGCGATCCTGCCCAACCTCGCGCAGTGGGCTCACGGCCTGATCGACAACTCCCTGGCCGCCGCCGGCACCACCGCCGGTGAGGTCGGCATGGGCGCCATGAACGAGGCCGGCGTTGTCTACGAAGGGCTCAAGGTCCTCGGCGAAGGCGCAGTCCTGGTCGGCCTGGTGCTCGGCACCATGGTCACCTTCATCATCGACAAGAAGTTCCTCTTCGCCGCCATCGCTTCCGCAGTCGGTGCCGTGCTGTCGTTCATCGGCCTCATCCACGCACCGGAGATCGCGTGGAATGCTGCCCCTGAAGTCGCGTTGGGCTATCTGTTCTTCGGAATCGTCTGCCTCGCATACTCGTTCCTTCCCGGAGCGAAGGAGGAGGTGGTCCACGACGAGTCCGACGTGATGGCCGCGTAGTGTTCACTTTTCGCCGTCCCGCAGCGCTCCGGCCTGATGGTCGGGGTGCTGCGCTTGGAGTCACCCCTGGAGAATCCGGGGCCTGTCAGACCCATTCGGTAGACTGCCCCGGAGAATTTTCGCACTTCGGTGAATGTTATTGCCGCACCATAGGATTAGTTGTCGAACGCTTGTGCGAATGCAATTTCGGGAGTAGACTCGGACCATGGACTTCGGGGGAATGTTCGCCAGAATCTCAGATCTGGCAGGGGATGCGGCTTTGGTCGCGGGTGATGACACCGAGTTGTCGTCGCGGGTTGTGACGGTGATACGTCTCAATCATGTTGTGGAGCAGGTCCTTTTTCGTTTGGTCGGCGAGGTCGATCGGCGCCGGATCGCGCAGAAGAAGGGCGTGGGGTCCACAGCCAAGCTATTACGGGACGCCGGTATGGCGCCGGCGGTTGCGCACCGGTACGTGCGAGTAGGCAGGGCACTCGGTGACATTCCGTCGGTATCAGCCTACGGCGTGGACGGGAGCCTGTCGGGTGAGCATGTGGACTCGATCATCAAGGGCCTCAATCATATTGAGCGTCGCAATCCAGACCTCCCCGATGCTGACCGGTCCGATTGCGTGCGCGGACTACTGACCGAAGCGTTGATGGGCACACCGGCGGCGGTGTCGGTGCGGGCACGGCATATGGCGTTGGTGTTATCGCCACCCGACAAAGAAGTGCCGGACGCGGAAAATCATGATCTGAACGAGTTGTCATTCGGGACCGGTGATGACGGCCGCACCCACGGCACCCTGGACTTGGACAGTCTGCTCGGCGAGAAGTTGGCGGTGGCACTCGATCCGCTGTGCACACCAGTACCTGAACCCGATGGCTCGCCGGATCCGCGGAGTGCAGGCCAGATCCGGGCTGATGCGCTGGAACGGTTGCTGGATTCGTATTTCGATCAGGAAGACCGACCCACCCGGGGTGGGGCGAAACCACATGTGACGGTGACCGTCTCACCCGAACATCTGCAACACTTACAGCTGCGCGGCATCCCGGGTGCCACACCGCCGGCCATGGCGCCGAAGTTCGAATGGACCGGACCGGCGTCGGCGCCCACCGCGCAGATGGTGGCGTGTGATTCGGTGATCACAAGAATCCTGCTCGACAACAACTCGGTGCCACTCGATGTCGGACGCGACCAACGCACCGTCACCCCCGCGATCCGCAAAGCGCTGATCGCCCGCGACCAGGGCTGCGCATTCCCGGGATGCGGCTGCCCGTCGGTGTACACCGATGCCCATCACATCGACTTCTGGCGCAACGGCGGCACCACCAGCCTGAGCAACATGGTCCTACTCTGCCGCCGACACCACCGCTACATCCACCACCGCGGGTGGAAGGTGTTCATCGGCCACGACGGGCATCCCTGGTTCCTCACACCCGGCAGCACCACCGAACTACGATCTCATGCCCGCCGCACCCTGACCACCGAACTCGCCGCCGCATAACGCGACGAGACACCCAACTGACGGACCGAGCAACACAGGTGAACCCTGTGTACTGCAAGACCTTTGAGAACTGAATAGTGAACCCCATGAGGCCGACCGGTCGGTCGGAGTGCTCGTCCCCTCCGACCGGTCCCCTCATGGCGCCGATGCACACTAGCGTTGAGCCGCAGGCCGCACCACGATTTCGTTGACGTCGACATCACTCGGCTGGTCAAGGACAAATCCGATCGCGCGGGCGATGGCCGAAGGCGCAATGGTGTTGGCCCGGTATATCGCCATCGCCTCTTGTGCGCCCTTGTCGGTGATTGTCGAGGCCAGCTCTGATTCGACCACGCCCGGTGTGATCGTGGAGACACGGAGCCACGGCTCACTCTCCTGCCGCAAACCTTCGGTGATCGCCCAGGCGGCGTACTTGGTCCCGCAGTAGACCGCCGCCGCGGGCGAGACCTGGTGAGCGCCAACCGAAGCGATGGTCACCACATGCCCGCTGCGCTGGTCGCCGAAAACCGGTAGCACGGCGTTGATCCCGTACAGCAGCCCGCGGACATTCACATCGATCATGCGTTCCCACTCGTCGACCTTTCCGGAGCTCAAGGGAGACAGTGGCATCACTCCCGCATTGTTGACCAGCACGTCCACCCGACCGTATTCGGCGCGGGCCGCTTCCACGAAAGCCTGGACATCACCCCTGTCCGTCACATCCAGGGTATGGGCCGTGGCCCGGCCACCGGACGCCTTGATCCGCTCGACGAGTGCTTGTAGGCGGTCGATCCGTCGGGCGCCCAGCACTACGGTGCAGCCCTGTTCGGCCAGGTGCAGCGCGGTTGCTTCGCCGATTCCACTGGAAGCACCGGTGATGAGAACAATCTTGGCCATCAGTTATGTCCTTGTCTGGTAAGGGTTTTGATTCCGATAACCATGATGGTCGCGGAATCAGGTGCATACCAGGACTTATCGACCCGAGGAGTGACACACCCAGCCTTGGACAGCAGTCGGACTCAGATCAGCCGCGGCGGGATTCGGGTTCGGCCGCCTGCGAACGGGTCGCCGCCAGCGCCCCCAGAAGACGAAGAGCGTCACGGGCCGGCGTACCGGGTTCCGCGGAGTACACGATCAGCTGCTGCCCAGGCGCTTCCCGAACATCGAACACCTGGACGTCCAAGACGAACTCACCGGCGTCCGGGTGCACGAAGTGTTTGGACTCCGACATCTTTCCCCGGACCTCATGGCGCTTCCAGTACCGGCGGAACTCGGTGCTGGTAAGGAGTTTCTCCAGCAGATCCCGCAGTTCGCCGTCAGACCCGTCGCGGCCGATGACCGTTCGCAAGTTGGCCGCACAGGTCTCGGCCGAATGATGCCATCGGGCAAAGAACGTCGGCGCCGCCGGGTCCAGGAACACCATCAGCGCCACATTGTCGAAACTCTCGAACGGCGAATACAGCTCACCGGCAAGGGCATTCGAGGCCAGAACATCGAGCCTGTCATTGATGATCATCGCCGGGGTGTCGGTCCAGGCATCGAGCATGATCTGTAATTTCGGCGACGGACGCGCGCGTCTGGGCACCGGGCTGGGATGGAAAGCGACGTCGGCAAGCCGGAAAAGGTGTTCTCTCCCACCGCTGTCGAGCCGGAGAGCCCGCGCCAGCGCATTCAGCACCGCAGCGGACGGATGTCGCTCACGCCCCTGCTCCAGGCGCGCGTAGTAGTCCACACTCACCCCGGCAAGGGTGGCGATCTCTTCACGACGGAGCCCGGCCACCCGCCGGTGACCGGTCGAGCCCGGCATCCCGACGTCTGCGGGCGTCACCGCTGCGCGTCGGGCCTGCAAGTACGCCCCGAGTTCTCCCTGTTTGTTCACCGCATTCACCTTAGGTGCGGCGACGATGGTGAGCCAGGGTGTCGCACTCCCTGGATGAGCTGTTCGGCCCACCGTTCGTTGATACCTCGCGCACGCGCGCATAGAGTTCGAACCGAACCGGGCACTCGAACGCCAGGTCCGGCAGTGATGGATGAGACGAGGATGTGGGATGAACGCCGAGGCAAGCAGCGCACCGGTAGTTGTCGGTATCGACGGTTCTGAGGGCTCTTTGGGCGCCGCCCGATGGGCAGCGGACTTTGCCGCCCGTAGCGGGTCTCTCCTGCAGTTGCTGCACGCCATCCCCCGGCTCGAATGGTATTTCGCAAACGCGATGGTGTTCAGCCCGGAGTCGCTAGCCGAAGAACTCGCCGCCGACGGCAACAAGAAACTCGACGACGCCGAGCACGCCGTGCGTGAACACCATCCGGACCTGACCATCGACCGCCGGATCGTCAACGACTCGGTGCCCACCGTCTTCGCCGAGAGCTCGGAGACCGCGCGCCTGATCGTCGTCGGGGCGCACTGGCACAGCGCCGCGAGCGACCTCGTGCTCGGTGGCCACGTCATCCGGATCGTCAATCACGCGAAGTGTCCGGTCGTGGTCTGGCGCGAGATCAAGGCGACCCGAACCGGTGAGCCGTTACCGGTCGTGGTCGGTGTCGACGAGTCCGAGAATTCCATCCGGGCCATGCGTGCAGCGTTCTACGTCGCGGACACCCTGGGCGCGCCGGTGACCGTGGCCCACATGTGGGAAACCGGTCCCGCGCTCGGACTCGGGTACGGCGAGGGTCCCGTCGACTGGAACCTGATGAACCTGCTGAAGTCGAATCAGGAAGAGAAGATGGACGAACTCCTCACGCCTCTGCGCAAGGAGTTCCCCGGCGCGCACATCCACAAGGTCTACACCGACCAGGGGCCGGCCAAGGGCCTCAAGAAGCTCTCACAAGAGGCACAGTTGGTGGTTGTCGGTAGCCGGGGTCACGGCAAGATGACCGGTGCCGTCCTCGGTTCGGTGAGCCAGAGCCTCATCCACCACTCCGAGTGCCCAGTCCTGGTCGTTCGCTGATCGACTTCGCCTGCTGAGACCCGACGGCTCGATCAGCGCGGTGACGAGCCCTGGACCAGCGGCAGGTCCGGATCTGCCGCCCATGCGGTCATCGATCCGTCATAAATCGCGACGTCGGAGCGACCGGCCTGCGCCAACGCATGCGCGACCCCGGTGGCCGCGATCCCGCCACCGCAGTAGGTGATCACCTTCTTGTCGGTGTCGAGCACACCCGCCTCGTCGAGGAGGGCGTTCAATTCCGCCACCGGTTTGAAGCCACCATTCTCGAGGTCCAGCACCTTGTAGACGGGCAGGTTGATGCTGCCCGGGATGTGGCCGTTACGGGCGTAGGTCGTGGTCTCACCGCGGTAGGTGGCCTCGTCGAGGACGTTGACGATGATGGTCGACTCGTCGTCGATCGCGGCGAACACATCTTCGGTCGAACGAAGCAGTTCCGGGCGCCGATTGGGGACAAAGGTGCGCGGGGTCGGGATCGACAGGGCGTCGGAGGTGTCGTATCCGGCCGCCTTCCATGCCGCCAGGCCTCCGTCGAGCACGGTCACGTCGTCGAACCCCTCGAGTCTCAGGTGCCACCACAACCGGGTGGCCCAGAATCCCTGCGACTGGTCGTAGACGACCACCGTCGCGCCGGTACCGATGCCGAGCGCTCCGGCGGCCTGCGCGAACTGTTCCGAGCTCGGCACGGTCCATGCCTGGTTGCTGTCGGTGTCGGCAAAAGTGGTCAGCAGATCTGCGAAGAGCGCGCCGGGGATGTGCTCGGCGTTATAAGTCTGCTGACCCGACTCCGGCAGGTAAGGACCGTCTTTCGGGATCGGCAAATGCGTTGTGGAATCGACTACGACGAGATCTGGTTCACCGAGATGGGCGCGCAGCCAGGCAACGTCGACGGTGGCTGGAACTGACTTGATACTCATGAGGCCTCTCATCGATTGGTACGGATTCGAACCCGATCCCCTGACCGCCAGGCTAATACTCACCGCCGCGTGGACGCCCGATCGGCGCCCTCATCGATCGCAATCGGGGGTCGTCGCGCTCGGCGGGTAGTGTCGTCGCTGCCGACCGTGGGGCCGCAATACCCTGCACGTTTTCCCTGCAGAAAGAACAAGATGATCAACCACACACCGTCCTGGTACGACGACGAGGTCCAGGCCGTCTCCGATCTCGCTCGCGGATTCTTCGAGCGCGAGGTCATGGCCCATGCGGCGCGTTGGGACGACCAGCGCCGCGTCGACCGGGATGTGTGGCGCAAGGCCGGCGAACTCGGCCTGCTGCTGTGCTCGATCCCGGAGGAGTACGGCGGTGGTGGTGGCACGTTCGCTCACGACTTCGCGGTACTCGAGGCCCAGGGATATGCCGGCGACTTCGCGATGGGGTTGAGCATCCACAGTGGGATCGTCGCCCACTACATCAACGAATACGGCAGCGAGGACCAGAAACGTCAATGGCTGCCCGAGATGGCGCGCGGAGAGCTACTCGGCGCCCTCGGCATGACCGAGCCGGGTACCGGTTCCGACCTCAAGGCGATCACCACCACCGCCATCCGTGATGGCGACAGCTACGTGATCAACGGCTCGAAGACGTTCATCACCAACGGTTCCACCGCCGACGTGATCGTCCTGGCGGTCAAGACGGATCCCAAGGCCGGCGCCAAGGGCGTGTCGTTGGTTCTCGTCGACACGCGCGACTGCGACGGATTCGTCGTCGGACGCGTCCTGGACAAGGTGGGCCAGCACGGTGCCGACACCTCCGAGTTGTCGTTCACCGATGTGCGGGTGCCGGTGGCAAACCTCTTGGGCGACAAGGAAGGTCAGGGCTTCGCACAGCTGATGACCCAGCTCGGACAGGAACGGCTCATCATCGCCGCACAGTCGGCGGGCGCGATGAAGCGTGCCCTCGAAGAGACCGTTCGCTACACCAAGGAGCGACAGGCCTTCGGTCACAGCATCTTCGAGTTCCAGAACACTGCCTTCGAGCTGGCCGAATGCCAGACGATCGCCCTGACCAGCCAGGTCTTCTTCGACCATTGCGTCGAACAGCACCTGCGCGGAGAACTCGATCCGACCACCGCCGCGATGGCCAAGTACTGGCTCACCGATCGGCACTGCGAGGTTGTCGACCGCTGTGTGCAACTCCACGGTGGCTACGGCTACATGCGCGAGTACCTGATCGGCCGGATGTACGAGGACGCACGCGTGCAACGGATCTACGGCGGTACCAACGAGATCATGAAGACGATCATCGCCCGGTCGCTCTGACCCAGGAGCCGCCCACCGCGCTGCGGTGTGCGGCGCTAGTGGTCGTCGGTGGTCTGCCGGGCCGCGACGACCTCCCGGATAGCTTCGATCTCGTCGTCACCGGGATCGAACGACTGGGTCTCGAGTACCGCACCGAGCCGTCGGAAATACTCGTGCTCGGTGATGCCGAACTCCACGAGGATGTCCTCGGCTGATCCGCCGCCGAACAGGTACCACCGCCGCGCGAAGCCCAGGATGTCCGCGGGCTGGTCATCGAGGTTGTCGTGTGCATTGGCCATGTGTCCAATTATCGCTCGGCCACAGCCCATTTCGCATATCGGCGAGGTCATTCGGCCGAACTACAGCGGCTGACGTTAACACCGGGTGAACCACACCGCGCGCCGCACTGTGTGAGGGGTGTGCGCCGGAGTGCACAGTCGTCGCCGAACGCGCCTGAAGTGGTCTGCAAAGATGGCACGAGATACCGGGGCACCCAGGTATCGCCATCTACGAGCAGCGGGAGTCGACGGGTTGTCCCAGTCATCATCGAGCGTTCTCGATCAGCTGGATCGGCGTCAGGTCGCGATCTACCTCGGTGCCATCGCGGCCGGCGCGGTGGCAGCCTGGGCGGCACCGGGATCCGATTCAGCGCTGGGCGCCGTGATCAACCCGGCCCTGGGGGCCCTGCTCTATGTGACGTTCCTTCAGGTCCCGGCCGCCGACCTCGGGCGGGCTCTGGGCGATCACCGGTTCGTCGCGGCGCTGCTGCTGGTGAATTTTGTGGTGGCTCCCGTCGTGGTCGGTGCCCTGTTCAGCTTCTTGCCCTCGGAACAGGCTGTCCGCGTGGGTGTTCTGCTGGTTCTGCTGTGTCCGTGTGTCGACTACGTCATCGTGTTCGCGGGCCTGGCCGGTGGCAGCCGCCGGCGGTTGATCGCCGCCACGCCCCTTCTGCTGTTGCTTCAGATGATGCTGCTCCCGCTGTACCTATGGCTTTTCATGGGTCCGGATCTCACCGACGTGGTGGAGTTCCGGCCGTTTGTCGAAGCGTTCGTCTTCCTGATCGTCATCCCGTTGGCATTGGCGTGGGTCACGCAGTGGTCGGCGCGACGCACACCGATCATTCGGCAGGTCGAGTCCGCGGCCACCGCCACCATGGTCCCGCTGATGGCGGTGGTGTTGTTCGCGGTGGTCGGCTCACAGCTCCCCGAACTCGACGGCAACCACCGCGATGTTGTTGCGGTGGTTCCGGTTTACGTGGTCTTCCTGATCGTCATGGCCGGCGCCGGGGCGCTGGTGGCCGCGCTGTTCTCACTCGACATGGCCAGTCGGCGTTCGGTGGTGTTCAGCGGGGCCACCCGCAACTCCCTCGTGGTGATGCCCCTGGCACTCGCGTTGCCCGCCGGATTCGAGGTGGCCGCCGTTGTTGTTGTCACCCAGACCCTCGTCGAAGTGGTCGGGATGGTCATCTTCGTTCGGTTGATCCCGAAACTGGTACCGGCCCACAACTCCTGAGTACTGACGCGCACAAGCCGCAGGCGACAATGCGTGCCGCGCACGGTCAACGACGCGTACTGGCCGCTATTCGCCCGCGCGTGGCGACTGAGGGCTGCCACTGTTGTGTTTGGCTTTGATGTCGGCGTCGGCGTCATGTTGATCGATGCTCGCAGCGACGTCGTCGGCGGTGGCGGCGCTCCGGTGGGCCGCTGCTGCTGCGCGGTGGATCTGCGCGTCGCCCAGACCTTGCGCGATTGCCCGTTCATGCAATTCGGCAGCCCGACGGTGGGCGTCGGCGGCGTCATGATGCCGGTCCGCGGCGGCCTGGTGCGCGCGGGCGGCCCGGTCGTGGGCGTCGTCGGCACGTCGCTCGGCGTGCTGCACGGTGCTGGGTGTCGAGGGTGCGCCGGCGGCGAGTTCGGCGCGCCGTTTTCCTAGTTCACGGGCGCGTGCGACGGCGGTGTCGGCGCGCTCGGCGGGGGTCGGAATCGGGTGATCGGGATCTGCCACTGCTTCCCCTATCGTGCACGGCGCCACCGGTCGTGCTGGATGAGTGCTCAGCGATATCGTGCGCCGCTGTGTATCGGCTGCGACCAGCGTACTGCTCGTGGGCGGTGGCTGTGCGACGTTCCTGACCCGGCCGACCACGCTGCCCGAAACGCCGAATGTGTCGACCCGGGCTCAAGGGCCGTACACTCGGTGGGACAGTTGAATCGGCACGCTGTGACCCCACCTCGGCTGCGCGTCAGCCCGTGGCTTCGACGACTCGGCTGTGAGGCTGATGTACATGACCATTTCTTCGTTAGACACCACCCTGCTGTGGCGGGACGAGGTCCCCGTGGTGTCGGTGAGCGGAACCCTCGACGCATCGACGTATCTGGACCTTCGCAACGCCATCGTCAAGTGCGCAACCGATGACCCGCCCGCGGTGATCGTCGACATCGATCAACTGGCCGCTCCGGCGCCGTCAGCATGGGCAGTGCTGACCAGCGCCGCGTGGCACCTCCGGCAATGGCCGAACATTCCGCTCGCCGTGGTGTGCAGCTCATCGGTTACCCGGAAAATTCTGCGTACCAACGGCATAGCCAGGTATCTTCCGATTGCTGCCACCACCGCCGAGGCACTCGACGCCGTCAGCGGGACGCTGTCCTATGCCGGCCGTTTGCGTGCGCGCGTGCGGCGCCCACGCGAGACGTCACCCAAACACATGCGGCAATGGGTGGCAGAGACCCTCAGAAACTGGGGCCGCCCGGAATGCGTGTCGGCAGCGAGCATCGTTGCGACCGTCTTGGTCGAGAACACCGCCGCCCATACTGACGGCGATCTCGATTTGCGCCTGGAAATGCGGGGTGAGGTACTCACGGTCGCCGCGTTCGACGGCGATCCGGCGCCGGCCGTACTGCGAGAAGCCTCTGACGGTTCGGGTCTGCAACTATCGGGGTTGGCCTTGCTGGCCGCACTGTCGAAATCGTGGGGCACCACCCCCACCGGTGACGGCAAAACCGTATGGGCCGTATTGGGACCGGACGAGTGGCTGTCCCTGGACCGCGCGTGATCTTGCGATCAACGGGCTATCTGGCCTTGGCCGTTGTCGGATTCGTCGTACACCAGGAGCATGGCGCCCCGAATGTCGCTGTCGCGAACACGAAAAGGACTGCAGCGCACACGAATCGACACGGTTCGGCCGCGCCGGTTGACGGCCTCCAGATGTACTGATTGTGAATAGGTTTCGTCGACGAGGGCGTTGCCGATCAATGGACGCAATGGGTCGGTGGGCAGGCCGATGTCCAGGTCGAGGAGGTGCTGACCGCGCACCTCGGCAAATGCGATTCCCCATTGTTGGGCACTGGCCCGATTCCACACCGCGACCCGCATGTCGCGGTCGACCACGATGATGCCCATGTCGGCGGAGTCGAGGATCGAATCGAAGAATTCGCGGGTCTCGATCAGTTCGACGGTCTTGTCGCCCAAAGCGCCGTTGATTTCCTGGAGTTCGTCGTTGGTGGACTGCAATTCTTCATTCATCGTCTCCAACTCTTCGTTGGTCGATTGCAGTTCCTCGTTGGTGGTTTCCAGTTCTTCGACGGTCGACTGGAGTTCTTCGTTCGTGGTCTCCAACTCTTCGTTGGTCGATTGCAGTTCCTCGTAGGCGTTTTCGAGCTGGAGGTTGGTGTTCTCGACTTTGTCCAGCAGTGCCCGGGTGGCGCTGACATCGAAGAAGGCGATGGACACGCCGACCAGTCCGTTGTCCACATCGACCAGAGGATTGATGTGGATCTCGAGCCAGATCGGCTGGCTACCGTGCTGGAGCCATTCGACGTCGCGGATTCTCGAGGACCGGCGCTCGACCTTCGCCTGCTCGATGTAACCGCGCAATTCCACCGGCCGGTACGACAACTCCAGATCGCGCAACAACCGTCCGACGTCGCGGGTGGAGACCCCGAACATCGACTCGGCCTGCTGATTGACCAACGCGACCGTTTCATCGCCGGTGACGACCACCTGGGCGACTGGGGTGTACCGGAAAGCCAGTTCACGCAAACCTGACATCCCCGGGGTCTCGAAACCGGAGATGGCAATGGCGTCGGCCGCTGAGCGTGGCAGGTCACCGCGGTGATCAGGTACTTTGCGGAACAACCGGTTCTTCAGATCAAACGGGGTGAACCGGTCGGTATGACTGAGGAGCATCTCGGCATGGCCGAGGAACAGGATGCCGTGCGGCGCCAATGCGAAATGCAGACGCCCGAGAACGCGACGTTGGGTTTCGGCATTGAGATACATCAGGATGTTGCGGCACACCAGCAGATCAATCCGCGAGATCGGCGCGTCTTGCACCAGATCGTTGCGCCCGAAGATGACCGCTCGACGCAATTCCTTGCTGAACACGAACCGCGAACCGTCCTGATCAAAGAACCGCGCGAGATACTCGGCAGGAATGCCTTCGACCGCTTTGGCGTCATAGGACGCCTGCCGCGCCTGGGTCAAGGCATCCTCATCGACGTCGGTCGCATAAATTTTGACGCGCTGGCGAAAACTCTCGGGCCCGACCGCATCGGCGAGCAACATCGCCAACGAATAGGCCTCCTGACCCGAGGCGCAACCGGCGCTCCATACTCGGATGGAATCTTCGGGACCGCGTTGGGCCAGCAATTGCGGTATCACCACCGTGCGCAAGACATCCCAGGCGTCGGGGTCACGAAAAAACGCGGTCACGTTGATCAAGATCGTGTTGAACAACGCCACGAACTCATCGGCGCCGGCCTGCAGATGGTCCAAATAGTCCGAGTATTCGTTGATGCCGACCTGTTCCATCCGATGACGCACCCGCCGCATCAACGACGTGCGTTTGTAGCCGGTGAAGTCGAAACCGCGTGCGTCACGCAGGTACCGCAACAACGCCTCGAAGTTGTCGTCCCTATCGTCGGTCAACGCAGTTTCCTCCTACTCCGGCACTGAACCCATTGACATCCGAGACGGGGTGTTCCGCGACGTTGACTGTATCGTCCCGGCCGAGGGACGTGAGCAGGCTCGAGGTGACCGCGATTTGCGACCCCTTGATCGACGGTTGCCGAACTGCGTGCCAGAGAGGTCAGTCTTCCGGTGGCGGCGGCACTTCAACGAGCCGAGCGCCCAGTTCGTCCGCCGCGGTGCGCGCCTGGTGCGCAGTGTGCTGGTATCGCTCGCGCAGCGGCTTCGATGTGGCTGATGCGGCCAGGGCTTCGGCGAGACTGATGCGTTCGTGCAGGGTGCGCAGCGCCATCGACAAAGCGGTGTCGAGCTCGCCGTCTTGCGCATCGAGTAGGGCTTGCCCGGTCCAGGCATGCCCGATGCGGCATCGATAATTGTGAGTGTGGCTCATCTCGATCAGCGAGCCCCCGCAGTCCGGGCAGACATACCCCGAATGTGAGCCGAGTTCGGTGGTCGAGGGACGGTGGTCGTAGCGACTTCCCATAGCGATCCGGTTCTCCAGTTCGAGGCGTGTGTCGTCATAGAGGGCATCCGGATCAACCTGCCGGGGACGGCTTCGTTCTGCGGCCAAGACGTCGCCGACAGCAGCCGCGGGAACCACATGGTCGAGGCGAAGGGCAGCAATGGCATGCGACGGCAGGGTCGGGTAGACGGCGTCGTCGGGGTGTTGCGCGGCCGTGACACCCCCACGGGCGGCGATCGCGAGGAGGCCGTCGACGCCATCATCACCCACCCCCGACAAAAGCACGCCGGTTGCCCGGGTTCCGGCGTGCAATGCCACCGACCGGAACAGGGCGTTGATCGAAGGCCTGTGCCTGTTCTCTGTGGGCCCATCGGTGAGGAGCACGCGTCCCTCGTCGAGGAGTAGATGGTGGTCGGGGCGGGCGGTGAAAATGGTGCCCGGGATAAGGGCCTGTCCGTGCTCGGCGGATACCGCCGGTAACGGACCCGAGCGGTTCAAGATCCGGGCGAGTTCACTGCGTCCGCCCGGTGGCATGTGCAAACTGACCAGAATTGCGTGCGGGAGGTCGGCGGGGAGATGCGCGACGACATTGATCAACGCTTCGACGCCGCCGGCGGATGCACCGATGGCCACGACAGGGGAACGCTCGGCAACTGACACACTGGTACTTACCCCAACCGTGCGGTGTTCAATCGAGGCACCGGCACCGGGGTGTGAAAAACTGGACAAGGTCAACTGTTCGGGGCTGACGATAGGGGTGCCGTGAGCGTGATCAAGAACGAAGCAGGCATAAACGGGCACATCGCGCAGCTGGCCCGCGCCGTCCATGGCCCACCCATCGTCGGAGCGCCGGACCCTGCGCAGGTACTCGAAGAGATGACCTCGGGCGTCGTGGACCTGGTCCCCGCGGTCGACTACGCCAGTGTCACCCTGGTACGCAAACGCAACAAGAAAATCCATCTACAGTCCACCGCGGCCACCGACCCTGCCGCCGAGCACTTCGACGCGCTGCAACACACACTGGGCGACGGCCCGTGTTTCGAAGCGATCTGGACCGCCAACACCATCCGCATAGACGACATGACCTCCGAAAGCCGTTGGCGCACACTGACAGCGGCGGTGACAGCTGAGACGCCGATCAGGTCGTCGCTGGCGATTCAGCTCTACATCGACGGCCTGGAACTCGGCGCGCTAAACCTCTACGCCAACACACCAGACGCTTTCGATGCCACAACCGAAAACCTCGCGATCAACCTCGCCACCCACGCCGCGATCGCCCTGTCCGGGTCCCGCCGTAGCGAGCAATTCCGCAGTGCACTGGCCTCTCGCGATATCATCGGACAGGCCAAAGGCCGCATCATGGAACGCTATGACGTCGACGCGGTCCAGGCATTCACCATGCTGCGCAAGCTGTCTCAAGACACCAACATCGCATTGGCCGAGGTCGCGCAACGACTCATCGACGCCGATCCCCCCGCCCACCGGACCACTGATGCCCCCACCACACCATCGCCGGCGCCCCCCTCGAACAGCCACGAACCCGTGATGGCGCTGACCCCGCAGGAACAGATCATTGTCGATGAAGATGATGATCTGGCCGAGGCGGTGTCCGGACTTTCCCAGCTCAGTACCGGCGCGTTGACGTTGACCCAAGCCCTGACCGCGGTCGCCGAGTACGGCGTCAAGGCCATCCCAGGTGCCGATGGCGTCGGGGTGACCTTGCTGCAGCAAGACCGACCCGACACCGTGGTGGCCAGCGCCGACTTCGTGCGTGAGGTCGACAGCATTCAATACAGCCTCGGGGAGGGGCCCTGCATCACCGCGGCCACCTCCGGCGCCACGGTCCGGTCCGGGGCGCTGCACAAAGAATCACGCTGGCCCGCGCTCGCCACGCGGGTGGGCGACCTCGGTGTGCACAGTGTGCTGGCGCTGCCCCTGGTCACCCCGGCCGGAGTCATCGGCGCACTGAACGTGTACGCCTATCTCGAAGATGCATTCGACGAGCGTTCGGCGCAACTCGGTGAGCTGTTCGCGGTGCCGGCGGCGGTGGCGGCGGCGAACGCCAGGGCTCTTGACACCGCAGTACTGCTGACCCAGCGCCTCGAAACGGCACTGACCAACCGCGCGACCATTGATCACGCAATCGGGATCCTGATCGCCCGCAGCGGCTACACCTCCGCCGAAGCGTTCCACGCCCTGCGCACCATCAGTCAGCACGAGAACCGCAAACTCAACGACGTCGCCCACACCCTCGTCGAGGAGGCAGCCGGCCGAGCCCGGGCACGCCGCGGCCAACAGCCGGAGTAGTAGACGCCGATATGGCGTGATCACAACGTCGCCGACCATGCCCACGTCGCGATCTGGAAAGTGCACCGCCACATGGTCAAAAGTGTGCCGACACTCCCGAGGCCGCGGACCCACAGGGCACCCCGCGGGTGCCATCCCGCCCGAAAACAGGGCGATCGCGACCAGGGCGAGGTGTGTGCCGTCGCCGATCCAAGGACGGTGGCTACGGATGGCGACCGTCGCCGGCAAATGCACGTTTGAAGTGTTTGTCTGCGGGGGACTCACCCCTGCAGCACCGTAACCCGATGGAGTCCGCGGCTGGACTCTCCGGTGTGCGGTGTTGTGTGCGAGGGGGATGTCTCGTTTTTGATGCCACCACATCTCTCCCACCAGCCTCGGCGCCTCCAGATATGCGGGCGCTACCCCGGACCCGCCGCGATCGGCGCTCTCCCGGGAGTGCCTGTTCCGGTCGGATCATCCGACGACCAGATCGTTGGCACAGCAACAGTATTGATGTTTTTCAACGTTCAGAAGGCAACGTTGCGCGAGATGGGTCCCCCGGTATGCGATACCCGGGGGCCGTCCGCTGTCGGTGGTTCAGTCTCTGAAAGGCAAAATCATGACCGTTACTCGACGAACGTCCCGTACCGCAGTTGAGCTCGCCGCGCTCGTCGTGGCTGCAGTGTTCGTGGTGGTCGGGATCCTCGGTTTCATCCCGGGAATCACAACCGATTACGACACTCTCGACTTCGCGGGACATCACTCCACGGCCAAACTCCTGGGGATCTTCCACGTATCGATCCTGCACAACTTGGTACACCTGGTCTTCGGTGTCGTGGGGCTCATCTTGGCTCGAACAGCGTCGGGCGCCCGCCTGTACCTGCTGGTCGGCGGGGCGATCTACCTCGTGCTGTGGATATACGGATTGGTCATCGACAAGGACTCCGGCGCCAATTTCATCCCGGTGAACTCGGCCGATGATTGGCTGCACTTCGGCCTGGGAGTCGGCATGATCGCTCTGGGCCTGATCCTGGGACGCCGACCCGCGACCATCGACCGGACAGTGTGAATTGACAACGCACTACCCACCGGTTCGATGGGTATGACCAGCTGGTCCGGCCGCACAGACGCCGAACGGGTTGCCACAGAACATGGTTGGGATGTCCCAGGTCGGCGCACTTCTATGTCCGGCGTGTGCGTCCATCCCCGCGTCGCCCACTCTCCAGCCGAGTTCCCGTGGCACTCATCTGCCGAGGCGATCATCGTCGACATGGCAACCTAGCCTCTTATCCGCGGACATCGCCGGATACATGGTGGGACAGGTACTTTCATCTCTTTCGAACTGGTCCCGCCCGTGCACCGACTGCGTCACGCGATGTGATGCAGCCCGGCGATGTCTTGGCTCGGATGGCACCGGTGAGGACCTCAACCTGGCCACCACCGGGACTATCCATGGTCATGGAGACAGGCAGTGCATGTTTGAAGTGCGTATAGGTGGGGGAATCCCTTTGAAGCACCGTCCCCGATGGGGCGCCCTGGACTCCTTGTGGCGCGGTGCTGTGTGCGAGCGGAGATGTGCCGTCTGTGACGACGCCACGTCTCTGTTGCGTCCCATCGGTGCCTCCAGATGTGCGGGTATCCCAGACAGATCAATCACCTCCAAATAGATCAATTCGAATGGAGCCATCATGTTCAAGCACACCGATTACATGCAATTCGATGTAAAGCCGGAAAAGCCCGACCCGGTATATGCCCGTAAACTCCAGGAACTTGTCGGTGGCGCAGCCGGCGAGATGACGGTGACCATGCAGTACCTGTTCCAGGGATGGAATTGCCGGATCGAGGGCAAGTACAAAGACATGATCATGGACATCGCCACCGAGGAGATGGGTCATGTCGAAATGTTGACGGTCATGATTGCGCGTCTGCTCGAAGGCGCCCCGGCCACCGACACGGCCAAAGCAGCGGCCGGCGATCCGGTGGTTGCCGCAGTGCTCGGCGGGATGGATCCTCAGCAGGCGATCATCGCCGGCGGTGCAGCGCTTCCCGCAGACAGCAATGGGGTCCCGTGGAATGGCCGCTACGTGCAGGCCAGCGGTAACCTGTTGGCCGACTTCCGCTCCAACGTGGCCGCTGAAGCCCAGAGTCGCGTTCAGACCGCCCGCCTGTACAACATGACCGATGACCCGGGCGTCAAGGCAATGCTGAAGTTCAACCTCGCCCGCGATACCCATCATCAGAATCTGTGGCTCGCGGCGATCGAGGAACTGCAGGCCGACGGCCTGGAAAACGTCATCGTCGCAGACTCGTTGCTCGATGAAGAGTATTCGGAACACGCCACTGATCTGTGGCATCTGTCCGATGGCGAGTTCGCCGCCACCGGCGGCTGGGCCAATCGTCTGGCTCCGGACGGAATACATCAGATGGGCTTCAACGCCGACCCTGTCCCATTGGGAGACAAGGCATCAGCGCCGGCGCCCGACCCCAAGCTGTTCGCGACCTATGACGGCTCCAAAGGCGCCCCGGCCAGCCCGGCGCTCGGTACCGAAAAGGGCGTGATGGGCAAGATCAAAGACGCCATCGACTGAGTGCAGCTTTCGGTGGCGGCGGTTGACACCGCCGCCACCGGCCCACCTCCTGAACCGAGACCCAACGACCTCACCAAGTGCGCGATGATCGCGATGGTTGACGTAGCCACTCCAGTCGCCGAGGTAATCACGTGGACGACCACTGCTGGTTCGCCGTCCTCACAGACCCAGCATCAATCGAGCCAAATGCCGCGTGTGCCCGGGAGGCATTCATGTATGAATATGATCTGATCGTTGTGCGCTTGCATACTCTCACTCACCCGGTCGACGTCGAGATCACTCGCGAGCAGATATTCGATGAACTCGTCGCCCGTGGATATTGTGTGCGCCGCAGCGATATCGACAAGGTCTTGACGGAGCTGGCGATGGAAGGTCTCGTGCGCCCGAACCACTGCACTGATCGGGGTGGTTACGCGGTGACGCCCGCGGGCAGGATGGCATGGACTCGAGAACGTCGCGCCCTGCGCGCTGCGGTTCAGATTGTGGGCACGGTCTGATCCGTTGCGATGGGAGCAGACGGGATAGCGCAGGCAGCGCCCATGGACGTACTCGATGGGTTTTCCCTACGTCAGATAGCGCAGCAATTGGTCCCACGAGTTGATGACGGCGCTGACTCCTGCCTCTCGCAGCTCACCGATCCGTTCTTCCCGCTCAGACTCAGGAACGAACATGATGTTGCCGACGGTGGCGAATCCCGCACCCACGGCTGACAGTGCGCCGGGGATCGAATCTTCGATCGCGAGCCCTTGTGGCCCTTCGATTCCGAGAACTGCGGCTGCATGTCTGTAGATCGCCGGATCGGGTTTACTCACCGGCCGTGGGAGCGAGTCTTCGGCGCTGAAGCGAACTCCAGAGGGGAACAGCTGATCGAGTTCAGCGGCTTCAAAGCACGCATCCAGGCGTACCGAGGCACTTGAGCTCACCGCAGCCAATCCATAGTGCACACCGAGCTGCCGCAGCGGTTCGCGGACATCAGCATCCGGGCGCAGCGTCTTTGCGAGGTGCTCGGTGACCTTGGTGCGCTCGATACGGACCCAGTTCTCGAGATCGTCGGTTGCCGGTGCGTCCACTCCGCCGGCTTTCAACAGCTCCCGTGCCGTACTCCGAAAGTTCTTGCCCGTCGTGGCAAGACGGAGCTCGGTGGAGGTATACCGCCTGACCACACCATGCGAAGCCAACATATCGTTGGTGACCTCGGTCGATGCGTCGAATGCCGGCTCCTCCGACGGGAAAAGATTCCCGTCGGCGTCACACAGCAGTGTTTCGATCGCCGCGACGTCGAAATCGACGAAAAGAACCAATTCCTCTGCCACTGCACTCATGCTGACGCGCCTGTCTCGTATCGGTATGCCGAGCGTCGGAGCACGCTGCGGAGTCCGTGGTGGTCAATCGCTTCGATGGTGGCCTCGAGGTCTTCGACCAACGCCACATCGTTTCCGAGCGATCCGAAGACGTCCTTCATCCCCAGGAGCAACCTCGGATCGCTTCCGGCCGGTGCCAGCGAGCGCAGCTCGTCAGCGCGCGCGTCTTCGATCTCCAAGGTTCTCCCCTGTAGATCTGTGCCCCGCAGACTCCGCATCCAGGCGGCGACGGCAACAATGAGGAGCCCGCTTGGACAATTCCTTGCGCGGGCCTCCTGCAGCGACGGAAGGAGATACGAGGGAAACTTCGTCGAACCGCGCGCTCGCAATCGCGAAAGGCGGTCGCCGATCTTCGGATTCGCGAGTCGTGTCATCAAAGTGCCGCAGTACTCGTCCAAGTCCAAACCGTCGACAGCGGGAATCAACGGCGAGAGCTCGATCCGAAGTAGCTGCTCGACGTAGCCACTGACAAGGTAGTCATTCATCGCCTGGTCGGTGGTCTCATGACCAAGCAGAGCGCCAACAACCCCGAGAGCGCAGTGAGTTCCGTTCAACAGCCGAGTCTTGGCGAGTTTGTGGGGTGAAACGTCGGAGACGAACTCGACACCCACCTCTTCCAGAGGCGGCCTGCCGTTACAGAAGTCATCCTCGATCACCCACTGGGAGAACGGCTCTGCCAAGACCGGCCACCGATCGACGATCCCGAAATTCCGCTCCACCATCGCTTTGTCAGCCGGTGCGCTCTTCGGCGTGATGCGATCGACCATCGTGGACGGAAACGACACGTTCCGCGCGATCCAGACAGCAAGCGCAGGGTCTCTCAGCTCCGCGAAGCAGACCACAGCTGTGCGTGCTGCCGAACCATTGTCTGGGATGTTGTCACAGGACAACACCGTGAACGGCGGCGTTCCCGCGCGGCGGCGGCGATCGAGTGCGTCAACCAGATAGGCGATCGCTGTGGTGAAGTGTTCCGGACCGCGGAGATCGCCCATGACTTCGGGGCACCTGTCGTCCAGGTCACCGGTTTGCGCATCAAGATGGTACCCGTTTCCGGTGATGGTGAGACTGACGATTCGTACACGGGGATCGGCAAGCCGGTCGCGCAGCTTGCGTGACTCTTCCGGAGCGTAGACGTAGTCGATCATCGACCCGACAACCCTGGCCTGCTCATGGTCAGCGCCACGCTCTACCACCGTGTAGAGCCACTCCTGCGGTGCCAGAGCATCTTTCATGCTTCTTCCGTGCAGCCCGGCACCCACGATTCCCCAGTCCAAGCTGATCCCACGACTGGCCAACTCATCGAGATACACCGCTTGATGAGCTCGGTGGAACCCTCCGACGCCGATGTGCACTATTGATGGCACGAGGTCGCTTCGGGTGTAGGTCGGCAGCGCAACTGCATTGTTGCGCTCTCGGAGAGCTGAGTTCGTCAGTTCGACAACGGGTGCGGACAGCAAATGCATTGCTTTGGGCATGAGACTCCCCCAGGTTGAGACAGATGCTGGGGGGACGCGTGAACAAACCCCCCGCGTGAACGGGGCGCTAATCTTCAACGCTTTCGTGGATGTAACCGGTTCGTCGCGGGTCCAAACCAGAGCGTGGGTCAGATCACAAAGGCTGCACTGGATCACGCGCGTTCGCAAGCGGCCTCGACGGAGGCCTGCTCGGCCGGCGACAGGTGAAGATCCTCCGAACGGAACCGATTATCGCGCCACCTCGGTGTCCACTACTGTTTCGGGGAGAACCTCAATGGGTCGACAACGCGCACTCAGGCGTTCGACTCGGCCGTACGGACGGGACTGGTCGGATGGTCGATCTCGATGAGTTTGCAAGCGATTTCATAGAGCCGAATGTTGTTGTGCTGAGACAATTTCCGAAGCAAATCGAAGGCCTGATCGGCGTTGACGTCGAAGCGTTCCATGATCATGCCTTTGGCCTGTCCAATGGTGTCGCGGTGCGCTAGGGCGAGGCGAAACTGTTCACCGCGTTGCACCGCACCCCACACGCTCGACACATGGGTGGCAAAGATGTATCCCAGATCGAGAGTGTGCTGATCGAAGCCGCCGACAGCGTCGGCGTACAGGGTCAGAGCACCGACGGTGTCTCGGGTGGTGAGCAATCGGAACGACGCGATCGACCGAATCGGTGTCTGCACGAGCGCGTCGGCACAAAACGAGGGCCACCGCCGCTCAGCGCCCAAATCGCTGATGTAATAATCTTCGCGCCCGTTCGCCACCGCAAAAGCGGGGCCCACACGGTGTTTTTGCTGCAGCGCATCCAAAATTCGCGGATACTCGTGGGTGGCTGTCAGCGTGGCAGCATATTCGCTGCGCTCGATCACTACGACCCCGGCGTAGTCCACCTCAGGAAGGTGCTGAACTGATCTCGAGATGAGTTCATCGAGCGCGCTGATCGGCGAATCCGGTAACTGTTCACTGATCTCTAGAGCGGTGGTTGCGAGCAATTTGCAGACTTCGACATTACTTGTGCTCATTACTTGAGCCCTTCAACTTTTCTGACATATGTCGGCACGCAGTTTTTACACGGCCTTTTGACCCGGTTGAACGCAAAACCTGAAACATGCACGAAAGGAGAAAACCGAACCGCCGCTGCAGAAGTAAAGACGGGAAACTCGATGGACGAGTGTTGACGTAGCATTCACGGCCACCGGTTCTGAATACATGCGACATCTTCTCCGAAAATAATCGAAGATCGCGGTGCCTGGAGCGAACGCTCAGACGGGCTCCTGGTTTCGAACCCTTACTCGGTACCTTACCCCAGCACGCGGCGACTGTCCCGTTCGGTGAAACGAGGCAAGCACATGGTCAAGCGGTCAACCGCAGTGTCGTGGTTTGCCGCTTTGCGTGAGACGCGTCGAGAGAGCCATCGAGCACCCGCGAAGTCGACGATCAATTCACCAGCCGCAGCGACGTCCGTGCCCGGCGCACCGTGACCCGCTGCCCCCAGGAGACCGTCAGGGCATCGGATTCGATGCCGTCACCGAATATCACCAGATCGGATTCGGCGATGATCCCGAGTTCGTCACCGTCATCGAGCAACCCCTCGGTGAGGTCCGTGCCGGTGGCCGGTGACGGCCAGGCCTCACGAACGAACCAGCAGAGTTCCGGGGCCGGACGCGTCGGCAGAACCAGCCGGCTGCGGCGTTCGAGCCAGACCGATTGACACCATCCCGTGGCACCGGTCCCGGTGCCCACCAGCACCCCGGAAGACGACTGGCGTTCCCGGGCCGTACCGACGTCGATGCGGTAGCGGGCCGACTGGTGCGAGGGGTGTCCGATGTAGATCTCGTTCAGTGCCCGCAGCACCTGCCCATCGTCGAGTTCGGCCTCGACCATCGTGCACCGGGTGACCCGGTCGAATGCCTCCGGCCGGCCCAGCAGTTCCTCGACGTCCTGGGCCCGATGATTCACCAGCACACCGGGGTTCATGGCCGGTTCGGCATTCACCCCGACCACCGGTTGACCGTCGAGGTACTTTGCGACGTTGGCCACCAACCCGTCCTGCCCGACCACCACCACCACATCCTCCTCACCGAAGACGAAGCGGCTCAGGTCGCTTCGCTCGACCTGACCGCGGCGCCAATCCATCGGAATCGCCGCGTCGACCCGGGTGCGGGCCCGCTCGACCGCATCGTGGCGGGCCTGCACTCCGGTGATGTGGCGTCCACGGGACTTCAGGAAGAACGCGGCCTGGCCACGAGTTCCGTGTGTGGCGAGCAATTCGTCGAGTTCGGTGCGGCGGTATACGGCCACCGCCCGTGGTGCCAGTGCCATCGTCGATGTCCTTTCGGGTCGGTGGTGTCAATTGCGTTCGGTGGCAAGCCGGCCGAGGACCTGAGTCAGCACATCGGGCGTCAGGTTCAACGTCCCGATCTCCGGCAGGTTCGCGGCCAGTTCCTTCAGGGCCAGCCCCAGCACGATGGCCTGGTCCAGGTCGCGATACGGCGTCAGTGCTGCCGCATCCACCTCGGCCTGCGCCATCCCGACCACCCGGGTGGCCTCGGCCTGGGTCTGCGCCAGCAGTTCCTGACGCTGCGCGTCCGCCTCCGCTCGGATCTTCTCTGCGGCGACCTCCTCCGTCGACCGCTTCCGCGCATTACGTCCCTGCTGGTCGACCAGCTGTTCCTCGCGGCGCGCCAGTTCGATCTGGCTCTGCAGCTCGTTCTCGGTGATCGTCCGTTCCCGTTCGACCGCCACCGCACGTCGTTCATAGGTGGCCCGGTCGGCTTCCTGCTGCACCTGTTCGCGCAGCGGGGTCTGCAACGCCCGTTCCATCTCCGCCTCCGACCGCAGCGCAACCACCCGGACATCGACCACCTCCAGGCCGGTCTCGGCCAGTCGTCGGTCGGCGAGCAACCCGGCCGCAACCCGTTCCCGCACCGGCGTCACGCCGTCGGCCAGCGCCTGCCGCAGCGGGGTGCCCGCCAACAGGTCAAGAGCGTGCTGCTGTGCCGATTCGGTGAGCAGACCGGCCAGCTGATCCAGGGGCCTGGCCCGCCACACCCCTTCGTCGGGATCGATCCCGAAGTCGATCCGGCCGGCCGCGGTGTGCGGGTCGACGATCCGGTAGGTGACGGTGGCCTGGACGGTCAGGTCCTGGAAGTCGACGGTTCGGGCGTGGAACAACAGGGGGAGCTGCTGGTCATCGACCGGGACCTCGCTGACCGACGCGTTCAGCGGCCGGAACCAAAACGCCTGGGCCAGGCCCGAGTGCACCAGCTTCGCCTTGGCCGTGTGCTCGATGTACATGTTCGGCGCGCACCTCATGTGCCGCAGGAACATTGCCTTCTTGATGTCAGCCATGACCCGGCCTTCCTCTTGTCGTTCTCGACGACCTCGGTTGTTGTCGTCAAAGTGACGATAACCCTGGTCGGCACTAATCGTCAAGATGACGATTAGAGTGGGGCCATGGCTTCCGATTTCTGGTTGAACGCCGCGGCCTCGGTCGATCTCGTGGTGCTGACCATCCACGAGGGTCAGTTGTGCGCATTGCTGGTCCGCCGCGGCATCGAACCGCACCTGGGCGAGTGGGCGTTACCCGGCGGATTCGTCCACGACGACGAAGACCTACCCGACGCCGCCTACCGGGAACTACTCGAGGAAACAGGCGTGGGGCGCAGCGGCGTCCACCTCGAACAGCTGGCCACCTACGGTCGCCCCGGTCGCGATCCCCGGGGCCGGGTCATCAGCACCGCATATCTGGCTCTGACTCCGCGGACGCCGGTTCCGGTGGCCGGATCCGACGCTGCCACCGCAGCCCTGCACCCGGTCGAAGCCGTCCTCGGAACATCCGGCCGTTCAACGTCATTGGCGTTCGACCACAACGAGATCCTGGCCGACGGCGTCGAACGTGCCCGATCGAAACTGGAGTACACGCCGCTGGCCGCGACATTCTGTGAGCCCGAGTTCACCGTCGCCGAACTGCGCCGGGTGTACGAAACCGTCTGGGGCCGAACGCTGGATCCCCGCAATTTCCACCGCAAGGTGACCGGCGCCCCGGATTTCGTCCGGCCGACCGGGGCCATGACCGGCCGCGACGGCGGTCGCCCCGCCGCGCTGTACACCGTCGGCGGCGCCGCCCTGCTCCACCCACCACTGCTGCGTCCCACCTGACGCGGAGAGGCCACGAGTCCTGCGCCTCCACACCCCGACCACCAGAAAGCCGGTATCCCCAATGGCAATCATGCTCGTTCAGTCAACCGATCGCGTCCAGGTTCCCTGGGAGAACGGAGCCGGGATCACGGAGGAGATCGCACTCCTGGCCGACGCTTCAGGTGCACCCATCTGGCGCATCAGCGTCGCCGACCTGCCGGCGGCCCCGTCCGCCTTCTCGGCGTTCGACGGATTCGACCGCATCTTCACCATCATCGGCGAACACGGTGTGGTGCTGGACTTTTCGGGTTCGACCGTAGAGGTCGAACCGCTCAAACCCTATCGGTTCGCCGACGACACCGCGCCGCAGTGCCTTCCGCACGGGCACACCCGGGCGCTGAACGTGATGGCGCGGCACAACTCCACCGACATCTCCGTGACATCACTGCCCGGCCACGGCCGCCGGCCGTTCACCACCGATCCCGACGTCATCACCGGAACGTTCGTCATCTCGGGAAGCATCTCCGCGGACGACCTCATCGCATACCCGGACGACTGCCTCCTCATCCACCACAGTGAACAGGCCCTGTCGGTGGACGGTACCGCCATCCTGATCGAGATCACGCCACGCTGAACCCGGCCGGGGACGTACCGTGGAGGCACCGGTCAGATACCAATCCGAGCGAGGTCTTGATGACGTTCCCCTTCGAAGATGCAGAACCCATCGGCGAGACCGAGGAACTGCGCAAACAGGCCGCGGTCTACGAAGCCGGCGAGCACGGCCACGAGATCAACCGCGGTCACGCCCTCGGCGGAACCGCGGGCTCGATCGACGGGCAATAGTCAACGACCGGCCAGAGCTGCGACGATGTCGGCGGCCGAACCCGGACGGGTCTGCCGGAAACCGGTGCCCGCCCAATGATTGGTCGCGTGTGGATCGCCCGCGGCGACCGCGGCCTTCCGCAGAGGTCCCGTCAGATAATGGATCTGGGGATACGCCAGGGGCGCGGTCTGATCATGGTTCTGCATGAACCGATTGCGTAGGCCGCGAGCGTAACGCCCGGAGAAAGCGCGGGTCACGGCGGTTGCGGTGAACTGCGGATCGGTGAGCGCGGCCCGGGACACCGGGTTTGTCCCGGCTTCGTCGCTGAGCAGCAATGCGGTGCCCACCTGCGCGGCGACCGCACCGAGGCCGAGCATCGTCGTGACCGCCTCCGGCGTGCTGATCCCACCGGCCGCGACCACCACATCGCTGACCGCACACGCCGCGACCACCAGGGTCTCCAGCGAATCGGTGGACGGCCGGGCCAATGGGTCGAAGGTGCCGCGATGACCGCCGGCGGCGGGACCCTGCGCCACCAGACCATCGACACCCCGGGCGACGGCCTCCTTCGCCTCGGCCTGGGTCGTCACCGTCCCGAGCGTGGCGACCCCGACGCCTCCGAACCGCTCGATGTCGCCGGCATCGGCACATCCGAACGTGAACGAGACCACCTCGGGCCGCAGGTCGAGGAGCATTTCGACCTTCCGTGCGTAGTCGTCATCGGTATATCTCGGTTCACCGAGGTCGACGCCGAAGTGCCGGGCCAACGCCCCGAGTTCCTCCGCATAGGCGGCGATCTCCGCGGGCTTCCCGACGTCCGGCTGTGGCACGAACAGGTTCACCCCGAGCGGACCCGATGTCAGTGAGCGGGCCACCGCGATGTCGTCGGCGAGTCTGTCCGCAGACAGCAACGCCCCGGCCAGGAACCCGAGTCCACCCGCCTCGGTGACCGCCGCCGCCAGCTGCGGAGTACTCGGACCACCGGCCATCGGAGCCCCCGCGATGGGCACTTCGAGAGCGCGAACGTCGAACACTGCCACGGCCAACCTCCTGCATTAATCGGTGCTACGCCGACGGTAGCCTTTCTGCCATGTCAGAGACGATCACACCATGACCACACCCGTCGAGATCTCTACCGACGGCGCCTGCCTCGGCAATCCCGGGCCGGGTGGATGGGGTGCCGTCCTGCGGTACAAGGAACACGAGAAGCAGATCTCCGGCGCCGAGCCCGACACCACCAACAACAAGATGGAACTGACCGCAGCCATCAAGGGGCTCGAGGCCGTCAAGAAACCCTCGACGGTGATTCTGTACACCGACAGCACTTACGTCCGCAACGGAATCATGAAGTGGGCGTCGGGCTGGCAGGCCAACGGTTGGCTGACCAAGGACAAGAAGCCGGTGAAGAACAGTGAGTTGTGGCGTGAACTGATCGCGCAATGTGCCCGGCACCAGGTCGAATGGAGGTGGGTCAAAGGACATTCCGGCGACCACTACAACGAGATCGCGGACGAACTCGCCACCAGCGCTGCCCGCAAGCTGAAAGAAGGACAATGAGTACCTCACCTGTTCCGGTTGCCCTGATCCCCGACCACGATCGCTTCCTGGCCGAGGCGATCACCTCGGCCGGCGGGGAGATCGTCGACCTCGCCGATGCCCGCGCCCTGGTGTGGACCGGCAACGTCGAGGGTTTCCCGTCGCCTCTGCCGGACCACATCGAGTGGGTTCAGCTGCGGCTCGCGGGGATCGAATCGTTCTTGAACGCAGGGCTTCTCGACGACAAACGCATCTGGACCAACGCGTCGGGTTTCTATGCCGAGAATGTCGCCGAACATGCCCTGGCACTGGTGTTGGCGGGGCTCCGGCAAATCAATGTTGCGGTGCAACGCCACTGGGACAAAGAGGCGATCGACACCGCGGTCCGTTCGCTGCACGGGTCCACGGTGGCCATCATCGGCGCCGGTGGGATCGCCCGGTCGCTGATCCCGCGTCTTCGGGCCTGCGGCGCAGATGTGCTGGCCGTCAACCATTCCGGGCGGCCGGTCGACGGGGCGATCGACACGCTGCCGTCGAGCCGTCGCGGCGAGGTGTGGTCGCGGTGTGATCACGTCGTCCTGGCCGCACCCGCCACCGACGAGACGCGGCACATGATCAACGCGGACACCCTCGCGGCGCTGCCGTCGCATGCCTGGATCGTCAACGTCGCGCGCGGACCTCTCGTCGACGAAGCTGCGCTGTACACCGCGCTGAACGCCGGTGAGATCGCCGGCGCGGCCCTCGACGTGACGGATCCGGAACCGCCCGCCGTCGACCATCCGCTGTGGGATCTGCCGAACGTGATCATCACCCCACACGTGGCGAATCCGTCGTCGGGCCTGACCCGGACCCTGGCGCCCTGGGTGGCCGAGAACCTGCGGCGGTTCGCGGCCGGTGGCGACAACATGCTGGCATCGGTCGATCCGAACGCCAGTTACTGACCGCTGCACGGTTCGGCGCGTGCGGGACCGACCCGGCACGTAGCGTGAACCGGACAACAGCGAACCCACCGTGGGGAGACCGTCGTGCGCTTTCAGCTCCGAGTACTCCTGTCCCTCGCCGGGGCGACGTTGATTGCGTCGTGCAGCAGCGAGGCCTCGAATACCACCCAGACTTCGGGACCATCGCCGCAGACGCCCGCCCCGACCTCCGTGGACGTCGGACTCTCGGTGGCCCCGGGCACACCCGAAGACATCGTGACCGGCCTCGATGCGCCGTGGTCGATCGTGTTCACCCAGGGCGCTGCGCTGATCAGCGAGCGCGACACCGGCAACATCCTCGAGATCGTCGGCGACGGCACCCGCGTGGTCGGGGCGGTCCGCGACGTCGCACCGGCCGGTGAGGGCGGCCTGCTCGGGCTCGCGGTCCACGACAGCGAGCTGTACGTCTATTTCACCGGCAACGACGGCGACAACCGCGTGGTGAAGTACCCACTGACCGGGTCCGCGGGCGGTCTGGGGCTCGGCGAACCCGCCGACGTCATCGTCGGGATCCCCGGTGGACGTACCCACAACGGCGGACGCATCGCGTTCGGTCCGGACGACATGCTCTACATCACCACCGGCGACGCACAGGACCGGCCGAATGCGCAGGACCCGTCGAGCCTGGCGGGCAAGATCCTGCGCCTGAACCCCGACGGCACCATCCCCGCGGACAACCCGACCGCAGGAAGTCCGGTCTGGTCACTGGGTCATCGAAATGTGCAGGGACTGGCCTGGTCCGACGACGGCACCATGTTCTCGGTCGAATACGGCCAGGATGCCTGGGACGAGCTCAACATCATTCGCCCCGGCGGCAATTACGGCTGGCCGCAGGTCGAGGGCATCGGCGATGCGGCCGACAACGGCTATATCAATCCCGTTCAACAGTGGCGACCCGACGACGCCAGCCCCAGCGGTATGACGATCGCCGGTGACACCATCTACGTGGCCAACCTGAAAGGTGAACGGCTGCGCGCGATTCCGGTTGCCGAACCCACCACTGCCGACGAGTGGTACGTCGACGAGTTCGGCCGACTCCGCGATGTGGCCGTGGCACCGGACGGCTCGCTGTGGTTTCTCACCAACAACACCGACGGCCGCGGCATCCCGCGACCCGGCGACGATCGGGTCAAGCGCGTCGTGATCGGTTGAGCCCGGGCTATTCCGACTCGTCGATGTTGAGTTGTTCGAGCCGGGCCTCTTCGAGGTCGAGCAGGTGTTGCGCGTGGGTCAGCGCCTGCGAACTGAACACCCCCAGCTTGCGGACCCGGAGCAGCGCGTTTCGTTCGGCGGCGAGCACCGCCATCCGAACCCGGAAGTACTCGGCGCGTCCGTGTTGTTCGACCTCGGTATCGCTCTGTATGCGTCCGCGTCCGACAATGCTGTCGCTGCGGACCATCTCGATGACGGCCTCGGGCACCCTGGTCTGACCGGTGCCGACCACTGCGGGGTCGTGCAATGCCTCGACTGCGGCCTCCCTCAATTCCGCGACCAGCTGCTCGTATTCGCCACGCAAACGGCCTTGATCGTCGGGTGCGACCTTCGCCATCCGGATCACCGCAGGCAATGTGAACCCCTGCAGCAGAAGCGTTGTCGCGGCCACCACAAAGGCGATCAGGATCAGCTGGGGTCGGTGCGGGGTGTCCGACGGCAGTGTCTGTGCGGCAGCCACGGTGATGGCGCCGCGCATGCCCGCCCAGCCGAGCACCACACCGCCGCGCCAGCCGAGGGTCTCGTTGAGTTTGAAGGCGAGGTCGGCCGACGCCCTCGTCATCCGGGTCTGCAGGTGGCGGAGCCGTCGTTCGGTGAGTACGTCGTCGGGCTCGCGGGCGTCGAGCCTGGCCCGCAGTTTGCCCAGACGCGGGATCGACTCGTGGGCCCGTCGGGTGTCGCGGCGCAACAGCGCGACCATCGGTGCGACGAAGACGATCCGCAGCAGGATCACGATGGCTGCGGCCAGCAGTCCGAGCCCGACCGCATGCCAGGTGCTGAAGGAGCTCTCCCGGACATCGTCGATCGATTTCTTGAGCTCGAGTCCCATCAACAGGAACACCGCGCCCTCAAGCAGGAACGCAAGGGTCCGCCAGTTGATCGCCTCCGCGATCCGGTCCTGGGCCCCCAGATGCTGGGAGGCCTGATGCCCGGTCACCAGACCCGCGACCACGACGGACAGCACACCCGAGGCCCCGGCCTCCTCGGCGGGCAGGTAGGCGATGAACGGCACGACCAGCGAGATGGCGGTGGTCAGGACCGGGTCGTCGAGCAGACCGCGGACCCGGACGTTGACATAACCGACGACCAAACCGATCGCCACGGCGACGACAACAGCGAACACGAAGTCGCCGGCCACACCCCAGAGCGATACCGAACCGCCGAGCGCGGCGACCGCGGAGCGCAGCAAGACCAGTGCCGAGGCGTCGTTGACCAGTCCCTCCCCTTCGAGGACCGCGACCACGCGGGAGGGCAGCCCGAGCTTCTTACCGATCGAGGTCGCCGCGACGGCGTCGGTCGGGCTGATCACCGCTCCGAGCGCAAACGCCGCGGGCCACCCCAGGTCAGGGATCAGCGCGTGGAAGAACCAGCCCGTTCCCAGCGTGGTGACTACAACGAGCAGGACCGCGAGCGCGGTGATCGGCTTGAAGTTCCGTCGAAAATCTTGGGCCGGCATGTTGACCGCCGCCGAATAGAGCAACGGCGGCAGTACACCCGCCAAGATGAGTTCCGGTGGTATCTCCACGTCCGGCACCCCAGGCAAGAAGCTGAGCCCCACACCCGCGATGACCAGCAACAACGGCGCCGCGACACCGAGCCGTCCCGAGAACACCGCCACGCCCACGATCGCGATGACTGCCAGTACGCAGACCAGTGTCAGTTCCACATCCACACCTTGCCGTCGACCGTGCCGTTATCGCCGTCGACCGTGCCGAAGCTGTGCAACTTCGGCACGGTCAACGGTCGGTTCGGCCCGCTCGGCGGAATCAGCCGGGCCGCATCACTTCCAGGGGGCGAGGACTTCGTCGGCCCGGACGGCCAGGACCATCTGGAACAGGGGGCCGAAGCTGACCCGGGCGACACCGAGCGCAGCGAACGCGGCCTTGTTGTTGTTCACCGGATGCCCGATGGCGTTCACCGGCAGCGGCAGCTCGTCGACCAGCCGTTTCTGCACCGCATCTTCGTGAAATCCCACCGGATACAGCACGTCGGCCCCGGCGTCAGCGGCCAGTTTCAGGCGAGCGATCGCCCGGTCCACCCGGTCGGCCTCGTCTCCGACCTGTTTGAGGAACAGGTCGGTGCGCGCATTGATCACCACATGGACGTCGGTGGCATCGGATGCGGCGCGCAGTGCCCCGACGAAGTCGGCGTGTTCCTGCGCCTCCCGCAGGCGACCGCCCTCGCTGTGGACGGTGTCCTCGATGTTGAGTCCCACCGCGCCGGCGGCGAGCAGTCCGTCGATCAGCCGTTTGGGGTCCTCTCCGTACCCGGCTTCGATGTCCACCGAGATCGGCACGTCGACCGCGTCGGTGATCTGTTTGATGCGGGTGGTCAGCTCGGTGAACGTGATGCCCTCGTTGTCGGGTTTACCGATCGAATCCGACACCGGATGGCTCCCCACGGTCAGCGCGGTGAAACCCGCGGAGACGGCGAGGTTGGCCGACCACGCGTCCCACACCGTCGGCAGGATCACCGGATTTCCGGGCTGATGGAGTTCGAGCAGAGTTGCGGCCTTGCTTGCGAGTTCCGTCATGCCCTCTACAACTACGCCGGTTGTCCTCGACATTCCGGGGCTTGGCGGATCAGTCGGTGCGGGATCGCTCGATGGCGGGGCTGTCCGACAAGCGTGCCACCATGGGCGGGTGACTCAGACAGCGGCGGCCCACGCGTTATGGCGCGGTGGGGTCGGACTGTCGCTGTGGTTCACCGACGCCGAAGGACAGCCATGCACCGAGCATGTGCCCGACGGTTTGCCACCCGCGCTCGACGCGGTTGTCGGCGGCCGGTCCCTGCGGCGCACCATCACGGTGTCCGGGCCCGGCGCCGATGAACGGCGCGATGTCGCCTCGGTGACGCTCGGACCAGCGGCCGCGGGTGAGCTGCTCGAGGCCATCAAACCCGACGACATCGTCGGCGGCGAACTGCGCTACTACCGCTACCTGCTGGATTCGACCGAGCGATTCGTCCGGTCGGGTTCGGTCACGCCGGCAGTACACCGGGTGGCCGGCGAATGGACTGTCCGGTGGGCACCACTGGCCACCACCACCTGGCGCACCTGGTTGTCGACGGCGATCGCCGCTGCACCACCGGTGATCCTCGCCAACGGTGACACCGACGCGATCATGGACTTCTGCGGTGAGATGACCGACCACCTGTGCCGCACCAGTTGCCGGGACATCAAAGCCGACGCCGTTCGATCCTCATTCGTCCGGACCCTCTTACCCGATGTCGACGCACCGCCGATGTCCGCGGACAAGGCGACGGCCGCGGCGTCGGCGTGGGCGCAGTGGGCCGACGGATTGCGGCTCGGTGAATCCGCCCTGGTGTTGCGCCTGAACGAACCCGACGAAGGTGATGAGGAGACCGAGGGCGACCCGACGCGGTGGCGCCTGCAGGTCTGCCGCCGGACCGTCGACCGCCCCGACGAACCCGTGGAGCTGCGCCGGCTCGACGCCCACGAGATCGATCAGGTCACCACCGAGGTCGCCGGCGCGGTCCGGGCTTTCCCGACCCTGAAGGCCGCTCGCCACGACGACTATTCACTCGATTTCCTGCTGACCACCGATGTCGTCCTCGAACTCCTCGACACCGGGGTCGCAGCACTCGCCGACGCCGGATACGAAGTGCTGCTGCCCCGTTCCATCGCACATGTCCGTCCGACGCTGACTTTGCGGGGCAAGCAGGAGGGTGGCACACCGCAGCGATCAGTGGTGGTCGGGTTCGACGAGATCCGCAACTTCCAATGGCAATTGGCGCTCGGTGAGGACGTGCTGAACGCTGCCGAGCTGGACGCCCTGGCCCGCCAGAAAGGCGACCTCGTCAAGGTCCGGGGCAAGTGGATACGGGCCGACAACGCCGCGTTGTCCCGCACCGCGGCCTTCATCCAGGCCCAGAAGGCGCTGGCCGAATCGGGTCAGCCGGCCGACATGGGCGAGCTGTTCGGCCTCGTGACCGACGGCGACGACAAGCTTCCGGTTCCGGTCAGCCGGGTCGAGGGCTTGTCGTGGCTCGACGAGATCAAACGCCGCGGCCGCATGGCACCACCGCTCCTCGCGCCACCGGAGACATTGCGCGCCGAACTCCGGCCGTATCAACAGCGCGGCATGGAATGGCTGCGGCATCTGAGCTCCTTGGGTATCGGGGCGGTACTCGCCGACGACATGGGTCTGGGCAAGACAATTCAGGTCCTGGCGTTGATCTGCGGCGAACGTGAGGCCGCTGACGCCCCGGCAGATCAGCCGGCCACAACGCTGCTGATCTGCCCGATGTCGGTGGTCGGCAACTGGGAACGGGAAATCGCCCGGTTCGCCCCACAGTTGTCGGTGCTGATCCATCACGGGCCGGGGCGGCTGACCGGGGCGCCATTCGCCGCTGCTGCGCTGGCCGCCGATATCGTCATCACCACGTTCGCCATCGCCTCCCGCGATCGAAAGTTGCTCAGTGCCAACACCTGGGACCGACTGGTGGTGGACGAGGCGCAGCACATCAAGAATGTCGCCACCGCCCAATCCAAGGCCGTGCGTTCGATCCAGGCCCGCCATCGCATCGCATTGACCGGTACCCCGGTCGAGAACCGGCTCGAAGATCTGCGGTCGGTGATCGACCTGGTCAATCCCGGACTACTCGGAACGGCCTCGATGTTCAAGGCCAGATACGCCGAAGCCATTGAACGCGAGCGCGATCCGCGCGCGGTACAGCGGTTGAACGCCGTCACGTCCCCGTTCATCCTGCGACGGGTCAAATCGGATCCGACGGTGATCTCCGATCTGCCGGAGAAGGCCGAACTGACGGTCCGCGCCAACCTCACCATCGAACAGGCCGGCCTGTATCGCGCAGTCATCGACGATCTGATGGAAGCGCTGGGCAGAGGCGAGACCAAGGAGGCCGGTAGTGAGCGTCGTAGAACGGTGTTCGCGGCACTGACCCGGCTCAAGCAGATCTGCAATCATCCAGCCCACTACCTCGGCGACGGTTCACCGATCATGCGGCGCAACGAACATCGTTCCGGCAAGATCGAATTGCTGACGGACATCCTCGAGAACATCGTCGCCGACGGCGAGCGCGCGCTGGTGTTCACGCAGTTCACCGCGTTCGGGACGATGTTGCAGCCCTGGCTCTCCGACCGGATCGGCCAACAATTCTCGTTCCTGCACGGCGGTCTGAGCCGAACCGCGCGCGACACCATGGTCGCGGAGTTCTCCGACCCTGACGGCCCGGCCATCATGCTGGCGTCGCTGAAGGCAGGCGGCACCGGACTGAATCTCACGTCCGCCAATCATGTTGTGCATCTGGATCGTTGGTGGAATCCAGCGGTCGAGAACCAGGCCACCGATCGCGTCTACCGAATCGGTCAACAGCGACGGGTGGAGGTACGCAAGTTCGTGTGTGTCGGCACCCTGGAAGAACGGATCGACCAGCTCATCGCCGACAAGCGCGAACTGTCCGAGCTGACCGTGTCCACCGGCGAGAGTTGGCTCGCGAACACCGCGGACGACGAGCTCTACGACTTGATGCGGCTGAGCGATGAGGCGGTGGGCGAATGAGCCGTACCCCCAAACCCCCGCAGCGCGGTTATGGGCTGACCCCGTGGTCGAAGGCCTTCCTGCTGGCCGTGGAATCAACTGCCGAGGCACGCAAGATCACGAAGGCCCGCACGTACTTTCGTGATCGGGTGGTCATCGATCTGGTGGTGAGATCGGGCCAGGTGAAGGCGTTGGTCCAGGGCAGCCAGCTCGATCCGTTCGAGGTGACGATCACCACCGGACCGGCAGATCCCGACACCGTCCTGTCACTGCTGCGCGCACAAGGCAAGACCGACGACCTGGTCGCGGTCACGCGCGGACGGCAACCCGAAACCCTTGGCTCACTGGTGATCCCAACCGAGGCGTCCGACATCCGTGTCGATTGCAACTGTCCGGATCCGGCCGATCGCTGTATCCACCTGCTGGCCGTGAGCTACGAACTGGCCGCGGCCATCGACAAAGAACCATCCACACTGCTCACTGTGATGGGCACCGACCTGGCTCTGCTCCTGGCACACCTGCGTGATGATCCCGCCGACGACGCCGAGAGTGCGCCACCGGCGCCGGCGATGACCGAGGTCGACTTCTACGGCGACGGCAGGCAGATGCCCGCGTTGCCACATCCACCCCAGATCGACGTGCTGTCCGAACTCGACACCACCGAGCTGTCGGCGGCGCTGCGCCGGTCAGGGGCGGCGGCCATGGATGTGGCCCAGGCCGTCGACGAACTGGCCGAACTGTACGCACGCATCGTGCGCTGACCGCCGCCCGGGCAGATGGGCCTACCGACGCCAGAACAGATGGTGGGTCACTCCGCTTGCGCTGGGCACGACCTCGAGGAAGAACCGGTCCTCGAATTCTTGCGGACTGGCCCACAGCCGCAGGCCTTTCCCGATCGTGATCGGTGAGACCGCGACGTGCATCGTGTCGATGAGATCGGCGTCGAGGAACTCGCGGACGGTGCTCACCCCACCCCCGATGCGGACGTCCTTGCCGTCCGCAGCCGCCTTGGCCTCAGCCAAGGCTTCGGCCGGCGATGCATCGATGAAGTGAAAGGTGGTGTCGGCCAGCGTGAACGACGGACGCTCGTGATGGGTCAGAACGAACACCGGGGTACCGAAGGGCGGCGTATCGCCCCACCATCCTTGCCATTCGTGGTCCTCCCACGGCCCCCGCTGCGGTCCGAACTTGTTGCGTCCCATGATCTCGGCGCCGATGTTGCGCTCGAAGTCACGTACCAGGTAGTCGTCGAGGCCACGAGTACCCCCGAGGTCGGTGCGACCGGGAAAACCGGCGGTGGCAATGGCCCACGCGTGCAGATCCCTGGGGTCGACACCGTCGCCGAATGGCTGATCGACGCTCTGGTTCTCACCTGCGCCTATTCCGTCCAAGGACACGCCGAAGTTCTGAACCCGGACCAGCTGCGACATATTCGTCGACCTCTCATCTGTCTGTGCGAACCGTACACAAGACAGACCGTGGGTGCCGACCGAATTCATCGGGTTCCGGGAAACTAACCGAGGGCCGGTCTGATCGCGTCGGCAACCGGCGTGGACGGACGGCCGATCAGCGCCTGCAGATCACCGGATTCGGTGTCGAGTTCACCGCGTGCGATGGCCGCGTCCGAGCCGGCGATGATCGCCACGTACTGCTCGGGTATCCCGGCACCGACCAACATGGCAGCGTAGTCGGCCTCGGACAGGTCCTGATATTCGACGGGCTTGCCCGACACGTCACTGATGACCTGGGCAAACTCTGCGTAGGTGATGCGGTCGCTGCCGCCCAGTTCGTAGATCTTGCCGGTCTGATCCTCGTCGGACGTGATCACAGCGGCAGCGGCAGCGGCGTAGTCGGTGCGGGTGGCGGCCGCGACCCGGCCTTCTCCGGCGGCGCCGAAGAGCTTGCCGAACTCGATGGCCTGGGGAATCGCGGCATAGTAGTTCTCCCAATACCAACCGTTGCGCAGGAAGACCGACGGCACCGACGATGCGGACAACCGCTGTTCGGTGGCCAGGTGTTCTGGTGCCATCGCAGTCCCGCTGGTATCGGCCTTGAGGATGCTCGTATAGGCGATCAGCTGTACCCCGGCGAGTTCGGCGGCCTCGATCACATTGGTGTGCTGCGCGATCCGCTGTCCGACCTCGGACCCGGAGATCAGTAGCAGCTTGTCGACCCCGTCGAACGCTGCCCGAAGTGCGGCCGGATCCGAGTAATCGGCAACCCGCACCTGCACACCCTTGGCCGCGAGGTCTGCCGCCTTGCCGGCGTTGCGCACAACGGCCACGATCTCGGACAGTGCGACACCGCGTTCGAGGAGTTCAGCGATCACGTGGACCCCCAGGTGCCCCGTTGCTCCGGTTACTGCTGTGGTCATGTTCTGCTCCATTTCGTCGGCGTACCGCTTTCGCACCCAGTATGCACTAACTAATAGTTAGTGCCATAGGAACCGTAAGCGACCAGGTCAGTGGTGCGTTATCGTGGAGGGGTGACCGAAATAGGCAACCGCTCGCTCGAGTCAGACGTGTTCGCGCGCGACTGCAGTTCGCGAGAGACGGTGCAGACCGTCACCGGACGCTGGGGCACCCTCGTGCTGATCGCGCTACGTGAGGGCAACTATCGATTCAACGCGCTGCGACGACGCGTTGACGGTGTCAGCGAAAAGATGTTGTCGCAGACGCTACAGAACCTCGAGCGCGACGGGATGCTGACCCGGACTGTGCTCGAAGCGATTCCGCCCAAGGTCGAGTACAACCTCACCCCGCTCGGACGCAAGATCGCCGACCAACTGCAGGGGCTCATCGACCTGGTTCAGGTGAACATGCCCACGGTCCTCGAAGCACAACGGGACTACGACCGGCGCTGAACAACTCGATCCGATCACGGCTTGTGATCAGAGCCGAAAACACCCTCCCCGACGACGAACCTGGGGCTACTTTCATCCCAACAACCGGTATGTATTGACCTGCGGGGGTCGGAATGCGGTACGCACGCGTTGTCGGGGTCATGTTCATCGCCGCCATGGTCGCGCTCTTCACCGGGTTCGGATCCGGGCCCGCCGCCGCTCAGGACCCACTTCCGGTGACCTACAACTTCTTTTCGGGCATCCCCGAGGAGTTCGCGAATCCCGGCGGATCCCTGCCCGGCAGCAACGACTGGAACTGCAAACCGTCGCCCGAACACCCGCGGCCGGTCGTGCTGGTCCACGGCACCGGTGGCGGCGCCCAGACGAACTGGGGCACGTACGTACCGCTGCTCGCCAACAACGGTTACTGCGTTTTCGCGCTCAACTACGGAAACCTTGCTGGGGTGCCGTGGCCACTGAGCGCCATCGGTGGACTGCACCGGATCGAGGACAGCGCCGCCGAGCTGGCCACCTTCGTCGACCGCTTGCTGTCTGCAACCGGTGCCGAGAAGATCGACATCGTAGGGCACTCCCAGGGCACCCTGATGCCGACGTATTGGCTGAAATTCCTCGGTGGAGCCGGCAAAGTCGACAAATACGTCTCGTTGGCCCCGCTCTGGAACGGGACCACCGTCGCGGCCGCAGCTGAATTGGACATGTACGTCAAACTGCTCGGGCTCGAATGGTTTCAGGAGATCACCATCGGCGCTCTGTGTGGCGCCTGCCTGCAGATGGTCAAGGGTTCAGACATGATGCGCACACTCCAGGCCGGCGGCATCCTCGATCCCGACGTCACCTACACCAACATCATGACGCGGTACGACGAACTGGTGGTGCCGTACACAAGCGGAAACCTCGTTGCCGCCAATTCGACCAACATCGTTGTCCAGGACGGTTGTTCGCAAGATTTTACCGAGCACGCCGGCATCGCCGGGTCGCGTCGTGCCGCCACCTTTGTCCTCAACGCGCTCGACCCGGAGAACCAGCAACCCGTCGGCTGCTGGTTTGCCGCCCCGTTCACCGGCTCCTCCTGACCCCAACGCCGTCGAGCGTGCCCAACCGACCGTCGAGCGTGCCGAAACGACCGTCGAGCGTGCCGAAGTTACCCTCCTGAGCAGGCGATTCACTCATTTCGATTACTTCTCTTGACGTCGGTGGTCTCACTAGCAACGACCCACCAACCCAGGAGTAGCCATGACCACCAGCGCGCGTCCCACCACCGCAACGCCCAACACATCCTCACCCGGCCGCCGGGCCCAGATCGCCGGTTGGGTCATCACCGGAGTCGCCTCCGCGCTCCTGCTTTTCGACGCCGTATCGCACCTGACGATGCCCGAAAGCGTCAAAGAAGCAACCTACGACCTCGGATTCACCGATGGTGACGCCACGACAATGGGCCTCGTCCTGCTCGGATGCGTTGCGCTGTACCTATTTCCGAGGACTTCGATCCTCGGCGCGGTTCTGCTGACCGGTTACCTCGGTGGCGCCGTCACCGCGCTGATGGTGTCCGAGGAAGAGTTTGCCGCGGGGGCCTTCGTTCCCATTGGCGTCGGAGTCGTCATCTGGGCGGGACTCTGGTTGCGTAGCAGTACCGTTCGCTCGGTCATGCCCTTCACCCCACGATGACCGTTCGTTCGACCGCCGACTATCGCAGCGCTGAGCGACAGCGCCTGCGATTTCGGCACGGTCGACGGCGATTTCGGCACGGTCGACGGGTCAGGCGACCGGGGGCCCGACATAGCGGGCGATCGGGCGGATGATCTTCCGGTCCTGCGCCTGCTCGAGGATATTCGCACACCATCCGACGACCCGGCTGACGGCAAACGTGGGGGTGAACATCTCCCTGGGCACACCGCAGCGATCCATCACGACCCCGGCATAGAACTCCACATTCGCGTAGAGGTTCCGGTCGGGGTACGCATCGGCCAGCACCGCGACCACATCTTTTTCGACTTGGACCGCAAAATCGACCAGCGGACCACCGAGCGACAACGCGATGTCCCGCAACATCTCCGACCGTGGATCGACCGTCCGGTAGACGGCGTGTCCGAAACCCATGATGCGACTGCGGTGCGCGAGTTGGGTTCGGGCCCAGTCTGTTGCGTCACCCATCTCGCGGATTTCGTCCAGCGCGTCGAGCGCACGATCGGGCGCCCCACCGTGTAGCGGTCCGGAGAATGCGCCGATCGCACCGCACACGGCCGAGATCACATCGGCGCCGGTGGAAGCGATCACCCGGCCGGTGAAGGTCGACGCATTGAAACCGTGGTCGATGGTCGCGATCATGTACTGCTCCACCGCGCGGGCAGCGCTGGGCGTCGACTCCACACCGGTCAGGCTGTACAACCAGTTCTGCGACACCGACAGATCATCGCGCGGTTCGACGGGATCCTCACCGGACCGAATCCGGTACAGGGCCGCCAGAATCGTGGGCGTCACCGCCGTGACCACCAGCGAGTCGGCGATGCGCTGGTCGGGACCGCTGTCCCACAGCGGCGCGATCTGGTGTGTCGCGGCAAGCGCAGAGAGCACCGTCCGGAGCCCGGCGAGGAGTTGACGCTCGGTGCCGGCAAGCGCAACGGTCCGCAACAGCGACCCCAACTCGTCCGGTATTGCCCGCAATGATCGGGTGAGCACCACAAACTCAGCGAGTTCGGACGAATCCGGAAGCCGGCCATGGACAAACAGGTACCAAACCTCTTCGAACGATTTGGTTCGAGCCAGTTCGATGGCCGAGTACTGCCGATACTGATAAAAGCCCTCGTCACCACGGACATCTCCGACGCGGGTGTCGGTCACGACGACATTACTCAATCCGGGTGGCGCAACAATGACGGACATCGATGCCTCCGATCTTCTTTTGTGTTCTTCTGGTACAGCAACATTCGGCTCGATATTGATCTGTGTCAATGTTGATCGAATCAACATGGAGGTCCCGACGATGACTGCCGAATCCCGGCGCACCGGACATCGCCGACGCTGGCCCACCCCATTGCGTCACGACGGCCGCGACTATCTGACCACCGTGCAGGTGGCCCGCATCCTCGGCGTCAAGACGCAGACGGTCTACGCCTACGCCAGTCGCGGCACCTTGACCAGTGCCCGCATCGACGGTGTCCGTGGGAGTGTGTTCGCCGTCGATGAGGTCGACGCGGTCGCCCGCCGGTCCGCCACCCGTCCACCCGCCGGAGTCGTCGAGCGGATACGCACGCAGATAACACTTCTCGACAACGATCGGTTGTACTACCGGGGCCGGGATGCGGCCACGCTCGCGGACAACACCAGATTCGAGGCCGTCGCGGAACTACTGTGGGACCACAACCCGGACTGGGACGCGAAGCTCCTGCCCGCCAGGGTTTTCCGTCAGATATCCGCGTTGCAGACTCTGACTGGCCGCGGTGTCGACACCATCAAACTGGTCATCGACGTACTCGGTTCACGGGATGCGCTACGCCATCAGATCTCGACGGACGCGGTCTGCGCACGTGCGGCCGCCATCCTGGCCAACAGCATTGCCGCGCTCCCGCCATTGACGGACACACCGCCGATCGACGACTCCCTGGCGGCACGGCTCTGGCCGAGACTGACCACCATCGCGGCCACCCGAGCGCGGGTTCGGCTGCTGAACATGGCCCTGGTGTTACTCGCCGACCACGACCTGACCTCGAGTACCGTGGCCGCCCGGGTGGCCGCCAGTTCCCGCGCCAGCATCTATTCGGTGATCACTTCGGGTCTCGGCGCCCTCGACGGGTCGTTGCACGGCGGAGCCGCCACGCTGGCCCACCGGTTCCTCCGGGCAGCCACCGCCGACGCGGCCACGGCCCTATCGATGGAACTGCAGGCATCGGGCACCGTTCCCGGCTGCGGCCACGTGGTCTACCGCGAGCAGGACCCGCGCGGGGAGACCCTGCTGACCGCACTCCAGTCGGCACCGGGCGGAAACCGCAAGGTCATGCCCACCATCGCCGAGCTGCGACCGATGCTGGCCGCATCGGGTGCCGGATTCATGAACTCCGACATGGCACTGGGCGCACTGGCTCTGCGCTATGACATGGCACCGGACGCCGCCGAGACGATCTTCGCCCTGGCCCGGATCGCCGGGTGGGTGGCGCACGCGCTCGAGGAGTACAACGAACCACGACTGCGATTCCGCCCCGAGGGCGTCTACGTGGGCATCCGGCCGTGAGGCGCCGGCATGGCAGGATTGGCTGCGCGAGCACCCGTTCGACCTTGGAAGATCGACCCGGCAAGGAGCACCATGACCACCGAGAACTCCCGTTTCGAACCGGGCATGCAGATCCGCCGGGAGGTGATGGGTGACGAATACGTCGACCGCGCCCTGGCCCGTACCGAGGGCACCGAATCCGAGGCGATCCAGAGCGCGGTCACCGACCTCGTCTGGGGCGGCATCTGGTCTCGGCCCGGACTCGAACGGCGCGACCGCAGCCTGCTGAACATCGGACTGCTCACCGCACTGCGAGCGCACGGCGAGCTGGCCGGCCACGTCCGCGGCGGATTGAAGAACGGGCTGTCCCGCACCGAGATCACTGAGGCCGTCATCCATTGCAGCGGATACTGCGGCGCACCGGCCGCGTTGTCGGCAATGGCCGTGGTCCAGGAAGTATTCGACGCCACACCCGACGACTGAGCCGGATGATGCGGACACTGGGAATCGACCTTGCGTCCCAACCGGTTCGGACGGCGATGGCGACTCTCGAGTGGTCCGGTGGCGGAGCAGTTCTCACCGCCGTACAAATGCCGGTCACCGACGCGGACATCCTCACGGCCGTACCCGTAGCCGACAAGGTGGGTATCGATGCCCCGTTCGGCTGGCCCGATGCGTTTGTCGACGTGGTGTCCGCCCATCACAGCGGGGATGTCCCTCGACAACGATCACTGTTCGCCGAACCCGGGGTGACCCGGTTTGTCGCCCGGAGAACCGACGAATGGGTTCGCGCCACAACAGGTTTGATCCCACTGAGCGTCTCCGCCGATCGCATCGCCTACGTGGCACTACGCGCGGTTCGGCTGCTCGCACAACTCGATGGCCCGGACTTCGATGCGAGCCGAATCAACGGCACCGCCGTGGAAGCCTATCCCGCTGCGGCACTGAAGATCTGGCAACTGCGCCACAACCGATACAAAGGTCGCCCGCAACTCGAGACGCTTGCCGCCTTGGTCGACGGGCTCGAAACCCAGGCGCCATGGCTGGACCTGGGTCCTTATCGAACGCTGTGCACCACCAGCGATGACGTGTTCGACGCGGTGATCACCGCACTCATCGCCCGGGCCGCGGCCCTCGGCCTGACCGTGTTGCCCGATGCCGAGCATGCGGCCATCGCCGAGCGTGAGGGCTGGATCCATGTGCCGCGCGCGCCACTCGCGGCGCTGGCCCCTCAACCGTCCTGAGCGTCCAGTTTCGTGGCGATGTCAGCGGGGAATCCGCCGGTGGCCACCGGACCCCACCGCGTAGGTGTGATCCGGATGAGCGATTTGTTCTGCAACCTCATCGCGGCGCGATATTCGTCCCAGTCCGAATGTTCACCGGCGATGCTGCGGAAGTAGTCGACCAGCGCGTCCTCGGCCTCCGGCATGTCCAGCACCTCGGCCGTGCCGTCGATCTGCACCCACGCCGCATTCCACTCGTCCGACAACACACAGACGCTGACCGCCGGATTCCGTTTGATGTTCTTCGTCTTCGCCCGTCCCGGATAGGTGGCGATGACGATGCGGCCCTGCGGATCGACGCCGCCGCTGACCGGCGACAACTGCGGCGTTCCGTCTGCACGAACCGTACTGAGCAGCATCTGGTGTCTCGGACGAACGAAGTCGAGCAGTTCAGCAAGCGCTACGTGGTTGTTGGTTGCAATGGTTCTGGCCATTCACCCAGAGTACTGACTTTCGCGCCAACCTGACCTCACGTCAACGTCTGAGATCGAGGTGGCACCGTCCAGCCGCACCGGCGGCTCACACTGTGAAGTTGTCAAAGATCTTGCAGGACACTGGGTTCAGCCTGTGTTGCTCGGTCCAGCAGTTGGTGTCTCGCGTTATGCGGCGGTGAGGTCGGAAGTCAGGGTGCGGCGGGCATGAGACCGTAGTTCTGTGGTGCTGCCGGGTGCGAGGAACCAGGATGCCCGTCGTGGCCGATGAACACCGTCCAGCGGTGGTGGTGGATGTAGCGGTGGTGTCGCCGGCAGAGCAGCACCATGTTGGTCAGGCTGGTGCCGCCGCCGTTGCGCCAGAAGTCGATGTGATGGGCATCGGTGTACACCGACGGGCAGCCGCATACCGGGAAGGCGCAGCCCTGGTCGCGGGCGATCAACGCTTTACGGATCGCAGGGGTGACGGTGCGTTGGTCGCGGCCGACATCGAGTGGCACCGAGTTGTTGTCGAGCAGGATTCTGGTGATCACCGAATCACACGCCACCATCTGCGCGGTCGGTGCTGATGCGGGCCCGGTCCATTCAAACTTCGGCGCCATGGTCGGCGGTGTGGCACCCGGGATGTCGCGCAGCTGCAATTGTTGTAGATGTTCGGGTGAGACGGTCACCGTGACAGGTGGTTTCGCCCCGCCCCGGGTGGGTCGGTCTTCCTGATCGAAGTAGGAATCCAGCAATCGTTCCAGCGCATCAGCCCGGATCTGGCCTGTGCTCCGCGGATCCGGCGAGCCATCGGGTTCAGGTACTGGTGTGCACAGCGGGTTCGACAGCTAATCGCGGGAACTTTTCGAGGCCGCAATGAAACACATTGGACCGAGCGCCCGCCTACAGACCCGCCCGCAACTCGCGCTTGAGCAGCTTGCCACTCTGGTTACGCGGGAGTTCGTCCACGATGACAACACGTTTCGGCACCTTGAACGGCGCGATCTGATCCTTCACATGAGCGATCAACACCTCGGGCGCCACCTCGCCGGCATCGGGGCGCAACACCACCACGGCGGTGATCGCCTCGATCCACTTCTCGTCGGGGGTGCCGATCACCGCGACCTCGGCGACGCCGGGATGGGTATAGATCGCATCTTCGACCTCGCGTGAGGCCACCAGGATCCCGCCGGTGTTGATGACGTCCTTGATGCGGTCGACCACGGTGAGGAAGCCCTGCTCGTCCCGGGTGACGAGGTCACCGGAGTGGAACCAGCCGCCGCGGAACGCCTCTTCGGTGGCTTCTGGATTCTCCCAATAACCTTGGCACAGTTGAGGCGAACGGTAGAGCACCTCTCCGGCGGTGCCGTCCGGAACATCGTTGCCGTCCGCGTCGACAACCCGCGTCTCCACGAAGAACACGGCCTTGCCGCAGGAAGCGGGCCGGTCGGCGTGGTCGTCGGGTCCCAGGACCGCAGCGAGCGGTCCGATCTCGGATTGCCCGAAACAGTTGTAGAACTTGATGTCCGGGTATCGCTCACGCAGACGGTTCAGCACGGTGACCGGCATGATCGAGGCCCCGTACTGGGCCTTGCGCAACGAAGAAAGATCTCGGGTGTCGAGGTCGGGATGCCCGGCCAGTGGCACCCACACGGTCGGCGCGAGGAACAGCGATCCGATCTTCTCGGCTTCGATGCGGCGCAGGATCTCCGGGATGTCCGGAGTCTCCATCAGGCTGATCGTCGCCCCGACCGACAGCAGCGGGAGCATGAACACGTGCATGCCCGCCGAGTGGTACAGCGGCATCGCGATGAGCGGGTTGTCGGACTGATCGAAGTCGAGTGCGATCACCGACGACACGTATTCGTGGACCATCGCACCGTGGGTCATCATCGCGCCCTTGGGTTTTGACGTGGTGCCTGACGTGTAGAGAAGCTGCACGAGTTCGGAGTCGGCGACCTCCCAATCAATCTCCGGCAGATCCCCGTCCGTGCTGTGCTCGAGAAGTGAACCGTCCTCGTCGCGCAGGGTGATGACCTGCGCAATGTCGAGGGCGTCGACGACGGGCGTCAGGTTCTCGCGCAGCGCCGGATCCACCAGGACCGCGCGGCTGCCCGATTGGCCGATGAGGTACGACAACTCACCTTCTTTGAGCGCGTAGTTCACCGGCACGTGAACCAGTCCGCCGCGGGCGCAGGCGAGGAAGGCGATGACGTAGGCGTCCGAGTTGGTGCCGTAGGCCGCCACGCGATCGCCGGAGTTCAGGCCGAGTGACCGCAGGTGACCCGCAGCCCTGGTCACCGCGTTGTCGAGCTCGGCGTATGTCCAGGCGCGGTCGGCGAATCGCAGCGCGGTCCGGTCGGGGAACCGCGCTGCGGTCCGGCGCAGCACTCCATCAACGGTACTGAAACGGGGGTTGGCGATCATGCCCCGACTTTATAGGACGTCCAAGTATTGGCGGCGCAGATTTCACTGGCCGGGACGGTCGACCGCCACGTCGAGAACCCAGGTGACGCCGAACTTGTCCACGAGCATTCCGTACAGCGGAGCCCACGCCGCCGGGCCCAGATCGACGATGGTCTTCGCCCCCGCGGAGAGCTCCTTCCAGTAGGTGGTGATCTCCTCGGCATCCCGGCCGCGTACGGACACGAAATGCGCGTTCACCCCGGCGTCGTAGGGCACGGCGGACGGCACGTCGTAGGCCATCACATGAAAGCCGTTGCCCGCCTGCACCTGGCCCCACATGATCTGATCGGCCTCCGCCGGTTCCTGCACGTTGTGGGCGTCCGAGTAGCTGATCGCGGTGAGTTCTCCGCCGAATGCGCCCTGGTAGAACTCCAGGGCCGCCTTGGCGTCGCCGCGAAAGTTCAGGTGGTTGGTGACCGTGATCGACATTTGTTGCTCCTTGGTTGGTGCGCTCTGCGATTGACGATCACCAGACTCACGCCAGTAGCGGACAGATAGCGGCCACTACTTCCGGCAGGATGATTCCCATGGCAGAAACCTCGGCTCGACTCCTGTCGCTGCTGTCACTCCTTCAGACCCGGCGGGTGTGGGCGGGGCCGCAGCTCACCGAGCGGTTACGGGTCAGCAACCGGACGATGCGCCGTGATATCGAGAGTCTGCGGGAGATGGGCTACCGCATCGACGCGATCAAAGGCCCCGCCGGCGGCTACCGACTGGGCGCCGGATCCGAACTCCCGCCGTTGCTGTTCGACGACGAACAGGCCGTCGCCATCGCACTCACGCTGCAGTCCGCCACCTCGCCGGGCATGGAAGAAGGGACAGCGCGGGCCCTGGCCACCGTCCGCCAGGTCATGCCGGCCCGTCTACGGGGGCGCATCGACACCCTCGAGGTCACCGCGGTCCCCCGAACGGCCGGCGGGCCGGCCGTTCCGCTGGATACGGACACCCTCCTGGCGGTCGGTGCCGCCGTGAGCGCCGGGGAGGTCCTGCGGTTCGACTACCAGAGCGATCAGAAACCGGGCGGCGACCTCGTGCCACCACGAAGGGCCGAGCCCCATCACCTCGTCAGCCACGACGGGCGGTGGTATGTGGTCGCGTGGGATCTCGACCGCGACACCTGGCGGACGTTCCGCATCGACCGGATGACACCCCGCGTTCCGACCGGCCCACGCTTCCGGCCACGGGATATACCCGGGGGTGATGTGGGTGCGTTTGTCGCGGCCCGCTTCAAGGGATCAGGCACCGCGAATTCCTGGCCCTGCCAAGGCGAGATACTCCTCGACGCCCCGGCGACCGCGGTGTCGCCCTTCGTCGAGGACGGGACCGTCGAGGATCTCGGCCCGGATCGTTGCCGCCTGCAGATCGGCTCGTGGTCGTGGACCGCGCTGGCTGCCGGGATCGGCCGATTCGACGCCGATTTCCGGGTTGTCGGTCCACCGGAACTCGCGGACGCCTGTGCGGGGCTGGCACGCCGGTACGCGGCAGCCGCGGAATGACACCACGGAGTCCGAGCCCACATTGCGCCGCGGATGCTCCTACTGGAAAGTGATCTCTCGTGGCCTCTTCGACTTTCATCCGGCGCGCACGACTGGTGCCGGTGCGCACGCCCGTGGCGACCGACTCGCCCGTTGACATCAGGATCACCGACGGCGTGGTCACCGAGGTCGCACCCGGATTGCGCCCCGGGCGCGACGACGTCGTTGTCGACGCCGATGGCCGGTGGGCGATTCCGGGGCTGTGGGATCAGCACGTACACATGTCGATGTGGGCGCAGACCCGAGCGAGGATCGACGTCTCCGCCGCCACCTGCGCGGCCGACGTCACCCGGATCATCGCCGACCACGTCGAAGCACTACCCGGACCGTGGCAGGGCCGTGCACTCCTCGGTTACGGTTTCCGGACGGCGCTGTGGCCCACCCAGCCCACCGTCGCCGAGCTCGACGCCGTGAGCGGACACCACCCGGTGATCCTGTCCAGCGGCGACGTTCACGCCGGCTGGCTCAACAGCAAAGCGCTTGCACTGCTGGGAATTCCACCGCGTGACACCCAGCTGTGCGAGGCCGAGTGGTTCGACCTGCAACCCGCGCTCGCGCAGTTGTCGGCGGCCTCGAACGACGTCGAATCGCTTGTCCGTGCGGCGGTCGATGAAGCTGCCGGTCGCGGCGTGGTGGGCATCGTCGACTTCGAGATGACGGCCGGGCATCGCGAATGGCCGCAACGTTTCGCGGCCGGGACCGATCGGGTGCGGGTGCAGCCCGTCACGTACGCCACCACCCTCGACGAGGTCCTCGCCGCCGGATTTCGGACCGGAGATCGGTTGATGGAGGGTTCGGACCTGCTGACCATGGGTCCGTTGAAGATCTTCTCCGACGGTTCCCTCAACACCCGGACCGCGCACTGTTGCCAGCCCTACGCCGATGCTGATGAGCTCGAACATCCGCGCGGACAACAGTTTTACGACAGCGCCGAATTGACCGAGCTGTTGGCCCGAGGCACTGCCGGCGGACTCCGCATTGCCCTGCACGCCATCGGCGACGCCGCGGTGGACCAGGCGCTGAGCGCTTTCGAGGCCACCGGCGCTCGCGGTGGTATCGAGCACGCGCAGTTGATCCGCTTCAGCGACATCCCCCGGATGAAGGCACTGGGAGTCCGGGCGAGCGTGCAACCCGCGCACCTCCTCGACGACCGCGACGTCGCCCTCCGCTGCTGGCCCGACCGCGCTGATCGCTGTTTTGCCCTGCGGTCGATGCTCGACGGTGGTGTCGCCCTCGTCCTGGGATCCGACGCCCCGGTCTCGGTCCTCGATCCGCGGCTGGCCATGGCGGCGGCGGTACATCGCGGTCTCGAAGGCCAGGACCCCTGGAATCCTTCCGAATCACTCACACCCGCAGAAGCGCTGGCGGCCAGCACCGACGGTCAGTCCACCATCACCACGGGCAGCCGGGGTGACGTCGTGCTGCTCGACGAGGACCCGCTGCAACCGGCCACCACCACCGCGCAGGCGGCGCAGATACTGCGGGATCTCGGCATCGCGGCAACGATCACCGCGGGCCGGATCACCCATCTGGCGATGTGACGTGCCTCAGGTCACGGGCGCTCTGAGTTGGCAGCGCACCGGCCGGCTCGGTACGTTCCTACAGTCCCGAAGGCGCTGACCTCGGGTGACAATCGCGGAGTCGCGCCGTGTGACCCAGCGCCGTAGGACCAGGCGATGAAGACCAGAAAGTGAACTCCCGTGCCCAGCGCAGTGAAGACAGCCCATTCGCAGACGCCACCGGCAACGGTCCGCTCACTGCTCCGCTCCCCGGTGCAGCTGCGCAAAGAGATCCTGGCCGGTCTGGTGGTCGCCCTGGCGTTGATACCCGAGGCGATCTCCTTCTCGATCATCGCCGGCGTCGACCCACGGGTCGGGTTGTTCGCCTCGTTCACGATGGCCGTCACCATCGCGGTGGTCGGTGGCCGGCCCGCGATGATCTCGGCCGCCACCGGTGCGGTGGCGCTGGTCGTGGCACCGGTCGTCGACGAGTACGGCCTCAACTACCTCCTGGCCACCGTCATCCTCGCCGGTCTGCTGCAGATCGTGCTGAGCCTGATCGGCATCGCCAAGTTGATGCGCTTCATCCCGCGCAGTGTGATGACCGGTTTCGTGAACGCGCTGGCCATCCTGATCTTCAGCGCGCAGCTTCCGCAGTTGTTCGGCGACGACATCCCCCCGCTGGTGTACCCGCTGGTTGCCGTGGGTTTGGCGATCATCGTCTTCCTACCGCGCCTGACCTCGGTGATCCCGTCCCCCCTCGTCGCCATCGTCCTTCTGACGGTGCTCGTGACGTCAACCGGTTGGGACGTCCCGACAGTCGAAGATGAAGGTGCCCTGCCTGACTCCCTGCCGTCGCTCCTGCTCCCCGACGTTCCGTGGACGTGGCATACGTTGTCGGTCATCGCGCCATACGCGCTGGGCATGGCCCTGGTCGGGTTGATGGAGTCGTTGATGACCGCCAAACTCGTCGATGACATCACCGACACCCACTCGGACAAGACCCGCGAGAGCTGGGGTCAGGGCGTGGCGAACATCGTCACCGGATTCTTCGGTGGCATGGGCGGTTGCGCGATGATCGGCCAGACGATGATCAACGTCAAACAGTCGGGGGCCCGCACCCGGTTGTCGACGTTCCTGGCCGGTGTCTTCCTGTTGATCCTCGTCGTCGTGCTCGGCGACATCGTGGGCGTCATCCCGATGGCCGCGCTGGTGGCGGTGATGATCATGGTGTCCGTCGGCACGTTCGACTGGCACAGCATTCGCCCCCGCACACTGCGGTTGATGCCGTTCGGAGAAACCCTCGTGATGCTGGTGACTGTCGTGGCCACCGTCGCCACCAGCAACCTGGCAATCGGTGTGGTCCTGGGAGTGCTGACGGCGATGGTTCTGTTCGCCCGCCGGGTGGCGCATCTGACCGGGGTCGAGGCGACCACGGAGACCACCGACGACGGTGTGGAGGTCCGGCGGTATCGCATCACCGGCCAGCTGTTCTTCGCTTCCAGCAACGATCTCGTGTACCGGTTCGACTACGCCGGCGACCCCGACACCGTCGTCATCGATCTCACCGCGGCCGACGTCTGGGACGCCTCGACGGTTGCCGCCCTCGACGCCATCTTGCGGAAGTATCGCGACCGCGGGAAGCAAGCCACCATCGTCGGGCTCACCGGATCGAGTCTCGAGCGCCTCGAACGTCTTTCCGGAAATCTCGGCGCCGGACACTGACGCCGACTTCCGCATGCTCGACCGGGTTTTTCAGTCCTCGATCTTGAACCCGACTTTCAAAGTCACTTGAAAATGGGCGATTTCACCGTTTTCCACGTGACCACGGGTCTCGATCACCTCGAACCAGTCGACATTACGCAGCGATTTGTTCGCCCTCGCGATCGCCTTCTTGATGGCGTCGTCGGAACTCGTCATCGATGTTCCGACGATCTCCGTGACTCGATAGACATTCTCACTCATTCGCGGTCCTCGATTGATCGGTGGGTGAAACTCGTTCAATGGGCGTCAATCCCTCGCACTGCCAACGGTACTGATCGAGCGCCACGGCGGGGCCGTTCGCGGGACATCGGCTGTGATCAGTTTCCCTCGGCCGCTCGGACACCCGGCTAGGATGCGAAAATGGGCATGCCCGTCCGCCGGCTCCGCGAGAGGTTCGTTGCTGCCGTCGGTAAGCGTGATCCTGATTTCGACGCGTTACGACGCGCGATCCGACCGGCACTGGTTGTTCCGATAGCTGCGGCGTTCGCCGTACACCACGGGGGCCCGCAGACACCTCTGTTCGCGATCTTCGGTTCGGTTGCGCTCCTCATCCTCGCCGACTTCCCGGGCAATCGAAGCCGACGGGCCGCGAGCTACTGCGGGCTGGCCGTGGTGGGCTATGCCTTCATCAGTTTGGCCACGGTGCTCGGTCAGCCGGGATGGCTGGCCACCGTGTCGATGCTGGTGGTGGGCGTGATCGTGTCATTCGCCGCGATCCTCGGCTCCAGTTTCTCGGCCGGGCAGCGATCGGCACTGCTGCTCTATGTCGTTCCGGTGGCGTCCCCCGAGGGGCCGCTGGGAGATCGGTTGCTGGGCTGGACCATTGCCCTCGCATTGAGCGTTCCGGCTGCCCTGTTCCTGCTACCGCCGCGCCACCACAACGAACTGCGCACCCGTGCGCAAGCCGTGTGCAGTGGTTTGGCGGAGTACATGACGCCGAGTTCCGACACCACCGCAACGAAGCCGGCCACCGTCGACGTCATCGCACTGATGGACCGGCTGCGGCACACGTACCTGAGCTCCAACGCGCGGCCTGCCGGCCTATCCGCAGGAAGCCGGGCCATCATCAGGGTGGTGGACGACCTCGAATGGCTGACGACCCAGGTGGCCCGGCGCAATGTGCAGCTGCCCGATGACCTGCGTGGACCGTCGGTGACAGTACTGCAGCGCGCGGCCGACATACTCGCGGCCGACGCCCGAGAGGTCAGATCGGTCGATCGCAATGCACTCGACAACGCCGCCGAGCACCTGCGGTCGTTGATACACAACAGTTTCGGCCCGAACCTGGACCTCATCCGCATCGATCCCAGTGACGCCGACGCCGAGGCGGACGGCCTGAGACTGCTCGAAATCCACACCAGCTGCAGCACCATCGCACTGATCGGCCGTACCGTGGCGTGGGCGTCGGCAGCCGACGCGCGACCGATGCTGCAGAAGATTCTCGGACGAGAGCTACCACCCACCGGGGCAGCGGATTCGGTGCTCTCCGAGTATGAGGCGACCCGGGTCTCGGTGTCCGCGACCTTGATCGAGAACTCGGTGATCGCACGAAATGCGTTGCGCACCGGTGTCGGTCTCGCCGCCGCCGTTGCCCTCGTGCAGATACTGCCCGTACAGCATGGATTCTGGGTCGTTCTCGGTGCGCTGTCGGTACTGCGCACCAGCGCCCTGGCAACGGGTTCGAATGTGCTTCGGTCGGTGGTCGGCACCGCGGTCGGATTTCTTGTCGGAGCACTCATCATCATCGCCATCGGCACCAATGAGATCGCCCTATGGGCGGTGTTGCCGATCGCGGTGTTCGGCGCCGCGTACATCCCCAAGGTGATCTCTTTCGCCGCCGGACAGGCAGCATTCACGGTGTTCATCCTGACCCTCTTCAACGTGCTCGGTCCCAGCGGCTGGAAGATCGGACTGGTCAGGGTCGAAGACGTCGCAATCGGCTGCGCCGTAGCCGTCGTCGCCGGGATCGTGATGTGGCCGCGTGGCGTCGCGGAGGCGGCCCGCGCCACCATCAACTACTCCATGGCCGTCCACGCCCGCTACCTCAGAGCTGCCACGACCAGGATGACCACCGGCTCGACCAGCGTCACCGAAACCGCTGTGACCGAGCTGCGCATGGAAAGCCAGGTGGCCTATCGCGCTTCTGATGATGCAGCGCGGCAATATCTTTCAGAAGCAGGCGCAGCCGCAGAACGCCGCACACCGATGGTGGGCGCACTGGGACGATCCATCCGGCTGCGCATCGTCGCCGATTCGATTGCCGACCTCACCCCGACCCCACACCCGAACGCAACCGCGCCGAACCTCTGCACGGTCATCGACATCCAGGCCGCCCGGCTCACCGTCGACACCACTGACAGTGAGCCGGCTGGCACGCAACCCACGGACCATCCGAACCGAATCGCGGCTGCAATGGTGGCCGCGCTTCGCGCCGACAGCGAGAAAAACAGTCTGGGCATCGACGAGGCACGTCCACTCATCGCGACAGCGGCCTACCTCGGCGAGCTCGAGTTGATGCGTGGGAGCAGACCGCAATAAATCAGTTGCCGTGGCGCTCTGATGGCAGCAACACTGTCCTGACCTGCACAACCTTCGCCATCACAAGCCTTGGCAGAAACTTTGCCAAGGCTGGCAATTCCGCCACTGTTGGCAGAAAGTTATTGAACGGATAGTTACTGCCATGGAATTTTTGGTGATTATCGGACCGGCCGTGGTGGCCGGGATCATTGCGGTGTATCAGAACCACACCTCGCCGCATGCGCCTTTTGATGCCGCCGGCCGGCCGACCTCCGCACGTACCCAACTCGAACTCGAACTGCTCACCCGACGCGAGGACGCGCCCAGCAAGGCTTGATCAGATCTGCTCGGCAACAACAGATTTCGCTGCACTGCGTGCAATGTCGACGAGGCTGGTCTTGGATGGGATGCATGACGACCCCTTCCATTGATCCTGCGGTACCACCGAGCGGTCCGGGCTGCGTCGATTGCGAGCGCACCGGCGGTTGGTGGTTTCACCTCCGTCGATGCGCGGCGTGCGGGCACATCGGATGCTGCGACGATTCCCTCTCCCGTCATGCGTCCGCCCATGCCACGACAAGTGGGCACCCGATCATCCAGTCATACGAGCCGGGTGAGGACTGGTTCTGGGACTACTCCACCAACGACTACTACAACGGACCGGAGTTGGCTCCCCCGCACTCCCGGCCCGCCGAACAGTCGACACCCGGACCGGCCGACCGACTCCCCACCGACTGGGTCGACCTACTGCGCAATCGCACCGACTGACCCCCGTCGACCGTGCCGAACCGACCGTCGAGCGTGCCCAACCGACCGTCGACCGTGCCTTGGTTACCGTCGACCGTGCCAAAGATGCACGACGCGCTCGGTGTCTGTGCAAGTTGGGCACGCTCGACGGTGTTTTGGGCACGGTCGACGGTGATTTGGGCCCGCTCGGTGGATTCGATCGGGCTGCGCAAAAGAGCTCAGTTGTCCCCGGAAACCCTCTGTGGCCGCGGTCTGGTCGATAGTGTTCTCCACAGACCAGATCACCGAAGAGGACAACCCGATGCCCACTGAGTTCGACCTGCTGCCCGAGAACGCCGAAGAGCTTGGCCTGGAACCGGATCGGATCCCGCCGGTCACCCGGATCGACACTGTGGTCGACGGGCGGGCCGTCAGCGCGCTGCAGTGGGGCACCGAATCACCACGGCTGGTGTTCCTGCACGGCGGTGGCCAGAACGCCCACACCTGGGACAGTGTGGTGCTGGCGCTCGGGGTGCCGGCGCTGGCCATCGACTTACCCGGCCACGGCCATTCGGACTGGCGTGACGACGGTGACTACCGGCCACACCTCAATGCGCAGGCTGTCGGACCGGTGATCAGGGACCTCGCCCGGGACGCCGAGTTGGTGGTCGGGATGTCGCTGGGCGGGCTCACGACCATCTCGCTGGCCGCCCGCCACCCGGGGTTGATCAAGCGCGCGATCCTCGTCGACGTCAGCCCGGAATCACCCAAACGGGTCGAGAATCTCAGTGGCAAGGAACGCGGCACCGTTGCGCTGGTCGGCGGACCGGACACCTTCGACGATCTCGACGAGCTGATCGAGCTCACCGCTGCCGCCGCCCCGAACCGTCCCCGATCGTCGATCCGGCGAGGCGTCATCCACAACACCCGCCAGATCGACGACGGCCGCTGGCGATGGCGGTATGACCGGTTCCGCAAGTCCATCGAGCCCGAGCCGCTGTGGAAAGACCTGTCCGACAGCGAGACTCCGATCACCCTGATCCGGGGCGCCCTCTCCCCGTTCGTCGCCGACGACGACGTCGACACGTTGCGTCGGTACCGGCCCGGCCTGGAGGTCTTCACCGTCGACGGCGCCGGACATTCGGTCCAGAGTGATGCACCGCTCGAGCTCGCGAAAATCGTTGCGAACACCCTGCGCTGACATCGATTAGCCCCGGATGGGCGAACGATTCGCGATACTCTTGCACGGCTTGGCGTTTCAGTACGGATACTGCACATCCGCCGGAGGAGAACCCGTGACTGCATCGGTCACCGACAAGGCACCTCCTCGCGCGAAAATCGTCCTGGCAACACTGATCCTGGTCGCCGGCGTTGCCAACATCAATCTGGCGGTGGCCAACGTCGCGCTGCCCGACATCGGCAAGGACTTCGATGCCGGTTCTGTCGGATTGAACCTCGTCGCCGTGGGCTATTCCCTCGGTCTGGCCGCCTCGGTCCTGTACTTCGGAGCCCTCGGCGACCGGCATGGCCGCAAACGGATGCTCGTCATCGGGCTGGCGCTGTCGATTCCGGCGTCGCTCATTGCCGGGTTTGCCCCGAATGTCGAGATCTTGTTCGCCGGCCGTCTCCTCGGGGGCGTCGCGGCCGGACTCGCCTATCCGACAACACTGGCCATCATCACGGCATTGTGGCAGGGCGCGAGCCGCACCAAGGCCATCGCGGCCTGGTCGGCGCTCGGTGGTGCGATCACCGCTCTGGGCCCGGTCCTGTCCGGCGGCCTGCTCGAGGTGTTCAGCTGGCATTCGGTATTCCTCGTGACCCTGCCGCTGGCCGTCGTCGCACTCATCGCCGCACTCAGACTGATACCCGGTGACAGCGGCGACTCCACCGATCCGGTCGACAATCTCGGCGGCGTCCTGTCCATCGCCTTCATCGGTGCGATGGTGTTGTCGTTGAACTTCCTGCCGATGGCCGGTGCCGGGACGATCACAGCGATCCTGGCGGCCATCGCGCTTGCCGCCGCGATCGCATTCTTCGTCCGGCAACACCGCGCCGCCACACCACTGTTCGACCTCACGATCGCCGCCAGGCCAACCTTCTGGGTCGCCGCATTCGGCGGCATCGTCGTGTTCGGCACCCTGATGGGCGCGATGTACATCGGCCAGCAGTACCTGCAGAACGTCCTGGAGTACTCGACACTCGCGGCCGGCGCCTCGGTCCTCCCGGCCGCGGCCTCCATGGTGATCGTCGCCCCGCTGTCGGCGCGGATGGTCGAGAACCTCGGATCCCGCACGACACTGCTCGTCGGTTTCGCGTCCATCGGCCTCGGCATGGTCTTCGCCATGACGATGTGGAGCGAGCACGCCCATTACTGGCAGGTCGCGCTGGTCTACATCTGCATCGGTGTGGGAGTGGGTATCGCAGGTACACCGGCGTCGAGGTCGCTGACCGGGTCGGTGCCGTTGTCGCGGGCGGGGATGGCCTCGAGCATGTCCGACCTGCAACGTGACCTCGGCGGCGCGATCATGCAGTCGATCCTCGGCGCCCTCCTCACCGCCGGTTACGCCCACGACCTGTCGAAGCAGATCTCCGGATCACCGGACGCCGACACCATCACCGACCAGACCCAGGCGGCGCTGACCAAATCGTTCTCCAGTGCCGCCGATCTCGCCGAACGCTATCCCGACAACGCCACCGAGATCCTGTCCGCGGCACGAGAGGCGTTCGTGCGCGGCGACTTTCTGGCCTACGCCTCGGCGATCATCGTTGTGTTCATCGGCGCCGTGGTCGTCCGGATCTGGTACCCGAACCTCACCGAAGAGCGGGCGCTGATGAAAGAATATGCGGCCGAGGACGAGTGAGGTCAGTCCTGCTTCTTGTGGCGCCAGATCCGTTCGAACGGCAGCCGCCAGGCGTGCGGCGCGATGAGCTGATGAATCGCGTTGGGGCCCCAGGAACCCTGACTGTAACTGCGTACCGGCGGCGGCTCGGCCAGCAGCGGCGCCGAGACATCCCACAGGCGTTCAATGCCTTCGGCCGTGGTGAACAGCGTGTGGTCGTTTTTCATCGCATCGAGGATGAGACGTTCGTAGGCCTCCAACACCAGCCCGGACTGCTCGGTTTCCTGCATGGCGAACTGCAGGCTCAGCTTGTCGAGCTTCATGCCCGGACCCGGCTTCTTGCCGTAGAACGAGAGCGACACCTTGAACTCGTCGGCGAGGTCGAACGTCAGATGATCCGGACCCTGTTGTCCCACACCGGATCCGTCCGGGAACATACTCTTCGGCGGTTCATGGAACGCGATCGAGATGATGCGCTGCCCATCGGCCAGCCCCTTCCCGGTCCGGAGATAGAACGGGACCCCGGCCCACCGCCAATTGTCGATTTCCGCCTTGAGTGCCACGAAGGTCTCGGTCTGCGACTCGGCGGTGACACCGGGTTCGTCGCGATAACCGGTGTACTGGCCTCGCACCACGTTTCGGGGATCAAGCGCCACCATCGACCGGAAGACCTTGTTCTTCTCCTCGCCGATCGGGCCGGGCGCCAACGCGGTCGGTGGTTCCATCGCCACGAACGCCAGGATCTGGAACAGATGGGTGACGACCATGTCCCGGAACGCGCCGGTCGATTCGTAGAAGTGTGACCGGCCTTCGAGCGCCAGCTTCTCGGGCACATCGATCTGGACGTAATTGATGAAGTTCCGGTTCCAGATCGGTTCGAACAATCCGTTGGCGAACCGGAAGGCCAGAATGTTCTGGGCCGCTTCCTTGCCGAGGAAGTGATCGATACGGAAGATCTGGTCTTCGGCGAACCACTGGTGGATCGAGGCATTCAACGCGACCGCGCTGTCATGGTCGGTGCCGAACGGCTTCTCCATGATCACACGGGATTTCTCCACCAGTTCGGCTTCGTGCAACATCTCGAGTACGGCCATCGCGGCCTTCGGCGGCACGCTCAGGTAGTGCAGCATGTGGGCGTCGGTACCGAGCACCGCCAGCTCCTGGCGCACCTGTGCGGCGAGTGCTTCAGCGCCGGCACCCTGCGGCACATAGCTCAGGGTCTCGGCGAACTCCGCCGCCGCCTCGGGTGTGAAGACCCGGCTGGAGAACTCGCTGCAGGCCTTGACCGCAACCGCGCGGAACTCCTCGGTGTCGAGGTCGTCGAGCGAGGTTCCGACGATCCGCATCGGCGGTGCCAGTTTCGACATGAACAGATGAAAGAGGCCGGGCAACAGCTTTCGGCGGGCCAGGTCGCCGGTGGCACCGAACAGCACCACAACATGGGGCGGCAACTTCTTGGCCGCTGTGGCCCCGTGGGCCTCTTCGAGTCCGGACACATCGTCGATCGTCCCACCTGAGAGCGAAGTAGGCAGCGCAACCGAGGCGACCCCGACTTCGTCCCGCTGACGACCTGCCGAGGGTGCATTGCCCTCGGCGCCCCGCTATGGAGCGGTTTTCAGGGCCGGACGGACCGAACCCGCCACCGACGACAGTGCGGTGAACACGGCGGAATAGTCGGCAGCTGCCTGCGCGATGAAGCTGTCGAGCTCGGGCAGGTTGTCGATGACGAAGTACAGACCGCGGCCCGGTATCGCGGCGCCCAACTCCAGGAGCAGAGGCGCCAGTGTCGTCTGGGGTGCCAGCGAATGTGTCAGGTCGCCGCCGGTGAACACGGGTATCGCGACCACGCCTTTGAGGCCGTCCGTGCCGTATTGATCGAGAAATGCCTTCAGCAATCCGGTGTAGGAGGCCTTGTAGGTGGGTGTGGCAAAAATGACCAGGTCGCTGGCCGCGACCGAAGTCTTTGCTGCGGTGACCTTTTCCGAGCCCCACTGGAACAGTTCATCTGCCAGGTCGGCGAGTTCGATGACCTCCACCTCGTACGATCCCGGCTCAAGGAGCGCCGGCGCGAGTGCCTCGGCGACCGTCCTGGTCCGCGAATGCGGCTTGGGGTTCCCGACAACAACCGAGACCTTCAACGATCCAGCTTCAGACAAGGCGGTCAGCTCCAGACTCCATGGTGGCGGCGTGCTCATCGGCCGCAGACCGGCATTTCTGCGACCGTGGGTGAGGCTACGTCACCAGCGCGGCCCTGCCACGGGTTTGAGTCGCCGAGAGTTTTTCGTCGTCGCCCGGACGATGAAACCCCCCACATCGCGACGGCCAGATCGCAGGTGCGCAACCGGACCGGTCTACGCTCGAAGGCAGCATTCGGTCGCCGCTCGATGCGGTGTCCGCACCCGCCGATTGTGACCCCACGAAGGGATAGTGCAGTGACCAGCAACTCCGACGAACCGCTCGGCTACGCCGCGGGCGTGATCGTGCGTGGCGAAGGACGCGGAGCGCCCATGGGCTTCCCGACCGCGAACATCCGCGCCGAAGACGAGAGTCGGATCCCCGAGGACGGTGTCTACTTCGGCTGGTTCAGCCTGGCCGAGGGCGAACCGCCGCGCGGTCGTCTTCACCCGGGCACCTGGCTGCCTGCGCTGATCTCGGTGGGCAACAACCCGACATTCGACGGTCGCACCCGCACGGTGGAGGCGTACGTCATGGATTTCGAAGAAGACCTGTACGGCGCCCATGCGGTCGCGGAGCTGACAACGCTGGTGCGTCGGATGGAGAACTTCAACTCGATCGACGACCTGGTCGATGCCATGAACGGCGACAAGCAGGCAGCCCGCGACCTGATGGCCATGTACCCGACCCGGCCGGAAGCCTGACCGACCCCGAATACCTGCTCAAAGGTCAAGTGCAACAGCAGTATCGAGTGCAACCTCGATACTGCGCATCCAGCCGTCCTTGAGTGCGGCCTTCTGGTCGCCGTAGACGCTGACACCGTCGACGAGATTACTCGAGCAGGCACACACCATGCCGGCCCGCAGTCCGCGCAGTTTCGCAACGACGTACAGCGCCGAACTCTCCATCTCCACGTTCAGGATTCCCATCTGGGACAACTGGGAAATCCACTCCGGGCCTTCCGCGTAGAACGCGTCGTCGGTCGCATTGATGCCCGAGTACACGCGAAAGCCGCCACGCTCCGCCGCCATGGCCTCGGCGACGCGACGCAGTTCTGCCGCGATCGAAATATCCGGCACCGCAGGGAAACCCGGATGGACGTATGCCGCGGTGGTTCCGTCATTGCGCAGCGAACCCTCGCTGACCAGGAGGTCACCTGGGGCGATCCCTGGCTGCAGACCGGCCGAACTCCCAACGCGGATAAGCGAAGTGACACCAACCCGGGCCAACTCCTCCACCGCGATGGCCGTCGACGGGCAACCCATCCCCGTCGAGGTCGCGGTGATGAGTTTGCCCTTGTAGTAACCCGTCATCGTCCGGTGTTCGCGATTGTGGGCGACGTCCCGCACATCGCTCAGGAACTCGGCGACAAAGGGCACCCGGAACGGATCGCCCGGCAACAACGCCACTGTTCCGACCTCACCCGGGGCCACCCCGATGTGGTACTGCCGGACATCGAGTCCGGCGGCGTTCTTGTCGACGATCTGCTCTGACACTGATGGCTCCTGGCTTCGTGAGGTGTAGTTGCCTGTGCAAAGTAGCGCGCAGTCGCCCGATCCGCCCGGCGAGCTGAAACGCGTGCATGAAATCGGCTCATTCGGGGTATCACCCCGGCAACAGTTCACAGAAAGGGAGGCCTCCGTGACCAATGACGTCGAGAAGCGCTGGAACGACCCACGTGCATTCCGGTCCGCTGCCAAATACGTCGTCGTGGTGATCGCCCTGGCTGCCATCTGGCTCGTTGCCGACCTGTTGATCGATCCGTCCAGCCTGCTCTGGGGTGCGGGTTCCACCGCGATCCTGCTCCTGGGCGGTATCGGTGCCTTCATCATCGGCTACCGGGTATGGAAGCGCGGTGGCACCTGGACGATCTGGCAGGGCGCCGGATGGTTGCTGTTCGCACTGATGCTGGCGACGATGGGCACAGCGGCGTTCTGAATCCGGTGATGGCCGAACCGCGCACAGCAGTCGGTCAGCTCGCGTTCTTCCTGGCGTTGGTGAAGTACGTGTTCCGGGCGATGCGTGAGTCACCGAAGGTGACAGCACGCTCTCGTCTCGATCCGGTCAAGAGCGTCGCACCCCAGTTCAGCAGCGTACCAATACGATTGCGGGCTCCCGCCAAGAAGACGATGTGGATGAACCCCCAAGAGATCCAACCCAGTCGTCCGGAAAGATGCAGTGGCCCAGCCTGAACGAGCGCGTGGCCCCGTGCGACGTAGGCCGCGTTACCGAGATCTCGATACTTGAACGGCGGCCGCGTCGCGGTGCCACCCGATGCGACCTCCGTCGCGATCAGCTTGCCCGCGTACCGCCCGCCCTGCATCGCGACCTCGGCCACCCCTGGCAACTCGTCGCGCGACATCAGATCGCCGACCACCCAGATGTTGGGATGCCCGGGAACGGTCAGGTCCGGTTCGACTGCGATACGCCCGGACCGGTCCTGCGGGACACCCAGCGCGGTGGCGAGCGCCTTGGCGAAGGGCACGGCCTCCACACCGGCAGTCCAGACGACGGTCTGCGTTTCGAAACGGGTCGTGGTCTTCGGCTCCGCCTTGGTGGTCGTCTCGACGTAGCCCGGACCCACATCCGTGACATGAACCCCGAGGTGGGTCTCGACACCGACCCGTTCCAGCGTGCGCTGCGCATTCTTCGACAGTCTCTTGTCGAACGAGGGCAGGACCCGGTCACCGCTGTGGAACAGCAACACCCTGGCCTCGCACGGATCGATCGACCGGAACTCGTTGGTCAAGGCGTGCAAGGCCAACTCGCGGATCTGACCGGCGATTTCCACGCCGGTCGGTCCACCACCGGCCACGGCAAACGTCAACCATCGCGCTCGCTCTTCCGCGGTGGGCAGTGACTCGGCCATCTCGAATGCGGTGACCAGTTTGCGGCGGATCGTCAAGGCGTCGTCCAGCGTTTTCATGCCCGGCGCCCAGTCGATGTACTCGTCGTGCCCGTGATAGGACTGCCGCATGCCGGCGGCGACCACGAGGTGGTCGTAGGGCAGGTCGAACATCGACCCATCGCTGCGGCAGGCGGTCAGAGTTCGGGTGGCGGCGTCGATCGCCGTCGCCTCGCCCAGTGCCACGTGGGTATTTTTCTGCCGCCGCAACAGATGTCGCAGCGGACTGCCGATCGAACCTTCGGACAGCACACCCGTCGCGCATTGGTAGAGCAGCGGCTGAAAGACATGACTCGTTCCGCGGGACAACAGCGTGACGTCGACGTCGGCGTGCCGTAGTTTTCGGGCCGCATTCAGTCCACCGAAACCGCCGCCGACGATCAGTACGTGCGGGCGCTCAGATGTGGTCATGTTCTCTTTCGATCGCAGATTGCCACCACCAAAGGCCTCCGGTGACAGGCCTTTCCATCACAGTCGTGACTACTGCGAAAGTCTATCGTCCGACCTTTCCGACGGTGTTCCGAAAGGGAATGTGGCTGTGCGGTGTGTCACGTACCTACCCATTGACCGATTGAGTCACACGCTTTAAGTTCAATCAGTCGGCTGCTTTAGTTCTGGCGCCCACGAACCAGACCACTCATGGAGGCGCTACATGCATGTTCCGGCCACCGGCGACACCGCACAGACCCGTTCGCCGGGTCCGATTGTGGCAATCCTGGCGTTTTCCGGTGTCGTCGCAGCTCTGATGCAGACCGTGATGATCCCGATCATCCCCGAACTGCCCAAGCTCCTCGGCGCTTCGCCGTTCGACACCGCATGGGCCGTCACCGCGACCCTGCTGACCGGCACGGTCGCAGTGCCGGTCATGGGCCGCCTCGGCGATATGTTCGGCAAGCGCCGGTTGCTGCTGCTGAGCCTGATGCTCCTGGTCCTCGGTTCCGTCGTCGCCGCGCTGAGCAACAGCCTGATCCCGTTGCTCCTCGGACGGGTGCTGCAAGGCCTGGCCGGCGCGGTGATCCCGCTGGGAATCAGCCTGATGCGCGATGCACTCCCCAAAGAGAAGTTGGCGAGTTCGGTGGCCATGATGAGCGCATCGCTCGGAATCGGTGGCGCACTCGGGCTGCCCATCGCGGCCCTGATCGCCGAATACGCCAACTGGCACTTCCTGTTCTGGATCTCGGGGGCGCTCGCCGTTCTGGCCACCGTGCTGGTCCTGGTGTTCGTGCCCGAATCCGACGTCCGCAGCGGCGGCAGCTTCGATTACATCGGTGCCGCTTCACTCTCGACCGCGCTGATCGCCCTGCTGCTCGCCATCACCAAGGGTGCCGACTGGGGTTGGACCAGCGGCACAACCGTGGCGCTGGCACTGCTCTCCGTGATCGCGTTTGCCGTCTGGGGGTGGTGGGAGCTGCGAACCAAGCTGCCACTTGTCGACCTGCGGGTCACCGCCGGCCGCCAGGTGCTGTTCACCAACCTCGCATCGGTCGCCCTCGGATTCGCGATGTTCGCGATGACCCTCGTGTTGACGCAGGTACTCCAGCTACCCGAGGCCACCGGCTATGGCCTGGGCAAGTCGACCTTGGTCACCGGTCTGGTGATGGCTCCGTTCGGTGTGGTGATGATGCTGGCCGCCCCCGTGTCGGCGCGGATCACCAACTCGCGCGGCCCGAAGACGACGCTGATGATCGGAGCGCTTGTCGTCGCGGCGGGCTACATCTTGGGGGCCTTTGCACTCAACACCGTCTGGCAGATCATCATCGTGGCCATGATCATCGGAATCGGCACCGGTTTGGCCTACGGAGCGATGCCGGCGCTGATCATGGGCGCTGTCCCGATGTCGCAGACCAGCGCGGCCAACGGCTTCAACACGTTGATGCGCTCGCTCGGAACGTCCTTCGCCAGCGCGATCGTCGGCGTGATCCTGGCTCAGATGACGATCTCGTCCGGCGGGTTCGACGTGCCCTCCGCGGATGCGTTCAAGGTCACGATGCTCCTCGCCGCCGGTACCGCACTGCTCGCCTTCGTATTCACCGCGTTCGTCCCGCGCTTCCAGGCGCCACCATCTCCCGCCGATTTGCCAACCGGCGCCACCGACATAGAGGGGTCGGCAACTGCTGCTCGGTGAGTGATCGACCGGGATACGCTCCATGCGTCAGTGCGCATGGAGCGTTTCTGCGTTCGACGGGGCGGTGAGAGGTGGACGGTGGAGCAGGTCGATTGTGTGGTGATCGGCGCCGGCGTGATCGGCTTGGCCATCGCCCGGCAGCTCGCCCGCAGCGGGCGCGAGGTCCTCATCATCGAACGGGCCGAGTTGATCGGTTCGGAAACCAGTTCACGTAACTCCGAGGTCATCCACGCCGGTATCTATTATCCCGAAGGCAGCGCGAAGGCGCGTTTCTGTACGGCCGGCCGGGACAAGCTCTACGCCTACTGCACCGACAGGGGCGTCGACCATCGGCGGATCGGCAAGCTGATCGTCGCGACCGATGCCGATCAGGTAGACCGTTTGGCAAGCATCGCGGACGCCGCAAAGACCAACGGCGTCAACGATCTTCGTCTGGCGCATTCGGATGAGCTCGCCGATCTGGAACCCGCGCTACACGCGCACCAGGCACTGTTGTCGCCGTCCACCGGGATCGTCGACAGCCACGGCCTGATGACCGCACTGCGGTACGACGCCGAGGAGGCCGGCGCGATCACCGTGCTGCGCAGCGCCGTGACGGGCGGATCGGTCGCCGTCGTGGACGGCCGGGGACCTTCCATCGTCCTGACCATCGACGACACCGACATCCCCTGCGACACCGTGATCAACAGCGCCGGGTTGGACGCCTGGGATGTCGCGGCCCGTCTGGATGGCTTTCCCGCCGAACACATCCCGAAGCGCCACTACGCCAAGGGGAATTACTATGCGCCGGCTGGTGTCAAGGTGCCGTTCTCGCGACTGATCTATCCGATCCCCGTCGATGGTGGACTGGGCGTACACCTCACGCTCGATCTCGGCGGTCAAGCTCGTTTCGGTCCCGACGTCGAATGGGTGGACAGCATCGACCACCACGTGGATCCGTCGAGAGCCGACAGTTTCTACTCCGAGATCCGCCGATATTGGCCGGCGCTACCGGATGACTCACTGGCCCCGGCGTATTGCGGCATCCGACCCAAGCTCTCCGGTCCGGGTGAACCGGCCGCGGACTTCCTGATCCAGGGCCCCGCACAGCACGGTATCGCGGGTTTGGTGAACCTCTTTGGTATCGAATCCCCCGGTCTCACATCCTGTTTCGCCATCGCCGAAGCAGTCGCAGCCGCCCTCGACTGACCACCCCTCCGCCGAGCGTGCCTCAATCACCGTCGAGCGTGCCCTTGTTACCGCCGAGCGTGCCAAAACTGTTCGGAAACAGTCACTCTCGATTTCGCCCCGGACATCTTCGGCACGGTCAACGGCAATTTCGGCACGGTCGACGGGGATTTCGGCACGGTCGACGGTAGGGGGTCATCGGCTGGAGGTGCGGCGAAGTCGGGTGTTGACGAACTCACCCATCCCCCAACGTCCGAGTTCTCGACCGAACCCGGAGCGCTTGACGCCTCCGAAGGGCAAGCCCGGCAACGTTGTTCCGTGCTCGTTGATGTAGGCCATACCGACTTCGAGGCGATCGGCAATGTCGCGGGCCTTGTCGAGATCGGAACCCCAGACCGAACCACTGAGCCCGAATTCGACGTCGTTGGCCAGTTTCACCGCCTCGTCTTCCGACGCCACCGAGTAGACCATCGCCACCGGACCGAAGATCTCCTCCGAGTAGGCATCCATGTCCTTGGTGATGCCGGTCAGCACCGCCGGACGCATGAAGGCGCCGTCTCCGTCCAACGCGTCACCCCCGGTGTGCAACGTGGCGCCCTGTGATACGGCCTTCTTGACCTGATCGACCACCGTGTCCCTGGCGCCGACGGACGACAGCGGCCCGACCACGGTGTCGGACTGTGACGGGTCACCCACCGTCGCAGACTCGAACTCCGCGGTGACCGTCGCGACGAATGTGTCGAAGTCTTTGTCGCGCACGATGAAACGCTTGGGGCTGTTACATGCCTGGCCCGCGTTCGACAATCGACCCTTGGCCGCGGTCCGCGCCGTGTTCTCCAGATCGGCGGTCTCGAGAACGATAAAGGGATCCGACCCGCCGAGCTCGAGTACCGCCTTCTTCAGGTTCCGTCCCGCCGTCTCGGCGACGGAGGCTCCCGCTGCTTCGCTACCGGTCAGCGATACCCCTCGGATTCGCGGGTCGGCAATCATGTCGGCGACCTGGTCGCTGGAGGCGAACGCGTTGATGTACGCGTCTTCCGGAACACCGCCCGCATGCAGTAGCTCTTCCATCAGCAGGGCCGAACCGGCACAGATCGACGCATGCTTGAGAATGACCGTGTTGCCGGCCATCAGGTTCGGTGCGGCAAACCGGGCAACCTGGTAGTAGGGATAGTTCCACGGCATGACACCCACCAGGGGTCCTACCGGTTCCGTCTGCACGATCGACTCGTCGGCCCCGCCGACATCGAGTGTTTCGTCTTTCAACAGATCGGATCCGTTGTCGGCGTAATAGCGGTAGATCGCCGCTGCGAGCTGCACTTCCCCGACCGCCTGTGCCGCGGGTTTACCCATCTCGGTGGTGATGGCCTGCGCCAACTCATCGGCGCGCTGTTCGTACAGGTCAGCGGTGCGCGACAGCGCCGCGGCTCGGTCCGCCACGGACGTCGTCTTCCATGGCTCGTACGCTGCCATCGAACGGGTCAGGACGTCTTCGACACCCGCCGCAGTGAGGCTCTCGAACTCGCGTTCGGTCGTGCCGGTGGTCGGATTTGTGGTCGTGTAAGCACTCATTGCGATCGAGTACCCAAGACACAACGGCTTAACCCGATGATGTGCGGTTCTGGCGAACAAAGTCCCAGGATGGGACCGCCAAAACCGCACATCATCGGGGTTACGAGGTCAGTGCGAGACAGCCTTCTCGACGCCGACACCGGTCAGCGAACGGACCTCCATCTCGGCCTGTTTCGCGGCGTTCTCCTGCTTGCGACGCCCGATGTAGGTGCCGATCACGGCCAGCAGGAAGCCGGCGGGGATCGAGACGATGCCCGGGTTCGACATCGGGAAGAAGTCGAAGTCGGCATCGGGGAACATCGAGGTCGCCTTACCGGAGACGGCGGGCGAGATCACGATCAGTCCGATGCAGACGATCAGACCGCCGTAGATGCTGAACAGGGCACCGGTGGTGTTGAACTTCTTCCAGAACAGCGAGAACAGCAGCGTCGGCAGGTTGGCCGAGGCGGCAACCGCGAAGGCCAGGGCGACCAGGAAGGCGATGTTCTGCCCCATGGCCAGGATGCCCAGCACGATCGATACGACACCGATGACCACCACGGTGATCCGCGAAACGCGAACTTGCTGTTCCTCAGAGGCCTTGCCGCGCTTGATGACACTGGCATAGATGTCGTGGGCAAACGAGGCGGAGGCGGTGATGGCCAGTCCGGCCACCACAGCAAGGATGGTCGCGAAGGCCACCGCCGAGATCACGGCCAGGAAGATGGTGCCACCGAGCTCGAAAGCCAACAGTGGTGCCGCTGAGTTCTCCTTGCCCGGTGCGGCGAGGATCTTGTCCGGGCCAACCGATTTGGCGGCACCGTAGCCGAGAACCAGGGTGAACAGGTAGAAGGCACCGATGAGTCCGATCGCCCAGGTCACCGAGCGACGCGCCTCCTTGGCGGTCGGGACCGTGTAGAAGCGCATCAGGACGTGGGGCAGACCAGCGGTACCGAGAACCAAAGCGATACCCAGCGAGATGAAGTCGAGTTTCGACATCTCACTGATGCCGTACTTCGCACCGGGAGCAGCGATGTCACGGCCCGCCACCGCCTCGTTTGCCGAACCACTCACGGTGGCCTGCGCATCGGCGATCAACTGCGAGAAGTTGCCCTTCACCGCGAACAACACCAGGAAGAACATGATGCCGGCACCGGCGATGAGGAGAACCGCCTTGACCATCTGGACGTAAGTGGTGCCCTTCATGCCGCCGATGAGGACGTAGGCGATCATCAGGACGCCGACCACCGCGACCACAACACTCTGCCCGAACTTGCCGTCGATGTTCAGCAGCAGGGCGACAAGTCCACCGGCACCGGCCATTTGGGCGAGCAGGTAGAACAGCGACACCGTCAGGGTCGACAATGCCGCAGCCATCCGGACCGGACGTTCCTGCAGTCGGAAGCTCAGGACATCGGCCATCGTGAACCGGCCGGTGTTGCGCAGCAGTTCGGCAACGAGGAGCAGGGCCACCAGCCAGGCAACGAGGAAACCGACCGAGTAGAGGAAACCGTCGTAACCGTAGACGGCAATGGCGCCGGCAATACCGAGGAACGATGCGGCCGACAGATAGTCACCGGCGATCGCGAAGCCGTTCTGCGGTCCGGAGAACTGGCCGCCGCCGGTATAGAAGTCCGAGGCCTTCTTGGTGGTCTTGCTGGCCCGGATCACGATCGTCATGGTGATGACGACGAATGCCACGAAGATGGCGATGTTGAGTGCGGGATTGCCGACCGAGGCGGTGTCCGCGGCGAGAAAGGTCATTTGACCGGTCCTTCCAGCTCTTCGCGGATGGCCGCGGCACGTGGATCGAGGTCACGATTGGCGAATCGCACGTATACGGCTGTGATGACAAACGTCGAGACGAACTGCCCGAGACCGAAGATGATGCCGATGTTGATGTTGCCCCACACTTTGGTGGCCATGAAGTCATGCGCATACGTGGCGACGACGACATAGAGCATGTACCAGGCCAGGAAGAAGCCCGTCAGGGGGAAGACGAACACGCGTAGTCGACGGCGCAGATCCTGGAACTCCGGACTTGCCTGCATGTCGATGAACGCCTGCGCGTCCGGGGTCGGTCGCTCGGGCGACCTCTCCGGGCTCAGGTCTGATGCGGTCACGGGAGTCTCCTGACATAAGTGAGTGATAGAACCTGTCAGGAGACGTTAATGAGGTCCAGGTCACATGAATATGGCGTGGTCGCAGTCACACGGTGAGCTGTCGAACTGTGCGACGAACGGTCGATTCTGAGCGACGAACGGTAAGCGAAGGGCATCGGGAGCTGTGCCCTGGCTGTCAGCGGTGAAAAGTGGTTCGGACGATGTGAAAACGAATCGAAACGCCGGCGCGAAGGCTATGTTGCCCAGAGAACCGTCTGGGGAGGATTGAGTCCATGGGGAGAGGTCTGCCGGATTCGCTGGCCGGAGTTGGGTTGACTGCGATCGGAGTGGCGTTGATCCGCGCGCGTGAAACGGTACGCGCGGACGCTCTGTTCGCGGATCCGTATGCAAAGCTCTTCGCCGAGGCCGCCGAGACAGCGTTCTTCGACCCGGACGCGCCCGAGGACGCTGTCGACACGTGGGAGCGGATGCGACAACTCGTTGACGACTTCTACGAAGATCGCGTTCTGGCCACGAAATTCTTCGACGACTTCTTACTCGCGGCCTGCGAGCAAGGGTGCGAGCAGGTCGTCATCCTGGGGGCCGGCCTGGACACACGCGCTCTGCGGCTGCCGCTGCCGGCGCTCACGCCAGTCTTCGAAATCGACCTGCCACCGATGTTCGACTTCAAAGAACAGGTACTGGCGAAGGTCCAAGCCCCCGGAACGGGACCGCGGCACACCGTTGGCACCGACCTACGCGGACGCTGGGAGCATGACCTGCTCGCATCCGGGTTTCGCCCGGACGTTCCGACCGCCTGGCTAGAGGAGGGCGTGCTGCCTTACCTATCCGACGACGTCGTCAGGAGCGTGCTCACCACCATCACTGAACTCTCAGTTCAGGGCAGTCGGCTTGCTCAGATCGCCCAACTCGCAGCGGCACCATCGCAATCAACGTCCGAGCGGTACAAAAGACTCAAAACGCTTGTCGGCGCGAACGACACCGCTACCACGGGGCGCACCGACCGCGACAACACCAGCCGGCTCGACCACATGAACTGGCAGACGATCATTCATAGTCAATCCGATCTGCAATCCCGCTACGGTCGGCTCACCCCAACCCCCGAAGGCACCCAGTATCTGACCACGGTTCTCAAGCCGCCGGAATCCACACCCACTGCATCGGACTCAATCTCCTTTGCCCAGCGCAATCCCTGTGGTTGATGCAGCACCAGATGTCTTGCGATCTGCGATGTACCGACCGTCTCGAAGATCGCGGTGTCAGCGCTCCTCCCCGAAGTCCAGACCCACCTCGCGATCACGCCCCACACCGAGCCCTTCCGGTGCGTGCAGACGGGTCAGCAACCGCCCGACATCAGCCGGGACCCGGTCCGCCGTCAACTTGCTGACCAGCACCATCGTGGCAAACGCCAACGGCACACTGACCGCCGCCGGATAGCCGACCAGCACCGCGGGCCAGCCACCGAGCATGCCGTCGTCGATACCGCCCAACGATGTCGCGAGGGCGGCGCCACCGGCGACCACACCGCCGACGATCAGGCCGGCCGCCGCACCGATCGCGGTGAGCCCCCGCCACCAGATGCCCAGGACCAGCAGCGGGCACAACGTCGACGCCGCCACCGCGAACACCAGACCCACCGTCCGGGACAGATCGATGGAGGTCACCCCCACTGCCAGCAACAGCGGCACCAGACCGGCCAGCACCGACGCGGCCCGGAAGTCGCGGACCCGTCCACGCAGCACATCGGTGCTCAGGACACCCGCCACGCTGACCAGCAGGCCGGACGACGTGGCAAGGAAAGCCGCGATGGCGCCTGCGGCCACCAGTGCCGCGACCAACTGACCTCCGATGCCCGACAACACCGAGCCCGGCAGCAACAGGACAGCCGCATCCGACGCCCCGGTGATGAGTAGCTGCGGAACCCACAGACGCGCGAAGACACCGAGCAGGGTGGGGAACAGATAGAACACCCCGAGCAGACCCACCACCGCCAGCGACGTCGCGCGGGCGGCCCGGCCATCCGGATTGGTATAGAAACGGACCAGCACGTGCGGGAGCCCCATGGTGCCCAGGAAGATCCCGATGATCAGTGAGAAGACCTGGAACATCGCGTGGTCCCCGCCGAAACCCCAGCCCGGGGTGGCCCATTCATCGTGGGTCGACGGTGCACCGGAGACCACCGGTACCGCCGATCCGGCGGCGAGTTCGAGTTCGGACCCCGAACTGAGCGTGTGCTCACCCGGGGACAGTGTCACCGGCCCGGTCATCGCGATGTCGTCGACCTCCCCGAACACGACCACCTCGAGTGGGGCGGCCACGGTGACGACGACATCCGTCGTGATGTCGACGGTGGTCGCCGCCGACACCGTCGGCGGCGCGTCGGAACCCTGATCATCGTCGGCCCCGTAGAAGTGGATGGCCAGAACGATCGCCGGCACCGCGACGGCGGTGAGTTTGAGCCAGTATTGAAAGGCCTGCACGAAGGTGATCGAACGCATCCCACCGCCGACAACATTGGCGATCACGATCAGCGCCACCACCACTGCACCGACCCACGGCGGGATACCCAGCAGGATGTTGAGGGTCAGGCCTGCACCCTGGAACTGCGGCACCATGTAGAGGATGCAGATGAGAACCACGACGGCGGTCGCCAGCTTGCGTAAACGCTTGGACTGCAATCGGAATTCGGCAAAGTCCGGGACGGTGTAGGCGCCGGATCTGCGCAGCGGTGCCGCCACGAACAGCAACAGGCCGACGTACCCGGCGGTGAAACCGATCGGATACCACAGGGCGTCGGCGCCATACTTCGCGATCAGACCCGCGACGCCGAGAAATGAGGCGGCAGAGAGATACTCACCGGAGATGGCGGCGGCGTTCCATCGGGGTCCGACGCTGCGGGAGGCCACCAGGAAGTCGGATGTCGTGCGGGCCAGTCGGACTCCGTAGGCGCCGATGGCAACGGTCGCGACCGCGGCGACCACCAATGCGATGAGTGTCGGGATGGGTACCGACTGGCCGGAAATCGTCTGCATCTGCGGTGTCAGTCGTCGACCAGGTCGCCGAACTCTTGCTCATTTCGGTCGGCGAGACGGTTGTAGACCCAGCAGACGCCGACCAGCAGCGGATAGACCGTGAATCCAAGGATCCACCAGGGCAACAGGATCCCGAAGATCGACACCTCCGTGAGCCACGGGAAGATCTTCATCACCACCGGTATCGAACACAGCGCCAGCAGGGTGGGCGCGGCCAGCCGCAGTGCCAGCCCGAGCTGCGCCCGCATCAACCCGCGGATGAGCGCGTCGCCGACCTCGGTCTGCTCTTGGACCTCCACCCGGGTTCGGACCGTCCGCGCTCCTCGGCGGGTGGCGAGCACCACCCGTTCGCGGGCTCGGGGCAAGTCCTCTCCGGCGGTGGTCATCGGGTCAGGCGCTCTTGTTTGGGACTGCGGACGAGACGATCCTTGAGTTCCCTCGTGTGCCGCCGGCTCACCGGCAACTCCACCACCGCCGCATTCGGACCCGGGCGGAGGAGAACGACCATGCCGGAGCCAACCGTGCGAATGCCGGTGACCAGCGACGACGACACCAGGTACGAACGGTGTACCCGTAGGAAACCGGCTTGGGCCCAACGGTTTTCAAGCGACGAGATGGGGATTCGAACGAGATGGGACCCGCCGGCGGTGTGCAGCCTGGTGTAGTCGCCCTCGGCTTCCACCCAGGCCACGTCCGAGCGGTTGACGAGTGTGGTGGAGCCACCCATCTCGACCGGGATCACCTCATCCGGATCCTCGGCGCCAACGGATGGCGGGCTCGCGCCGGGTTCAGCGGCCTCTCGCTGTTCGACAACCCGCCGGACCGCCTCTGCAAGACGCTGCGCTCGTAGCGGTTTGAGGAGATAGTCGAGTGCGCCGAGATCGAACGCGGCCACCGCCCGGTCGTCGTGTGCGGTCACGAACACCACCGCAGGCGGGTTGGCGAACGCCGCCAGCACCCCGGCCAGTTCGAGTCCGTCGAGGCCCGGCATGTTGATGTCGAGGAACACCGCGTCGATGCTGTCGGGACGGTCCTTGATCAGACGCAATGCGGTGGTCGCATCACCAGCGGTGAGCACCTCGGCCACTGCATCCTCTGCGCACAGCAGATACGCCAGTTCATCGAGTGCCGGCCATTCGTCATCGACGGCCAGCACCGTCAGTGCCGGCCGCTTCGCGGGCGCGGAATCCTTGTTCATCTGTGACACAACAGGGTCTATCGTGCCACGCGCGGCCGCCGAACCGGACTACATCGCCGCGCAACCCGCATCGACCGGCAAAGCGACACCGGTGACGTACCGAGCCTTCTCACTCACCAGCCACACCACCGCATTGGTGACGTCCTGGGCCTCGACCCACGGGACGGGCAACAGGTTGCCCGCCATGGGACCCGACGAGCGTCCCTCGGCATGCATCTGCGCCATGTACTCGTTGAGGATCATCGGTGTCGCGACCCCGGTCGGATGAACCGTGTTGACGCGGATGTTGTGGGCCGCGTACGCGTTTGCCGCCGAATGCATCAACCCGACGATCCCGTGCTTGGAGGCGGCGTATCCGAAGACCGCCGCACTCCCGTCACCACCGCGTCCGGTCAGACCCTGAACCGAACTGGTCAGGACGATCGATCCACCCCGGCCTTTGCGGATGATCGAGGGCACTGTGGCCGTGATCGTGTTCCAGGCCCCGAACAGATTTGTTTCGACGATGTCGCGGTAGAGCTGCTCATTCTTCGGATCGGCGACTCCGAGCGCGACCACACCGGCATTGGCGACCACGATGTCGATCTCGCCGAGTTGGGCGACACCGGCGGCGACAGCGGCCTCGAGGTCGGCCAGTTGCCGCACATCAGCGGTATATGTCGAGATCCGGCGGCCTTTCTCCGTGACCAGGCGGGCGGTCTCGTCGAGGTCCTCTTTCGTGGCCAGCGGATACGGAATCGAGTCGATGTCGGCGCAGATGTCGATCGCGATGATGTCGGCGCCTTGGTCGGCCAGCGCCACACAGTGACTGCGTCCCTGCCCGCGCGCCGCACCCGTGACCAGTGCGACCGAGTTGTCGAGTTCACCCATGCTGCTCAGGCCCTCAGCCTTGACCGACCGTCGTTCCGCGTTCCTTCTTCTCGGCCTGGACCCCGGAGCTGAACCAGACGTCTTCTTCCTGGAAGTCGTACGTGCGCCATCCTTCTGGCGTCCGGATCAGCTTGTGGCGATACCAGCCGCCGCAGTCACTCTTCTCGGTTTGACCAGGCAGGATCATCGGGTTGTAGAACATCGCCCGCACCTCGGCGGTATCCCCGGTGATCGTGTAGTCGATGTTGGTGATGAAGTGCTGTTTCATCGGGAGCAAGGACATCGAGGCTTCCAGCCATGCCGAGATCTCCATCCGATTGCCCGTCGGGCCACCGACGGCGGAGTAGTCCACGCGCGCATCCTCGGTGTAGAGCGAGCGCCACAGGTCCCAATCCTCGGAGTCGACCGCCTTGGCGTAATTGGTCAGGTGCTGCTCGATTTCCAGCCGGTCGACAACTTCTTGGATCTCCACCTGACAACTCCTCGCTGCGGGAACTACTGACCACAGAACAGCATTCACGCCATCAGCGCGGCGTGGAAACGCTATTCTCCATTTTGGAAACTAGATTGCTTCGTATGATCTACGTCATAATCGTCCGCTGTCAAGATGCGGTCGAACTTGAGCATCAACGCGGCAGGAAGTAGCACTCGATGAGACATATCCCCGACGAGCTGGCAAAACGGTACAAAGACGATGGGTGGTGGACCGACGAGACCATCGGCGAGCTGGCCGCCCATGGGCTGGCCGACCGCGGCCACCTCCCCTTCGAGGTGCACTCCGCGACCCACCCCTACGCGGGGACATTCGCCGACGTTGAACTCATCGCCCGCCGGTTGGCCGCCGGCCTCCGTGATCGCGGCGTCGGCGAGGGGGACGTTGTCGTCGCACAGCTGCCCAACTGGATGGAGGCTGCCGCGACCTTCTGGGCCACCTCGTTCCTCGGGGCGGTCATCGTGCCCGTGGTCCACTTCTACGGCCCCAAGGAGATGACCCACATCATCGCGACCACGAAGCCGAAGGTGGTGATCACCGCCGACGGATTCGGGAAAATGACATACGAGCCAGACCTGTACCGCGACGTCCCGATCGTGGGTGTGGTCGGAGCGAGCTTTGACGAGCTCCTCGCGGATGAACCGATGACCGGGATCATCAAGGCCGATCCCGCTGCGCCCGTGCTGACCGCCTTCACCTCCGGAACGACCAGCAAGGCCAAAGGCGTCATCCACAGTCATCAGACCCTGGTCTGCGAAACGCGGCAGCTGGCCGCGCGATGGCCGCGAGACGGACAGCCACAGATCACCGGCGCACCGATCGGTCACTTCATCGGAATGGTCAGTGCATTCCTCATCCCGATCCTCGACGGCTATCCGATCCATCTGATCGACGTCTGGGATCCGGCTGTGGTGCTGCGGCTGATGACCGAGCGGAAGCTGAAAGTCGGTGGCGGCGCGCCATATTTCGTGACCAGCGTGCTCGATCACCCCGACTTCACACCCGCGCATCTGGAGTTCATGCCGTACGCCGGCCTCGGTGGTGCCTCCGTCCCGTTGACCTTCACCCGCCGACTGACCGAACTCGGCGTCACCGCTTACCGCTCCTACGGCAGCACCGAGCATCCCTCCATCACCGGGTCGAAGATCACCGACTCGGTCACCAAACGTACGGAGACCGACGGCAGTGCTCTCGAAGGCGTGGAGCTGAAGATCGCACCCGACGGCGAGATCCTCTCCCGCGGCCCCGACCTCTGCATCGGATACACCGATGACGTGTTGACTGCCAACGCTTTTGACTCCGACGGCTGGTACCACACCGGCGATATCGGAATACTCGACGAGAACGGCAGCCTGACGATCACCGACCGCAAGAACGACGTCATCATCCGTGGCGGCGAGAACATCAGCGCACAGGAGGTCGAAGAGGAATTGCTCGGTTTGCCGGGCGTGGCCGAGGCAGCCGCGGTCTCCGCACCCGATGCCCGACTCGGCGAACACACCGCAGCGGTCCTGCGACTCAAGCCGGGTGCGGTGATGCCCACGTTGGACGATCTACGTGCACATTTCACGGTATCCGGTCTGGCAAAGCAGAAATGGCCCGAGGAACTACATCAACTCGACGAGTTCCCCCGTACACCGAGCGGCAAGGTGCAGAAGGCTGCGATCAGGAAGATCGTGGCAGAGCGCAACCAACCGAGCGAAACATCCACCGTCTCAGGCTGACTCGGCGCGGAACGATCAGGAGATCGGCAGTAGCCCACGCTCGGCGAAGACCTTCTTCGCGGTGAGGGTGGCGTTCAGCGCGCGCGGGAATCCGCAGTAGACAGCCGAATGCAGCAGGGCCTCGATGATCTGGTGCGGGACAGACCGACGTTGAGGGATGCATTGATGTGGACGTCGAGCTGCGGCTCGCATCCGCCGAGCGCTGTGAGCATCCCGAGGGTGACGAGCTGGCGGTCGCGCGGTTCGAGACCGGGTCGCGAGTAGATGTCGCCGAACCCCCATGCCACGACCTGGTGTGCGAGCTCTGGCGCAACATCTTTCAGCGAATCGATCACGTTCACACCGGCTTCTCCATCGATCGCGTCGAGCACCGATCGTCCATGGTCGTACCGTTGTTCGCGCGTGGTGGCGTCATTCATGGGTGTCTCCTGCATCGTTGTCGTTGCGGTCACCGGACGCGGCGGCCAGGTCATCACCGTCTTTCTTCATAGAACGCAGCGTAAGAGTTGGAGCACACTCGAAGTCAACCCCTGATGGTGCGCAATTCAGACCGAGATGCCCGGCCGGAACTTGGGTACCCGCATGCTCACCTTGGTTCCGGCACCGGGTGCGGTCTCGACCACCAGTCCGTAGTCATTGCCGAACGCCGCGCGCAACCGGTCGTCGACGTTGGCCAGGCCCACGTGCGCGTTCTCGGTGGCGCTGGGTCCGCCGGACCCGGTGACAATCGCATCGAGATCGCCGGAGCGCAGGAGTTCCGGATCCATACCGATGCCGTCGTCTTCGACGCTGATCACGCAATCCGTACCCTCGTCGGCCGCGATGATGGTCACCGTTCCGCCCTCGGGTTTGCTCGAAATGCCGTGCCGGACCGCATTTTCCACCAGCGGCTGCAACGCGAGGAAAGGCAGTACCACGTTGAGGACCTCGGGGGAGACCTGCAGCTTGACCGACAGTGAACCGCCGAATCTGGCCCGTTCCAACGTCAGATAGCGATCGATGTTGCGCAGTTCGTCGGCGAGTAGTGTGTACTCACCCGCCGCGCGAAACGAATAGCGGGTGAAGTCGGCGAACTCGAGGATGAGCTCACGGGCCTGATCGGGATCGGTCCGCACGAACGACGCCACGGTACCCAACGCGTTGTAGATGAAATGGGGACTGATCTGCGCCCGTAGTGCGCGGACCTCCGCGCGGTCCAGACGGGCACGAGCGGCATCGAGATCGGCCAGTTCGATCTGATTGCCCGCATAGTGCGCCACCTCGGTGATCGCCGACAGCATGCCCGGTCCCGGCTGGTTCCTGGTGACCACACCGATCACACCCACCGATCCTGTGCCGTCGGCAGGCATCGGTTGCACGATCAGTGCGCGGACACCGGGCTCGTCGAGTTCAGAGGCCTTGATGAGGATCCGGCGCCCTTCGGCCGCAGCTCGAACCGCGGCTTTCGCGAACTCTGTCGCGAGCCGTTCGTGGGACCCGGTCCAGGTCAGAACCACCCCGTCGGCGTCGGCGATGCCCAAGGCGTCGGCAGCGGTCAGACTCTGCAGATGCGGCGCGGCCTGCGCGGCCGAGTCGGCATTCAGACCTCGGCGCAAGGGCCGGGCCGCGAGTGAGGCGGTGTGCAGGGTCGCGTGAACCGCACGCTCGGCTGGTGTTGTCAGAGTCGGGCGGGTCCGAACCCGCAGTGCCACAACGGCAATCACCACCACCAATACCGCGATGACAACAACGGTGATCGTGATGCCCGACATCAGCGGCCGATCACGTTGTCGTGGGTCTGCTCAGCGATCGGCGACAGCGTATGCCGCGCCGGCGGCCGCTGTGGTCACGGCGAACACCGACGGCCAGGCCCCGACCTTCTTGGCCAGCGGATGCGACGCGCCGAATGCGACGAGATATCCGGCAAGCAGGGATCCGGCCACGACCGGGCCTTTCTCCTGGTACCACCGGGTGGCGCACCAGCCACCGGCCGCGGCAAGTACTACCCCGCCGAGTTCGCGACGTCCGCTGTATCGAGCGGTGGCATATCCGCCGACGAGTCCGGCGGCAACAACTGGTGCAGTCAAGGGGGTACTCACCCTCAGGACTCTACCGCCGCCGGCGACACCGGGTCCCCGGACTCACCCGCTCAGCGCGGTGGTTGCCACGCGGGGTCGCGGCCCGAGAGTCCCAGTAACCGCTCGAGGTCCGAGGCATCCTCGGCAGTCGGCACGCGCGGCCCGAACGTCTTACCCGGCCCTTGGTAGTCCGGGGTCAGCATGTTGGGGGCAAATCTCACCGACGCTACCGCCGCTTCGGGTGCGGGGTCCCAGACCTGGCCGGTGGCCACCGCGAGATCCCAGCCGTGGACCACGTACTCCCACAGGATCATCGACATCGCCATGTCGCCGGGCATCGGGCTCTCCCCGAGATACAGCGGACGCTGGTCTGCGCCGGCGCGCACCGCCGCATCCAGTTGATCTGCGGCTGAACGGATCACCTCGGCAGCCGGCCCCGCCGCCTGCGGGACCTCGGCACCACCCGCCGGTGCCCGTCCATCGGGATCGGCGAACCCGGACGCAAAGGTGGCCAGCCAGCCCGCGACATGGTTACGCAGCTGTGCGACATCGAGTTCGGTGCATGGCGTCGGTGCGTGGTCGTGGCCGCCGGTGTTGGCGACGACGACCGCGAGATCGGACAGGACCGGTCGCAGTAGGTCAACAGTTGTGGTGGTCATGCCGTCGAGTCTTCTCCCCATCACCGGCCCGCGCTTGAAAAAACGCGACAGTCCGCGGCGGCATCTTCAGGCCATGGACTGAGTGCCGATGACCGACAGCAGGTCGAGACGCTCGCGGGCGGGCGTGCCCGGCTGTGGGAAATACACAAGGAGGTGCTGGTCCTCATTCTGGGTGACCAACGTTTCGCACTGCAGGGCGATCTCGCCGACCTCGGGGTGGATGAACCTTTTCAGGGCACTGACCCGGGTTGCCACCCGATGCTCCGACCACAACTCGACGAACTCTTCGCTGCCGGCCTGCAACCCTCCCACCAATTCCGTCACCACCGCATCGTCGCCTCGTTTGGCCGCGATCGCGCGTAGGTCGTTGACGTGCTTGCGACTCATCCTCGGGATGTCCTCCGGATTGAAACGGCGGCGGACCTCCGGATCGGTGAACCAGCGCCAGGTGACGAAACGATCCAGTCCGGTCACAGCCGATTGGTCGCCGAAGAGCAGCATGTTCAGCCGGTTCTGCGCCAACGTCTCGCCGAGTTCTGAGATCACGCAGGCCGGGATGTCATCGAGCTTGTCGAGTAGATACAGCAGACCAGGCCCGACATGGGAGTCACCACCGATGCGAGGCGGTGGCGCATGTCCACACAGCAGATAGAGGTGGTCGCGTTCGTCGTCGGTGAGCCGGAGGGCGCGCGCCATGGATGCGACGATCTGCGTCAACGGGTGTGGGCCGCGCGATTGCTCGAGCCGGGTGTAGTAGTCGGTCGACATCCCGGCCAGGACGGCCACCTCGTCACGACGGAGTCCCGGTGTGCGACGGCGAACGCCTTCGGGCAGCCCCACGTCGCGGGGCACAAGAGCCGCGCGACGACGACGTAGGAAGTCGGCCAGCTCTTCGCGGTCCATGCGTGTGCTCACGCCAACCAGTGTGCTCGTCGGCGGTCATACCGGCCAGGGACCGGCGGTCCCCCGATAACCGGTCTCTGCCATGCACCATCCGACCCGGCCACGCTGAGTCCATGAACATTCAACAGGTAACCCTCGGAAAGACAGGACCTTCGGTCTCGCGAATCGGTCTCGGCGCGATGGGTATGTCCAGCATGTACGGTCCCAGCGACGACAGCGCGTCGATCGCCACGATCCATGCCGCGCTCGATGCCGGCGTGAACCTCATCGACACGGGCGATTTCTACGGAGGTGGCCACAACGAGACGCTGATCGGCCGGGCGCTACGCGAACGGCGTCGTGACAACGTGCAGCTCAGCGTGAAGTTCGGCGGACTCCGTTCTCCGGACGGCGGATTCGTCGGGTTTGATACCCGCCCGGCCGCGATGAAGAACTTCCTCACATACTCGCTGACCCGCCTCGGCGTGGATCACATCGACATCTACCGTCCGGCCCGACTCGACCCGGCAGTGCCGATCGAGGAGACCGTCGGCGCCATCGCGGAAATGGTCGACGCCGGCTATGTCCGCCACATCGGCCTGTCGGAGATGGGTAGCGATACGATCCGCCGCGCTGCGGCAGTCCATCCCATCGTCGACCTTCAGATCGAATACTCACTGATCTCTCGCGGTATCGAGTCCGGAATCCTGTCGACCGCCCGTGAACTCGGGATCGGGATCACCGCCTACGGCGTCCTGTCGCGCGGCCTGCTCAGCAACGCAGTGGGGGCCGGGACCACCTTCGCGCCCAACGACTATCGAACGCACACCCCACGTTTTCAGGGCGACAACCTGCGCAAGAATCTCGAGCTCGTGGACGCACTCGCCACGATCGCCGATCAGCGCGGCATCAGTGTCGCGCAGCTCGCCATCGCGTGGGTGCTGGCTCAGGGTGACGACATCATCCCGATCGTTGGCACCCAAAAGGTTTCACGGCTGCAGGATTCGCTTGGCTCCCTTGACATCAAGCTATCGGATGCGGAACTCGACACCATCGAGGCCACTGTCCCGGCCGGCGCCGCTGCCGGCGCTCGCTACGCCGAGGACCATATGGCGATGCTGGACAGCGAACGCTGAGAACTTCTTTGGTGCCTGCCCGGGTGGCGGTACCGTCAAATGAGTGACGACGATGTCGACAAGTCGCATTCCTTACTCATACTGATCAGGCGCATCTGAGCCGGAGCGGGTTGGCGGGTCGGTTTGGGTTGGCGGGTCGGTTTGGGTTGGCGGGTCGGATTCACGGGTGGACAACTCCTGCATGGTTGCGGCCAATGCCGCACGGCGATCGGCCAGAACCTTTTCCCAGGCTGCTGCCAAGGTTTCGTTGACATGCTGGGCCCGGTTGACCCGCGGTTTTCTTTCCGGATCCACCGACGCCGGCGGTATCCACCCGACCCGACCCGCGTCGGGGCCTTCGGTGATCATGATCGTTTGCCACTGATGCGGTCCGTCACCGATGAGTTTGTGGTGCGGCGGGCACGCTGATCCCATCATGTCGATGTCGGTCAAACCACCATTGATCCAGGCAAGTAAGTGATGGGCCTCGACCCAGGTCGCCGGATTGGTACAACCAGGATGCGAGCAACCGCGATCCCGGACGAACAACGCAAGCCGCTGGCCTTTTTGGGCGGTCCGTTTGGTCCGAGCGAGATACAACACCTCAGCGGAGTGGTCAGCGAACACGGCCAGATATTTGTCCGACCGGGCTGCCAGATCCAGGGCCTCGTTGACCGGAATATCGACTCCCGACGCCGTTCTGGCGATCCCGGCGCACTCGTCGAGCTGCTGCTTGGTCATCGTGATGATCAACTGGGCCGGCAAACCCCGATGCGACTTGCCCAGCAGGTTGCACTCCAAAATCGTTTTCAGGATCGCCTTGAGCGCGTCGTGGAATTGTTGGCCCTTCGAGCGGGTATCGCGTTCGGCCGCAGCTCTGATCAGCTCTTTGTCCTGTTTCGGGTCATCACTGGCTCCGGTCGGCGAGTTGGGGTCGGCCGGGTTGTTCATCCCTGGCGCCGCCCACACGTCCATCACTGTCCTCAACAGGGCGAGGGTTTCGGGGTCGAGGGTGCCGGTGATCTTGGCCATCAGATCCACCCCCTGATCCCCGATACCCATCGACCGTTTGCGGGCCCGATCCGAATCATCGGTCAACCGGCCATCGGGGTCGACCCGGGCCAAGACCGCACGACCGGCGGCGATCAGCTGGGTGGGATCTTGGCCGACGGCCTCTTCGGTCATCCAATGATCGACCACGTCATACACTGCCGGGTCCGAGGCCGATGGGATCTGTTTGCGCACATCCAACATGACATCCATATGCGCCGCCCCGATCAAACCGCGTGACCACGCCTGCTCGGCGGCAGGGCATTTCGGCGCCAACACCTCACCCTGCAACGTATGGAATCGGCCGACCGCCTCCAGGGCCCGGATCCGGGACATGGTTTGCCCTTTGCTCAGCCGCAACTCGCTACGGGTGAAACCGAACAGTGACGAATACCCGGCTTCGGTAAACGATGACCGATCCGAGACCCGCAACAGGTGACGCAACCCGGTGAACTCGACCTTACGGGCGATCCGTTCATGCACCCGCACAAGCTCATTGACTTCCGCGCCAGACATATCGGAATCAGCGCAGTCCGCGATATCGGCAACGAGCAACTCCAACTCGAGGTACTTGCGCACCAGTACCGGAACCGGCGAGGAATCAACCGAAGAGTCAACAGGTGGATCGTCAGACATCATGCCCCCCAGCACATCTGATCAGAACGCTTTCAATCAGCATACCCGGAGAAGCATTCGTTGTCGAATGTTTGTTCGACTGAGCAAGGCGTGGCGTCGCTCGTGCTACTTTCTAGAACGCTAATCCGCCAAAGAAGCCGAGGGTCCCCCGTGAGCAGTGACAAGCCGGTGCTTGTACCCGATGAGACCTGCTGGAAGATCGCCGAGGCCGATCGACTCGCTGTGATCATCGACGCGGCCGACTACTTCAGGCATGCAAAGGCCGCGATGTTGCAGGCACGCAGCCGGATCATTCTTATCGGGTGGGATTTTGATACCCGGATCCAGTTCGAGCCCGAGGGCCAGACCCTCGACGGACCCAATGCACTCGGCGATTTCCTGAAGTGGTTGCCGCAGAACCGACCCGGGCTCAATATCAACCTCCTCAAGTGGAACTTGGGGTTGGGTGCGATCAATAGGGGGATGGCGCCGGTTTTCATTCAGAACTGGCTCACCGACCCCGCTCTGCAGTTCGAGAACGATCTGGTTCACCCGGTTGGCGCGGCACACCATCAAAAGATCCTGGTGATCGATGATCAGATCGCGTTCTGTGGCGGCATCGACATGACCGTCGACCGGTGGGACACCTCCGACCACCTCGATCAGAACGATCGACGCACCAAGCCCAACGGCAAGACATATGGGCCCTGGCACGATGCGACCACCGCTGTTGACGGAGACGCGGCCCGGGTAGTCGGCGAGATGGCGCGGGCCCGGTGGCTGGCAGCAACCGGTCGCACCCTCGAGCAGATCACCGGCGGCGGGGACACTTATTGGCCCGACACACTGGTTCCGACCATGAAATCGGTCAACGTGGCCGTGGCGCGGACACTGCCAGAAATCCCGGGCCGGGACGAGGTGCGGGAGATCGAATCTCTCTACCTCTCAGCCATCGCCGCCGCTCGGGACTACCTCTACATCGAAAGTCAATACCTCGCGTCCCGGACCATCGCCGAGGCCCTGGCCAGACGTCTGCGCGAAAGCGGAGGACCCGAGATCGTGATCGTCCTGCCCCGGCATGCCGACAGCTGGCTCGAACAGCAGGCGATGGACGGTGCCCGCCACCGCCTCCTCCAGTTCCTATGGCAGGCCGACACCGAAAAGCGTTTCCGCGCATACCATCCGGTGACCGCAGACGGGGAACCGGTATACGTGCACGCCAAGGTCTTGGTGATGGATGACCGTCTCCTGCGCGTGGGGTCATCCAATCTCAACAACCGGTCGATGGGCTTCGACAGCGAATGTGACCTCGCCGTCGAGATCGATCCCGACCTCCCAGGATCGAATGAGAACCGCATTGCGATCCGCGGAGTCAGAAATCGTTTGCTGAGTGAACACCTCGACGTCGACGCTGACGAACTTCAAGCTGTGATCAACCATTCCGGACTCGTCGCCGCCATCGACGCAATGTGCGGTGGCGGCAGGACCCTTGTCGAGTTCGATCACGACATCGTCGACGGCGAGGACAGCCCCCTCGCCGAGAACGAACTGATGGACCCCGAGCGGACCCGATCCTCGTTGTTGGAGAAGACGTATCGGCTGGTTGTGGGTCGACGACAGATCCGGGCGGCAGCCCACCGAGAGCTCGCTGGTACGCACTGACCCCTATAACGCGTAGCTGCGCATCACACCTTTACTGATGATCGTCTTCTGGATCTCACTGGTGCCTTCACCGATCAGCAGGAACGGCGCCTCGCGCATGAGGCGTTCGATCTCGTACTCTTTCGAGTACCCATAGCCGCCGTGGATACGGAAGCTGGCCTGTGTGACCTCGGAGCAGTACTCACTCGTCAGGTACTTCGCCATACCCGCGGCCACGTCGTTGCGTTCACCGGAGTCCTTCAGCCGGGCCGCGTTGACCATCATCAGATGTGCCGCCTCGACTTTGGTGGCCATTTCCGCGAGGGAGAACGATATCGCCTGATGCTGGGCGATGGGCTTCCCGAACGTGCTGCGCTGCTGGGCATATCGCGCAGCCAACTCGAACGCCCGGATCGCCACACCGCAGGCACGGGCCGAGACATTGACACGTCCGACCTCGACACCGTCCATCATCTGATAGAAGCCCCGACCAGGCTTGTCTCCGAGGACCATATCCGACGAGATCCCGTAGTTGTCGAACAACAACTCCGTGGTGTCGATCCCCTTGTACCCCATCTTGTCGATCTTGCCGGGAATTGTCAGACCCGGTGCCACCTCACCGAATCCGGCCGGCTTCTCGATCAGAAAGGTGGTGAGGTTCTCATGCGGCTTGGCCGCACCCTCATCGGTGCGGACCAGGGCTGCGACCAAGGTGGAACTGCCACCGTTGGTGAGCCACATCTTCTGACCGTTGATGACATAGTCGTCTCCGGATCGCTGGGCCCGGGTTCGGATCGCCGCGACGTCTGACCCCAGCTCGGGTTCAGACATCGAAAAGGCCCCGCGCACTTCACCGGTCGCCATTCGCGGAAGAAAATGCGCCTTCTGTTCCGGGGTCCCGTGCTGGCGGATCATGTAGGCCACGATGAAGTGGGTGTTGATCACACCCGACACACTCATCCAGCCGCGGGCCAACTCCTCGACACACAGCGCATACGTCAGCAGCGACTCCCCCAGTCCGCCATACTCTTCCGGGATCATCAGCCCGAACAGACCCATCTCGCGCATCGTGTCGACGATTGCCTGCGGGTAGGTGTCTGACTGTTCGAGGGCCTGCGCGTTCGGAATGATGTCGCGATCGACGAAGTTGCGAACGGTGGACAAGATGTCGATCTGAACCTCGGTCAGGTCGTGCGTCTGCGCCAGGCGCGTCATCTACTCTCCTTCTCGGGTGGCCGGCGTCGATACCCGAATGGCCCCGCGGGCCTCGAGATCGGCAATTTCCTTCTCGCTCAAGCCCAGGCACTCGCGGAGGACAGTGGCACTGTCATCACCGTTCGCGGGCGCGGGCCGCGGAGCCGGATACTGTCCGTCGATCGACATCGGCGTGGTCGGCGCAAGATAGGAGCCGATTCGCGGCTGATCGACCGGCTGGAACATCGGATTGTCTGTGACGCGCGGATCGGTGGCGATCTGTTTGAAGGTCCGATAGCGCTCGTAGACAACAGCTGTCGTACTGAGCTCCTTCTCCACCTCGTCGATGGTCCGGTCACGGAACCAGATCGAGAACAATCCGCTCAAGACGTCGCAGTGGCGAAAGCGATCTCCGTCGTTGCTGAAGTCAACGCCCAGTGCGATTTCCAATGCAGCCACGGCGTCGGCGGTACCGGTGACGGCGGCGAGGTCGCGGAAGTGTCGCGGCGTGACCGCGACGACCATGATCGTTTCTCCGTCAGCGGTGCGGAAATCGCTTCCGTAGGTGCCATATACGAAATTGCCGACCCGGGGCCGGTCGGGTCCACCGAGCTGCACTTCGGCGAGGTAGCCGAGGTGACCGATCGTCGCCAACGCGACATCCTCGAGGGGCAACACGATTTGCGCCCCTTCCCCGGTGCTCGCCCGGCGGTGCACCGCAGCCGTCACCGACAGGGCCGCATACAACCCGCAGGCCACGTCCCATGCCGGGAGCACATGGTTGACCGGTGCTCCCAGGGTGGTCGGGCCGGTGACGAGAGGAAATCCCATCGCAGCGTTGACGGTGTAGTCGACCGCACCGCGCCCATCCGCGCGGCCGAGCACCTGGACGTGGATCAGGTCGGGCCGGTCTTTGACGAGGTTGTCGTATTCGAGCCACTCCCGTCCGGCCGCGTTGGTGACGACAATTCCCGCTTCGAGGATGAGTTCACGGATCAGCGCGGTGGCTTCCGGATCACGAAAGTTCGCGGCCAGAGACCGCTTTCCCTGATTCAGATTCGCCCAGTAGATCGACTCGCCGTCCGCGGTGACCGGCCAGCGTTTGTAATCCGCGGCGCCCCCGATCGGATCGACGCGGATCACTTCGGCGCCAAGCGATCCCAGGGTCATTCCGGCAAGGGGTGCTGCGACGAAACTGGATACCTCTATGATTCGTAAACCCGCCAACGGTAACGCCTGGGGTTTGCTCTCCGAACTCATCGGACGGTGGGCACAGTGCGAAAGGTCATGGGTCCACCTTGCATTATGGGCCTATAAAGGGGAAGGGAAACCCTATGCGCGAGGTTGTCATCTGTGAACCGATTCGCACTCCGATCGGCCGTTACGGCGGAATGTTCAAGTCGCTCACCGCAGTCGATCTCGGTGTCGCTGCGATGAAGGGGCTGCTCGAACGGACCGGAATCGCACCGGACGAGATCAACGACGTCATCCTCGGTCATTGCAACGGCAACAGTGAGGCACCGGCAATCGGCCGGGTGGTGGCGCTCGACGCCGGACTACCGGTGACCGTCCCGGGTATGCACATCGACCGCCGCTGTGGATCGGGCCTGCAGGCAGTCATCCAGGCGGCCTTCCAGGTCGGCAACGGTGACAATGAACTGGTTGTGGCCGGTGGTACCGAATCGATGAGCAACGCCTCGTTCTATTCCGTCGACATGCGATGGGGCGGCGCCCGCTCCGGCATCCAGATGCACGACAGCCTGGTCCGGGCCCGATCCACCGCAGGTGGACAGTTCTATCCGGTACCCGGCGGCATGATCGAGACGGCAGAGAACCTACGCCGTGAGTACGGCATCAGCCGGCTCGAGCAGGACGAACTCGCCGTCGCCTCCCACGCCCGGGCCGTGGCCGCCCAGCAGGCCGGGATCCTGGCCGAAGAGATCGTGCCGGTGACCGTCCCGTCCCGCTCCGGTGACCAGGTGATCGACACCGACGAGCACCCGCGGGCCGACACCACGGTCGAGTCGCTCGGGAAATTGCGACCCATCATGGGCAAGCAGGATCCCGACGCCACCGTGACCGCGGGTAACGCCAGCGGTCAGAACGACGCCGCGTCACTGAGCATCGTGACCACCGCCGAGAAGGCCGCCGAACTGGGCCTGACCCCCTTGGTCAAGCTCGTGTCATGGGGTGTGGCCGGCGTGGAACCCAGGGTGATGGGCATCGGGCCGGTCCCGGCCACCGAGAAGGCACTCGCCAAGGCCGGACTCGGACTCTCCGACGTCGACCTCATCGAACTCAACGAGGCATTTGCCGCGCAGGCGCTCGCCGTGATGCGGGAGTGGAAGTTCACCGCCGACGATCATCAGCGCACCAATGTGCATGGTTCCGGTATCTCGCTGGGCCATCCGGTCGGCGCAACCGGTGGCCGGATGCTGGCCACGCTGGCCCGGGAGATGCAGCGACGCGACGCCCGGTACGGGTTGGAGACCATGTGCATCGGCGGCGGTCAGGGTCTGGCCGCGATCTTCGAAAAGGTCTGAGGCGAGATCTACTGGTCGAGCGGACGGATTTGATCGAGGTCGATCCGGACCTGTCGTTGAGCTGATCCAACCCCTCGGCGGTTCAGGCGTCGATGTAGAAGTCGAGGTCGAGGGGTTCGGTACCGCCGTACGTGGACAGGTCGGTGACACCGGCGTTCTTGAGGACGTCGGCGTCGATCAGAACCTCACCGGTGGCCGAGGACGGCCGCGCCAAGATCAGTGTGGCGGCGTCGGCCATGACCTCGGGCTCACGCGCATGCAAGGCGGCCTCGGGGTCGGCCTGCAGGTTCTTCACGGCAGCGGTGGCGATGGTCGTCTCCGGCCACAGACAGTTGCTGGCGATGTTCTGGTCTGCGAACTCGGCCGCGAAACCGAGGGCCAAGACCGTCATCCCGTACTTCGAAAGTGTGTAGGCCGGGAACTTGCCCAGCCAGTGCGGCGACATGTTGAGCGGGGGCGCGATGGACAGGATCTGCGCATTCGGCGATTTCGCCAGATGCGGCAGCGCTGCCTGGGTCAGCGAGAACATGCCCCGGACGTTGACACCCTGCATCAGGTCGTAGCGCTTGAGTGGCAGGTCGGCGGTCCCGGCCTCGTTGATGACGCTGGCGTTGTGGATGAGGATGTCGATGCCGCCGAAGGTCTCGACAGCGGTCGCGACCGCCCGCTGTACGTCGTCGTCGACACGCACATCACCGACCACACCGACGGCCTTACCGCCCGCCGCGGTGATCTCGTCGACTGCCGTGTGAATCGTGCCCGGCAGTTTCGGATGCGGCACGTCGGTCTTGGCCAGGAGCACGATGTTGGCGCCCCGCTTGGCCAGCGCGATCAGGATGGCGAGCCCGATACCGCGACTGCCGCCGGACATGAGCACGGTGCGGTTCTCGAAAGCATTGGGAGCCAACGACTCCAGCTGATTGTCCGACATGGTTCGACCAGAGCCCTTCGACGATGTGATGCGCGATTCCTGCAGGTTACCAGAACGTCATTCTCATTTGCGAGAGGCGCCCTCTACCGACTACTCCGGCGGCGGCCGCGCCACTGCTCGAAACCGGGTACGCGGATACGCATGACACACGGAGTCCTCACGACGAGAGTTGTCCTCGGGCCCATCGGAGAGCCCCGAAAGCCACGACACGTCTACGAGCGAGGAAACGATGAAGACCTACAACGTCCAGCCCGGCGACACCCTCTTCACAATTGCGCAGCGCGAGTACGGCGACGGCACCCTGTATCCGGTGATCGCGCGCCAGAATCACCTCGCCGATCCCAACGTGATCAGCATCGGACAGCAACTCCAGGTTCCGTATGTGACCTTTCGCCACAAGTTCTCGACACCGGACAGCTCCGCGGCCCGGCAGGCGATCACGCAGCATTATTACGGCACCACCGACACCGCGACCCAATTGATCTGGGAGCTGATCAACGGCGTCGCCCAACGTCCGATTCAACCGGGTTCATGGCTACTCATTCCCGACCTCGCCAACCCCGGTCACCACACCGTCGTCACCGGGGACAATCTGCACGAACTGGCCTTCCGCTGGTACGGCGATGACCATCTGCGCATCATGCTCGCGCACGCAAATCAACTGCCGCACAATGGAACCCTCACTCTTGGTCAAGTCCTGATCATCCCCGGCCTGAATCGACGCGCCCACGTTGCCGGCGACACACTTCATACGCTCTGCCACGCCGAATACGGCAACGATAATCTCGATACCTGGCTCGGGGTCGTCGCGGCGGCCAACCATATTTCTGCCCCCGATTCCCTGTTCTCCAATCAGGTGGTCCATTTCCCGAGATAAGCGAATTGATCCCGGCTGTAACACAACAGAGTCACCCTTTCGATAGGCGGAGAAAGCCGACCACCAAAGGGAGAAATCATGCGCATTGCGAAACGAATATCGGTATTGGCGGGCGCGATGCTCGCCGCCGCAGGATTGGCCGTGGCCGGGGCCCCCGTCGCATCAGCCGCACCCATCGGCCCAACCCTCACCGCCGCGCCGGTATCCGTCTACCAGGTGCCGGCACTCGGCCTGCAGATCAGCGGACTGGCAGTTCCCTGGCCGCTGTTCGTCTCGGTCGATGCATCTTCACCGGCGCCGGGCCGGACCACCTTCACGGCTCCCGGCAGCCCGACGACCTGCTCGACCAGTGCGGCCAGCGCCCTGATCCGGATCAACTATCTCAACCTCGGCACCGGTGCCGCAGGAGCCACCACAGTCAAACTGTGCCCGTACTACCTTGACCCGGCACCCACCGCGTCGACCGTGGCCACCGGCTCTGGACCGGTGGCCATCACCGTCTCCATCGACGGTTCCCAGGCCTATCCCAATGCAGGTCAGCCGTCACTTCCGGGCGTCGGGGGCTTCGTCGCGCCCTGACCCGGGAGTTGTCTGATCCGTCACCGGTGAGCCGGGGCGTACCTGTCGGTCGATAGGCTGGCTGGCGGTGCCGTCTGCCGTTGACGGCCACTGACACCGCGGGCGAGCATCTCGCGGTGCTCGGAGCACGAAGGAGCCAGACGAATCCGATGATCGACGCGAAGCTGCAAGACCTCTACGACGAAGTGATCGCCCGCAACCCGGGTGAACTCGAATTTCACCAAGCAGTCAAAGAGGTACTCGACAGTCTCGGCCCCGTGGTCGAGAGGCACCCGCAGTACACCGACTCCGCGATCATCAAGCGTCTGTGCGAGCCCGAACGTCAGATCATCTTCCGCGTGCCCTGGACCGACGACGACGGGCAGGTGCAGATCAACCGCGGTTTCCGGGTCGAGTTCAACTCCGCGCTCGGCCCGTACAAGGGTGGCCTGCGGTTCCACCCCAGCGTCTACCTGGGCATCGTCAAGTTCTTGGGCTTCGAGCAGATCTTCAAGAACGCCCTCACCGGCCTACCGATCGGCGGCGGCAAAGGTGGCTCCGACTTCGACCCGAAGGGCCGTTCGGACGCCGAGGTCATGCGTTTCTGCCAGTCGTTCATGACGGAGCTCTATCGACACATCGGCGAGCACACCGACGTCCCCGCCGGTGACATCGGCGTCGGCGGCCGCGAGATCGGCTACCTCTTCGGCCAGTACAAGCGGATCACCAACCGATACGAATCGGGAGTGCTGACCGGCAAGGGCTTGTCGTGGGGCGGTTCACAGGTGCGCACCGAGGCCACCGGATACGGCGTGGTGTTCTTCGTCGGCGAGATGCTGAAGGCGGCCGGCGAGTCCTTCGACGGGAAACGCGTTGCGGTATCCGGGTCGGGCAACGTCGCCATCTATGCCATCGAGAAGATCCACCAGCTCGGCGGTACCGTCGTCGCATGCTCGGATTCGAGCGGATATGTCGTCGACGACAACGGCATCGACCTCGAACTCCTCAAAGAGATCAAGCAGACCCGCCGCGGACGTATTGCCGAATACGCCGAAGCCCGTGGCGGCAAGGTGGCATTCAGCAGCAGCGGCACGATCTGGAACGTGCCGGTCGACATCGCCCTGCCTTGTGCGACCCAGAATGAACTCGACGCCGACGACGCGAAGGCGCTCATCGCGGGCGGTTGTTCCATCGTCGCCGAGGGCGCGAACATGCCCACCACACCCGAGGCGACGCGCCTGTTTGCCGATTCCGGCGTACGGTTCGCGCCGGGCAAGGCCGCCAATGCCGGTGGCGTGTCGACCAGCGCGCTCGAGATGCAGCAGAACGCGTCACGGGACTCGTGGTCGTTCGAACACACCGAAGCGCGTCTCGCCGCGATCATGCGCAACATCCATGACACGTGCCTGCACACCGCCGACGACTACGGAGTTCCCGGCAACTACGCGACCGGCGCGAACATCGCGGGCTTCACCCACGTTGCCGACGCGATGATCGCGCAAGGTCTCATCTGAGTCGTCTTTCCGGACCGGCGCGCGCTCGACCCCGTCACCTCAGCGATTGCGGCGCCAGATCGCAGCCGACAACAGCGTCGCGAAGCTGCACCAGCCCGCGTAGGGCACCAACGCGGCGGCCGCGGTCGACGACGCCGGCGCGGCGCGACGAACCAGGTCGGCACTGCTCGCCGCGAGCGCCGCGGCGGTCACGGTGGCGGCGCCGGTACGGTGCGCTTTGAAGAACACCCAGGTCCAGGCACCGTTCAGGATCAGATTTGCGGCCAACGCACGCTCGAAAGCTGCCGCGTCGATGTGACGCATGTCGTCATTCAGTGCATCGATCGTTGCCGCCGAACTGATCGCGACGTCGGCGTACAACGCTGTCCACACGATCGGGAACACTGCTGCCGGTGGCTGAAACGCCGGCTTCGACAACCGTCGATACCACTTGGAGTCGGTGTCTTTCGACGCGATCGAGCCGACCACAGCTGTGATGGTGACCGCGCTGGCGGTTCTGACAATCGAACGCATACCGGCACTCCCGTCGGATGTGGAACAGTCTCACCGCCAACGTACTCCCGGTGACCGGACCGCCCACCTCATCTCCGGGAGAAGCCCTGCCCCTAGACCAGCGGACGCCCGAGGCGGGACCGCAGGCGTGCGTCCCAGAGAAGCAGACGAAAGCCCAACTGGGACAGCCACAACGACTTCCGCCGCTCACGCTCGACGAGATCGGCCACATAGCCGTCGAACCACTCCTGGTCCGCCGTCGTCCACGGAACCCGCAACGCCTCCCGGAACGGGGGCGGCAGATAACCGATGGTCCGTCGGTATTTGACCGGGCCATAACGTTTTTTGATCACCGGATGCGCGTAGTCGAAGTTCGCGATGCCGAGAAGGAACTCACGGATCTCGTCCGATATCGAGATCTCAGCCGCCTGCCGATCCCAGTATTGTCCGAACTCCGCCCGCGTGGGTGGCCACGCCTCCGCCGGCATCTGCAACGTGGTGCCACAGACCTTGCCCTGCCGGTAGAACGTCTCCCGGTCCTCACCCGCCAAGGGGCCGTGAACCCTCTCGTAGATGTCCTCCCACCCGAGATACAGGCAGGCCGCAACCCACAGTTGCAGATCGACGTTCATTGCGTCGTAGTCGACCGGACTGGTCTCGTCGGAGCGAACCTGCACGTGCTGACGATTCACGGCCTTCCGAAAGTTCTTGCGGTCGTTGGCATTTCCCATGACGGCCACCGCCAGGTACGCCCCGGTGGTGCGCGCCCGCTTGACCGGATGCAGATCGAGCCGGCCGCTCTCGACCTTGCTGCGGGCCACGCCGTAACCCACGGCAGGATTGGCCAGTTGCATGATCACGTTGGCCGTGCTCATCGTCCGCCCCATCGACAGCAGCGACTTGGCGAAGAAGCTGCTGTCGATCCGATCCATCTCGTCGCGCGACATCCGGCCGCCACTGTTTCCCATCGGCCCCCCATCATCTGATCACCTTTGTTTTCAGAATAGGGCAGGGACCCCCGGGCCCGCCGGATCTGTTCAGGCGGTGACGTTGCGCGGCACCACACCGCGGGCCAGGGTCAGCGGAAGGTCGTTGTACGTGGCGATTCCGGGAGCGGCGCCGATCACGGCAGAGATTGCGTGAATGGGCGGCAACGCGGTCATGATGTGGCCGAGCTTGAGGAAGTCGGCCATGGTTTCCGCCTCGTAGTAAGGCGGAGGAAGGAATCCGATACTCATGTTCACCGTCGGGCGGCCGTCGATGGTGATCTTCCAGCTCTCGGCTCCGATCTGCCAGTCCGGTTCGAGGGTCTGCCCCTTGCGCCATCGAACATTCACGTCGATGAGCGTCGTATTACCCACGCGTCCTTGCCAACTCACATACACACCGGCAACACATCCCGCCGGAATCATCCACGAACCCAGATCCACGTCGGCCGTTGTCTGCGCATACTCGGCCTCACAGACGATTTCGTCGAGTTCGACGCCGAGTGAATCGGCGACAAGCCGGACCGCCTCGGCGAAAACCGCGGTTCCGGTGGCGGCCATCGGAGCCAGATTCGGGTCGTCGATCGGAGTACCGAATCCGACCGGCCGTTCCGTGTCCGGCGAGTCGTAGAAGGTTGTGTCCGCCGCTTCGGCGATCGTGACCTTGTCGACCCGGTCGCACGCATTCGTCGCGACGATGGCCAAGAGTTCGGCGAAGCCCGGACTCACACCGGAACCGAAGATCGTCGATCCACCGACCTCGCAGGCCTGCAGGATCCGGTCACGGCCCTCCCCGAGATTGTGGCCGGTGATGAAGGACGCCGAGGTCACGACGTTGGCGCCCGACGACAGGATCGTGACCAGTTCGTCGACATCGATCCACATGGGGTTGTAGACCACCACGTCAGGTTTCAGCGCCAACAGCGCGTCGACGTCGTTGGTTGCCGTGACGCCCAACGGCTCGATGCCGCAGAGTTCACCGACGTCGCGACCCACCTTGTCCGGAGACCAGGCGAAACAACCGATCAGGTCGAGCGTGGGATTGGCGGCGATCGCCTTTGCGGCTTCGACTCCGACATTTCCGGTGGTCCACTGGACCACGCGGTACGGGGTGGCGTTCTTCTGTGGCATAGCTGCCTCGATTCGAGTCCGGGTTTCCCCTATGACTACACGGCAGCGCACGTGCCGATACGCACTTTCGGAATCTTTTTCCCGACCGGGGAAAAGAGTTCAGATGGAAGGTGACATCAGCGCCCGACGCCGTTCCAGACCCGCGATGATCACATCCAGATCGAACTCGAGTTGTCCGTCGTCGGAGCCTGCGTTCTGTCTCACCGCGACCAGGCTGCGGAGCACGGGAAAGTCGGTATCCGGTGCGTTCAGCAAGGTGCGGGCCACATCGGGTACGTCGGGATGGATCCTGCTGTCGGTGGCCTGGACCGTGTCCCGACCGGTCGAGTAGGCCACCTCGGTCAACAACGCGAGGATCCGGCCCGCCTCGTCGACACCGAAACCGGCGTCGACCAGGCTCTGCAGCACCCGCTCGACCGGGGCCAGGGTTCGCACGCCCCCGGCGCCGGGCAGCCGGATGTACATCGACAGGGCCCCCACCGTGACAACCGCATCCCGCGTCGCGCCGGCATACCGGCGGATCACCTCACGCCAGTCGGCGCCGGCCGGTAGATCCACCCGACTCAACGCGGACTCGAACACGTCGAGGGCGACCAGCTCACGCAAGCCGTTGAGATCGTTCACGTGATAGCTGAGGGCTTTGCGGTCGACACCCAACACATCGGCCACCGCCTGCATCGTCATGGCGTCCGGCGGCAGGGCGCGGGCAGCTCGGACGATGCCCTCACGACTGATCCGGGCAGGGCGCCCCCGGCGCGCAGCAACCGGATTCTCACTTGCCGACTCCGACAACGCGCACCTCCCTGGGGCTCGTGGCCAACACTAGTTCAGGGACCGGTGCAGCCAGGCGCAGTCTGACCAGAAGTATGGGCAAGCCTTTCGGGAAGCGGCACACTGAAAAACATGACCGAGAACTGGGCCGCCGCCGACAGGTACTTGAGTGATGTCCTGATCGGTGATGATCCCGCGCTCGACGCCGTCATCACCGCCAACGCCGAAGCGCAGCTACCGGCGATCGATGTCGCACCCGTTCAAGGCAAGTTCCTGCACCTGCTGGCACGAGCGATCGGCGCGCGACGGATCCTCGAGATCGGCACACTCGGCGGATACAGCACCGTGTGGTTGGCGCGGGCAGTCGGGGGCGACGGTCGCGTCATCACGCTCGAATACGAACCCCACCATGCCGAGGTGGCCCGGGCGAACGTCGACCGCGCACTGGTCGGTGAACGCGTCGAGATCAAGGTCGGTGCGGCGTTGGACATCCTGCCGACCCTGCCCGCGGATGCCCCGTTCGATCTGGTCTTCATCGACGCCGACAAGCCGAACAACAGCAACTACGTACGCGCTGCGCTGCGACTGTCGCGGCCGGGCACCGTCATCGTCGTCGACAACGTCGCCCGCGACGGCGCGATCGCCGACCCCGCCCAGGACGACGAACGCGTGGTGGCCTCCCGTGAGGTACTCGAGCTTCTCGCCACCGACCCCCGACTCGATGCCACCGCCCTGCAAACAGTCGGGGTAAAGGGCTGGGACGGATTCGCAATTGCACTTGTTCAGGACGTCGGCTAGATCTACACCCCCCCGGGGGGCGACGAACCCGGATTGCACTCACCCCAGCAGCCGGCCCTTTCGGGCACTCCCGAAAGGGCAGACCTCAGTACTCACTGAGATGAAATGCGCTGTGCCCAGCGATAATAGGAGCGGTCACGGAACTGAGGTAGTCGACTACTCACGGCTTCGGGAAGCTCCACCCCGAGCCTTGACGTACTGCGAATCAATCGACCGCAGAACGACTACCGAGAGGTGTGACGATCATGTCAACGGACAATGCTGCTACCGCAGCACAATTGAAGGAACAATCCACCCGACTACGCAATGCCTGGATCAGTGTCGCTGCGATAGGGGTCGCCGTCGGTGGCCTGGCCCTGGCCGCGCCGAGCGCGCAAGCCGAAGTGCAGGGGATCAGCGTCGCCCCGGGTCCGAGCTTCCTGACATCGGCGCAGCACGGTTCTGGCTGCACCTACAAGGTCACGATCGACGCCAACATCAGCAAAGGTCCCATCTACTTTTGGGACAGCGCCCCGGCGGCGTTCGGTCAGCTCTCCCCGGTGCCGGCGGCGAACTCTGTGTCGGTCATGTGGACGCCCCTGGGTACCGGCCCACACAAGATCACGGCGTGGCAGTCCGGTGGTGGCGAGAAGTCGACGGTTCAGTTCGACGTGGCAGTCGGCCACGATTTCGGATCGTCCTGCTGGGCACTTCCGTTTTGAGCACCGGCAGCACCCCCCCGGGTGCAAACGCGGCCACCCCTGACCGATGGTTCGATCAGGGGTGGCTGCACCAGGTTTCGGCACCTAGGACGAATGCCTACGCCCGCGTCAGGAAGGCCAGCACCGCAGAGAGCCATGCCTCTCGTGCCTCGATCATCGTCCAGTGCCCGCAGTTCGGGAACACATGGAGTTCGGCGTTCGGGATGTCGCGCATCGGCAGGAGGGCCAGGTCCACCGGACTGACCCGGTCGTCGCGGCCCCAGGTCAGGAGCGTCGGCGACTTCACCTTTTGCAGCTGAGCCCAGTAGGGCACCGCGTCGGCGGAATTGTTCGCCGCGATCGTCGCGGCAAATGCCTTGCTGCTGTACATGCGTCGGGCGATCTCCAGCGTGGTGGGCTCGGTGGCCAGCTCCCAACGCTCGTCGATCAGTTCCTCGGTGACCAGGGCGCGATCGTGGACCATCGACAGGAGCCAGCGGATCAGGCCCTCCCGGGTGGGGTTGTCGGTGAACTCCATCAGCAACTTGATGCCCTCGCTGGGTCCCGAGGAGAAGATGTTCTTGCCCATACCGCCGATGGTGACGAGCTTTCCGACCCGTTCGGGCTCGGCGATCGCAACCTTCGTGGCGACAATGCCACCCATGGAGTTGCCGATGATGTCGACGGGCCCGAGCCCCAGCCCGTCGAGGAACACCCCGACGGCGGACTCTGCCATCACCATCGGATGCCCGTCGACCGGGTCACTCACGCCGAAGCCGGGGAATTCCAGTACCAGGCAACGGAATTGTTCAGAGAGTTCGGATAGCACCCCACGATAGTTACGCCATCCGGTGACCCCTGGACCCGATCCGTGGAGCAGCAGCAACGGCGGTCCGTCGCCGGCCTCGTGATAGCGCAGCACCCCGAGGCTCGTCTCGAGTTCTCGCCGGGTCTGCTCGTAGCTCACGTCTGCGGTCATGGTCCATGACGTTGCCAGCGCGGGCCGTCGGCCACAGCAGGGATTCCGCTGAACGAGACGGGCCGAATGAGGCAGACACCAACACAACTGCTGCCCACCAACGGCTTCCACTGAGCGAAACCCGGCTGTGAACACCCGGCCGTCCCCCTTACGCTCACCGCAACCCGTCGAATCCTCGACGACACAACGGAATCGGAGGTGGATCAGATGTCGATCGAAACGATGTCACAGGCTCAGATGCGCAAAGCATTGGGCCAATTCGCAAGTGGCGTGACCGTCGTGACGAGCATGGACGACGAGGGCCCGATCGGGTTCGCCTGCCAGTCGTTCGCGTCGGTGTCGCTCGAACCGCCACTGATCCTGTTCTGCGCCGATCACCGCGGCCGGTCCTGGCCTCGAATCCGTGACACCGGACGATTCAGCATCAATGTCTTGCACGAGGCCCAGACCGACCTGTGCGCCCGCTTCGGCGGTCGCGCCGGCCGTAAGTTCGACGGTCTCGATTGGGAGTTGTCGAAGTGGTCCACGCCGTCGCTGCCCGGCGTACTGATGCGGGCGCACGCGGAGATTCACGACGTCCACACCGCCGGCGATCACGACGTGGTGATCGGCCGGGTCCTCGAACTCGAGTCGGTGACCGAGGAGCGTCCGATGATCTTCTTCCGTGGGGCATTCGGGATCGAGCCGTCCCCGACCCTGCTCGACGCCTGAGCCGCGCTCAGCCCTGCGACGCGCGACCCAGCAACTCGCGGGCGCCGGCACTGCCATCGAGCAACCGGGCGGTGCGGCGACGGATCAGCCACCGACCATCGATTCGACCGAGATCAAATCGGTTGGCGGTGACGCGCCAGACCCGGAACGAATCCTCGTCGACATTGCGGCGCAGGAGCAGCGAGTGGCAGGTCGCAACCGCGGTGTCACCGTCGACGCGGATGTGGACCGGGTCCAGCAGGTGCCCGCAGCCCTCGTTGATGTAGTCCTGATGGGGCGCAGTGCGCACCATCTCGGTGATCGCGTCGCGCCCTTCCATCACCCGGATGTCGATGTCGTAGACGGCGTCATCCGCCCACAGCCGCCCCACCGCATCGGCGTCACCGGCGTCGACGGCCGGTCCGTAGGCGGTCAGCAGTTCGTGGATGGCGGCCTTGTCCTCGAGGATCTGAACGCGCTCGAGCAGAGAAGCCACCAGGTCAGCGGTGTCGGTCATATCGCTCCTTCGGGAAGATGCAGGCACCCACAGGTGATGCCGGTCCATCCTGTTCTACCGGGATCGACCCGGCACCACCCCAGGCGTCCCGCTCAACGGAAACCTAGGTGCACCATCACTGGCGCGCTGGGAATGTTGGTCACACCACACCTGCACATCACGTGCAGGCCTTGTCAGTTCCGTGGAGAAATACCCACGCAGTCCCCGGCTCGTCACGGGCCGAATTCCAGGAAGAGTCACGCCATGGGCCAGGTATTGGACAGAATCATGCAGCACGCGGACCAGATCCGCGCGGACGCAGCCGAAGGCGAGTCGTTGATGCGACTCACCGACACGACCGCGAAGAACCTGCGTGAGTCCGGCATCATCCGCACCTTCCAGCCGAAGGAGTACGGCGGCTTCGAAGGTCATCCCCGTGAGGCTGCCGAAACCATCATGGCGCTCGGCGCGCTCGACGGTGCCACAGGGTGGGTCGCCGGCATCGTCGGCGTCCACCCGTGGGAACTCGCATTCTTCGATCCCAAAGCCCAGGAAGAGATCTGGGGCGAGGACAACGACATGTGGATGGCGTCGCCGTACGCGCCGATGGGTGTCGCGGTCCCGGTCGACGGTGGTTACATCCTCAACGGTCGCTGGTCGTTCTCGTCCGGCACCGACCACTGCGGCTGGGTGATGATCGGTGCAGCTGTCGGCGACAAGGACGGCAACCGGACCGGCAAGGTGCTACACGTCGTGCTCCCGCGCTCGGATTACGAGATCGACCAGGACAGCTGGAATGTCATCGGTCTTCGTGGCACCGGCTCGAAGGACCTGATCGTCAAAGATGCGTTCCTCCCCGAGCACCGCACACTCGACGCCGACATCGTGCTCAGCGGTAACGGCTGGCGTCACGCCGGACGCGACGAGACGCTGTACCGCTTCCCGTTCTCCTGCATCTTCCCGCTGGGCATCACCTCCTCGCTGATCGGTATGACCGAAGGTGCGCTGGCCTGCTACGTCGCCGCCCAGAAGGAGCGCGTGCAGGTCACCGGCGTCCCCATCAAGGAGGACCCGTACGTCCTGTTCGCGATCAGCGAGGCGGCTGCGGAGATCAACGCTTCCCGATTGGCATTGCTGGAAACCGTGGACCGCTTCTGGGACAAGACCGATCGCGGTATCGAGATCGGCTTCGAAGAGCGGGCGGCCGGCCGTCGCACCCAGATTTCGTCCGCGTGGCGGGCCGTCCGTGCGATGGACGAGATCTTCGCGCGTGCCGGCGGCGCCGCGGTCCACACCAAGACCCCGATGCAGCGGTTCTGGCGTGATGCCCATGTCGGTCTGACGCATGCCATCCACGTGCCCGGCATGATCTATCACTCCGCCGCCCTCGCGCAGCTCGGCGGTGACCCGCAGGGCGCATACCGCGCAATGATCTGACCCTCTTCGCATTTCAAGGAAAGAAGCCATGACAGAACTTCGGGGTCTCGGTTACCTCAGAATCCAGACGCAAGACGTCGCGCGTTGGCGCGAACTGCTCATCGACGGTCTCGGTATGGCCGTCGGCAGCGGTCCCGAGCCGGACGCGCTGTACGCCCGCGTCGACGAACGCCGCTCACGCATCGCGGTGCTCCCGGGCGATTCCGACAAGGCACTGGCCGTCGGCTGGGAGGTACGCGACGAGTTCGCACTCCAACGAGTGCGGGAGGCCGTCGAGAAGTCCGGGCGCGCCGTTGAGGTGTTGTCGCGCAAGGAAAGCTCGTATATCGATGCCGAAGCGGCCATCGCGTTCGACGATCCGACCGGGACCCGCCTCGAGGTGTTCTACGGACCGGTTCTGGACCACAGCCCGGTGGTGACGCCGTTCGCCGGTCGCTGGGTGACCGGCGGGCACGGCTTGGGACATGTGGTGCTGCCGACCGCGAAGTTCGATGAGTCGTACGAGTTCTACACGCAGGTACTCGGCTTCCTTCCGCGCGGTTCGATCCGGCTGGACGAAGAGGGTGCCATGCGAGTTCGCTTCCTCGGGATCAACCAGCGGCACCACAGCCTGGCGCTGTGCCCGGCGCCGCCGACCGAGGCACCCGGCCTTGTCCACCTGATGACCGAGGTCGACACACTCGACGCAGTCGGCCAGGCACTCGATCGGGTCAACAAGCAGAAGTTCTCGATCTCGTCGACGCTCGGACGGCACACCAACGACAAGATGATCTCGTTCTACGTTCGGGCTCCCGGCGGGTGGGACCTCGAATTCGGCACCGAGGGCATGCTCGTCGACGAGCGGCACTACACGTCGGAAGAGATCACCGCCGACGCCTACTGGGGCCATGACCAGTCCGGATCTGAACCGCTCAAGGCGTTCATCCCGGCGGCCGGCTGACCGCTCGAACCGCAGGTCAGAGCACTTCCCCCGGAAAAGCACCGCGACATTTCGTCGCGGTGCTTTTCTGTGTCCGCTCCCATTCCCTTCGCAAGTCGAACGATGCTGCAGTACGATCCACTCATTGATTGGATGATCAATCAATGACTCACCACATCGCTTTCGGAGTGCCCGTGACCCTCACAGACGACGAACGACCCCAGACCGTCATGGGACGGGTACTACTGCTGCTCGAACCGTTCCGCGATTCCGACAATCTGACGCTCACCGAACTGGCCGAGCGAACCGGCTTTCCCCGGTCGTCGACCCATCGCATGCTCCTGCAACTCGTCGAGGTCGGCTGGATACACCGGACCGGGACCACCTACCACCTCGGCCCGAAGCTGGCGGAACTCGGATCCCTTGCACAGAGTCACGATCGGATTCATCAAGCCGCCCTCGCGAGCATGTACCAACTGCACAAGCGCACCCGGATGGCGGTGCATCTGGCGGTTCTCGACGGCGACGACCTGCTCTACCTCGAAAAGGTCGGCGGACGTTGGGCCGCAGCACTTCCCACCCACGTCGGACAGCGGCGTCCCGCCCATGAAACCGTCGAGGGTGCCGCCCTACTGGCCCATCGCGACGGCCAAGTGCCCGGCGCTGCCGAGCGCGTTCTCGACGGCGCCGCCGGCGAGCAGGTGAGTTGCGTCGCCATCGCCTTTGCCGCACACAACGGCGAGATCGCCGCACTCTCGCTAACCGGACCGGCAGGACGGACACCAGAAGGTGCCCACCGCGACCTGGTCCAGGCCACCGACCTGGTGGCATCGAAGCTCTCTGCCTGAGCGTCACCCACTGTGATCCGACCGGAAATCTCCGGGCCCGAGACCCACGTCACGATTCCGGTTTGACCTACGTCACAGTCCTGCTATCGTCATATCAATATTGATTGAGCGCTTGATCAATACGATCCTCAAGCGCTCGCAGGCCACGGCCCCGGCCTGCTGACCGATGGAGGTTTACGTGAGAAACGGCGACGACTTTTCCCCGGCCGTCATCGACCGGGTCGCTGGTCTGCTCGATGAGTTCCGTGACGGCAACGAACTCACCCTGTCCCAGTTGTCCTGTCGCACCGGACTACCGCGTTCGTCGGCCCACCGACTGCTCTCGCAACTCGTCGAGTTCGGTTGGGTGAGCAGGCACGGCCAGTCGTACGGGTTGAGCCGCACCATGTTCGAGTGGGGCGCGCTCGCCCAACAGCACGACAGCCTGCACCGGGCCGCGCATCCGGTGTTGCACGAGCTCCACGCCACGACCGGATTGGTGGTCCACCTAGCGGTTCTCGACGGCAACGACGTCCGCTACCTGGACAAAGTCGGATGCAGTCCGGTCGCGCTACCCTCACGGATCGGCGGGCGCCAACCGGCCTTGCGGACCGCGCTCGGCAAAGCGCTCATCGCACACTCCGGGGTCGATCCGATGCGCAACCGCTCGGCAGTGGCGTCCTTGAAGTCCGTGGGTGACAACGACGGGCTACGCCACGAGATCGCCCACATCCGCCAGCGCAACGTGGCGTACGAATGCGAGGACTCCGTGCCCGGTGTCGCGTGCGTGGCCGCCCCGATCGGCAACACCCGCACCTGCGTCGGCGCCCTGTCGGTCACCGGGCCGGCCGGCAGCGTCGACACCGTCACCTTGGCGATGCCCCTGCGGGCCGCGGCCAGGGCGATCTGGCAATCCCTGGGCGACAGCGGATCCGCCCGCCGAGCCGGATGACCCGGTGGGCGCTGCAACCTAGCGGACGAGCGCCTGCCCACCGTCGACGGCCAGTGTGTGTCCGGTGATGTACCGGGCGGCATCGCTGCACAGGAAGACCGCGGCGGGACCGATGTCGGCCTCCGGATCTCCCAGGCGCCCCAGGGGAACCGTGCGGAGATACTCCGAGGCAGCTTCGGGCTCGTGTTCGGCCCACTGTTCCATCGTCTTCGAATTGGCCAGCGGCAGAATCGCATTGACTCGTATTCCGTCGGCCGCCCATTCGCATGCAGCAGTTCGGGTCAACACCCTGACAGCTTCTTTTGCCGCCGCGTAGCCGCCGGTGCCCGAAGGGTTCCAACGGATGCCGGCCGCCGACCCGAGATTCACGATCGATCCGCCATCCTTCAAATACTCATGACAGACCCGCATCATGCGCCATGTTGCGGTGGGGCCCGATTCCATGCCTTCCCGATAGGTGGCCTCGTCGAGTTCGAGCAGCAATCCCGGTGCCGCGGTCTGGGCATTGTTGACCAGCACCGTGATTCCGCCGAACTCGGCTACGATCGCCGGCACCAGCACCTCAACCGCACCGCCGTCGGTCACATCGCAGACAAATGGCACCGCACGACCACCGCGGGCGACGATCTCCTCGGCCACGGCACCGATGGTCGCCTCGGTCCGGCCGACGACCGCCACCTGCGCGCCGGCCGCCGCCAACGCCAGGGCGATACCGCGTCCGATCCCCTGCCCGGCGCCGGTGACGATGGCGGAGTGGCCGTTCAGCGCGCCTGCTTGGAAAGAAGGATCGGGGCCGGGGGCAGTCATGCATACTCCTTTGGGAACGTGAACTTTCGGACCCATTGATCATTTGATCAACGGATGTGGCACAATCAGCAGCGCGTGGGCACCCAATGCCCGCATCCGACAGGGGTATTGCCGTGGATCCGCAAGAACGCAGGAAGTTGATCCTGGATCGCTCAGCTGAGATTTTTGCTCGAAAAGGCGTGTCTGCAACCACTATTCGCGAGATCGCTGAAGCGGTGGGCGTCTATTCCGGCGCGCTCTACCACTACTTCCCGTCCAAGGAAGCGATCGTCACCGAACTCATCCGCGAGTACATCGAAGATCTGTCGGCCCGGTGCAACGACGTGTTGGCGCGGGAGCTGCCACCTGTTGAACGCCTGGTGGCGCTTGGTGAGGTCGCGCTGGAGACGAGCGAGCAGTACCACGGGGCCACCTCGATCTGGCGGCGCGAGGGCGACTACATGCGTGAACGTGTGGTCGAGGCCGATATGGCGGCGACCGCCGACACCATGGAGATTGCCTGGCGCGACGCCATCACCGAAGGCGTTGCCGCCGGCGACCTGCGCACCGACGTCGACCCCAAGCTCTTTCAAGAACTTCTCTACGACTCGTTCTGGCACGCCTCACGTTGGTTCCGGCCGAGCCCCGAGCAGACTTTTGCCGATCTGGCCCGCACCGTGATCAACGTGTTCGTCGACGGGATGCGCCACCGCAACACCTGACCTCTCGACCCTGCACCATCGGAGTGGCAGGGCCGAGAGGCACGGCATCACTCCTGGGGAGCTGCGAGGTTTTCCTCGACCTCTTTGTGCCAGTTCTCGAGGGCACGGGTGGTGTCGACCTCGAACTCGAACCGCTGGGTCATGTCCGGGGTGACATCCTCGACGTCGACGTAGAACTGGCTGTACCAGCGACGGAGCTGGTAGACGGGGCCGTCCTCTTCGGTCAGGAGCGGGTTCTCGATGCGAGACTTGTGCTTCCAGATCTCGATGTCCTGCGCGAACTGCTCTTCGAGTCCGTCGGTGAAAAGCGTTGCCATATCGGCCATCTGCTGATCGGTCATGCCATCGATCTTCTTGACGATCGTGCCGAACTGCAGCACGAACGAGTTCGAGTCGATCGGGTAGTGGCAGTTGATCAGCTTGGACTCGATGGTCGAACCGTCGGCCACGGTGTAGATCGTGTCGAGCATGAACGAGGGGCCGTAGTAGAACGCATCCGAGATCGTCTGGGCTTCGGGAAGATCCATCTGCACGCCGGTCTTGATGTCGTCGCGTCCGTACGAGCGCATGTGCTGACCGGCCACGTGGCCGTCAAAGACGTTCTTGAAGTATTCCGGCATCTGGTAATGCACGTAGAAGAAGTGGGCCATGTCGACGACGTTGTCGACGATCTCACGGCAGTGCGATCCCTCGACGTGAATCGTCGTCCACGTCCAGTCACTCCACTGTCCGTCTTCGTAGCCCTCGATCTCCGGAATCGCAAGCTCTGGAGTCGGTTCGGTCCCCTGCGGGCAGTTCCACACCAGCAGGACGCCGTTGCGCTCCATCGTGGTCCAGGTCTTCGTGCGGGCCACCTTGGGGGTGCGGCGGGCATAGGGAACCGATTCGCAGCGGCCCTTGCCGTTCCAGCGCCAGTCGTGGAACGGGCAGGCGATCGTGTCGCCCTTGATCTCGCCCCGGGCGAGGTTGCCGCCCATGTGCCGGCAGAAGGCGTCGAGCACGTTGATCTTGCCGGTCGAGTCGGCGAACACAACCAGCTCGGTGTTGAAGACGCGGACCTGATGCGGCTTACCGTCACGGAAGTTCTTTGCCAAACCGATGCAGTGCCAGCCACGCGCGAAACGTGTTGGATTGGTGCCGGTGTCGATGTTTCGGATCTCGATGCGCTCTTGCTCGACGGTCATGGGGTTCTCCAGATGGGGTGGGTAGGGAGGTCAAACAGGCTGAAAGTAAACGGCGATCACCGGGAGGCGGTGAAGACTTCTTCTGCGGCAAGGGGCCGGACGGCCGGCTCAGAACGAGTGGTCATCGGAATCTTGCCGTCTTTCACCGCTTCATCGACCGTGCGATCGAGCGCTTCACAGCGCAGCAGGTAGCCACCGCAATCGACGGCAGCGGCCGCAGCCATCTCCCGGCACGTCTGGGAGGCCTCGGCGGTCCATTGGATGCTCGTGTGAGCGGGGCTGTACTTCGCGACGGACACGCGAGCGTCACAGGTGTGGCAAGCGAGAGACTGCAATTTTCCGGATCCCTTCCTCGGATAGACCGAGACTAGGAACCGGGATGTGGCGGGGACCACATGAATTCAGCCCAACGGAACAGATGCGGCACATTCACCACCACCGACGGCGGCAATGTTTCACGTGCAACAACTCTCTGGTCAGCTGACGCCCTTTTCGGGCTCCCCCGAGTCGGGGTCCACAACCGCAGCCTCCCGCACCGCGTGGAACCTCTTCATCGCGCGATCGAGCAGAACGCCCAATACCAGAGCGACAACGATGGAGACGCCCGCACCGATCAGTGGTTGATCGTCGAAGAAATCACCGACGAACCGTCCCATCAGGGCCCCGTACAGCGCCCAGGTGACACCCGCGACGATGGTGAGGGGCACGAACTTTCTTCGTGGGTAGTGCGTGGCACCGGCAGTCATGTTGACGGCGACCCGGCCGATCGGGATGTAGCGCGCCGTCAGGATGATCACCACGCCGCGTTTGTCGAGCCCGTGGCGTGCCCGGGTGAGCGCCTCACGTGCCTTGGGTTTGCGCATCCACGCGAAGCGATCTGCGCCCACTCTTCGCCCGATCTCGTAGGCGATGTTGTCCCCGACGATCGCACCCAGCGCCGAGACCAGAATGAGCACCGAAAGATATGGCCGACCCGTCGATCCGGACAGCGACGCCAAGGTCATCAGGACCGACTCGCTCGGCAGCGGCGGGAAGAACCCGTCGATGGCGCACAACGCGAACAGCACCGGGTAGACCCACAGCGCGCCGGCCTGGGCGGTGACGAATTCGTTGATCACGTCCATCTGCGCTGCCGAACTCCTGCCGTTTGCCGATATCGAGTTTGCCTCGGACGCCGGGTCGAATAGTGGCATACCAGCAATTCAATTCCTGCCCGTTGACTCCCGATCCTCCCCTACGGGTCAACGGAGTCTGGCTCAGACAGTTGCACTTTCTGCGACGCGTGGAACCTCCTGGCGCGATCGATGACAAGGCCTATTTGGACTATTCGCACTAGTTTCACTGGTGTAAATTGGTTCCATGAAGATGATCACCAGCACAGAGGCCAAAACGCGCCTCAACGCAGTTCTGGCTGAGGTCGAAAGGTCCGGCATCTCGGTGACGATCACCAATCATGGCCGGCCGGTGGCCGTACTCTCCCCCGTCCATGCCACTCCACGAACATTCGGACAGCTGCCGCATCTCGTCATTCCGGACTCGTTCGATGAACCACTGCCGGAGTCTGAACTGTCGGCTTGGGACGACGCCCGGTGACGTCGATTCTGCTCGACACCAACGCGCTGTTGTGGCTGGTGACAGCCCCCGAGAGAATCGCATCACCCGCTCGCGATCTGTTGTCCGATAGGTCCAACGAGCTCTTCGTGTCGGCGGCATCTACGTGGGAGATCGCAATCAAAACCCGTATCGGCCGCTTCGATGGCGACGCGCTCCTGTCGGTCTGGGACGACACACTGGCGGCCATGGGCGCTACCGGCCTGTCGATCGATTCGGCGGACGCGGCCACCGCCGGCCGCCTGCCCTGGGATCACAAAGACCCATTCGACCGAATGATCGTCGCCCAGGCTGCGCGCCGGGGATTCACGATCGCCACAAGTGACCGACTCCTGATCGACGGCGCGCTCACCCCGGTGATCAACACACGACTGTCCAAATGAACTGCCGGAACCTAGATCAGTAGCAGCTCGCGTAGCTCTAGTAGCCCGAATCGTCATTGGACTTCGAGACAACACGTCCGTTGACACCGGGTTCATCGATAGCCGCCCGGCGATCAGCGCTTCTGTCAGCGCAGGCGAACCCTCCCCGCGACACGGGTTTTGACGTTGAAGGCAGCTTTCATTGCGCGATCCGCATTCGACCCATCCGGGGGCAGCATCTTGATCTGACGCGCAAACTCCATCTGGTCATAGCGCACCGTGTTGGTGACGACTTTCCGATCCGCGATGACGAAGTGGTCGAAACCATCGAGGGCGATCGGCCGTCCGGTTCCGGCCACCCCGACGAAAGTACCGGCATGCCGACCGGTCAGATGCCAGTGGACCAGAACGTCTTTGCCGGACCCGGCGACCGACACGACCTCCATGTCGAAGTCGTGCACAGCCGCGAAGACCTCCTCGAAGTAAGCGGCGATGGCGTCGGCTCCACGGCATGTCCCGGTTGGGAAATCGACGATCGTGTCGGCGGTCCAGAACCTGCGCAGACCGGTGATGTCCCGGGCGTTGAGGCGACCCAATGCCCAGCGGACGAGTTCAGCGTTGGAGACGTCGTCCTTCGGCGGGGCTGTGGTGGTCGAACTTTTGCGGGGATCAGTCATCGCTCCTCCATGGATTGTTTGTGCGGCACGTTCGCCGATACCGCAATGGCCGCGTCCTTTCCAGACTGACACCGCACACCACCGAAAGGGCGTGTATTCGACTACTCGACTGACGGTCCGACTGAATCCTGCTTCGCGTAACGAACTTGCTGGTCGTGACGACATGGCTTCTGTAGCGGCCACGATCAGGGGGAGACCGATGGACGATCACATCTCGTCGCGCAAGAAAGAAGCGTGGACCTTCGCGCTGGTCATCATCTCCGTCCTCGCGCTCGGGGTCGTGATGGCGGGACTCCTACAATCTGAGCCCGAACCGGAACTGACGACGGCTCCAACGTCGTCGACCGCGGAGCCAGAACCCGCTGCGCCCGAAGACTTCGACATGGTGGAAGAACCTGTCGACCTGACCGCTGACATTCCCGGATGCGACGTCATCGAGCAACCTGACGAGTTCGGTGGCTACAGTGCGATCTCGGTCATGACAGGCAGCCAGCAAACCTACGACAACCCCAAATTTCCCTGGTTCAACGGCTCCAAAGCAACCGCAATGTCGCAGGCAGTAGCCGAAACATTGCCTGGCAGTGCCGAGATCGAGTTCGCGAGTCCAGAACGCTCGCTGATCTTTCAACCGATCACCGACTTCGGCGACTCCGACTCGGCGCCGGACGGATATACATCGGCGTCGGGTTCCGTGGTCAACGGGAAAGCAAAGGGGAGTTTGTACATCGGCGTACAACAGAAGTCCGCACCGATTCCACCGTGCGTCGCAGGGCATCTCGACGAGCGTCGCACCCTGGCCGACGGCACGGTGGTCGATGTGCACGACACCTGGCGGGAAGTGAACGGCGTTCGCACCCTCAGCAGGTCGGCACAGGCATACGTGGCCGACGGATCCTGGATCAGCGCAAGCGCCAGCGACAGTTTCGGGGCCACGCGGCAGGAGAACAGCGGTGAAATACCCTTGACCGTTGATGATCTGGTGCGCATCGTCGCAGATCCACGGCTCCGCGTCACCACGGCCGTTCCAGCTGGGACCCCGCCCCCGCCGGAAGAGTGTTATGGCTACTCCGAGACCAACGGCCCGGCCGTCTCTCGTGAGCAGGCACGTAAGCTCGACGCGGTCCTCGCGACAGTTGATCTCGGCGGTCCGAAGCTGAAACCCTTGCAACTCGGGGGAAACCAGACGCTGTGCACCGGGATTTCGGATGTACAAGCAGGTGTGGATCTGAATATTTCGATCACCGGGGGTCAGGCCCTTCCCGCCCCGGAACGCCCGGAACCGGGTTCGGGTGGACAGAAGACGCTCCGCACACTCGAGGACGGGACCGTCGTGCAGACCGAGCGGTCCTTTTACTCGTCCTTCCCGATGAACAAGCCAGAAGAATCCACAACACAGATGTCGAACTCCGTCGTCGTGACGCGGCCCGCCGGGACGAGGATCTCCGTCAGCTCCAGCGCAGCAAGCGCCGATCAGATTCTCCCGCTCGATGAACTCGAATCAATCGCGCTCACACCCGGATTGGAACTGTAGACGTGCCCGACAAGAGCACCTGGCAACTCGTCGCCGCCGCGGCAGCTGCCGTTGTGACCCTCACCGCGGCGGGATTTATATTGGTGAACCACCATTCTCAGACACCGGTCAAGAAGATCACCGCGACCACTGCGGAAGCTCCCGGACTCGCCTGGTCCCTCGATGCCGCCGAGTATCTCGACCGTCCGTTCGCTGATTTCTCCGACCCGCGCGGGGGGTCCTCCTACAACTCCGGTTTCCCTGGATTCATCCTTGTGGATGACACCCTGATGACCATTGCCGGCATCCCCAACGACGGTTACACCCTCGACGACGCCGTCATGATCGGCATCGATCCCGACGATGGGACGGTCCGCTGGCAGGCTCCCGCGACCGATCTCCAGCAATGCAGCGAGGAACCGCTCGACGGCAAGATCTATTGCTACGCAATGAATGAAGGCTATGAGCTCGTCCGTTATGACATCGAATCGGGGGAGGTCGAACGGCGGACGGTCGACGAGTCGGTCTTTGGTATCACCACCACCTCGGACACCCTCTACACCGCCGAAGGCAATCCCGAAGACAACGACGTCCGAGTCCATTCGGGCAACTACGACGACATCTCGGCCAACTGGTCGCAGAGCTTCGACATCGGCGCCGGATGGGATTCGGTGTTCAACAGCGAGGTACTGACCGTGACGGACGGCGTCGGTGCCGTTCAGACGGGGATCGAGATGGCGCAATTCGATGCCGAGTCCGGTGCTGAGCTGTGGAACACCGGCGACGAGTGCATCTACGCCGCGAGTCTGGAATCCGGTGGTGTTGTGGCGCAGTCTAATACCGATTGCGAGACATACAACGCAGTCTCCGAGCAGTTGCTCCGAGGCCCTGACGGCAAGGTGCTCGCAACAGTGAAGAGCGCCGCAGTGCAGCGGCCGGCGCTCGATCAGCTGTCGGGCACCGACGCACCCATTTTGATGGGAGATTCCGCATACGACCGCACCACCGGCGATCGACTCTGGACCAACATCGACCTCGTGACCGGCGACAACGGGACACAGGGAGCCGTGACAGCCATCACTGGCGACATAATCTATCTGCGCGACGGGGCGAATGAGACCGGCATCGACCTTTGGACAGGAAAACAGCTGTGGCACAATGACACAGCTGAGACGATGACGCCGGCAGCGGCCGGCGACAACGTGCTCGTCGGCACCGACGGGATCGCGTTGACCGCATTAGATGTCAAGACCGGCCGGGTGGTGTGGACGGCACCATTCCTTGCCATCGACTCCGATCCCGAAACCTTCGCCTCAGGTGGCGCGACCATACGGCACGACGACGGGTGGATCTTCTCGTCGGACCGCCGGATGATCGGTCTCAAACCGCTGCCGCGATGACCGGTGTGGTCATGGGCACAGGCGATCGATCCCGTCAAGGATTGCGTGGCGATACCACGCGTAATCGTGTCCACCGGAATAGGTTTCGAAGTGCACCTGCGCCCCGGCAGCCGTCGCCGCGTCCGCGAACCACCGCGACTGATCGACCATCGCACCCTCCAGGCTTCCGACCTGTACCACAACACGATTGGTGAGAGTCCGGGCTCCGGACAAACGCTCGAGTGACCGGGTCAGCGTCCCCGGTCGCTCATAGTCGCGCGTCTCGCTCTCTTCGTCGAACCAGAAAGACCCCGACTGGACGATCGCAGCGTCGATGAGGTCGGGCAGGTCGATGAGAAGGCCGGCCGCCGCCAGACCGCCGTAGCTTTGTCCGGCGACGATGATCCCCTTCCACCTGATTCCCACTCGTTCGAGTGCCGGAAGTACATCCCGCGTCAACAATTGCGTCATCAACGGTCTGTTGTCGAGTATCTGCCGGTCGGGTGTGCTGACGAGAATGGCAGTCGGCGATGGACCGGTTGCATCCTTGTTGCGCTGGGTCATTGCGCTGCGATAGCCGAAGTCGGCGTCGGCCCACAGATCTCCGTCGAACATCACCAAGAGCGGTCCGTCCGCATCACCAGGAAGAATCGTCAGCGTACGACCTGATTCGAGTATGGCATAGGACGATTCACCCTCGGATGTGGCATCCTGGTCAGGGTCCGGCCACGCCGGGTGTGTCCGCGCGCCCGGCAATTCCAACACCGACGACCAGCCGCGCATACCGAACGGACGGCGAATCACATCAGGATTGGCTGGGTCGGAGACGAGATTGTCGAGGACCGGGTAGATCGAAAATTCTTGTTGCGCTTCAACGGATTCGAAGACCAAGAAGCCATAACTCACACATGCGTCGTCCGGAAGTCGCACCGTCGTCGCATAAACACCCGGCTCGGTGAGCGTCAGCCCGATGCCGCCATGGATGGTGGTGCGGGATAACCGGTCAGATGAAGCGAGACGACCACAGGAACCTCGCTGTACCAACGAAAGTTGACATCGGTGTACCCGGCGGACGGATCTGGCGCAGTGACCGTCATCAGTTCGACTACCTCCTACAAATTATCGACACCCAGGATGGCACAGACCGCTTGCTCCCACGTCATCGAAGTTTCGGTCCCGGCATCAGGGCCTCACTGCGTGCATCAGGGTGCGCACGGCCACGCAGTGGGTCACGGAAGCAAGTCGTGTTCCATCGCGAACACCGCAACACCGGCCCGGGTGCGCCGGCCGACCTTGTCGTAAATGTGGGAAAGATGGTGTCCCACCGTCCGACCCGAAATTCCGAGCTCCTCCCCGATCTCGCGGTTGTTCAGCCCTCGTGCGGCCAGGCAGAGCACCTCCACCTCTCGTTCGGTCAGTCCCGCAGGCAGTTTCGATCGAGGCCGAGGCCGACCTGCCGCTTCGATCACCACCGCACACGCCTGTCGGTCCAGCCCGCCGGTCTCGACCTCCCGCATCAGTATCCCCACGGCAGCCTCGACCGTGTAGGCCGCACGGTACGGACGCGGTTCGGTGAGCCCGACAAATCTGTCCGCTGCCGCCAAGATTCGGGCGGAGAATGTCAGTTGCAGGGAGGAAACACCGCGGTGGTAACCGCCGCCATCTACCCGCTCATGGTGCGCTGAAGCGATCGGGGCGATTGCCGCCAGTGCCGGTACACGATCCAGGATGCGATGAGTCCAATACGGATGCATTCGAACACGTTCCATCTCAGCCAGCCCGAGAGGACCTGGACGATCCCAGGTGCTACTCGAAACCCCCACTCGGCCGAGGTCATGCAACAGTCCGGCACAACGTAATTCGGTTGCGGCCGCAGAATCGAAGCCGGCAAGTCTGCCTGCAGCTTCTGCCAGTGCCGCAACATGTTCGCTATGGCCGAGGAACCACGTGCTCTTCAAGTCCACCAGTCTGGCCAGCACAGCGCACAGCTGCGGCAGTGACCCGAAGGGAAAGGTCACGTGGGGTAACAGCTCGACGTCGAGCACCGCCTGGATCGCATCCGGCTCGTCCAGAGGGGCCATCGCGACCTGCGAATTCGCAACAAATGCCTCGGCCAGTTGGGGATCGAGGTGACCACCACCGCGGCGACGGACCTCGCTCACCGCAGCGGGCAACCCGCCCACCGCATGCGCGAGAACTGCCTGTTCGGCAAGGTGGACAACTCGCACAGCCAGAGATAGTTGTTCCCCTTGGCGGCTGCCCGGGATGCCGCGTCCATCCCATCGCTCGTACACATGGTCAAGGGCTTCGATTGACTCCGACCGCAAACCCAGGCCGGCGCCCAACGAGCGGCTGGCCTCGCAGCCACTGCGCATGGCATCCACACCGACTGTTTGGAAGACCTCCACGGGAGGCGCGGCAAGTCCCGAACCACCGATACCGTTCTGATCGCTGAGGGTGCTCAACTGGGAAGCGAACTTCTCCTCGTCGCCGGGCTCGAACGTCTTCAACGCCGCTTGGAAGGCAACGTCGTCCCCAAAGATCGCAGCGAGTTCCGGTGCGAACGAGGTACAACCGACCGAGCGCAGCAGCGCCGTCTCGAAGATGGTCCGCAGTGTAACCGCATCGACACCGAGCACTTCGTCGGCGAACACCGAGGCGACCACGCATGTGCGAAGCCCTTTTTCAAAAGGGACCCCGGCAGCGAGATCGGTGGTCAGAGACAGCGCGGAAAGTACTTCTGCTACTCGAATCTCAGGCACCGCCGAACAGTAGCATTCGGTCCGTCCACGCAACCGGTGCCGGCGCGGAGGCCTATCGGACGCTCAATTTTCAACCGGAAGAACACTTCTCAGAAGAGCTGCCCACATCTACGACATCGCCGCGACCATGGTGTGCGTGTCCGGGATGGTCTCGAAAGTGACCGGCACACCATCGGTGAATCGCCATACGTGTGCAAAACGTGCACGCATGGTCTTGCCTGTCTCACGGCGCTTGCCGGCATAGTGACCGAGTGCGATCACCACATTCCCGACGCCGAAGACCTCGTCCCAGTCAACCTCGAAATCCTCCCAGTCGGTGACGAAGCGGGAAAAGACGTTGTTCAGCACTGCTTCTCGGCCGTGGTAGGTACCGCCGTAGGACAAACCCGGTGGCACCGTCCACGCGATCTCTTCACTCAGCGCCATCAAGACCGCTTCGCCGTTGCCCTGCCTCAGGTCGTTGTACATCCCGACCACCACGGCCTTGTGCTGTGACTCCTGCTGCTCTGCACTCAGATTCGTATTCATCCCGACTTCGCCTTCCAGTTGTGTTGCTGCGGATCTGACATCGTCCGCATAGCTGCGACACCAATGATCACAATCAGCCGCTCGGATCGCATCGGCCAAATGACCTATCGGCCAACAGCGACGGCCCACCGAACCTGAAACGCGAAGTCGCTGCGAGGCAACCGATCACCGATGCTCTAGATCGTTTGTCGCTCACCCTTGGAACTGGGACGGCGACTGATTTCCGCCTCGGGTCCGGCGACCGCGACGCGGCGGAGGTCGAACGCCGTGATGCAGGCAGCGAGACCGGCGGCGGCGAGTGGCACGAGCAAGGCTGCTCGGTAGCCGTCGAGCATTTGTTCGGGCGACCCGCCGCTACCAGCAGCCAGGACGTATACGACGGTGACTGCCGAGAGGCCGAGCGCGGCTCCGAACTGGAACGAGGTGTACAGCAGTCCGCCGGCGAGACCTTGCTCGTCTTCCTTGATGCCTTCAGTAGCTGCGATGGTGAGAGGTCCGTACACCAGGGCGAAGGCGAGCCCCAAGACAATCATGGTCGGGAACATCGCCAGGTAGGTCGAGTCCATACCGATCGGTAAGAACATGACGTAGGCGAGAACCGCTATCAGCAGACCACCGAAGACCACCCGTGGGTAGCCGAACCGATCGACGAGCTTAGGTGTGAGGGTCGGCGCCAACAGCGCATCGATGCCGACTGCCAGGAGAGCGAAACTCGTTGCCAGCGTGGACCAGTCTCGTAGTTCCTGGAGGTACAGAACAACGATGAACTGAAACCCGAAGAAGCCTGCGGCGAACAGCAGTGCAGCAAGGTTCGTGCGCACGAGCGACCCCGATCCGAAGATGCCAAGGCGGACCAGCGGTGCCGACGACTTTCGTTCGATCACCACGAACGAGACGAACAACAGGGCACTGATCGCAAGGGTGGCAAGTGTCCAGATCACCTCCGCATGCGTGGCCCGCTCGACTGTGAAGACCAGCAGGAGGATCGCTCCCGCGATGCTGACGGCCCCGGCGACGTCGACGCTTTGACCCTTGCGGTCCGGGCGCGGGGACTTCGGCACGAGCGGGAAAGCCGCGAGCAGGATCACCAGCGACACGGCTACCGGGACGAAGAACACCAACCGCCAGTCGACCGCCGCGAGAAGGCCGCCGATGACCAACCCGAGGGAAAAGCCCCCTGATGCCGTTCCCGAGTAGATCAGGAGGGCCTTGTTGCGCTGGGGACCTTCGGCGAAGCTCGTCGTGACGATGGAAAGCCCGGCGGGGGTCATGAACGCGGCAGCAACGCCGGTCACGAACCGGGCGACGATGAGCATCCACCCTTCGGTGGCCAGACCACCCAGGCCGGAGAAGAGAAGGAACACCACAAGGGGGACCAGGAACATCTGCCGTCGCCCGAAGAGGTCGGCTGCGCGCCCTCCCAAAAGCATGAAACCGCCGTACCCCAGCACGTAGGCGCTCATGACCCACTGCAGTTCACCGGTGGACAGCCCGAGATCGGCCCGGATCGACGGCAACGCCACGTTCAGCATGGCCACGTCGATCCCTTCCAGGAAGATCGCACCGCAGAGCACGAACAGCACGCCCCGGGTGCGCCAGCCGAGGCGACCGGGGCGGTCACCGGGGATCGAAGCCTGTGATGGGGTCATGATCGGCAACTCCTTTGTGGATGAAGCAGCGGAGGCCTGGGTGAATCGAGACAGTTCCCTTTGGGCCATACAGTTACTTCTTGTAACTGACCTCATCTTCAGGCACCATTGCTGACCATGGAAGAAGGCACTTCAAAGATCCCCGGTTACTGCGGGGATACCGAAGATGACTACGGCGCCCGGCAATGGGACACCCGGGAGGATTGCGAAGTCCGCCAGATACTCGACCGCATCGCGGACAAGTGGTCGCTGCTGGCCATCTCGCTACTCGAGCGACGCACCCTGCGTTTCACCGAACTGAGCCGCGAGATCGGCGGGATCAGCCAGCGCATGCTGACTCGGACCCTGCGCCAACTGGAGCGCGACGGCCTCGTTCGCCGAACCGTGTACCCCGTCGTGCCCCCTCGGGTCGAGTACGCGCTCACGCCACTGGGCGTGACCCTGCTCGACACCATTCAGTCCTTGGTGCGATGGACCGAACAGCACCAGAACGAGGTCGCCGGCGCTCGCACCGACTACGACACCAGGACGGAACTCAACGTCGTCGGAGAATGAATTCGATTCGTGCTCAACGCAGATCGGTGCATGCGGGCACACCGGCAGTCGTCCACAAATCGTGACCGCTGCGTTTACGACACGCTCCCAATTGCGATGGTGTGGTTGCTGATATCACGAACACCGGGGAGGTGACCGGTGCGCCGCGCGATGGTCAGTGCGGCCTCGAGGAGTTCCCTGTCGCCGGTGGGCATCTGTTCAAGTGCGAGTCCGGCGGCCCCTTCAATTGCGTGTACTTCGACGTCGACGAGTTCCGCCTCGAGTAATTCGCGCTCGAGTTCAGCGGCGGTATGGAAGTGCCCGCTGCCCTCCAGACACGGTTACGCGGGCAGCCTCCCGCAATGCGGTGAGTCGATCGGAACGGTCATGGAGGTGGTAGAGCGGCCCGAACGTCGAGGATCCGCGAGTTGGGGGCGATCCGCGCGCCGATGATCTCCTGCACCCGGATGAACTCAAGTGCACTCTGGCCTGATCTGGTGGTCAGGCGGGCACCTTCATCGAACTGATCGGTGTAGTACCGCTGGATCGCCGCGTCGGTCATCGCCTGGTTCATGTTTCGAGACCAGAGAAGCAATGACTACGCAATCACTGCCACGAGTATCAGCACTGCCAGAATCATCGACATCGACAGCGCGAATTTGAGCCAGAAACCCTTGCTCGATTTCCGATCGGGATTCGGATGCCACTGGTGAAGGCTCACTGTTCATCTCCGCAACATGTTCCGCAAGCGAAATCCAACCGCGAATCCGCAATGCCGATCGCGGCAACGATCAGCCGCGGGCCATGTCCACGAACTTGCTCAAATGTAGTTGGTGCGCAACGGTGATCGTGGCGGTCGGACCGTTACGGTGTTTGCCGACAATGATGTCTGCTTCGCCGGCACGTGGGTCGTCGCGTTCGAAGGCGTCGGGGCGGTGCAGCAGGATGACCATGTCGGCGTCCTGCTCCAGCGATCCCGATTCACGAAGGTCGGAGACCTGGGGACGCTTGTCGGTACGTTGCTCGGGACCACGGTTCAGCTGGCTGATCGCGACCACCGGAACTTCGATCTCCTTCGCCAAAAGCTTGATGCTTCGCGAGAATTCGGAGACTTCCTGCTGGCGGGATTCGACTTTCTTACCCGACGACATCAGCTGCATGTAGTCGATCACCACAAGCTTGAGGTCGTGCTTCTGCTTCATCCGCCGAGCCTTGGCGCGGATTTCCATCATCGTCAGGTTGGGCGAGTCGTCGATGAACAGTGGCGCCTCGGAGATCTCACCCATCCGGCGAGCGAGCCGTGTCCAGTCGTCATCGCTCATCCGTCCGGCGCGCATGTCGCCGAGCTTGATCTTGGCCTCGGCGGAGAGCAACCGCATGACGATCTCGGTTTTGCTCATTTCCAGGGAGAACATGGCACTGGCTTTGCCGTGCTTGATCGAGCACGACCGCAGGAAGTCCATGGCAAGGGTCGATTTACCGACACCGGGTCGCGCCGCGACGATGATCATCTGGCCGGGATGAAGTCCGTTGGTGAGTTCGTCGAGATCGTGGAAGCCAGTCGGCACGCCCTTGGACATTCCGCCGGCCGAGGCGATGGAGTCGATCTCGTCCATCGTCGGCTGCAGCAGCTCTTCCAACGGCACATAGTCTTCGGTGGTGCGACGCTCGGTGACCTCGTAGATCTCGGCCTGCGCGCGGTCGACGACTTCGGCAACGTCCTGGCCGTCGGCGCCGTAACCGAACTGCACGATGCGGGTACCCGCCTCGACGAGACGGCGCAGAATCGACTTCTCGGCAACGATCTCGGCGTAGTAGCCGGCATTGGCAGCGGTCGGAACGGTAGAGATCAGCGTGTGTAGATAGGGAGCACCACCGACCCGGCGCAGCTCACCCATGCGGTCCAGCTGGCCCGCCACGGTGACGGCGTCGGCAGGTTCGCCCTTGCCGTAGAGATCCAGAATGGCGTCGTACACAGACTGATGCGCGGGCTTGTAGAAGTCGCCGGGGCGCAGCTTCTCGAGAACGTCGGCGATGGCGTCCTTCGAGAGCATCATGCCGCCCAGAACCGACTGTTCTGCAGCCATGTCTTGAGGGGGTTGACGACCGAAATCCTCGCTCGGTGGGGCCTGATCCTGAGGTTCAGCATGCCCGCGATCATCAACGACGGCCAAGACGCCACCCCTTCGATAGTTTGTTCGGTTCAAGTCTCGCAGGCCTGTCCGACATCTCCGATCTGCCATGCCGGAGCCAACCCGAATCGACACACTCCGGCAGACACTAAGGGGTGGTGCCGATCCGGCCAAATGCACCTGTGGATCACCCTGTTAACCATCTGTGCACCAGGCGACCCATCTTGTTAGCGCCCTGTGGGGAACTTGTGGATAACTGAGATCACATTTGCGATCATCGCAGCTCAGAGGCTGTTCAAGACTTTTAGTTACTGTGGATAGCGTTCTGGCGGCGTGTCCCAAGATGTCCGATTTCGGGCGTGTTCGGTTTAGCTCATGATGAATCCCGGGTGGCGCGCAGGCTTTCACGCCGCAAACACGCGACTTACTTTGCGAGCTGTCAAAAGTGATCTTCGCGATCCTTTTTGATGCTCATCTCCGGGAGTCCACGTGATGATGCCAATTCAGGTGCAATGATGTGACGGGGACCATTCGGGGGAGGCGTTCGTGCGGAAGTTGGTCGGGACGATCATCGTGGGTACCGCCGTGGCGGCGCTGCTGACAACGGGCGCGACGGCGCCGGCCGCACCATCGCCGAACCATCAACAGATGCCCGACCTATCCGGATATGCGGCGATCGACCCATCTCCCTACCGCTCCCCCGACCACGCCGACAACGGGCGCACTTTCTTTGTCACGCCCGGAGGTCGCACGTGCGCGCTGGGCCCCGGATACGGCTTCAACGGCTGCAGCGGCCATCCCAGGACCGCACCGCCAGGCACCGTCGGGGTGGCCATCTCCGGCGGACAAAACGGTCCGTATTGGGTTCCGGCCGACACCGGGTACCGAACGACCCCACGGGGTTGGTTCCGCGCACCACTCCTCGACATCGGCCAGTCGATCACCGTCGACGGATCAACCTGCGCCGTGAGCCCCGACGGCGTCACCTGCGCCGCCGGCCCACGGGCGTTCACCGTTACCCAGACCTGGTTCAAGTTCGTCTATCCCGCAGGGGACAACCGCCATGACAAGAACGCCGATCCTCGGTTCCCACCCGCCGACCAAGGCTGACGCCAGATTCTCGAACCTCAACCGCGGTCGCCTATTTCGGGTCGCCGAGCTCTTCTTGATAGGCCTGCATGGCGCCGACCATCGCGGTGAACACCCGGTGCGCGGCCTCGAGATCGTCGTCGGGCAAGTCTGCGAACGCATCGCGCATGTGGCGGCCGAGTGGCGCAAAGAATTCCCGCGCAACGGCCATGCCGTGGTCGTCGTAATGAAGCATCACCTTCCGGCGATCACGCTCATGCGATGCGCGCCGGATGTGTCGGGTCGCGATCATCCTCTCGACCAGATGCGTCACCGCACCCCCGGACACCTGCATCCGCTTGCCCAGGGCGCCCGCGGTCAGCGGCTCACCTTCGGCGTCGGCGACCATCACGTGCAGCAGTGCCCGGAAGTCGTTGGCGCTCAGATCGTTCTGCCCCGCGAAAACCCTCGTGATCCGATCCGATGCGGCGTTGAGCAGCCGCAGGTCAGAGGACATCTGGGATTCCAGCGCAGCGCGCGGGTCCACAGATGGCGGTTGCTCGGACACAGGGTTCCTTCTTCCGGTCAAAGCATCTCGATCCGAGATACTTTAGTTGCTCAATAGTTGAACATATGAGACGGTTTTGCAATGGCGACTATCGACAAGTCCATCCATTCTGGCACCCGTTGGGACCGCTTCGCCGATCTCGTGACGGGTCGGCGGTCGTGGGTGGTCGCATTGGTCATACTGATACTCGCGGGCGCCGCGATGGGGTTGATCGGCGGCAATGATTCGGCCGAAGAGGCCCCCACCTCGCTACCGAGCTCCGCCGATTCGGCGCAGGTCAAAGACATTCTGGAGGAGTTCCCCGACTCCAACGTCGCCCCCGCGGTACTGGTGACCGTGCGCGCGGACGGCGCTGCGCTCACCCCTGCGGATCAGGAAGCCGTGGCCGCGGCACACCAGCGCATGCTTGCCGTCGACCGATCGGTACCTGCCGACACCCCGCCCGGCCCACCGGTCGTCACATCGCCGGACGGCGTGGCCGCGATCTCGATCGTGCCGGTGAACACCGATCTGAGCGGCTTCAAACTCACCGACCTCGTCGATGACCTCCGCAGCGCCGCCGACGACGGCCTGCCCACCGACCTGAAGACCTATGTCACCGGGGGGCCGGCGTTCGGCGCGGATACCGCGAACGCGTTCTCCGGCGCCAACATCACCCTGCTCGCCGTGACCGCCCTGGTCGTCGCGATTCTGCTCATCGTGACCTACCGCTCGCCGATCCTGTGGTTGATCCCGCTGATCGTCGTGGCGTTCGCCGATCGCGTCGCCAACTCGATCGGCACCGGATTGGCCGAACTCACCGGCCTGTCGTTCGACGGTTCCACTGCCGGGATCACCAGCGTGCTCGTCTTCGGTGCCGGTACCAACTACGCCCTGCTGTTGATCTCCCGATACCGCGAGGAACTCCGCACCGAATCCGATCACCGGTTGGCGCTGCGCCAGGCCGTGCGGCACGCCGGCCCGGCAATCCTGGCATCCAACGCCACGGTGGTGCTGGCCCTGCTGACCCTGCTCTTCGCAGCCCTGCCGAGCACCCGCAGTCTCGGCGCCCTGGCCGCCGCCGGCCTGGTGGTCGCCGTGCTGTTCGCGCTCCTGGTTCTGCCACCGCTGTTGGCGCTCTGCGGAACTCGGCTGTTCTGGCCGTTCATCCCGAAGGTCGGGGATCCGATCCCGACCGAAGGTGGTCTGTGGTTCCGAATCGCCGGCGGCGTCTCCCGTCATCCGGTGCGCGTTCTGTCGATCGCGCTGACCGTGCTCATCGCCTGTTCACTAGGCTTGGTCGGAACCCAGATCGGCCTGTCACAGACCGAACAGTTCCGGGTCAGCGCCGACTCCGTCGAGGGTTTCGACGTTCTGGCGCAACACTTCCCGGCCGGCGAAGCAGACCCGACGACGGTCGTCGCGAAAACCGATACCGCACCGCAGGTTCAAAAAGCCCTGGACGGCACCGAGGGTGTCGAGTCGGCGACCGAAGCAGGACAGTCCGACACCGGATGGACCAAGTGGTCGGTGGTGATCGACGCGGACCCGGCCTCTCAGCAGGCCTTCGACATCATCGACGATCTGCGCACGGCGACCGGCGACATCCCCGGCTCCGACGCCCTGGTCGGCGGCTCGGACGCGCAGGCACTCGACACCCGCAACGCCGCGGAAAGCGACCGCTTCCTGATCATTCCGCTGATCCTGGCGGTGGTGTTCGTCATCCTCATCGTGTTCCTGCGAGCACTCGTGGCGCCGGTGGTCCTGGTGGCCACCACGGTGCTGAGCACCGTCGCCGCCATCGGACTGGGCAGCTTGATCAGTGAGCACGTCTTCGGCTTCGGAGCCCTCGACGACAACGTGCCGCTGTACTCGTTCCTCTTCCTGGTCGCGCTCGGCATCGACTACACGATGTTCCTGGTGATCCGAGCCCGCGAGGAAACCCCCGGACACGGAACCCGCGACGCCATCATCCGCGCCGTGGCCTCCACCGGAGCTGTGATCACAAGCGCCGGAATCGTTTTGGCTGCCGTCTTCTGTGTGCTCGGCATCCTCCCGCTGATCACCCTGACCCAGCTCGGCATCATCGTCGGCATCGGCATCCTGCTCGATACCTTCCTCGTCCGCACCGTGGTCATCCCGGCGCTCTTCAGTCTGATCGGGCCCCGAATCTGGTGGCCCGGCAATGTGGATACACAAGCGTGTCCACAACCTGTGTCATCAACGCAACCGAAGTAGGAGACGACCACCATGACGTTCTCGACTCGTCGCATCACCCAACTCGTGACCGGTGCCCTGGCGGTGGGATTCGCCCTGGCCTTCGCCGCACCGGCCTCCGCCGACATCAGCTCTGCCCCGCCGCCGTTGAAGCCCGTGGCCAAACTCGACACGAATCGTTACCTCGGGACCTGGAACCAGGTCGCCGCCCTGCCGCAGCCGTTCAATCTCATCTGCGCCCGCGACACCAAGGCCAACTATCAGCAGATCGACGCAGCGAACATCCGGGTCGAGAACACCTGCATCACCTGGACGGGCGGGGACAACCGGATCCTCGGCAACGCCCGCGTCAACGACACCGTCACCGGCGCGCAACTGCATGTCAGCTTCCCGGGCGTCCCGACGCAGGAGTCCAAGAGCGGACCGACCAACTACGTGGTCTCCCACATCGCCGACGACTACTCGTGGGCGTTTGTCGGCAACCCGTCGCGCACGTCGGCCTTCGTCCTGTCCCGGGAACCGAACATCAGCGCCGAGGGCTGGAAGGAGATCCGTAAGGTCGCCGAGGACGACGGCTACAACGCCTGCCTGATCCTCACCTCCCCGACCGCCGGTGGCTCGAACGAGATCCGCCCGCTCTGCACCGTCTGATCTCCCAGCCGCGGTACCCCGCATACAACAAACCCCCGACCCAAAGGGCCGGGGGTTTGTCGTAGACAGAAGCTGACTACTCGGCAGCAGCCACGGTCAGGTCGAACTTCGCAACGATGTCGTTGTGAAGGCTGACCACCACCGGGTACTTACCGGTGGCCTTGATGTGCCCCTTGGGCAGGTTGATGCTCCGCTTGTCGAGCGAGGGTCCACCGGCGGTCTTGATGGCGCCGACGACATCGTTGGCGGTCACCGAACCGAACAGCTTGCCGGAGTCGTGGGTCTTGACGCCCAGCTTGACCTCGGAGAGTCCTTCGATGGCCTGCTTGATCTCGTTGGCGTGTTCGACGCCACGGACTTCGCGGGCAGCCCGTGAACGACGGATGCCTTCGACCTGCTTCTCTGCGCCCTTGGTGGCAACAATCGCCAGTCCACGCGGGAGCAGGAAGTTACGGCCGTAGCCATCCTTGACCTCGACGGTGTCGCCGGGCGTGCCCAGGTTCTCAACCTCTGCGGTGAGGATCAGTTTCATATTCTTGGTCCTTTCCGCTTATCGAGAGGTCGAAGTGAAGGGCAGCAAGGCAACTTCACGCGAGTTCTTCACCGCGATGGCCACGTCACGCTGGTGCTGGACGCAGTTACCGGTGACCCGACGCGAGCGGATCTTGCCACGGTCCGACAGGAAACGACGCAGCAGCGCGGTGTCCTTGTAGTCGATCAGTAGGTTCTTCTCTTTGCAGAAGGTGCAGGCCTTGGCCTTGACAACCTTTTCTGCGCCACGGACCTTCCGTCCGCCTTTAGCTTTTCCAGCCATGTGTACTTACTCCAAAAAATGTTCAGACGGTTCGGGTTTCATCCCGATCGGTGTCTGGAAATGTTCGTCAGAACGGTGGTTCGTCGTCCCCGCCACCAAACGATCCGCTCGCGGGAGCACTGCCCCACGGATCGTCGTTCGATGCAGCTGCACTCGAGTTACCTCCGCCGCCGCCACGGTTTCCACCGCCGCCGCCGGACCCGAAGTTGCCGCCACCTCCGCCTGTTCCGCCGCCGCGTGAGGCCCGATTGACCTTTGCGGTGGCGTAGCGAAGTGAGGGACCGATCTCGTCGACCTCTAGTTCCACTATCGTCCGCTTCTCGCCCTCACGGGTTTCGTACGACCGCTGCTTGAGCCGGCCGGACACGATCACCCGCGAACCCTTGGTGAGAGACTCGGCAACATTTTCCGCGGCATCGCGCCAAATGTTGCACCGCATGAACAGCGCTTCGCCGTCTTTCCAGTCATTGGTCTGCCGGTCAAACGTCCGCGGCGTCGAAGCCACGGTGAAGTTCGCGACAGCGGCACCGGACGGTGTGAACCGTAGTTCCGGATCGGCTGTCAGGTTTCCAACGACGGTGATGACGGTATCGCCAGCCATGTGTATCTCCCGAGATCAGTTGCGGTTGCGCAGTGGTTTGGGGTCGATGTGCACCGAGCGAGGCCCCCTGCCTGAGAGGAAGCCTAGAACTCGGCACCGACACGCACTAGGACGTTCGCGGAGAGCCTTTGGTTCTCCGAGAACACCGGGTAGCTACTTGGCTACCTTCGGCGGCTTGGCCGCAGCCTTGGCAGCGAACTTGGCAGCAATCTTCGCCCGTCGCACCTTGGCCTTCTCGTCCACGCGCATCACCTTGGTGCGAAGCACCGATTCGTTCAGCTTGAGCTGACGATCGAGCTCGGTGACCGTGGCCGGTTCCGCGTTCAGATCGACGACTGCGTAGATACCCTCGGTGTGCTTGAGGATTTCGTAAGCAAGACGACGCTTGCCCCAGACATCGACGCCCGCAACATTTCCGCCATCCTGGCGAATCACATTGAGGAAAGTATCCAACGAAGGAGCAACAGTTCGCTCATCCAGGTTGGGGTCAAGGATGACCATCAATTCGTAATGACGCATAAGACCTCATCACCTCCTATGGACTAGGTAGGCCACGGACGTTCCGTGGCAGGAGGGTCGCCTGCGTCGGCAACCGAGCCAGGGTACCCCAGATGACCCTGACCAGCGAAATCCTGACCGCCCCCATGGGTGGCAACGGCCACGCGACACCCCATCTCCTACCCTGTAGCCCATGCCTTCGCCGCCGGTCCCTTCAACGTGGGAGCTGACGACCTCCGAAAAACCGTCCTGGCGCCTGCGCCTGAGTTCCGGTCGCGGCGAACTGGTTTTGATCCTGCTGATCTCGCTGGTGATCAGTTCGCTGTTCATGTGGCTCGGCTATCTGGGCAAGGCCACCTGCGGCGGAGCACCGTTCGACGCGTCCGGCCGCAGCGCCCACTGGCCCGTCGGGACCGGCGAGATCCTGATGCCGTGTTACTCGGACCTGCAGTTCCTCTGGATCGGCCGCGACATCAACAACCACGTGTTCCCGTTCATCCACGGCGGCATCACCGAGAACGGCGTGTTGTACGGCGGCGTGGTCGAGTACCCGGTGCTCTCGGGTCTGTTGATGTACCTCGGCGCCAGCGGCGCCCACACCGACAGCGACTTCCTCTTCCAGTCGGCTCTGCTGATCGCACCGTTCGGTGTCCTGATCGTCATCCTGCTGGCCCTGCTGGCGCGGTGGTGGGTCCTGCTGTGGGCCGCAACACCCGCACTGATTCTCTATGCGTTCCACAACTGGGAGCTGCCGGTCGTCGCGACGACCGTGGTCGCGGTGGCGATCATGATCTTCGGCGCCCGCATCAACCCCCGCACCGGATTGCCGTGGTTGTCGCTGCGGACCAGCGCCTTCTGGACGTCGTTTGTCCTGTCGATCGGGTTCTGTCTCAAGATCTATCCGGGCCTGTTCGTCCTGCCGCTGGCCATCTTCGTCCTGACCCGCGCCGCTCGCGGGGCGCGGGCCTCGAAATCCGATCTGGACTGGAAGGGCGCCGGCGGTGTGGTCGGGATCGCGATCGCAACGGTCGTCGCCGTCCAGTTGCCGTTCATGGTCGCGGGTTTCGAAGGCTGGAAGGCCTCCCTGTCGTTCCAGGGCAAACGCAAGGCCGACGTCGACACCAACTCCATCTGGTACTGGGGCCTTCGGCATCTCACCGGCGACGGACCCCATGACCCGGACAGTCTCTACAACTCGCTCGTCGGGGTGGCCTCACCGCTGTTGATCATCGTCGGCATGGCCGCGGCGGTCTGGTTCGGTGTCCGGCATTGGCAGCGGGGCAACGTCTTCCCGTGGATCGGGACCAGCGCTGCGATGCTGGCCGCCTTCATGCTCTTCCACAAAGTGCACTCACCGCAGTACACGTTGTGGATCCTGCCCTTCTTCGTGCTGCTCGCCGTCGACTGGCGGATCATCGCGGCATATCTGATCGGCGACGTCGCACTCGATCTCACCATCTTCCGGATGTTCGGCATCCTGACCCGCGGTGACGACATGACCTGGTGGGTGATGGGCGGCGTCCAGCTCGGCGTCTGGTCGCATGCGCTGTGTCTGCTGATCCTCATCTATCACTTCGTCGGGGCACCCCTGCGGGTACCGCCGAAAACCGCTTCACCCGAGAAGGTCCCGGAGACTACCGTTCCGGCATGAGCTGGTTCACCGCGCCTGTCCTGACCGGAGCCCGGGTCACCCTGCGCCCGTTGGAATTGTCCGACGCCCCCGAGCTGTCCGCGGCGGTCGATCGCCCGGACGCCTACCGATGGACCACGGTTCCGACCGACGCGGACAGCGCTGTTCGGTACATCCAGACCGCACTCGACACCCCGGATCGGGTGGCGTTCGCCGTGATCGACCGCGACTCCGATCGGATCGTCGGATCCACCAGCTACTACGACATCGATCCGGCGAGCTGGACGGTGGCCATCGGCCACACCTGGTATTCGACCGCAGTACAGGGCACCACGGTCAACCCGGACGCCAAACTCCTGTTGCTGCACCGCGCCTTCGAACAGCTCGGTGCAGTACGGGTCATCTGGCATACAGACGAACGAAATGCCCAGTCGCGGGCCGGGATCACCAAGCTGGGCGCGACGTTCGAGGGACTCCTCCGCAAACACCGCCCACTGCCCGGACCCACCGAGGAGACCTCGAACGGACCGCGACCGTCGTTGTGGCGCACCACGGCCCAATACGCGATGACCGACGAGGATTGGCCGACGGCGAAGAAGGTCCTGGAGCAGCGCGTCCGGCGATGACGTCGTCGCGGTCAGGCCCGCGAACCGACCTCGAACGCCTCGGTGGGCTGATCACTGTCCCGGAGTGCAGCTTTGGTCGACCGGCGCGGCCACGGCATCCGGTCTTCGGCTCGGTCCAGAACACCGCCACCGGGATCGTCGACGACGATGCTGCGCCACCCGCGGCCACGTCGGACGAGGTCGGAGGTGGGGTGATAGATCTGCCAGATCACCATCGCGCAGAGCGCGAGCACGGCAACGTCGCGGATCACCACCGCCGACAGGAACCACTGTTCGGGCAGCCCGTCGTCGGTTTCCTTGTACAGGTACCACATCATCCGGGGCACCCAGACCAGAGCGTCGATCAACATCCAGGACAACAAGATTCGGGTGTGCGGCAGTGCCAGCACCGCCAGCGGCACCAACCACAGGGAGTACTGCGGACTCCACACCTTGTTCACGAGCAGGAATCCGGCCACGGTCAGGAACATCAACTGTGCCAGGCGCGGGCGCATCGGGGCCTGGAACCCGATGAACACCACCACCAGGGCGACCAGGATGAACAATCCCATGCTGATGGCGTTGAGCAGCGTCGGTGGCTGGCCCGGCTGATTGCCCCACTGGTAACCGGTGATCGCGGAGATGACGTTGAACAGGGTGTCGGGGTCGGTGCCCCGATCCGAGTTGTACCGGAAGAACTCGGTCCAGCCGCGGAAATGGGTGACCATGATCGGCAGGTTGATCAGCAGCCAGGTAGCGGCCGTCAGCGCCGCGGTCACCAGGAAGTCGCGCACCTTGCCCGCACGCAGACACAGCACCAGCAACGGGATCAGCAACAACGCCGGATACAGCTTGGCCGACATGCCGATACCCAGGAAAATGCCGGTGAGCCAAGGGTTTCGACGCGACCACGCGAGCATGGCCACCGAGAGCGCTGCGATGGCGATGGCATCGAAGTTGGTGAAGATGTGCACGATCACCAGCGGTGAGGCCGCGGCCAGCGCCGCCGCCCACACCCGTCGCGAAGCGGTCAGGGCCGTCGCCCAGATGGTCACCAACCAGCACAGGGCCAGACCCAGCGCGACCAGATTGAAGAACAGGACGACATCCAATGCCGCCGGGACGCCCCAGTTCTCATGCGCCCATTCCCAGCCGTGCGCGGTCTGCGCCGCCGCGTACATGAACATTCCGGTCAGGACCGGGTACTCCATGAACCGCTGCTGCTGCCCGCCCGTCCCGTCGTCCTCATACCAGGACGATTTGTACGGGAACGCGCCCACATCGAGCCGCTCGGCGCTGTACAGCGGAATCGTGTCGGCATAACACATTGCGGTGTATTGCCGATGGTTGTCCCAGTCCAGGCCCATGACCCCGGTCTCGGCATCGGGGGCCTGTTGCAGGCAGCCGGCTTTGGCGTACCAACCGAGTGCCAGGAACACCAGCGCGATCAGCATCAGCACCCGAACCGGGGTCCAGGTGCGGCTGCGGCCGACAACCGCGTGCAGGCCGATCGGGCCACCGATCACCATGCTGCCCGGTGCGACGATCGGGTCGGTGCGGCTGGGCAGCTCGCGGGTGGTCACCTCACGGCGATCCGATGCCGGCTCCGCAGGCGTGTCGAACAAGTTCAACGCGTCGGACTCGTCCGTGTCGCTCGCGTGTCGGGCGTCGGTGTCCTGGTCCGGCCCTTGATGTTCCGTCGGCACCGCAGAGCCCCCCGGATCGCCGTCGGTGGCCACGACCCGCCTACGGATTCCTGGTGGGCGGGCCGGCCTCTTCAGATGGCAACTCCGGATCGGCCTCTGATTCGGGTTCGGGCTCGGTCTCGGTCTCTTCGCCTGCCTCACCGCCACCGGGCAGCGGGATCACGATGCCCGGCGCCAACGTCACACCGGGTCGGGACGTCGCCGTCTCCTCCGGTTCGGTGGTCGTCGGGGCCGCAGTGCGGGTGGAGGTGGCCGTGGACGTCGGCGGTGCCTCGTACGGGATGCCCGAGATACCGCCCACTGCAGCCGGCTTCGGGAAGTCCTCGATCGGTTGGCCGTCGAGCGCCGCGTTCATGGCGGTCCGCCAGATCTGCGCGGGCAGCCCGGAACCGTAGATCGTGGAGCCGTTGTAGTTGACCAGTTCGGTGCCGTTGTCGGTACCGACCCAGACCGCGGTGGACAGTTGCGGCGTGTAACCCACCATCCAGGCGTCCTTGTTCATACCGGTGTCGCCGAGCTGCGTGGTGCCGGTCTTGGCAGCCGACGGCCGCGAACCACCATCGAGCGCATTGCCGTTGGAGTATGCGGCGATGGGTTCGAGTGCGGCGGTGGTGTTGTCGGCGACCTCGGCGGGGAGCCGGCGTTCGCCCTGGTTGTCGGTGCGCTCGAAAAGCACCTCACCCTGCGAGTTCTCGACCTTCTGCACGAAGTGGGGCGTGTGATAGGTGCCCGAGGCTGCCAGGGTCGCGTATGCCGACGCCATGTCGATCACGCGGGAGTCGTACTGTCCCAGCACCACACCGCCTTCGACGCCACTGCCGTCCTGGTTCTCCAGCGTCGGGGTGCCGTCGGCCCGGGTCTCCGGGATACCGGCGCGGTGAGCCGCATCGGCGACCGCGGTGGGTCCACCGTTGAGGTCCATCATCAGCCGGTAGAAGACCGTGTTGAGCGACATCTTCATCGCGGTGGCCAGGTTGCAGCTACCGCATGAGGTGCCATCAGAGTTGTTGATGGTGACACCGCCGGATTCGAAGGGCGCCGAACTATAGGTCTTCGACAGCGCGATGCCCTGCTCGAGCGCGGCCACCATCGCGAACACCTTGAACGATGAACCGGTCTGCAAATCGGCCTGTGCGTAGTCGAAACCGTTGCCGTCGTTGCCACCGAAGTAGCCCCTCACAGCACCGGTCTTGGGATCGACCGATACCACTGCGGTCCGCAGATCCTTCGGTTCACCGTCGAGCGAGTTGTTGGCCGCCGAGACATTGGCGCTCTGGACCTGCGGATCGATGGTCGTGGTGATCCTCAGTCCGCCGGTACGGATCTCGTCCTCGGAGATGTCGAGGCCGCCCAGTTCGGCGAGCACCTGGCGCTTGATCAGGCCGTTCGGCCCGTCACTGGCCGGATCGCCGGTCTGTGCCTGCTGATCGACCACGGTCGGGTACTGCTGCGCGGCAGCTTCCTCCTCGGTGATCGCCTTGGTGGTGACCATGCCGTCGAGCACGTACTGCCAGCGGACCTGCGCTGCTTCGAGATTGGTCGCCGGGTCGTAGTAGGAAGGGGACCGGATCGAGCTGGCGAGCACTGCCGACTCCGACAAGGTGATGTCGCGGATGTCCTTGTTGAAGTACGCCTTCGATGCTGCGGCGACGCCGTAGGCGCCCCGGCCGAAGTAGATGGTGTTGAGGTAGGCGGCCATGATCTCCGGCTTGGACCACTCGTTGGCCATCTTGGTGGAGATCGCCAACTCACGGAACTTGCGCTGGTAGCTGGCCTCGTCGCCGGTGAGCACGTTCTTCACGTACTGCTGGGTGATGGTCGAGCCACCGCCGGCGCTCTCGTTGCCGGTGATCTTGCCGAGCGCGGCGCGCCCGTATCCGCTGATGGAGAAGCCCGCGTTCTCTTCGAACTCACGATCCTCGGCGGCGATGACGGCCTGCTGGAGTACCAGCGGGATGTCCTCGATCGCGACGTCGGTGCGGTTGCCCTCCGGCGGGATGATCCTGGCGATCTCACCCCCGTTGGTGTCGACCACCGTCGCGACCTGACTCTGCTTGATGTCACCGGGGGCCGGGACCGCCACATCGGAGTAGGTGAACAGGAACACCGCTGCCATCACCAGGACGAAGCCGGGCAACAGGGCGCCACCGAGGCCGAGGACCCAGGCCAGCGCCTTCTGCCACGCACGCTTCTTCTGCACCGGATTCCGACCGGGGGACGCAGATTGCCTGGTGCCACCGCTGCCGGCGTTCCATCCAGATCGGTTCGGTCCGTCAGGGCCGTTGCTCACAGATACTTCTCCATACCTTCAGTGCCCATTCCTGCTGGGCCTTTATCGGCGTCCGCCTTCGCGGGATCACCGGTAGTCGTGTTCTTCGATGCCCGTCCGCCGGCAACCCGGCGGGTCCGGCGTACGGGCGGTCGCGGTGGCAATCCCGACACGTACGACTGGACCAGATGGTTCCAGCTGCACGTGCGGCACACCTCCACCACGTGTACCGAAAATTCCTCCTGGCTCGCCGCCAGGCGCTGAATCTCTTCATTTGTACGGGCCGAACCCGAAACCTGTCCAAGCTTCTCGCCGAACACCCAAGAAACGATCGTGACCTGCTCTTTTCGGCAGATCGGGCATCGTTCTGAGCTGGTCAGACCGTGAAACTTGGCCGCCCGCAGCAGATAGGGGCTGGCATCGCAGACCTCGGCCACACCGGTACGCCCGGCGTAGACCTCGGCCAGCCGGGACTTCCGCTGTAGCGCGTAGTCCACCACCTGTCGCTGCATTGGCACTCGTCAAGAGTACGTGGCTCCGACCAGCAGGCGTTCGTGGTTGTCCGGCGATGTCGCTCCGGATGCGGTATATCCCCCGCCCGCCGAGCGTGCCGAAATGACCGTCGACCGTGCCGAACTTGTCCGTTTCGGCGGCAATTTCGGCCCGCTCGACGGTGTTTTCGGCCCGCTCGGCGGAGGGGCGGGCGGGATCAGCGCAGGTCAAGGCGGTATGGGGTACCGGTTATATCGGCGCGATACATACGTGTGTAGCATCAGGCTTACAGGTTTCTGAAACACGTCGGATGGAGGTGTGACCGAATATGCTCGAACTCGCAGTACTCGGCTTGCTCCTCGAGTCTCCGATGCACGGCTACGAGCTGCGTAAGCGGCTCACCGGCCTGCTCGGTGCATTCCGCGCGTTTTCGTATGGATCGCTGTACCCGTCACTGCGCCGAATGCAGGCAGACGGTTTGATCGCTGAGGATTCGGGCACACCCGGGACTTTGAAGCGACGCGCTCGCCGCGTCTACGCATTGACCCCGAAGGGACGGGAGCGGTTCGCCGAACTGCTCGCAGACACCGGCCCGCAGAACTACACCGACGATGGCTTCGGAGTGCATCTCGCATTCTTCAGCCGGACTCCCGCCGAGGCGCGCATGCGCATCCTCGAGGGTCGGCGCCGGCAAGTGGAAGAACGCCGCGAGGGTCTCCGAGAGGCTGTCGGTCGCTCGAACCGCACAGTCGATCGCTACACCAAGCAGCTCCATCAGTTGAGTCTCGAGTCGAGCGAACGAGAAGTCCGCTGGCTCAACGAGCTCATCGCCGCCGAGAACTCGGAACGGACCGAGGATTCGACGGACACGTCGAGAAATCCCGGACCGTTGCCCTCGGAAACGGTCTTTGCAGAACCCGAAACAACCTCAGTAACACCACACAAAGAAGGGGAACCCGACCATGGGTGACAACAGTTCAATTCGCGTGGCGATTGTTGGCGTGGGAAACTGCGCCTCATCCCTGGTCCAGGGCGTGCAGTACTACAAGGATGCCGACGAGAACGCCAGCGTTCCCGGCCTCATGCACGTGAAGTTCGGTAAGTACCACGTCCGCGACGTCAACTTTGTCGCCGCGTTCGATGTGGACGCCAAGAAGGTCGGATTCGACCTCTCGGACGCCATCTTCTCCAGCGAGAACAACACCATCAAGATCGCTGACGTGCCGCCGACCGGCGTCAACGTCCTGCGCGGCCACACCCTGGACGGCCTCGGCAAGTACTACCGCGAGACCATCACCGAGGCCGACGGCGACGGCGTCGACGTGGTCCAGGTGCTCAAGGACAACAAGGTCGACGTCCTCGTCTCGTACCTGCCCGTCGGATCCGAACAGGCCGACAAGTTCTACGCACAGTGCTGCATCGACGCCAACGTCGCGTTCGTCAACGCACTGCCCGTCTTCATCGCCAGCGACCCGGTCTGGGCCAAGAAGTTCACCGACGCCGGTGTTCCGATCGTCGGCGACGACATCAAGAGCCAGGTCGGTGCCACCATCACCCACCGCGTCATGGCGAAGCTGTTCGAAGATCGTGGCGTCACGCTCGATCGCACGTACCAGCTGAACGTCGGCGGCAACATGGACTTCAAGAACATGCTCGAGCGTGAGCGCCTGGAGTCCAAGAAGGTCTCGAAGACGCAGGCTGTGACCTCGAACCTGACCGGTGCGCTGGCCAACAAGATCGAGGACAAGAACGTCCACATCGGACCTTCGGACCACGTCGCATGGCTCGATGACCGCAAGTGGGCCTACGTCCGCCTCGAAGGCCGCGCCTTCGGTGACGTGCCGCTGAGCCTCGAGTACAAGCTCGAGGTCTGGGACTCCCCCAACTCGGCAGGCATCATCATCGACGCCGTGCGCGCCGCCAAGATCGCCAAGGACCGCGGCATCGGTGGACCGATCCTCCCGGCTTCGGCCTACCTGATGAAGAGCCCGCCCGAGCAGCTCGCCGACGACGTCGCGCGCGACCAGCTCGAAGCCTTCATCATCGGTGCAGACGCCTGATCCAGCTCGACAACTGACACAACCAAAGAGCCGCACACCTTTCGAGGTGTGCGGCTCTTGGCGTCGAACCCGATGATGTGGCCTTTTGGCGATCAAAAGCCCAGGTGGGCAACGCCATAAGGCCACATCATCGGGGTGCTACATCGTTCCGTTGAGGAACGCCGAGTAGGCGGGCAGGTCGAGTTGGCCGTGTCCGCTCAGGCCGATGACGATCACTTCTTCGGCGTCGGAATCACGGACGCGGTCGACGGCTGCGGCGATCGCGTGGGTCGATTCCGGCGCCGGGACGATGCCTTGCGTCCGAGCGAAGAGCACACCGGCGGCAAACGCGTCCTTCTGCTCGATCGCAACACCGGAGACGTATCCGAGTTCCACGGTGTGGCTCAACGCCGGTGACATGCCGTGGTAGCGCAGGCCGCCGGCGTGAATTGGATCGGGCACGAAATCCATACCCAGCGTGTGCATCTTGAGCAGCGGTGTCAGGCCGGCGACATCGCCGTGGTCGTAACGGTATTCACCCTTCGTGATCGAGGGGCACGCGGCCGGCTCGGCGGCGACGATCTTCGGGTTCGACCGGCCGTGGATCTGCTCGCGGATGAACGGGAACGCCAGGCCGGCGAGGTTGGAACCGCCACCGGCACAACCGAAAACGTAATCGGCGCCACCGGACTCCACCAGCGCGAGCTGGTCGACGGCTTCCACTCCGATCACACTCTGATGCAGCACAACGTGATTGAGCACGCTGCCGAGTGCATACCGCGCACCGGGATCCTTCACCGCCGCCTCGACGGCCTCGCTGACGGCCATCCCGAGGCTGCCGGTGGTGTCCGGTGTCTCCTTCAGGATCGCGCGGCCGGCCTCGGTCAACTCCGAGGGGCTCGAATGCAATGTGCCGCCGTATGTCTCGATGAGGTAGCCGCGGTAGGGCTTGGACTCGTAGGAGGCCCGCACCTGCCATACCTCGACATCGATGCCGAACAACGCGCCGGCAAAAGCCAGTGCACTACCCCACTGACCGGCGCCGGTCTCGGTGGTCAGGCGGGTCACGCCGTCGACCGAGTTGTAGTAGGCCTGCGCCACTGCCGAGTTGGTCTTGTGGCTGCCGACCGGGCTGACCCCCTCGTACTTCACGTAGATCCGCGCCTTGGTGTTCAGCGCCTCCTCGAAGCGGCGGGCCCGGATCAGCGGCGAGGGCCGCCACATCTTGTAGACCTCACGGACCGGTTCGGGGATCTCGATGTAGGGCTCGGTCGACACCTCCTGCGCGATGAGGCCCGACGGGAACAGCGGCGCGAGATCGTCAGGGCCGACCGGTTCCCTGGTGCCGGGATGCAGATGCGGCGGGATCGGCTCGGGCAACTCCGCTGCCAGGTTGTACCAGTGGGTCGGGACATCCACACTGATCAGGTCACGACTGGCTACGGGGGTGTCAATGGTCATGCACACGACTTTAGGCGTACCCCCGTCCACGGTCACGGGGGTTACCCCGAAACCCAGACGGCCGGCGGCGTTACCCGGCTAGCATCCGACGTGATGATCAACCGCATCCGAAATCGCCGGGCATTCCACCCTGACCTGCGCCTGTATTCGCTGTTCATCCCGCAGCGACTGGTCGGACCCAGGACCGTGCCGGTGATCCGGTCGCTGACCAAACTGATCCGCGGCAGTTCCGCCGCCACGGTCCATCAGGTCGCTCCCGGCGTGAGTGTCCGGTTGTTCCGTCCCACCAAACCGGCCACCGTCCCGGGGCCCGCGGTCCTGTGGATCCACGGCGGCGGCATGGTGATCGGCACCGCGGCGCAGGATGACGCCACCTGCAAGCATTTTGCCGACGCACTCGGCGCCACCGTGGCCTCTGTGGAGTACCGGCTCGCCCCGGAACACCCCTATCCCGTCCCCGCGGAGGACTGCTATGCCGCGCTGCGCTGGCTTGCCGAACGGCCGGAGGTCGACGTCGACCGGATCGTGGTCGGCGGTGCCAGCGCAGGCGGCGGACTGGCCGCGACGGTCGCGGCCTTTGCCCACGACCGCGGCCAGATCACCCCGATCCTGCAGTTGCTGATCTATCCGATGCTCGACGATCGCTCGGTCACGCCCGACAAGAACCACCGGTTGTGGAACGCGGCGAGCAACCGGTTCGGCTGGGAGAGCTACCTCGGTGATACCTCGCCCGACGTCGCGGTTCCGGCCCGTCGCACCGATCTGACCGGTCTGGCCCCGGCCTGGATCGGAGTCGGATCACTGGACCTGTTCTTCGAAGAGGACCGGACCTACGCCGCGCGGCTGGAGGCAGCGGGAGTGCCCTGCACGTTGGAGGTCGTGTCCGGGGCTTTCCACGGTTTCGACGCGGTCGGCCACCGTGCGCCCGTCGTCCGCGAATTCTTGGCTGCCCAGACCGACGCCATGCGTCACGCACTCCGCACGGACGGGCGGCCGAGACTGCCCGACCAGTGACCGGCAGAGCCGGCCCGAACAACTACTACTTGCCGTAGTAGGGTTACCCGGCGGAACAATCCGGACGCGATCTCGGATCGGCAAGGCGGGAACATGCCCCCGGCCGGACTGCTCCCGAGTACCCCTGTCACCCCCCTGGTCGACGGTGAGCACAGCGTTCTTCTGCCCGCGCTCATCGGCAAGGAGTTTCGGATGTTCCTGGCAGTTCGCGAGCTGATCTACGCGCGCACACGTTTCCTGTTGATGGGGGCGGTCGTCGCGTTGATCTCGGTCCTCATGGTGATTCTCTCCGGATTGTCCACCGGCCTCGTCGACGACGGTGTCTCCGGCCTTCAGCGCAGTCCGGTACAGGCATTCGCATTCGCCGAGGGCACCAAGACCGACTCGGCATTCTCCCGGTCGGTGGTCACCCAAACGCAGGCCGAAACGTGGGCGCAGCAACCCGACGTCGAGCACGCCGAACTGATGGGCAACTCGATCGTCAACGCGCACAACAGTGATGGCACGCCCGTTGACCTGACACTGTTCGGCGTGACCCCTGGTTCATTTCTCGAACCCGAGGCCGCCGAAGGCACCGCCATCGCCGGACCAAACGACATCATCGTCAGTTCGACTGCCCGCGACGAGGGTGTGGAGATCGGCGACCGGATCACGATCGATCGCATCGGCACCGAACTCAACGTTGTCGGATTCACTTCGGACAAGCGCACATTCGGCCACGTCGACATCGCCTATGTCCCACTGACCACCTGGCAGGAGATCAACAGCGGCGGCGCCGACAGCGACGGTTCCTTCGACCCACGGATCTACGATGAGGCCAGCGTGGTCGCGATCGAAGGAACCTCGAACCAGCTGCCCGAACTGACATCCGGTGATGCCGCGGCCGGCACATCGTCGAAGAGCCTCGAGGACTCGTTCGATTCCTCACCCGGATACGCGGCGGAGACGATGACCATGTCGATGATCACCGCGTTCCTGTACGCGATCTCGGCACTGGTGGTCGGGGCCTTCTTCACGATCTGGACCGTGCAACGTACGCGAGAACTTGCACTCCTACGCGCACTCGGTGCCTCGACGCCTTACCTGCTCAGGGACAGCATCCTGCAGGCAACATTCGTCCTTCTCGGCTCCGTCGCCGTGGGAGTCGGCATCGGCGTCGGGTTCGGATCCGGGCTCAGCGGAACCGGGATGCCCTTCTCCATGCAAGCCGGGCCCATTCTCCGGGGCGCGGTCCTGCTGATCGTCCTGGGACTACTCGGCGCGGCTGTCGCGGTGATCCGAGTCGCCCGCATCAATCCACTGACCGCCCTGGGGGAGAACCGATGACCACCACCGGAACCGCAGGCCTCGAACTCCGCGACGTCACACTGACCTTCGGGGACGGCGACAGTTCGATCACCGCCCTGGACAACGTTAACCTGCAGGTCACCCCCGGCGAGCTGGTCGCCATTGTCGGACCTTCCGGGTCTGGCAAGTCGACCCTGCTCGCGGTTGCCGGCGGGCTGACCGTCCCCACCACAGGCTCGGTTCACCTGGCCGGGACCGACCTGAGCGGGGTTACGGCGAAGAAGCTGACGAAGATCCGCCGCGACCACATCGGGTTCGTGTTCCAGACCGCCAACCTGGTGCCGTCGCTGACCACACTCGATCAGCTGCGCCTGATGCCGACGATCACCGGGCGCCGGGGGCGCGATCCCCTCCCGCTGCTGGAGGCCGTCGGTATGGGTCACCGCCTCGACAAGAGGCCCGGTCAGCTGTCCGGTGGAGAACGACAGCGGGTGGGTATCGCCAGGGCCCTGGTCACCGAGCCGTCGTTGCTGCTCGTCGACGAACCGACCGCCGCGCTCGACCGCAAGCGCAGCCACGAGGTGGTGCAGGTGCTCGCCGAAGAGACCCACCGCGCAAACGTTGCCACCATCATGGTGACCCACGATCACGATGTCCTTTCCCACTGCGATCGGGTGGTCGAGATGATCGACGGACGCCTCACACCGGTGCGTTGACGGTCCCGGGGGCCTGCCTAATAGATCGCGACCCGATCGGGGTCGAAGTAGTGCCCGACGCGCCGGGCGTCGAGCTGCCGGAAGATCTCACCGGCCGCCGTCGGCCAGGCCGACGTGGTCACCGATTCGCTGGCCCGCAGGACCGTCACCGTGATCAGCGCGACGCGGCCCAGCGGGGTGTCGAAACCGCTTGGCGCGCCCCACCCCTTGTTGCCCAGAAGGACACCGGCGGTGCCGTTCACCAGCCATTCCCGGGGACCGGCCAGGCCCGGTAGTTCCACGTACACCGCCTCGGGTGCGGCCGTGATCGAGCGAACGAAATCCGAACCGTCGGTGGCCGCCCGTTCCGCAACTGCCGAGAGCACCCCGAAAAGCCAATGCTCGCGGACACTCTCATCGGCCCGCAGTCCCGGATCGACCGACTCCAGGAAGAACTCCGCTCCCACACCGACCATCGAGCCACCCGGCACCGGACCGTACACGGTGCTGGTTCCACCGCCGGTCAGGCTCGGTGCCGACATCCCGTCGGTGGCGAGCAGCGTGGTCCGAACGCGTCGCACCACCCGGTACGCCCGGGTCCCGCCCGGCCAGAGCACGCCGTCGGCGTCCAGCGGCGGGAGCAGCGGTTCGTACACCTGTCCGACGCTGCGCCACAGGTTGTCCCGGGCCGTTTGGGCCTCGCGCGCTCCCGGTACGTCGGCGGTCGACTCCGGCTCCCCGCGGGTCGCGACCGCAACACCGCCGTACTGCACCGGGGCCGGAGCTGACGGCAGCCGGCTCGCCTGATGCGCGCGCTGGAATGCACGCTGGGTGAACGCCAACTCGTTCGCGTCGGGAGTCATTGCCGGGGCGGGAATTTCGACAACACCGTCGTCGGCGACCAGAAAGATCAACCGCATCTGACCACCGGCGCGCGACGGGTCGGCCGGCGCGCGGGTGAACACCCGCCAACCGGCCTGTATGCGTTGTGCGGTCAGGGAATACAGATTGTGCCCGGCGAAGTCCACCCGGCGCACGCGGATGAAGTCCAGTGCGATGGCCACGGCCGACGCCGGATCGGTGGCGCGCGAGGGCACCGAACCCGGGCCCGGAAACGGAAAATATGTACCAGAGAGCAACTGCGCCAGCGGAATCCCACCGACGTAGTCGATCAGCCATTGCGGCGCGGTTCGTGGATACCGGAGCAGGTCGTCCCGGTAGGAGTCCGGGTCGAAGATCAGTCCCGGGTCGATGGGTCCCATCTCGCCATGGTCGTATCGCACCACCGGCGGGGCGGCACTCAGTGTCATCTCCACGGAGAGCGCCGCATCGAGCCCGGCCTGATAGCGCCCGACCCGCAGGTCTCTGGCCAGTTCCAGCGCGACCGGCGGCGCCGGCACCGGAGTGGGCGGCACCTGCCCGAAGTAGGCCAGTGTGTACCGGGTCGCGGTCCCGGCGAAACCGAAACAGATCTTCGCGCCGACGGCCCCGGGCGGCGCCACCGCCGCGGCGGACTGCCCGATGGCGGCGATGAACTCGGCTTCGGACAACAGGCGGGACTGCGACGTCGACCAGTAGGTCACCGCAACTCACCTCGTCACCTGTCTCGCCGAGCCCATCGCCCGCCGCGGGCGACATACCCACCGGACGTTTGCCGACCATTATCGCCGACGTACACCCGCCGCACGTCTGTGTGGGTGATCGCCCTCTCGGAGGGGGTCGTTACGCGCTGTTGCGCCGGTCGCGCCACGCACACAGCTCGGTGACCAGCGACATGTTGTAACTCGGGCCGTTCAGACCGACGGTGAACAGGGTCACGCCCTCGTCGGCCAGGCCGTCGGCCATCGTCACGGCGGCGGCGGGGGTCTCGGCCTCGGACAGTTCGGTCGACCGGACGATCTCGTTCGGATCGCGGCCGACCGCGGCGCAGTGATCGGCCAGGACCTGCGCCTTGTGACGGTAGGTCTGGACGTCGACAAAGGAATGCCAGATGTTGGCGTGCTGGGCCACGTACTTCAGCGTCTTCTTCTCACCGCCACCGCCGATCAGGATCGGGATCTCGCGGGTCGGCGCCGGGTTGAGTTTCGCGAACCGGTCCTTGATCCGGGGCAGCGCCTCACCGAGCGCATCGAGCCGGCCACCCGCGGTCCCGAACTCGTACCCGTACTCGGTGTAGTCGCGCTCGAACCAACCTGATCCGATGCCCAGGATCAGCCGTCCATCCGAGATGTGGTCGACCGTGCGGGCCATATCGGCGAGCAGGTCCGGATTCCGGTAACTGTTGCAGGTGACCAGCGCGCCGATCTGGATGTTCGACGTCTGTTCCGCCCACGCTCCGAGCATCGTCCAACACTCGAAGTGCTCCCCGTCGCGCTCTCCGTAGAGCGGGAAGAAGTGATCCCAGTTGAACGCGATGTCGACCCCGGCATCCTCTGCCCGCAGAACGGCGTCGCGGATGTCGGAGTACCGGGCATGTTGCGGTTGCAGCTGAACAGCGATCTGAATGGGTGCAGTCATGAATTCAGTCTGCCTCAGTTCCGTCCCGAATTCTCCTGAGTGATCGCGGCTTCGGCGGCGTACATGCCACACATCCCGTGCACACCACCGCCGGGAGGGGTGGACGACGAACACAGGAACACACCCCGCACCGGCGTCGCGTAGGGCACCCGGGCCGCGACCGGCCTGGTGAACTGCTGACGGAGATCCGAAATGCCCGAATTGATGTCGCCACCTACGTAATTCGGGTTGTACACGGAATACTGCTTCGCCGTCATGGCGTGCCGCGCGAGCACGACGTCCCGAAAACCCGGTGCACACCGCTCGATCTCCGCCTCCACGGCAGCCGTCAGGTCGACGTCGCAACCATGCGGCACGTGGCAGTATGCCCAGGCCACGTGCTTGCCGGCGGGAGCCCTCGTCGGGTCCAGCACGGTCGGCGTGCCACCGATCAGGTTCGGACGCTGCGGTATCCGGCCGGCCTGCACGTCTTTCTCGTTGGCGCGGATCTGTTGTTCGTTCTCGGCCAGATGGAACGTGACCGCGGATCCGGTATGCGGGTCGGTCCATGGGATCGGTTCGGACAAGGCGAAGTCGACCTTGAAGGTGCCCGGGCCGAACCGGAACTTCGCGAGCCGGCGACGATAGCGGGCCGGCAGTCGGTGGCCCATGATGGTGGCGAACTGCCGGGGGTCGATGTCGAAGAGCTTGAGCGGGGCATCCGGCAAATCGTCGAACTTGTGGACGGGATGGTCGGTCTCGATGTGCCCACCATGCTCGCGGAGTGCACCGGCAAGTGAATCGGCAACCGCCTGACTACCCCCTTGCGCCAGTGGCCACCCGCCGGAATGCACCAGCATCGCGAGGAGCAGTCCCACCGCGGCCGTCGCGATCTCATCGGGCGGCCGGACCACATGGGTGGCGATCGAGGAGAACACCGTGCGCGTCCGTGGGTCCCGAAACATGATCTTGTTGAACGCATCTGCACTGAGCAGGGCCAGCGGACCGAAATGTGCGGCGGCCAGCGGGTGCCGGGGTACACGGAAGGGGCCGAAGAAATCGGCGATCAGATCCGCCGAGTGCGCCGCGGCGTAACCCACGGTGGCCGACCAGGCCCGGGCGTCGCGACCGAGGAACTCCTTGCTCCGGGCGAGGTCGGTGTACAGCGGCAGAGCGGTGCCGTCACCGAACACGTGCGACACACCGATCTCGGGCACCAGCCACTGCAGGCCGTGCCGGGTCAGGTCCATCGAATTGAACGCCGGGGAGGCCATACCGGTCGGATGCACCACCGAACACACATCGTGACGAAAGCCCGGCTCGGTCAGTTCGGCGGTCCGTGTCCCGCCACCGATCGAGGGATGCGACTCCAGTACGAGCACCTTGCGGCCCGTCTTGGCCAAGGTGACGGCCGCGGACAGCCCGTTCGGACCCGATCCCACAACCACTGCGTCGTACCCGTCTGCTCCCATGCCCATCAACGGTAGACCCCAAATGCCAAGACTTAACCACCGATTCACCCCGGGTTCGGGCGCCGGTTGTTTGCGCCGCCTAACGTTCGACCGGTTGCTCGACGTCTGACTACCGAGGGGACATGCGGTGCGAATTCCGCTCACCATCACCACCAAGCACGAAGAAGCGTCTGCCCGTTCTCTGGTGACCTGCCATTACAAGTGCGGTGACGCCTGCTGGCATGAACCCCCCAACAGCAGCAACAACACCTACTTTCGGGACATCGCCCGCGGAGCCATCTCACGGCGTTCGGTCCTGCGTGGCTCGGCCGCCGCAGTGGTGGCGGTCGGCGCCACCTCGGCCCTGGCCGCCTGCGGTGACAACACCACGTCGACAGCCACGAGCAGCACCGCCGCCGGAACCGGTGTCGGAGCTGCGGCCCGGACCGGAACCACCGGGATGAACTTCGTCCCGGTCGCACCGAATGTCGAAGACGCCCTGGTGATCCCGCCGGGCTACGAACAGGCGGTGGTCATCAAATGGGGCGATCCGGTGTTGCCCGGTGCCCCCGACTTCGATTTCGACAATCAGACCGCCGCCGCCCAGGAGAAGCAGTTCGGCTTCAACAACGACTTCGCCGGGCTGATCCCCATCGACGGTCGGGCCGGGCACTTCTACCTGGTGGTCAATCAGGAGTACACGACCGAAGAATTCATGTTCTCCGGCTACCGGCCCAAAGAGCCCACCGAGCAACAGGCCCGGATCTCGATGGCAGCGCACGGGATCACGGTTGTCGAGGTCCGGGGTGAGAGTGGTTCCGGCAAGCTCACGCCCGTGGTCGGCGACCGCAATCGGCGGTTGACGGCGATGAGCCCGTTCACCCTGACCGGTCCGGCGGCCGGCAGCGAGTTCGTGAAGACTTCCGCTGATCCCGGCGGGACAACGATTCTCGGCACCATCGGCAACTGTTCCGGGGGCCTGACCCCGTGGGGCACGATGGTCTCCGGGGAAGAGAACTTCAACAACTACTTCACCGGCGCCGCATCGGTCACCGAACCGGTCGCCAAAGAGCGTCTCGAGCGCTACGGATTCGACGACGAAGACGACTACCACCAGTGGGGCCGCTACGAGACCCGGTTCGATCTGGCCCGAGAGCCCAACGAGGGCAACCGGTTCGGCTATATCGTGGAGGTCAACCCGCACGATCCGGAATCCACGCCGGTCAAGCATTCGTCCATGGGCCGGCTCAAGCACGAAGGCGCCAACATCTTCGTCACCGGCGACGGCACCGTGGTGGCCTACACAGGCGACGACCAGAAGTTCGAGTACATCTACAAGTTCGTGTCGGACAAGAAGGTTCAGCCCGGGCTCGGCGCCGCGGCGATGCGCCACAACATGAGCATCCTGTCGACCGGCACCCTGTACGTCGCCCAGTTGACGGGCGACGAACCCACATCGATCGACGGCAGCGGCGCACTGCCGTCGTCTGGGTCGTTCGCCGGTACCGGCACCTGGTTTCCCCTGTTGACGGTGACCGACGACGGCGCCCGCTCACGCGTCGCCGGCATGAGCGCCGAAGAGGTCGCAGTGTTCACCCGTCAAGCCGCAGACAAGGTCAACCCCACGAAAATGGATCGCCCCGAGGACATCGAGGCGCATCCGGTCACCGGCAAGGTCTACTGCGCGCTGACGAACAACAGCGATCGCGGCACCGCCGATGAGGCCGCGGCCGATGCACCAAACCCCCGCAACAAGAACAAGAACGGCCAGATCATCGAGATCACCGACGATCACGCGGGTACCACCTTCACCTGGGATCTACTGCTGGTCTGCGGCGATCCGGCGGCCGCCGACACCTATTACGGCGGCTTCGACAAAACTCGGGTCAGCCCGATCTCCTGCCCCGACAACGTGGCCTTCGATCCGCACGGCAACCTGTGGGTCTCGACCGACGGCAATGCCCTTGGCAACAACGACGGCCTGTTCGCGGTAGCGCTGTCAGGTGAGAACCGGGGCGAGACAAAGCAATTCCTCACCGTCCCGCGCAGCGCCGAGACCTGCGGCCCGATCATCGGGACCGACCGGGTCATCGTGTGCGTCCAGCATCCGGGTGAGGAGGACGGATACTCCGCCGACAAGCCGTATTCACACTGGCCCGACGGTGGTGACAGCCAACCCCGTCCGGCCGTGGTGTCGGTCTGGAAGACCGATGGTCAGATCGGCACCTGACGCCGCACCGTGGGGCCGGGACACCGGGCATCCTTCAAAAAAGCCGTCGCGAAAGCCTATCCACGCGGGCGTGGATGGGTTACGTTTCCATGGATCCGACGGGGAGGGATCTACGGGGTGGGAGCGTGTGTCCGGTGTGTGTCGACCGGGGCAGGGTTCGACGCGTGAATCGTCGCCCCGCACCGGGTCACACCATTGCCGACCAACCACGGAGCGAACCAACGTGTCAGAACAAGCGCAGGAACCCACCCGCATTCAGAAAATTCTCGGGGCGATCTTCATCAAGGCCTACCAGCTGAAGCAGAAGATCAAACCAGCCCCCACGCCGCCGGCCACACCCCCGGTCGAACCCGGCGCCACGCCTACGCCAAACCCCGAGACCACGACCAACCCCTAGGTGAAGAGTTTGGCCATCACGTCGCTCACCTGTGCGGCCAGGTAGTCCCCGGCAGAATCGTCGCCGCCCAGCCATCGGAACAGCGCCTGCTGAAACAAACCGTCGATCAGCGCGTAGGCCTGGGGTGGCTGCAGCGCCGGGGCTGCCTGGGCCAACTCTCCGTAGCGGGTGACCACCCGCCACGTCATGTCTTCGAGGCCCTGTTCGATCTCTCCGACCGCGGACCGGAAGCGCTCGTCGAACAAGCTCTGCGCCCGCATGTCGTACCAGAGCCGATGCATCGACGCGTCCACGATCACGGTGTCCTTCAGCGCCGCGGCGAACCGGACGGACAGGTCGGCCGCACTGGTGGCCGCTTCGACGGCCGCGTCATATCGGGTCACGCATTCGACCTTGTATTCGCGGACGACAAAGATCATCAGTTCGTTCTTGTCCGCGAAATAGTAGTGCAGGACGCCGTGCGTGAAATCCGAATCATTTGCGATGTCGCGCAGACTCGTGTTGGCGTAACCACGTCGGGCAAGTGTCGCCAGAGCAGATTTCGCCAGTTCCCGGCGGCGGTCCCCGAACTTGTCCGGATGCCGATCACCGCGCGGTTTCCTCGTTGGCGTACTCATCACCCGGGATTCTATGACCGCCGGACCCCGGCAATCAATTGTTCATCCGCCGGTCAAACAATTCACGATAAATCCTTCACGTGTCGTGGCGGAGATATTCGATGATCAACTCCCCCACCTCCACGGGCTTCTCGAGATGCAGGAAGTGACCGGCATCCGGCACGACGCGGACTCGACCACCCGGCACCAGGACCTTGCCGGCACGGTCGGCGAACCCGGCCTGCATGCACCCGTCGTCGGCGCCATGCAGATACAGCAGTGGTGTGAGCGGCTTGCCGAAAGCGGCCGCCTGCATGCGGCGATACCGATCGGCGCTGCGCCCCGGTCGCAGCGTCGCCCGGTAATAGCCGAGCACTGCGGCGCGATGCTCCCGATTCGGTAGGGCGGCAAAGACCTGCGGCAGATCTTCACCGGCGTCGTAGCCCGGTGACCAGCGACGCCACAGCAGCGGGATCAGCCGATCGAGGCTGCGCTCCGACAGCCGCGGCAACTGGACGAACATCATGTACCAGCTCATGAACAGCTGGCGGCCGAGCAGCTTCATCAGCCCGGCGGTGTCGCCGGACGGCGACGTGAAGGCGCCGACCGGCGGCACCGACATCGACACCACCGCCGCGAACGGGGAATCCCCGTATGCGGCAAGACCGTTGGAGGTGAGTGCGCCCCAGTCGTGGCCGATGACCACCGCGCGGTTGTCCGCCTCGAGAAGGCGATGGATCTCGACCGCATCGGACATCAGCGCACCCACGTGGTAATCACCGTCCGCCGCGACCGTCGACGGCGCATAGCCCCTGGTGAAAGGCGCCACGACCCGGTATCCCTCGGCCGCCAACCGTGGACCGAGATGTCGCCAACTGTAGGCGGTGTCCGGAAAACCGTGCAGGCACAGTGCAAGTGGACCGTCGGGCGGCCCCCAGGCAAAGGCGGTGAGCGTGACCGCCGGCAACTCGAGGGTGATCACGTCGGCGCCGGCGGGAGCGGTCACCCGTGAGGGCGACGGCGGGTCGACTTGAGAGGCCATCGGATCACTCAATCGGACAACGGCCGTGGTGTCCAGACCCACCAGGCAATTTTTCAGTCGAGCCAGTCCAGGACCGCGGCCGCCGTCCACGACTGCTGCATGCTGCCCAGCGGCGCACCGGTGAACGGCTCGTAATACTCGGCGAAAGATCCGTCCTGTGTCTGCCGCAGCCCTTCTTCGCGAAGACGTGCCGACCGCTCGGGCCAGCCGCGCTGGGCAAAAGCCCACGAGAACAGCCACGTGATCACCGGCCAGACCGGCCCGCGCCAGTACTCCCGCGGTTTGAAGTCCACCGAAATCGGTGACGTGGACGGCGGCACCGCATATTTCAGATCCGGATGACCACAGAAGCGCGGGCCCTCGAACAGACGCAACAGGGCCCGTTCACGATCCCGCGGCAGACCACCACAGAGCAACGGCGCGAACATGGCGATGGTCTCGGTATTGATCCAGCGGTCCGCACGGATGTCGAAATCCCGTGCCGCGCCGTTGCGTTCCGACGTCGAGGCGGCCACACCGGAACGGAAGCGGTCGGACCAGGCCCGCAGGTCGCGGACGTCGGCGAGCGGTTTGGAATAGTCCTCGCCGATCGTGGCCAGGACGTCGCAGGCGACCGCAAAGATTGCGCTGACGAACACGTCCTCGATCGCGAAACTCATCACCTCGGGCAGAATCGCGTCGTCGTAGTTGGCGCGCTTCATCTGTTCGACCAGCCACAGATACCGGTCGTATTCGATGTCGGTGGGACGCATCGACGCGTCGGCGCCGTGCGACAGGTCCGCCCGCGTATACGGCGGGAGATCCACCCCCGGAAGCACATTGTTGTAGGCCGCATCCCACCGCGGGGAATTGTCCATCCCCGACTCCCAGCCGTGATAGAGGGTGATCCGGCCGCGCCCCTTCGGATCCCGTGCGTGCGCCAGCCACCGATGCCAGCGCACCAGGTCACCCCAGCGCCGGTCGAGGAACTCTTCGGCCACCGACCGGGTGGTGCGGCCCTGCCGCCGCGAATGATCGAGGATCCGCTGGACCGCGATCGCATGCACCGGCGGCTGCGTGATGCCGGACGTGTGCGGCGCCCGCGGCGCATTGAACGCCAGTTCGGAGCATTCCCAGCGGGCGGGCCCGGGGAAGTAACCATCGCGCCCGTTGGCGAACACGATGTGCGGGATCATCCCGTTGCCCCATTGCGCCGAGAGCAGGGTGTCCATCTCGACCACCGCCCGCTCGACACTCAGCGGAGCCAGACCCACCGTGACAAAGGCGGCATCCCAGCTCCACATGTGCGGGTAGAGGCGCGGCGCCGCGCTGGTCATCGTCCCCAGATCATTGCCGCGCAGAAGGTACGCCGCGCGGGCGGACAGCTGTGTGTTCGTGAAGCCGGAGTATCCCACGCTGAACATTCTGGCCCCCCACCTCCATTCGCGCCCGGTCTGGTCGCCCGACCCCTCGGGCGCCCGGCCCGTCGGCACTAAGGTTGAGGTCATGCCAACCGCGTTGATCACCGGCGCCAGCCGCGGGCTGGGAGCGGCCATCGCCCGCCAACTCGCCCCCACCCATGACCTGCTGCTCGGCGGCCGGCCTTCCACCGAACTGGACGACATGGCGTTGTCACTGGACGGTGCGAGCACCTGGCCGGTCGAGCTGACCGATCCCGACGAGATCGCTGCCGCCACCGAGGCGATCAGCTCGCTCGACGTGCTGGTGCACAACGCGGGGGTGATCAGCTGGGGCACCGTCGAGGAATCACCCGCCGACGAGTGGCGCCGGGTCCTCGAGGTCAACCTCATCGCCGCCGCCGAACTCACCCGGCAGCTGCTGCCCGCCCTGCGCAACGCCGGCGGTCATGTGGTGTTCATCAATTCCGGTGCCGGTCAGCGGGTCAACCCGGGCTGGGGCGTCTACGCGGCCAGCAAGTTCGGCCTGCGCGCACTGGCCGACGCGGTCCGGATCGAAGAACCCGCCCTGCGGGTGACATCGATCTTCCCGGGCCGGATCGACACCGACATGCAGGCCGAGCTGGTGGCCATGGAGGGCGGCATCGACTACGACGGGACCCGCTACCTACGCCCCGAAACCGTGGCCGCGGCGGTGGTCGCCGCCATCCACACCCCGGTCGACGCCCACCCGCAGGAGATCGTGCTCAAGCCCACCGGTCGTCGCTGACGCGGGGTCTCAGCCCTCGGCGGCCGGCCGCAGGAAGTCGCCGGCCACCGCCACCGCCGGACCCGAGCTGTCTCCACCGACCACCAGCGAGGCGAAGGCGATGTCACCGCGGATGCCCGCGAACCAGCCGTGCGCGTCGGTGTTGTCGCCGTACTCCGCGGTGCCGGTCTTACCGCCGAGCCCGTCGATGTCGGCCAGCGACGATGCGGTGCCCGACGTCACGGTTTCCCGCATCATCGCCCGCAACGCCGTGACCACATCGGGGTCGAGCGGCGGTGGCGTCTTGTCCGAGGTGGTCTGCTCACCGGCCACCAGGCCCGGCGCCACCAGCGACCCATTGCCCAGGCTCGCTTCGGCCACCGCCAGACCGAACGGCGAGACGGTGACACCGCCCTGCCCGATCCCGTTCTCCACCCTGCGCGCCGGCGTATCCGCGGCGCCGACCTTCCCGGTGACCGTGGTGATACCGGGAACCACGAAGTCCACACCGATCCCGAACTGTTCGGCAGCGGCCGGCAACGCACCGGCACCCAGCCGGTTCGACAGCGTGGCCATCGTGGTGTTGCACGAGCGGGAGAAGGCTGTGCTGAGCGGGACCGAACCCAGATCGAACTCGTCTTCGTTCGGGATGGTCCGTCCCTCGATGGTCGCGCGGCCCGGACAGGGCAGTTGCGTCTGCGGCGTCACCGCACCCGACGTCAACGCGGCCGCCGTCGTCACGGTCTTGAACGTCGAGCCGGGCGGGTACAGCCCGGTCAGCGCGATCGGACCCTCCTTGTTCGCCGCATCGTTCTGTGCCACCGCGAGTATCCCTCCGGTCGACGGCGAGATAGCCACCAGCACCGCCGGTTTGGTCTGCGACGACACGGCCTGCTGGGCAAGCATCTGCAATCGCAGGTCCAGTGTCAGCCCGATCGGTTCGACCTGTTGCGGGAGAACACTCTTGAGTTGATCGACGCTGTTGCCGTCACCGTCGACGATCCGGACCGACCACCCGGCCCCGGCCGAGATCCGCTCATTCCAGATCTCTTCCATCCCGGCCAGCACGGGCGAGCGCAGTCCACGTTCGACGGTGAGCAGTTTCCCCTGCTCCGCGACCTCGACACCGTTGATCGAATCAAGCTGTTCGCGAACCCTTTCCAGATCATCTGCCCGCAGCGTCGCGACGGTGACGGTCGGTCCGCCCTGGCCCTTTGCCACGGTCCGGATCGACGCATCGGTGATCGACGGGTCGATCCCGCCCAGCACCCGCGCCAGCGCTGCCGAACCCTCACCGAGTGCCGCCTGATCCAACGTGATCACACCGACCGTCTGCCAGGTCATCAACTCAGCGCCGGATCGGTCGACGACCGGGGTGAGCAACTCCTTGTCGTCGGAGTACTGGAAGTATGTTCCGGGTCGTAAGTTGCTGTGCAACAGGGCCGGTGACCACTCCAGCCGCCTGCCGTCGTCGGTCTCCACCGATCGGCCGATGGTCTCATACGTCAGATCTCTACCCGGCCCGAATGTCCACGTCATGGTCAGTCGGCCGTCCCCACCGTCGGATTCCACGTCTCCGACCGCAACATCGACCTCGGCCTCGTCCCCGAGGCGGCTGTACATGTCCCCGATCGCCACCCTGGCGGTCGCCGGATCGGTGGTCTGATCAGCCGCCTCGGCCACATCCTTCTTCTCCAGCGCCGACGCGAAGGCCTCGAAGCTGCTCTCCGGATCGTCCCCGGACTGACCGCAGGCCGCCACCACCAGCGCCACGACCAGCACCACCGCTGCTGTCATCCATCGTTTACCCGGCCGAGTGCGCTCATCAATACTCATTGCCCGCGAACTCAACCATCCCGGCGCATCGCCCACAAGGTCGCAACACTCCGCCGGGCGATAGCGTTCTGCTATCACCGCAGTTCGGCCCCACCCCTGGCGTCGTCAAGGACCACTGGCCGCGCCCGATCCGGGAGCTGGACAACGGTGGTGGCGCCGGCAGCGTCGTATGGCAACCAAGGGGTCTCGCGGAGGGCGGGGCAATGTTCAGGGGTTGGGTTGTGCGCGATATCGATCATCCGGTCGAGGGCATCGCGTGCGGCAGCCAGATCTGCCATCGCGGCGCTGATGCGGTCGCGTTCTGCGGCGAGGAGCTCGAAGCCCTCGGGGGAGGCCTGGCCGGTGTCGACACAGGGCAGCAGCTGCAGGATCGTTCGACTCGACAGACCGGCGGTAAAGAACTGCTGGATCAACTTCACCCGCTCGACGGCTGACTCCGGATATGTGCGCTGGCCACTGGAAGTACGTTCAGAAGCAAGAAGACCCTGCTCCTCGTAGTAACGGAGAGCTCTCGTGCTGACTCCTGTGCGGCGTGCGACATCGCCTATCCGCATCCCGTGCGCCTCCTCTGAAATGGGCTATCCCGTTCGCCGACTTGCCCTTCACGTCAACGTCAGGTTTTAGAGTAGCCGAAGTCGGGCCGGATACGACCCGATGACCACACCGATCTCCCAGAAAGCAAGGCCCCCATGGACATCACTGATCAGATCGCCCTCGTCACCGGAGCCAATCGTGGCATCGGCCGGCAATTCGTGCTCGAGTTGCTCGACCGTGGCGTGAGCAAGGTGTACGCGACGGCCCGCAGCACGGCGACCCTCGATTTCGACGACAAGCGGGTGGTGCAGTTGCGACTCGACCTGACCGACCATCAGTCCGTCGCCGCGGCCGCCGCCGCCGCGCCGGATGTAACCCTCCTGGTCAATAACGCCGGCATCGCGACCGGCGCGCCGCTGGTCACGGGCGACCTGTCCGAGATTCGCCGGGAGATGGACACACATTTTTGGGGAACACTCGGCGTGATCCGGGAATTCGCCCCGGTCCTCGCCGCACACGGTGGTGGTGCGATCGTGAACGTACTGTCTGCCCTGTCCTGGTTCGCCGCCCCCGGCACCGGTTCGTATTCCGCTGCCAAAGCAGCTGAATGGAACATGACCAACGGCGTGCGCCTCGAGCTCGCCGCTGCGGGCACTCTCGTACAGGGGGTCCTCCTCGGTGCTGCCGACACGGACATCTCGGCCGGCTACGACGGGCCCAAGATCGATCCCCGCGACGTGCCCCGTCGCTCACTCGAAGGCCTGGTCGACGGCTCGATCGAGGTGATCGTCGACGACTGGACCGCGATGGTGAAGGCGTCACTGGCCGGAGACCCTGCCGCGTTCTACGAGCAGATGACCGAACTCCTCACCGCGAGCTGACCAGCGCAGCAGGCACTTCGCCTCGCAGTGACAGTCAGACAAGTGGGCTCCGGACCTCCGTCACCGCGATCCTGGCGGCCCGTCCGATCGCGGCCTCCACCGTCGGGAGTGACATCTCCGATCGGGCGGCATGGGTGAACACGGCGACCGCGATCGGATGCTCGCCGGGGTATTCGACCACCGCAACCTCATTGCGGATGGCACCGAGTGTTCCGGTCTTGCCCGCAATGGTTGCCACCCCCAGCGGGAATCCCGACGAGATGCGTTGCTGCCACGCCTGTTTACGCATGGTCTTGCGGATCAGGTCGCACATCGCCGGCGAGGCCACCCGGTCGTCCCAGATCAATTCGAGTAGTCGGGTGGCCTCACGTGGTGTGGTGGCACTGGCCAACGCTGGGTCGTACGCGCTGATGGTGTCGTCACGGTCGATGTTCGCCAACGCCGAAAAGGCCTCGGAGACCGTGTCCGCCCCGGTCTCGGCCACGAGTTGTTGCTGCAACTGAGCCATTCCGCCGACCACTCGGGTCCCCTCCAGGCCGACCGACTCGAGTACCTCCCGAACCGCGGCCAGTCCGACCTCGGCGAGGATCACGTCGGCGGCAGCGTTGTCCGAGACCACCATCATCTGCACGGCCAGGTCACGCCAACTCAACGTGATCGGATCGTGCAGCGCCGCAATGCCGGTCGGTCCGGCCGCACAACTGCGCGGATCCACGGTGACGGTCGCGGCCAGGTCGAGCTCACCGCGGTCCGATTTCCGACACAGTGCCACCATCAGCGGCAGTTTGTACACCGACGCCATCACCACCGGATCGTCTGCATCCCAGACGAACTCACGGGAAGGCGCCCGACCGATGGTCCGGGCGTGCACCCAGCCCGCGCAGCCGGCGTCGGCGAAGGTCTCCCCGATCCGGGACCGGGCCGTCGCGACATCCTGCGCGGTCACCGGGAGAGTTTCCACAACGCCGATTCGACCGCGTCGATCGCCACCTGATCGGCTCCCGGACGCCGCACGACCAGCAGTCGCAGGGGAACGTCCTCCCGGATCATCGGCACCAGCCTGATGCCGGCGATGTGCTGGAGGTGATCTTCATCCACCGCCAGCGCGAAGGCCTGACCGCCCGCCACGGCCGCGATGGCCTCACCCGCGGTCCGGACAGGCAGGACGTCGACGTCGAGCCCGCGGACATGGAGTGTGTCGAGGAGCAGGTCGACGGCGGGCGGGTTCGCGGCCCGGGGCACATGCGCCAACGCCAGCGAAGCGAGCATGCGCACCGAAGGCCGCGTCGCCGTCGTCACCGGATGACCTTGCGGAACCATGAATGTCCGATCGATGCGGACCGCGGAACCCGCCTCCAGATCGTCACGGACACAAGGATGCTCGACCACGGCGAAATCGAGCAGGCCCTTCCGCACGTCCGCGACCAGTTCCGCGACCGTGCCGGTGACCATCCGATGTCCCCGATCGGGTCCCAGTCCGGCGAGGGCCATCGAACAGCGAGCCGCGATCGCCGGGTCCAGGTCGGAGGGCAATCCGCATCGCAGGACGTCCCGGTGCTCGCGTAATCGCCGGGCTTCCCCGGCAAATCGTTCGGCGTCATCGACCAATACCCGGGCACGGGGCAGGAGTTCACGTCCGGCACCGGTGAGCACAGCTCCCTGTGGTCCCCGGCGGATGAGTTCGACACCGAGTTCCTTCTCCAGGCGTCGCAACCCCTGGGACACCGGGGGTTGTGTCATCTCCAGGCGTGCGGCCGCATGGCCGAAATGTCCCTCTTCGGCCACCGCCACGAAGAACCTCAGGTGTCGGACCAGATCCATACCCACCACTGTGACATCTTTCGGCGACCACAGGCATTTGCACGGTCGAGCCCCGGCGAGGAGTGCGATCTGCGTGTAATGATGGTCCGGCAGCCGTTTCACCCCCGAGTGACGGGAGGGCAGTATGCCCACGTATCAATTTCGCTGCCAGTCCTGCGGCGACTTCGACCGCCACTATTCCCTCGCCGATCTACCCGCCGAGTCATCTTGTCCCCGCTGCGAATCGACGTCGCGGCGGATGATCACCACAGTCGGCCTCACCTCCGGCAGATCCCCGTCGATGCGTGTCCTGGATGCGACGAAACGCAGTGCCTCCGAACCGACTGTCGTGAACGGTCCGCTTCCCTCGCCCCGGCAACCTGCGCCACGGCGTCGAGCCGTGTCCACCGACCCCCGGCATTCCACCCTGCCCCGACCCTAGGGAGATCAGCTCATGCCTGACGTGGTGTTTCCGCTCGACTCCACCAAGAAGTTCACCGAACAGCAGTTGTTGGGCCACAACCGTTGGCATCACGCGATCCCGCCCGCGGTCACCGTCAAACCGGGTGAGAGCTTTCGCGTCCATTGCCGGGAATGGTTCGACGGGGCCATCGAGAACAACGACTCGGCCGAAGACATCCTCAACGCACCACTGACCACGGTCCACACCTTGAGTGGACCCATCGCGGTCGAGGGTGCCAAGCCCGGGGATCTGCTGATCGTCGACATCCTCGACCTCGGCCCCATCCCGCAAGAGGATTCGGGACCGCTGGCCGGCCAGGGCTGGGGTTACACCGGGATATTCCCAACCGACAACGGTGGCGGCTTCCTCACCGAACAGTTCCCCGATGCGTACAAGGCGGTCTGGGACTTCTCCGGCCAGACCGCCACCTCACGTCACATCCCGGGTGTCGGCTTCACCGGCATCGTTCATCCCGGGCTGATGGGAACCGCGCCCTCGAAAGAACTCCTGGGAACCTGGAACACCCGCGAAGCAGCCCTGATCGCAACCGATCCCGACCGGGTGCCACCGCTGGCACTGCCACCGGAACCCCGAGATGCCATTCTCGGAAGCCTGACCGGCGATGAATTCGCCTCTGCGGCAGCCGAAGCCGCGCGAACCGCACCACCCCGGGAGAACGGCGGCAATCAGGACATCAAAAACCTCACCAAGGGCACCCGCGTCTTCTATCCCGTCTTCGTGGACGGCGGCAACCTTTCCGTCGGTGACCTGCATTTCAGCCAGGGAGACGGTGAGATCACCTTCTGTGGCGCCATCGAGATGGGTGGTTTCATCGATCTCCGCGTCGACATCCTCCGCAATGGCATGACCACCTACGGGGTGGGCGAGAACGCAATCTTCATGCCCGGCAACACCGACCCGCAGTATTCACAGTGGCTGGCGTTCTCGGGCACCTCGGTCACCCTCGACGGTCAGCAGCGTTACCTGGACTCACATCTGTCGTATCAGCGCGCCTGCCTGCACGCGATCGACTACCTGACCAAGTTCGGGTATGCGCCCGAACAGGCCTATCTGCTCCTCGGCGCCGCACCCATCGAAGGACGGTTGTCCGGTGTGGTCGACATACCCAATGCCTGCGCCACCGTGTACCTCCCGACCGCGATCTTCGACTTCGACATCACACCCGGGCCCAACGGCCCGACCCAGATCGATCCCGGCATCGGTGCACCCCACGCGAGTCGCGACGGGTGAGGGTGTCGCGGACTCACCAGTCGAGGTCGACAGCGAACTCGACCAGCGCGGCGCTGACCTCCTGGGCGCATTCCATCTGGATGAAATGCCCGGCGCCCTGATAGATTTCGACCCGCTGCAGCCGAGGCATCATCTCCCGCATTCGGGTGATGGCCTTCGTTCCTGTCATCGTCAGCACGGGATCGTTGCCGCCACAGAGAAACATCGCGGGCACATCGAGACTGCGCGGCCGCATGGCCTGTTGCTCCCAATTGAGGTCGGCGGCACGGTACCAATTCAATCCACCGGTGAAACCTGCTTCGCCATAAGCACTTTCGTAGATGTCCACGTCAGTGGCCGTCAGCCACGCCCACGGCAGTGGCGGCGCCTGCGGTAACGCGTCGAGATATCCGACCCTGGTGCCCCCGCGACCACTCGGGTGCTGCCAGATGTCGAGGTAGCGATAGGCCCCCGAGAGGGCGTGATGGATGCGGTGCAGAAACTCTCGGGGTGCCGCATCGAGTTCGGCATCGGCGAGTCCGGGCTGCAGGAAGTACTCGAAATGGAAGAAGTGGTTCTGCGCCATGGCGGTGAACGCATCGGACGGCTTTATCGGAAGCCGGTCCGGTGAGTACGGCATCGCCATCAGGACCAGTCCCGCAATGCGCAAGGGATGTGTGAGCGCCAGGGTCCACGCCGTGGGTGCCCCGAAATCGTGGCCGACCACCACCGCGCGATCGACGTCCAACGCGTCGAGCAGACCGATCAAGCGCCGACCGACCGACGTATACGTGTACTCACCGATCGTCGCCGGCGCGGTGGTTGCGCCGTATCCGGGCATGTCCGGGGCGATCACCTGGAACCCGGCGCTCACCAGCGGCTCGACCTGGTGACGCCAGCTGTACGCCAGACCCGGAAAACCGTGGCAGAGCAGGATCACCGGCCCGGAACCCTCATCGATGAGGTTCCAGTCGAAACCGGCGACCGTCACTCGTCGATAGCGCACGAAACTAGAGTTGCTGCAGGTCCTCGGGCCGCCAGACCGCTCGCATCGTCTTGATCTTGCCGTCGTCGTCGAACACCATGATGTCGACCGGGGTGATCTTGAACGACATTCCCGCGGTCTCGGTGATCAACGTGAACTCGAAGACCGCGGTGTCCCCCGCGATCTTGGTCCAATGCAGTTCTGCGGTGGCCTTGTCCATCGCCGCGATCACGCCGTAGAACTCGATCAGCGACTCACGGGTGTTCCGGATGTCGGCGCCGATCGGATCCTCGACGGATGCGCCGTCGGCGTAGAGATCTGCGACCTGTTCCGGCGTTCCGTTCGCAACCAGGTCGACATACGATTCGACAACCTTTTGCAACTCCTCGACACTCGCCATCTGGCGTCTCCCCTCGAATTAGTAGAACGTGTTCTAGTTCGAGGCAGCACAATACCCCGCCGGCAACCTGTGCCGACGGGGTATTGGAGAGTCCGGTCTCAAGTGGCCGGTCAGCGACTCTGGTCAGCGGCAGCAGCGTTGGTCTTTGCGCCGGCATTGGCCAACTCGCCCGCAGCGTTCTCGAGGTGCGCCCGGACGAACCACTGGAACTTCTCGAGTTCAGCGGTCTGGCCGATCAGGATGTCCTCGGTGATCGGGTCGATCTCACTGGCGACCTTGATCGCCTCGCGATGCGAGGTGATGAAACCGACGTACACCAGGTCGAGCGCACCGAGATGGGCCTGGACGGTGTCGCGACCGACGGAGTAGTCCTTCCAGGAGCGGTCTTCCTCGATCGCCTTGGCGGTGCCGTTGGGCGATCCGCCCATCGTCGCGATTCTCTCGGCGAGTGTGTCCGCGTAGCCGCGCACGAGGTCGACCTGCGGGTCGATCATCTCGTGAACGCCGATGAAGTTCGGTCCGACCACGTTCCAGTGAATGTGCTTGAGAGTCAGGTGCAGGTCGTTGAATGCGCTGAGGCGTTCCTGCATGACTGCGATCAATTTCTTTGTGGCCTCATCCGAGAGACCCGGTGCTGTGAATGTAGTCATGACCATGGTGTGCCCAGCAGACGTAACTTTCAAACGTCGGGGCGAACCGCTCGACTCACCACACGCCGGTCAACCGAGTCCCGATGTCCTTGACACCCCATACCCATTGGGATTGGGTCAACTGAACACTTAGTGCCCAAGTCCGATAGACATCGAAGGATTGCGAAATGACGCAGAACCCACCCCCGCCCGGAGACGAACCCGGCGTTCCTCTCGGGAAGAATCCGGGGCAGCCCGAACCGCCGCAGGGCGGTCAATACCCACCACAGGGCGGCTATCAGTCCCCGCAAGGCGGCCAGTACCCGGCGCCCGGCAGTTACCAGCCTCCGCAGGGCGGCCAGTACCCGCCGCAAGGTGGATATCAGCCCCCGCAGGGCGGCCAGTCCTATCCACCGCCCCCGGCAGGTGGGCACTACCCGCCGCCGCAGGGTGGTTACCAGTCTGCGGGTGGCTTTCCGCCACCACCTCCGGTGGGCCAGTACGCACCGCAGGGTGGCGGATACCCCGCGAGTGGCGGCTTCGGGCCGCCGCAGCTGTCCGTCGGTGCGGCGATCAACTACGGCTGGGAAAAGTTCAAGGCCAACGCCGGCCCCTGGATCGCGATCTGCCTGCTGGCGTTCGTCGTCAGCCTCGTCGTCCAGTTCGCATTCTCCGGCTTCAGTTTCAACACCGACTCGTGGCTCCTGAGCCTGCTCGGTAGCCTGGCCTCGTTTGTCGTCACCACGATCTTCAAGGCCGCCGTCACCAACGGCGCCCTGGCCGAACTCGATGGTCAGCGCCCCAACATCAACGCGTTCTTCAACTTCAGGAACCTGGGCGTGGTGTTCATCGTCGCCATCGTCGTGGGCATCATCACCTGGATCGGCTTCATCCTGCTCATCATCCCGGGCCTGATCATCATGTTCCTGACCTGGTACGCGCTGACTTTCGCAATCGACCGCGACATGGACGCGATGACCGCGATCAAGGCGAGCTTCGAACTGACCTCCAAGAATGTCGGTCCGCTGTTCCTGCTGGCACTTGCCTGCGTCGGCCTGAACATCGTGGGCGCCCTGCTGTGTGGCCTGGGGTTGCTCGTCACCGTCCCGCTCACGCTCATCGCGAGCACCTACGCCTATCGCGTCCTGACCGGAGGCGTTGTCTCACCCGCAGGCTAGTTACGGTGAGGCGGGCCCACCCGTGGTTCGCACCAGCCCGATATCGGCGCAATTCTGCGCCGGTATCGGGCTTTTTGGTCCCGGGACCCCGGACTGCTCGACGTCGAAGTGATAGAACCGTCAGTTGGTTGGCGGCGCAGCGGTGGGCGCGGGCACCGAGATCTCCATCGTGCGCGCGGCTGCTTCCCGGCGCGCCCGCCCGCGATAGACCAGGACACCCCCCATCGCGAAGATCCAGACGGCGAACTGCACGGTCCACGCGACCCGGAACGAGTCGAACGAGTAGCCGCCCATCGCGCCGATGATGCTGCCCATCACCTGCATCACCACCATCGACACCAGGAACCCACCCATGTTGACCAGGCCCTGCGCGGTGCCCAGCACCGCGCCCGGGTTCGAGGTCCGGGCGAAGTCGAAGCCGATCACCGATCCGGGGCCGCCGACCGAGATGACCACCACCAACAGCATCAGCAACCACATCGGCGCCCGGGTCGGGAGCAGTAACACCGCCGCCCAGACCACCGCATTGCTGCCCATGATCACGAGCACCAGATCCGACCGCCGCTTCGGATAGCGTCCGGAGTACACCCCGATCAGGATTCCGGCGACGATGATGACACCGACCGAGACCGTCAGGATTCCGCCTGCGGTCTCCTTCGAGAGCCCCTGAGCAGCGGTCAGATACGGGATGCCCCACATCAGCGAGAACACCGTGATCGAGAACTGGGTCCCCATGTGGGTGAAGAATCCCAGTTTGGTCCCGGACCGCGACCACACCGTCTTGACGCCCGCCAACGTCACGCGCAGCGAGGTCCGCGGCACGGCCGTCTCGGTTCCGGCCGGGGCGTTTCGGACGACCGCCACCGTCAACACCACCGAAAGCACCCCGAGGGCCGCGGCCGACATGTACGCCCGTGTCCAGCCCTGGGCATCGAGCAGCATCAGGAATGGCACCGCGGACAACACCTGCCCGAACTGTCCGCAGATCCCGGTGAACTGGGTGACCAGCGGTACCCGGCGCGGGGTGAACCACCGCGGGACCAACCGCAGTACCGAGATGAACGTGAACGCGTCGCCGATCCCGACCAGGACCCGAGCCGCGATGGCGACCGGCAGGTCGTCGGTCAGCGCCATCGTCATCTGTCCGGTGACCAGGATCAGCCCACCGGTCGCGAGCATCGCCCGCGACCCGAAGCGGTCCAGCAACAGGCCGGCGGGCACCTGCGCGAGCGCGTAGACCGTGAGCTGCAACACCACGAACGTCGAGAGCACACCGGGTGCCGCCGAAAACCGGTCGGCAGCATCGAGCCCGGACACACCGAGGGTGGTGCGGGCGAGGATGGCCACCACATAGGCGAATACACCTGTCGCCCAGACCACCCATGAGCGCACAGATATCCCTTTCCCACGTTCGGTCCCGGCTTTCAAGCATGGTCCCATTCGAATCGGCCCCGACATCCGGCCCGAGCGGCCGCGCGCACGAAGGCCCATGAGTGATGATGGAGGAACTGCCCGGCCCTTTCCCATCTGGGTGCTGATCGTGGCGCTCACCGGTTTTTCGGTGTTCCCGGTTGTCCTGGGTCTGCAAACACGCTGACGCGGCGCCCGGGGGCGAAGGAACACCCCGCCCTCACCCGTCGTTGTACGTACAGAACTCCGCCGAATCCTGCCGATGTCAGACGCCGGCAGCCGGCTGTGAGAAATACAAAGGAGAGTCCACGTGTCGCATGAATACCGCAAAGATCCCGACGCCGTTGCGCGCCTGAACCCGGCGCAGTTCGCCGTCACGCAGGAATCGGCCACCGAGCCGGCCTTCCGCAACGAATTCTGGGACAACCACGAAGCCGGCCTCTACGTCGACATCGTCTCGGGCGAACCCCTGTTCACCTCGACCCAGAAGTTCGACAGCGGCTGCGGCTGGCCCAGTTTCACCACCCCGATCGAGCCGGCAAACGTCGTAGAGAAGAGTGACACCACCCATGGGATGGTCCGCACCGAGGTGCGTTCGGCCCATGGCGACAGCCACCTCGGCCACGTCTTCAACGACGGACCCATCGCCGAAGGCGGTCTGCGTTACTGCATCAACTCGGCCGCGCTTCGCTTCATCCAGGTCGCCGACCTGGAGAAGGAAGGCTACGGCGAGTATCTCGAGCTGTTCACCACCGAGGAGGCGAAGTAGATGAGCGAAAAGGCGATACTGGCCGGCGGATGCTTCTGGGGCGTGCAGGACCTGGTCCGCAAACTGCCCGGCGTTCTCTCGACGCGGGTCGGATACACCGGCGGCGATGTCCCGAACGCGACGTACCGGAACCACGGCACGCATGCCGAGGCCCTGGAGATCGAGTTCGATCCGGAACAGATCAGCTACCGCGATCTGCTCGAGTTCTTCTTCCAGATCCATGACCCGTCGACCAAGAACCGACAGGGCAACGACGTCGGGGCCAGCTACCGGTCGGCGATCTTCTACACCGACGACGAGCAGAAGCAGGTGGCGCTGGACACGATTGCCGACGTCGACGCGTCGGGACTGTGGCCGGGCAAGGTCGTCACCGAGGTGACCCCGGCCGGCGACTTCTGGGAGGCAGAGCCCGAACACCAGGACTACCTCCAGCGGATCCCCAACGGCTACACCTGTCACTACGTCCGACCGGGTTGGAAACTGCCCCGTCGAGCACAGACCACCAGCTAGATCGCAGACTCACCAAAGCCCTCGCCCGACTCCGGTCGTGCGGGGGCTTTGACTTTCCCAACAGGAAAGTAGATACTACTTTCCCAATAGGAAAGTGAGTTCCCATCATGGCCGATATCGATCCGGAAGAAGCCCGCCGCGAACTGGAGTCCGCCGACCGCGCGCGGCGCCAGGTGAGCGAGGAAGTGGGACTACCCGTCCAATACTGGTGGGGCATGGCGGCCGGCTGGCTGGTGTTGGGAGTTCTTGCCACCTTCACCCCGTGGTGGCTGGCCGCGGCGGGGACGATCCTGTTCGGGGCGGGTCATGCCGTCCTGGCCTCGCAGTTCTTGAGCGGCCGGCGCCGCACCTCCCGCATCCAGGTCAGCCACGAGGTGACCGGCGTCAAGAACGCGATCATGGTGGTCGGGATACTGCTGATACTGGTCGCCCTGACGATCTCGTTCGCACTGGTTCTCGACGCCCAGGACGTCGGGATGCCCGCGCTGTGGTCGGCACTGGTCGTCGCCGTGATCACCGGGGTCGGCGGACCCGAGATACTCAAGACGGTGCGCAGATGGGCGCGTGTGTGAGCCCGACCGACGGTTTCGATGAACTCATCCACCCCAGCACCCGGTTGTCACTGGTAGCCACCCTGGCGGCCGCCGACTGGGCCGAGTTCTCATTCCTGAAAGAACGCCTCGCCTTATCCGATTCGGCGCTGTCCAAGCAGTTGTCGACCCTCGAAGGGGCCGGGTACCTGATCACCGAACGTGCACCCGCCGGCCGCAGACGGACGGTCCGGGTCAGACTCACCGCCGTGGGCAGGCAGGCGTTCAAAGGCCACATCGCCGCGTTGCAGGCGATCGTCGACAGCGCCGCCCCCGGTGACCCGGTCACCGACGGTTCTTAGCTAGAAGCCCAGGCCCATCCAGTCGGTGGCGGTGAACTCCTTCTCCAGGTGCGCGGCCTCGACCTCGACCTCATCGGGATCGGGATCGAGACCGTCGCCGGCGAGGGCCCGCAGAGCGGCGACGACCCCGGCCTCGTAGGTTTCGAATCCGCCGATGACCACGCTGTCCGCCCGCCACCACACCAACAGGTGCGAGCCGCTCGGGGACGGGCAGAAGCCGATCACCCGGCCGTCCCGGGCCAGCGTCGGGCAGTCGTCGGGGTAGCCGTCGGTTTCGCTCATGGGAGCACTGTATTCGTTGCCCCCGACGTACCCGCTGACCAGCGGTGATGGGCGTCGCATGGGCGCCGCGGTGTTTGCCGCCGCGGTGCGCGGGGTAGTCCGTGAGCACCATCGACATGTCTGGAGCTGATCGTGAACACCGTTGTCTGGATCGTCATAGCCGTTGTTGTCGTACTTGTCCTGATCGCCCTGATCGCCCTCCTGATGCGGAGGCGCCGCGCACAGCGGCGGGTCGAAGCCGGACAAATCCGTCAAGCGGCATCGCAGCGCGTGAACGAGGTTCAGCGAAACGAGGCCATCGCCGAAGAGTCGGCAGCAAAGGCACGCCGCGCCCAGGCGGACGCGGAGGCCAAGGCCGCCGAGGCCAAGCGTTTGAAGCACGAGGCGTCGACCCACGAAGATGTCGCAGCATCAGCGCGTGAGGAGCTCGACGCCCAGCTCCGGCACGCCGACAAGATCGATCCCGATGTCCCGCACGCCGGTCGGCACGAGCGCGATGCGGACGCCGGCGACCAGCCTGTCGCCGAGGGCAACCGGCAAGCACCAGGAGCCGCTCCGGCCGCGCCGGGAACCCATCCGGCCGCACCGGTGGGCAACCAGCAGGCGCAGGGGCACGGGGCGAATCCGGCCGCACCCGGAGCCAATCAATTCGCACCCGGGGCCAACCAGCCGGCGCCCGGCGTCGATCGTTCAGCTCCCTCGGCCAACCCGGTACGCCGCGGTGGCGACCCGGCGCCCATCGATGGTGCTCAGGCCCCTGGCGAAAGGCACACCCAGCAGTAGGTGTTCGACGATCAGATGAGGCCGGTCACCTCGAGGCCGTCGAGGGCGATGTTGGCGGTGCCGAGCAGCAGGTTCATCTCGGCGACCGTCGCATCGCGCGTGGCCGGATTCTGCAGGCCGGCGCTGTTGACCAGGGCAACGGTCCGAACGGCTTGGAACATCAGCGTGGTGGCCAGTTCATCGCCGAAGATGTCCCCGGCGAACCAGCCCGTGAACAGCCCTTCGAGGTCCGCCCCGTAGGTCTTCTCGAAGTCGGCAATGATCCCCGGCGTCGCGTCCACGAGTGCACCGCCGAATGTGTAGAAGTCCCTGGTGTTGTCCGCGGTGGTGCCGATGTTGACCAGCGCCTTGGGGAAATCGATGACCAGGTGCGCGAAGATCGCGCCCGTGACGACCCGTCCGGGGCTCCGGCCACAATCCCCGGTCAACGCCAACGCGTCGGCCCAGTGCGGTGACGGCGTCCCGCCGATGACGTATTCGTGCAGGTCCGCCAGGTACAGCCGGACCACTTCCACTGCGAGATCGGCGGCCCAGACCGGGTCGTCGTACGTCCCCGAATCGATACTCGGACCGACCAGATCGAGAATCTCATCGAAGGCCAGCGGGAAGGTTCCCCGGTAGTCGTCGGAGTGGGTCAGTTCGGCGCGCACCGCGGAGATCCGATCTCGGGCCTGCGGGAAGGTCTCGATACCGGCCGGGTCGGTCAGTGCCGCGAGGGCGGCCTCCGATTCCGGGGTGGACGCGGGCACACAGGCCGACGAGGCCGGTGCGGCGATGCCGACGGGGGCGGCGGTGGCGGTGGGTGCGGTCAATGTCGCGGATCCGAGGATCAACGCGATCGTACCGATGGCTGCTCGGGTCGTCTTCTTCAGAATCACGGCGGAACACTAACGTGCGCCGTGGTCGGTACGCCGCTTCGGGTCTGTGGGCGTCCTCGCCGCCGCGCGCCACCGAAGGCCGCGGCGGTCTGCGGTTTAGGCTGATGAGATGCGGTATGGGATCTCAATACTTCCGGATCAGCCATGGCATCAAGCGCGGCCCAAATGGGAGCGCGTCGAAAGCATGGGCTTCGACCACGGGTGGTTCTTCGACCATTTGGTGTGGGGCGGCCTCCCGGACTCCCAGTGGTTCTCCTGCATTCCCACGATGACGGCGGCCGCCGCGGTGACACCGATCAAACTCGGGACATTCGTGGCCACCCCGAACTTTCGGCATCCGGTCTCTTTCTCCCGCGAAATAGAGACGCTCCTCGATATCGCCGGTGACCGGATCCTGCTGGGACTAGGTGCCGGCGGTACCCCCGACGACGGCCTGGAAGGTACAGCGCCGCTGACCGCCAAGCAGAAGGTCGACCGGTTCCAGGAGTTCACACTGTTGCTCGAACGGCTTTTCAGCGAAGACCACGTCACCGCGGACGGTGAGTACTACCAGGCCCGGAACATGCGTCTCGTGGGCGGACCGGTGCGAGATGAGATCCCACTCATATTGGCGGGCAACGGTCCCCGTTCGATCCGCTTCGCCGCACAACACGGTGACGCCTGGATGACCACCGGCGCCAAGGTCGAGACCCTCGATGAGTGGTTCACCGGAATAGCCGCTAGTTGCGGACTCCTCGAGGAGACACTGGTCGAGAGCGATCGGGATCCGGGCGGCTTCGATCGCTACCTCAACCTCGACGCCTCGCCACAATTCTCGCTGGAGAGCGTCGGCGTCTTCGACGACATGGTCGGCCAGGCAGCAGAACTCGGGTTCACCGATGTGATCACCCATTGGCCACGTGAGACCGACCCCTTCCGTGGATCCGTCTCGGTCTTGGAATCGTTGACAGAACGCGGATTCAACAACCCCTAGTCAAGAACCGGCCCGGGGTGTGGTGTGTGAACCGAGGTCGGATTCTGCTGTCGATGAACATCGACACCTGCGGGAACAACGCTTCTGAATTCGAAGTTGAGCCGAATGAACTTAACTTTGGAGGAAGCATGACCGAACTCAATCGCTTGCCGGTGCTGTTCCTGACCGAGCCCGTTCTCCTGCCCGGCATGGTTGTGCCGGTCGAGCTGGACGACGCCGCTCGAGCTGCGGTCGACGCTGCGAAAGCCGGCGATCCGGAGACGAAAGCGAAGCCGGAACCCCACCACTACGCAGGCAAATTACTGGTCGCCCCACGACTGGATGACCGCTATCCCGCCTACGGCGTCGTTGCCTCGATCGTGCAGCTCGGCCGGATGGCCGACGGCCGATCGGGCGCCGTGCTGAGGGGCGAATCCCGCGCGCACATCGGCTCGGGTACCACCGGCCCCGGCGCTGCGCTCTGGGTCGAGGTGGAGCCTGTTGACGAACCCGACGTCACCGACGACGTCCGTGAACTGGCCACCGAATACAAACAACTGGTGCTCGCGATGCTGCAGCGCCGCGAGGCCTGGCAGGTCATCGATTCGGTCAACAAGCTGACCGATCCGTCGGCACTCGCCGACACCGCGGGCTACGCGTCATATCTGACCGACGTCCAGAAGCGTGAACTGCTGGAGACCCCCGACGTGGGGAGCCGCCTGCGTACCCTGATCACCTGGACCCGCGACCACCTGGCCGAGGTGGAGGTCAACGACAAGATCGCCGGCGAAGTCCGCGACGGCATGGAGAAGACGCAGAAGGAATTCCTGCTGCGGCAGCAACTGGCCGCCATCCGCAAGGAACTCGGCGAGGATGAGCCGGACGGCAGCGACGATTACCGCGCCCGTGTCGAATCCGCACAATTGCCCGACAACGTCCGCGAAGCCGCGTTGCGCGAAGTCGGGAAACTCGAACGAGCCAGCGACCAGAGTCCCGAATCAGGTTGGATCCGTACGTGGTTGGATACCGTCCTCGATCTGCCCTGGAACATCACCACCACTGATTCCACCGACATCAAGGGCGCTCGGGCGATCCTCGACGCCGATCACCACGGTCTGGACGACGTGAAAGACCGCATCGTCGAGTACCTCGCGGTACGGGCCCGCCGGACCGAACGTGGCTTGCAGGTCGTCGGCGGGCGCGGTTCCGGAGCCGTGATGGTGTTGGCCGGACCTCCCGGGGTCGGCAAGACGTCGCTGGGCGAGAGTGTCGCACGGGCGCTGGGCCGCAAGTTCGTTCGTGTCGCCCTCGGTGGCGTCCGCGATGAGGCCGAGATCCGCGGCCACCGGCGTACCTACGTCGGCGCACTGCCGGGCCGTATCGTCCGGGCCATCGGTGAGGCGGGATCGATGAATCCCGTTGTACTGCTGGATGAAATCGACAAGGTCGGCGCCGACTACCGCGGCGACCCCAGCGCGGCCCTGCTCGAGGTGCTCGATCCGGCGCAGAACCACACGTTCCGTGACCACTACCTCGACCTGGACCTCGACCTGTCCGACGTGGTGTTCCTGGCCACGGCCAACGTCATCGAACAGATCCCGTCGGCGCTGCTCGACCGGATGGAGCTGGTGACCATCGACGGCTACACCGAGGACGACAAAGTCGTCATCGCGCGTGACTACCTGCTGCCCCGGCAACAGGACCGCGCCGCCATCACCGACGACGAGGTGGAGGTCACCGACGCCGCGCTCCGCAAGATCGCGGCCGACTACACCCGGGAACCGGGAGTCCGCCAGTTCGAGCGCCTCCTCGCCAAGCTGCTGCGCAAAGTGACGACGGAACTCACCGCCGTCGGCAACACCGACAAGGTCCTGGTGGACGAGCCCGATTTGGTCGGGTACCTCGGACGGCCCCGGTTCACCCCGGACGCCGAGGAACGCACCGCGGTGCCCGGAGTGGCGACCGGACTCGCGGTCACCGGACTCGGCGGTGACGTCCTCTATATCGAGGCCGGATCCACCGACGGTGAAGGTCTCGTCCTCACCGGACAACTGGGCGACGTGATGAAGGAGTCCGCCCAGATCGCGCTGAGCTACGTCCGTTCGCACGCAGCCGAGTTCGGTATCGATCCGGCGACATTGGAACGGAGTATCCATGTACACGTGCCTGCAGGTGCCACTCCCAAGGATGGACCGTCTGCGGGTGTGACGATGGTGACTGCGCTGGTGTCGATGGCAACGGGCCGCAATGTTCGCGCAGACGTCGCGATGACCGGTGAGGTCACACTCAACGGCCGGGTCCTGCCGATCGGCGGGGTGAAGCAGAAGCTTCTCGCTGCGGCCCGCTCGGGAATGAGCACCGTATTCATCCCGCAACGCAACGAGCCCGATCTCGACGACGTGCCGACCGAAGTTCTCGAAGCACTGACGGTGCTCCCGATGACCGATGTGGCACAGATAGTTGCCCAGGCACTCGAGCCGGTCTCCGAAGGCGCGATCGCCGCAGCCTGACCCACCCGATCTGAAGCCCACCCGCAACCTGGTTGCGGGTGGGCTTCTTTGTGTCCGGGGCATCTCCCATTGTTTAGCGTAGCTACAGACTTTGGCCGAAAAGAATTGCTGCCTACCTGCTTTCGCAAAGCATCTACAGCACAGCGCATTCCAACTGCAAACACGTAGTGACTCGCATCACAACAGCGGCTCCCAGCACCGTCAACGCGCAAATTTCGTAAATCGGAAATCGGTTTGTCACGTCAGGTCACGTCGATGAAACAAAACCTACCTATTTTTATGCGGGTACACGGAACCGCATACGCGCAGTTCTGGGTCGGAGCGCTGCTTGCCGACCTCCCCCTTTTCGGTGCAACTTCTCGTGCAACGCAACACAAGTGAAAGGCCGATATGCCGCAATCCGATGTTCCCCAGAGGTCCCGGTTCCGCCGGTCCGCCCTCGTCGCCCCTGCCGCACTCGCAGCGGTTGCCCTGGCACTGAGTGCCTGTGGCAGCTCGGCCAGTGACGAGGCCACCTCGTCGGCCACGTCGTGCGTCGACACCTCGGGCAGCACGATCAAGGTCGGCTCGCTCAACTCACTGTCGGGCACGATGGCGATTTCCGAAGTCACCGTTCGCGATTCGATCGCACTCGCGGTCGATGAGATCAACGCTTCCGGTGGTGTGCTGGGCAAGCAGATCCAGCTCGTCGGGGAAGACGGCGCCTCAGAGCCGACAATCTTCGCCGAGAAGGCCGAGAAACTGATCAGCAGCGACTGTGTTGCAACAGTTTTCGGCGGCTGGACATCATCGAGCCGCAAGGCGATGCTCCCGGTGTTCGAAGACAACAACGCATTGCTCTACTACCCGGTGCAGTACGAGGGCCTCGAATCCTCGCCCAACATCTTCTACACCGGTGCCACCACCAACCAGCAGATCGTCCCCGCGCTGGATTACCTGAAGGAAAAGGGCGTCAAGTCCCTCTACCTCGTCGGCAGTGACTACGTCTTCCCGCAGACCGCCAACCGCATCATCAAGGCATATGCGGAGGCCAACGGCATGGAGATCAAGGGCGAGGACTACACACCCCTGGGCTCCACCGACTTCTCGACCATCGTCAACAAGGTTCGCAGCGCTGACGCCGACGCCGTCTTCAACACCCTCAACGGTGACTCCAACGTGGCGTTCTTCCGCGAGTACAACAACGTTGGCCTGACCGCCGCGGACATGCCGGTCGTCTCTGTCTCGATCGCCGAGGAAGAGGTCGGCGGTATCGGTGTACAGAACATCGACGGTCAGTTGACGGCGTGGAACTACTACCAGACCATCGACACCCCGGTGAACAACGCATTTGTGGCCGCATACAAGGCCAAGTACGGCGCAAACAAGCCCACCTCCGATCCGATGGAAGCCGCGTACGTCTCGGTCTACCTGTGGAAGAACACCGTCGAGAAGGCGGATTCCTTTGAGGTGGCAGCGATTCAGGAAGCTGCCGGCGGTGTCACGTTCGAAGCACCCGAGGGTCTGGTCACCATCGACGGCGAGAACAACCACATCACCAAGACCGCTCGCATCGGTGAAATCCGTTCCGACGGCCTGATCTACACGATCTGGGAGTCATCGGCACCCATCGAGCCCGACCCGTACCTCGAGGGGTACCCGTGGGCTGAGGGCCTGGGTAGCAAGTAGCCCTCGGAGTTCGACAGCGACGACGGAAGCCGACAAGAAGTGATCGGGAAGGAACAGCCCACGTGGATGTGCTGATAGGACAGACGTTTACCGGACTCAGTCTGGGGTCGATCCTGCTACTGGCAGCGTTGGGACTCTCACTGACCTTTGGTCAGATGGGCGTCATCAACATGGCTCATGGTGCATTCATCATGACCGGTTCGTACACCGCCTATGTGGTGCAGGAACACCTGGTATCCAATACCAATGTCTCCCTGATCGTTTCACTTCTTGTCGGCTTCCTCGTCGGAGGCCTGATGGGTGTACTCCTCGAAGTCACGCTCATCCAGCGCATGTACCACCGGCCGCTGGACACCCTGCTGGTCACGTTCGGTGTGGGCCTGGTTCTGCAACAGGCTGCCCGCGACATCTTCGGTGCACCCGCGGTCAACGTGGTCGGTCCCGAATGGCTCAGCGGCGGTGTCGACATCTTCGGCGCAGTGGTGCCCAAGAGCCGGATCTTCATCATGATCCTGGCCGTCGTCTGTGTGGTGGCACTGGCGGCGACCATGAAGTACACGCCCATGGGCCGGCGGATCCGGGCGGTGGTGCAACACCGCGAACTCGCCGAGACCAGTGGAATCTCAAGTCGCAAAACAGATATCACCACATTCTTCATCGGATCCGGCCTGGCGGGCATCGCCGGCGTGGCGTTGACCCTCATCGGCTCCACCAGTTCCAACACCGGAACCACCTACCTGATCGATGCGTTCCTGGTGGTGGTGATCGGCGGCCTCGGGCAGATCAAGGGCGCGGTCATCGCAGCCGTGTCACTCGGACTGCTCAACTCATTCATCGAATACAACACCACCGCATCGGTGGCCAAGGTGATCGTCTTCGTCATCATCGTGGTCGTCCTGCAGATCCGGCCGCAGGGACTGTTCACCGTCAAGACGAGGAGCCTGGTATGAAACAGTTCTTTTCTTCACGCTGGCAGGCATACTCCGGCTTCGCGATCGCGGCCATCATCCTCTTCGCCGTCGCCCCGGCCGTACTCAGCGACTTCCGACTCAATCTGCTCGGCAAGTTCCTCTGCTTCGGCATGGTGGCCGTCGGCATCGGATTGGCCTGGGGCCGTGGCGGAATGCTCGTCCTGGGTCAAGGCGTGTTCTTCGGTCTCGGCGCGTACATCATGGCCATGCACCTCAAGATCTCGGACGCAGAACTCCGCGGCGACGACGTCCCCGACTTCATGCAGATCGCCGGCACGACCGAACTGCCCGCCTACTGGCAGCCGTTCGCCTCACCGGTGGTCACCGTCCTGGGCATTCTGTTCATCCCGGCCGGGGTGGCACTGATCCTGGGTCTGGGAATCTTCAAACGCCGGGTCAAGGGCGCATACTTCGCCATCTTGTCCCAGGCCCTCGCGGCTGCGTTCGCCATCCTGCTCATCGGTCAGCAGAGCACCGGCGGCAGCAACGGACTCAATCGTTTCCGTAGCTTCTTCGGTCTGGCACTGAATGATCCGGCGAACAAGCGGCTGCTGTTCTTCATCGCCGCAGCAACCCTGCTGATCATCGTCGCGATCACCCGGCAACTAATGAACAGCCGTTACGGCGAACTGCTGGTCGCCGTCCGCGATCAGGAAGAACGCGTCCGCTTCCTCGGCTACGACCCCGCCAACATCAAACTGGTGGCCTACACCGTGGCTGCGCTGTTCGCGAGTGTCGCAGGCGCACTGTTCGTTCCGATCGTCGGCATCATCTCCCCCGCGGACGTCGGCATCGTTCCGTCGATCGCCTTCCTGATCGGTGTCGCCATCGGTGGCCGCACCACGCTGCTCGGTCCGGTACTCGGTGCCATCGGCGTCGCCTGGGCACAGACCAACCTCTCGGAGAACTTCCCCTCCGGATGGGTCTACGCCCAGGGCCTGCTGTTCATCGTCGTGGTCGGCTTCTTCCCCGCCGGACTCGCCGGGCTCGGCGCGCTGGCCAAGTGGCGCCGCAAGAAGGTCGAACCCGACCCACCCGAATCTGATCCCGATCCGGACAAGGCGGACGTCACACCAGTGGGAGCTTCCTCATGAGCACAAACGAAACCCCGGTCGTCGACAAGGCACCCACCCTCGGTGGCAACGCCGGGATGTCCAGCGACTATCTCCAGGTCCGCGGACTGACGGTCAGCTTCGACGGCTTCAAAGCCGTCAGCGACGTGGATCTCACTCTGCTGCAGGGTGATCTGCGATTCCTGATCGGCCCCAACGGTGCCGGTAAGACCACCGTCATCGACGCCATCACCGGCCTGGTCCCGGCGACCGGATCGATCCAGAAGTCCGGTGTCGAGCTGGTCGGCAAGAAGGTGCACCGCATCGCACGCCTGGGTGTGGGCCGAACCTTCCAGACCGCCAGCGTCTTCGAAGAACTCACCGTCTTGCAGAACCTCGACATCGCCGCCGGCGCCGGACGCGGTCCCCTGACGTTGTTGCGTCGCCGGTCCGGCATCCTGCCCGAGATCGAGGAAGCACTCGAGACCATCGGACTGCAACACCTCAAGGACTCCCCCGCCGGGATCCTGGCACACGGCCAGAAGCAGTGGCTCGAGATCGGGATGTTGCTGGTGCAGAACGCCTCTGTCCTGCTTCTCGATGAGCCGGTCGCCGGCATGAGCCACGAGGAGCGCGAGGAAACCGGACAACTGTTACGCCGCATCGGTGGGCAGCGCACGGTGGTGGTGGTCGAACACGATATGGAATTCATGCGCTCGTTCGCCACGTCGGTGACCGTGCTCGCCCGGGGCAAGGTCATCGCCGAGGGATCGGTCGCGGAGGTACAGGCCAACCCACAGGTGCAGGAGGTCTATCTCGGTACCGCAGCGGGCGGCACCGAGATCGAAGAAGTCGCCGCCGCCGTACAATCCGAAGGGACCGCCTGATGCTCGAATTGATCGACGTCCGTACCGGTTACGGCCGCACCGAGGTCGTCCACGGTGCCAGTATCGAAGTACCCACCGATGGTGTTGCCGCGGTGATGGGCCACAACGGTGCGGGCAAGACCACCCTGCTGCGGGCCGCGGTGGGCCTGCTGAAGGTCACCAAGGGCACCATCAAGTTCGACGGTGCCGACATCACGTCACTGCGCCCGAGCGCGCGGGTGGCCCGGGGACTGGCCTACGTCCCGCAGGGCCAGCAGAGCTTCGGTTACCTGACCACTGCGGAGAATCTGCAGGTTGTCGCCGACGGTCGCAAACGGGGCAAAGAGCTTGTCGCCGAGGCGCTGGACCTGTTCCCGGCACTGACCGAACTGCTGACCCGCCGGGCCGGTCTGCTCTCCGGTGGCCAGCGCCAGCAGTTGGCCATCGCGCGCGCCCTGATCACCGAACCGAAGATGCTCATCCTCGACGAACCCACCGAAGGCATTCAACCGTCGGTGGTGGCCGAGATCGAGAACACCATCACTGCCCTCACCCAACGCGGTGACATGGGAGTCCTGTTGGTGGAACAGCAGATCGGCTTCGCCCTCGAAGCCGCCGATCGCTACTACATCCTCGAAGGTGGCCGCATCACCTCGAGCGGTGCCGGCGGCGCGGAGGCCGAGGCCGGTGTCCGTGAGGCGATGACCATCTGACCCCACCCCCCGCCGAGCGGGCCGAAATCACCGTCGACCGTGCCGAAAACACCACCGAGCGTGCCGTTGTCGTCGCACACTGGGGTGATGGCATACGACGAACATCTTGCCGGTCGGATCCGGGAACTGCTCGGGCCGCAGCGCGGTGTGTCGGAGAAGCGCATGTTCGGTGGTCTGGCGTTCCTCGTCAACGGTCACATGGCCATCGCGGTCAGCAGGGATGGTGGGATCCTGGTGCGGGTCGCTGCTGATGAATGCGCGGTGTTGCTGCGCGGCAAGTACGTCTCGCCGATGGTGATGCGGAACCGCGAGACCCGTGGCTGGCTCCGGGTCGACGCCGAGGGCGTCAAGACGAAGGGGCAACTACAGACCTGGATCGCCCGAGGTGTCGGGCAGGCGCATCTGGCAACCTGATCCAGTTCGCGATCCGGTCGGGCTCGCTCACCCCGTTGGCACGACAACAGGGAGTTGCGCCGGATCACCGAGGGTGAACATTCCGGTTTCGGAGCCGATGGGATAGGGCAGGTGCCTGATCCGACCGTCCGCGGTCGACGCGATTGTGTTGTCACCCAGCTGATGTGCCGCGATCGACAGGAGCGCCCACCTCGTGGTCGCGAGGTGATCGGGCGGTGGTGCCGGTGCCTGCCCCAGCGCTGTCAACGCTCGTCGGTGATCGCCGGCGGCATAGGCCGTGATGGGGGTCGTCCACGGCGCATTCGGTCCGAAGTCGACGTCGTCGAAGGTGCTGATGGCCGAGCCCGCTCTCAACGCACGGACCAGCCCGATCAGCGGGGCGAGCCCACGGGTGATGCCCGGCATCCCACAGGAAGGGAGCAGCGACAGCGCGATGTCGTAGTGCCGCTGTATCTCGGCGGGCGGATCACCGGTCATATCCGCGCGGATCGCGCGGTACCAGGTGGTGAAGAACCCCGCGAGACTGCGCTCGTGATAGTCACCGAGTCGGTCGACGGTGGCTGCGTGGTGGTCGGCCTGGCCGAGATCGCCTGTACTGGTGCTGGTTTGAATACCGATCAGGTGCCCGAGAATCTGATGGGTCGGCAGGTCGTGGTCGGTTCCGAGCGCGATCAATTCTCCACCGATCGCGTTCCGCCGGTCGGTGGCATCGAGCGTGTGGAACGACTGCAGAAACGCGGCGTTGAGTGCAACGCACAGCACGGTGGGGTCCCCCAGCTCGCGGGCCATCGCGACGGCGCGATTCGCGGCCTCGGCGCCGGCCGGACCACGCGTACCCCGTGATTCGATGCCGATGAGCGCCAGCAGGCGGGCACGTTGCGCCGGGGCCAGGGCACCGTCGAGGATGTCGAGGCATCGTCGGGAAGCCGCGACGATCCGGGCGGATCGTGCCGGGTCGTCGGAAATGGTCCAGATGCCCGGGATCTCGAGGCGGGTGAGAAAGTCAGCGGCGAGGCGCGGATCGTCGCGGTTGGCGAGTTCCGTTGCACCCGTTGACCGTTCTGATTGTGCGGTCATCAGACCGTCTGCGCCACTGACGGCAAGGTCACGCAGGAGAACCGCAGAGCTGAGCACCCTGGACCGGCCGCCCTTGGGCATGAGCGCGGTTGCCGGCCACGGCCACGACTGCCCGACCGGTGCGGGCGGTCCGTCGCCCCGGAGCAGATCTTGCTGCACTCGATCCAGCTCCGCCGACGGGTCCAAACCGAACCGTTCCACCAGCCGGGTGCGTGCGCGGGCCAGGACCGAGAGGCCTTCTTCTGTGCGTCCGGTGGAGTGCAGTGCTGACGCCAGAAGGATCCAAGCGCGTTGCCGACCCGGGTGCCGGTCGAGATGCGATTGCAGCTCCGGGATGGCGAGATCGCCGCGGCCTGAATGGATCTGCGCCTGCGCGAGTGCTTCGACCGTCCGGGCGTGTAGTTCTTCGAGTCGGGCATGCTCTGCTTCGACCCCCGGCAGATGGCGGTGGTCGCCGAACGGCGTGCCACCCCACAGATCATTCAGAGCGTCGGGCAGCCTGCTGAGCCGCTGTGCCCACGGCATCCCGCCCACCGATGCGGCGATCTCGGCGAACTCCCAGGCGTCGACGCGTGCCGAGTGGGCCAGACGATAGGAACGGCCGTCGGTCACCACATATGCCGACGGCAGATAGCGCGGCCGCTGTGGTTCGAGACGGCGTCGGATGTCGGCAACAAACGTGCGGATCGCCGCGATCGGGTCTTTCGGACGCTCCGCCGGCCACAGTGCGGTGACCAGATCGTCGGCGGAGACGGTTGTGCCCCGCGCGGCCACCAACCGGCACAGGAGTTGCGCCTGCCGCCGGCCGCCGAGCTCGATCCGGTCACCGGCCGGTGTTCGACCGCCGACAAATCCCAGGACGCACACCATCTCGGCGGCGACCACGGGCGCGGCACGGGCAGGACTCATCGGTTACTCATCCGCTCCGCACAGACTCGACCCGAACGACATCACCACTCAACTGTAGGAGACCGGATCGCCATGACCACACCATCCATCGACGGATTCGAATATCACCGTGTCCAGGTCGCACCCGAGGTCGCCCTGAACGTCGCCGTCGCAGGTCAGGGCACGCCCGTCGTACTGCTCCACGGGTTCCCGCAGACCCACCTGTGCTGGCGTCACGTCGCGCCCGCCCTGGCGGGCGACCACACCGTGATCGTTCCGGACCTGCGTGGGTACGGCGACAGCGACAAGCCGGCGGAGACGGGTCCGGGGGTCTACAGCAAGAGGACCATGGCAGACGACGTCGTCGCGCTGACCGCACACTTCGGCTTCGACAGGTTCGCACTCGTCGGCCATGACCGCGGCGCACTCGTGGCCGTCCGCGCCGGACTCGACCACCCGGACCGGATCACCCATCTGGCCTGCCTCGATGTCCTGCCCACACTGGACATGTGGGACGTCATGCACGGGGTCTCCGCCGCTGTCGGCTTCCATCTCTATCTGATGGCTCAGCCGGCCGGGTTGCCAGAGGCGATGATCCGCGGCAGCGCCGACACCTTCTTCGGCTACTTCCTCGATGCCTGGGGCGCCGATGGTCGGGTGATTCCCGCCGACATCAGGGCGCGGTACCTGCAGGCAAGTGCCGACGCCATCGATTCGATCGTCGCCGACTATCGCGCGTCCGCAGGCATCGATCTCGAGCACGATCAGCGGGATCGTGCCGCCGGGACCTCGCTGACCATGCCTGTCACCGTCATCCAGCAGGACTGGGGGATGCAGATGGGTTTTGACGGCGAGCAGATCTGGAAGAGCTGGGCGGCCGATCTCGATCACCGCCTCCGGGACTACGGCCACTTCATGGCCGAACAGTCGCCCGCCGAGGTCGTCTCGGCCATCACCGACCTCCTGAACCGTCAGTCGCGGACAGACCGTTAGCCGCGAAAAGGTTTCAACTTGCCACCGGTCGGTACTCTCTGGTCGTCAGATCCGCGTTCGAAGAAGGGAAGCGCATGAGCGTCAAATCCAAGGCCATGTACAAGCCATTGTCGATCGCTACCAGCGTGCTGGGTGGACTGGCAGCTTCGGCCGCCTTCGGACAGGTGTGGAAGCGGTTGGGCAATGACCCGGAGGTCCCGGACCCGAAGGATCTGCAGAAGAGCAACACCGAGGTACTGGTCGCGGCCGCCCTCCAGGGCCTGGTCTTCGGTCTGGTGCGGGCAGCCGTGGATCGCGCCGGTGCCCGTAGCTACAAGGCCATGACCCACGAGGACCCGACCTGAGTTCGCGCCCAACAGATCACGTGAAGGGCTCGAGCGCAAACCGGCCCCACGCCAAGAATGCGAACAGGGCCAGGAACATCACGTCCCCGGCCAGGTAGCCCCATTCGCTGCGCCGGAATCTCGTTGTCGACGCCCCGGCCATGAAGAGCATCAGGCCGGAGGCGGCCAACGGGACCAACTCCGGCGCGATGTCGCCCACCGCGGGCAGCACCAAACCCACGGCTCCGGCGATCTTTATGGTTCCGATCGCCTTGAGGTGTCCGGGGCCGAAGTCGTCGACCCAGTGCTGACTCGCGCCGAGTGACCGATATTTTTCTTTGGGCATCAGTACCTGCGCCGCGCCGCCGACCAGGAAAGCGACTGACAGCACACCGGCAAGGATCCACAGTGCGGTGTTCACAATTCCTCCTTCATCGTGTTACCTCGGCCCTTGAGGGCTCGTCATACCTGTGACGGATATCGGCGACAGAAGGTAACGACCATGAACCCCGATGTTGATCTGGCCGGGGCATTCGAGGACGAGCGGGAACGCCTGGTGGCGATGGCCTACCGGATGCTCGCCTCGCGCGCCGACGCCGAGGACGCAGTGCAGGAGGCATGGCTACGTCTGGCGCGTCAGGATCCCGACTCACTCGCGAATGTCTCGGGCTGGCTGACCACCGTGGTGGGCCGCGTCTGCATCGATATGTTGCGCTCACGCAAGACCAAGCCGGGGCCGCTGTATGACGACGGATTCCTGGACCTCGTTGTCACCGAAGACGTCGACACACCGGAGGACAGCGCGGTACTCGCGGAATCTGTCGGGCTGGCTCTGCTGGTCGTACTGGGGTCTCTGAACCCCGATGAGCGACTGGCTTTTGTGTTGCACGACATGTTCGGCGTGCCGTTCGCAGAGATCGGCGAAATCATCGGCAAGACCGGGGACGCGACCAAGATGCTCGCCAGTCGCGCCCGCCACAAGGTCAAGGGCGCGCCCCGCCCCTCGGCCGGGCGTCGGCAGCAACGCGAGGTCGTCGATGCGTTCCTCGCGGCGACGAGGAACGGAGACTTCGACGAGCTTCTGCGTTTACTCGATCCGCACGTCACGTGGCGCACCTACACTCCGCGCGGGGTGACGGTGAGACTGGGCAGCTCCGAGGTGCTCGACGCGCTCAAGGGTGGCGCTCGCACAGCCGTGGTTGCGCGCCGGGTCCTGGTGAACGGAGAGCCGGGGATCCTGGTGTGGGGACCGAATGGCAAGCCCATCAGTGTCATGGCGTGCACCGTGGTCGATGGTCGGATGGCCCAGGTCGTTGCCGTGCTCGACCCGACCCGCCTCGCAGCGATCGATCTCCCCGGCCCCGACAACACTCAATGACCGGTCAGCTCTCCTGCCGCAGTACCGGTCAACGCACCGGGCGGCACCACCCGGCCCGACACCGCCAGCAGCAGATCGATCGCCCGGCCGCGAACCTCGTTCCCGGAATCGACACCGTCGGCGTACTCCGCGTCGACCGCGATCAGGCGCAACCCGGCGACCCGCTCACGCCCACCACCGAAGCCAACCGCGGTCTTCACCTGATATCGCAGGGCGTCAACCACGTATTCGACCGGGTAGGTCGAATCGAGGCCCAGCGGACGACGAATATCCTTGCCGTGGACGAAGGCCTCGACGAGACGCGTGGCCGGATTCGCCGGCGGTGTCCTGGTGGACCCCACCACTGCGGACAGCGCCTCGAGCGTTTCGGCGGGGCGATCCCGCCTCTGCCGGGTGATACCGGTGGCATTGTCACGATCGAAGTCGAAGCGTGCCAGTAACATTCGTCGAGCGAAGCCGACTCTGGTGGTCATCGCCGAATCGACCAGGTGGGCGAGGACATCGTGCACGTCCCAACCCGGACACAATGAGGGCGTCGACCACGCATCAGCGGGTATGCCGTACAGGTCGTCGACCAGCTGGGTTCGCTCGGCATGCACCACCGGCCACACATCCGAGAACTCGATATTCATGCACCAACAGACCAGCGGCCGTCAGAAAACTCATCGGTCCCTGGCACATTCTCGCCTGCGCAGCACCGAGAAAACAGCGGGAACGGAATAAACGGGCCGTAGTCCGCTTTGTACCGTGCATCAAGTACCTGCCGGCAACATGGAGGACCACGATGCCCGATTACGGACACAGCTTGCAGTTCGGTTCGTTCCTGACCCCAACCACCACAAATCCCGAACATGTCGTAGAACTGGCGGTGTTGGCGGAATCGAGCGGACTCGACCTCGTCACATTCCAAGACCATCCTTATCAACCGAAGTTGCTCGACGCATGGACGTTGATGACATGGGTCGCCGCGAAGACCACGGAGATTCGAATTGCGGGGAACGTCATGAACGTCCCGCTGCGTTTGCCGTCAGTTCTGGCGCGTCAGGCGGCGGCACTGGACTTGCTGTCAGGTGGCCGCGTGGCACTCGCATTGGGGGCCGGTGCGTTCTGGGACGCCATCGAAGCCATGGGGGTCACGAAACTGACTCCGGGCGAGAGCGTGGCCGCCCTCGGGGAGGCGGTTCAGGTCATTCGCGGGATCCTCGACACAAGCGAGCACTCTCTGCTGCGTGTAGAAGGTGACTTTTACAGTGTCAGCGGCGCGAAGCGTGGCCCAGCGCTGGACCACGACTTACCAATTTGGATCGGTGCACTGAAGCCGCGACTCTTGCGACTCATCGGTCGGCAGGCCGATGGTTGGCTACCGTCCCAGGCGTATCTGAAAGACGGGGACCTGGCTCTCGGAAACTCAGTGATCGATCAGTCTGCGCTTGCTGCAGATCGCGATCCGCGTGAGATCGTCCGTCTTCTCAATGTTCACGCTGCAGCCGGTGTCGACGAACTGGTCGAACTAGCCCTTGACCAAGGGATCAGCGCGTTCATCGTGGCGTCAGACAGTCCGAAAGTCATCGAGGACTTCGGGACGAAGGTCGCACCGGCGGTGCGGGCCCAGGTCGCCCGGGCTCGCGTCACTCACTCCGCCTCTGAGACGCAGCGCATTCGATCATCGTCGCGGTAGATGCAGTTGCCCCCGGGCTCGTCCTCTCAGCGGAAGCCCCGTCGTCGAACTCTCGGTGGCCAACCGCCCGAAGTCAAGCTTGACCAGCTGGTCGGCGAGGTCGAAGTAGCGGTCATCGTGGGTGATCACCACAACCGTTTTCCCGGCCTCCTTGAGGTCGTTCAGGATTCGGCGGTAGAAGAACTCCCGGAACTGCGGTTCCTGGTCGGCTGCCCACTCATCGAAGACATAGATCGGACGATCCTCGAGTAGCGCCGTCACCAGGCTGAGCCGTTTGCGTTGACCCTGAGACAGATTGATCGTCGACAACCTACCGTCGGCCACGGTCACCTTGTGCGCGATCTGCAGCTGATGCAGGTAACCGCGTACCTCATCGTCGATGCCGGGACGATCGAACCCGAGGTAGTCCTCGAACAGGTGGAAGTCGGTGAAGACCGCCGAGGTGTTCTGCCGGTACCACTCCACGTTGTCATGGCCGATGGGCTCGCCGTTGAGCAACACCTGCCCGCGATGGGGCGCATACAAACCCGTGATCAGTTTGGCCAGAGTCGATTTGCCGCTGCCGTTTCCGCCGACGATGAAGGTGACCTGCCCCGGATCGAGCGTCAGATCGATGGGTCCGAGTGCGAACCCCGGACCTTCGTCGGGGCCACCCGGGGGCGGGCCGGACGGATGCTGCCGGTGCTTCTTGCCTGGCTTCTCGGGACCGGACGGCGGGGGAGGCGGGGAGCCGGTGGGCTGCTCACCGGGATAGGCATATCCTAGGCCTCGCAGCTCGATTCGCGCACTGGAGACCGCCGGGCGGTCGGTGTACGGCAGGGCTGATTCATCGTTGACCGACGCCATCGTCAGATTCATGTCCTGGATCTTCGCCAGGGCGACGTCGCCGCGCAGGATGTCCGGGATCAGATGCATCATGTTCTGCATCGGCATCGACAGGAACGTGGTGATCAGGACGTAACCGATCATGTGCTCGCGCGGGATGTCCAGCAGCAGGGCCAATCCGAACAGGATGAACGCCATGGTGGCCAGCTGGCACAACTGTCCGAACCCCTGGGCCATCGAGAACTTGACTCCGGCAGACACATTCGCGGCCCGCAGATCTTCGGCGGTACCGAGCAGGTGACGATCCATGAAATCCCGGCGACGACCACGGTGCAGTTTGAGTTCCTTGATGCCGAAGGTGACCGACTGGAAGGAACGCAGCAAGTCGTCCTCGCGCTCGCGGGCATGTTGATAGATCGCGCGAACCCGCCGCAGCACGGTCTCCACGCACATGATCGCCAACAGGGTCGATCCGACGGTGATCGCGAAGATGGGGCCGGAGAGCATCGCAAGGAACACCAGGCAACCGACGATGGTCGCGGCGTCGATGCAGATGCTGGGAATCGCCGAGACCGCCATCGACAACGCCCGCACGTCCTCGGTGAGGGTGGCGATCAATCGGTGCATCCCGAGCCGTTCGAGGTGTTCGAGCGGGGCGGACACGACGCCGGCACTGAGCTTGGCCCGAAGTCGGTAGACCGCGTTCTGCGCCAACCCGATCAGCACGATCTGCGAGAGCAGCCCGGTGACCAGGACCACCGCCGCTGTGATCGCGAACCGCGCAATCATGTCGTCGGGACGCGGTCCCGGCGACACCACGGCGTTGATCTGCGTGACCAGATAGGCGTTGGCAGCACCGCCGATCAGGCCGGCGATGACCGCGAACGTGATGCCCTTCCAGGACACCGAGATCAAAAATCTGATGAGCTGCATGATGTTTGACTTCCTGTTCCGTTGTCGGCCTGTTGTCAGGTCAGCTACGGACGATGTCGAAGAGGAGTCCCTCGAGGGTGACTCCGGGGGCGAAGGAGAAGGCGACACCGGTGGTGAAGTCCTCATCGCGGTCCTGCGCGCTGCGCTGGGCCATCTGCTCGAGTACGAAGATCAGCGAGACGCTGAGCATGTTCCCGTAGCGGGCCAGGATGTCCCAGCTGACGTCGGCGCGCTCGGGGTCGATACCGAGCGAGCGCGCCGATGAGTTGATGATCTTGGGTCCACCGGGGTGGATCGCCCACAGGTCGATGTCGGATTTGCCCAGCCCGTGCGAGCCCAGCACCCGATCGATGACCGACTCGACCCCACGGTAGATGTACTCGGGGAGTTCCTCGGAGAGCTCGCAGGTGATCCCGTTGTCGTTGACGCCCAGAACGATTCCGTCTTCGGCGGCGTCGAACAGATGGCTGAACGTCTCCCTGATGACAATTCTTCCGGCCGGGATCGGTTGGCGCGCTTCACTGGCACCGACGACCACTGCACCACATCCGTCGCCGAAGAGGCTGTGGGTGATGATCTCGTTGATGTCGTCGGCGAACACGGCGTTGACCGACGACACCTCCAGGCTGATCACCAGCGCCTTTTTGTCCGGGTTGGCGCGGGCGAAGTCGGCGGCGATTCGAATGCCGTTCATCGCCGCGGCGCAGCCCATGAAGTTCACGACCACGCGGTTGGTGGTGCGGGGCAACCCGAGCTCCTTGATGACGGCGACGTCGACGCCCGGAGCGATGAAACCGGTGCTGGTGACGAATACCAGGAGACCGACCTCGACGTGTCCGGGGATACTGCCCAGCGCCCGGCGCGCCACGTCGATCGCCAGGGGTGCAGCATGTTCGAGGTAGAGATCCATGCGGTCCCTGATGGTGCCCCGCCGCTCGCCGAACTCGCGGAACCCGGGGTCGGTGGGGTCGATCGCCAAGTGGCGCTCGTTGATTCGTGTCTTCTCATAGATCCGGCGGATCCGTTCCTGCTGAATCGGATCGGTGAACAGCGCGGCGACCTCGTCGGCGGCATCGGTTTGAGAGAAGGTCTGTTCCGGCGCCCCGGTGGCGATGCCCTCGATGACCGCGACGGTGGTCGGGGGAGCGGGCGGCAGGTGCGGGCGGATGTGCGGACCGCGGCCCACAAACGCGGGGTGTGATGCGGTGACCGGTTGGTCGGAGATGACGGACATGGGGGAGGGGTTCCTTTCAGGAGGGTATTGAAGTGTTTCGTGGAGAGATGATTTCGATCGATCCGGCTCAGACGGTGCCGATACCGGTGAAACCCTTGATGGTGTAGTCGGCGCACGTCTTGAGTGCGGCAGGGGAGAAGTGCTCCCGAACGAAGCCCCACCCGTTGTCCTGGGCCGGTCGCGACCGCGAACCCAGGTAGACGCGGCACTGTTTGGGCAGGCGATCGGTGACAAAACTCTTCGCCGGCAACCATTCGACACCGAAATCCGCCGCTTCCTCACGCACCACGTCCTCGGTGGCGATATTGGCAAAACCGCTGCGCTGGAAGGGAAGCACGTGGTGAACGCGGTGAGAAGCGAGTCCGGCGGACAAGAAGCAGTCGGCGTAGCGGTTCCCGATGATCTTGAGGTCATAGGCCTTCTCCAGCTGATCAACGGCCCAGTCATCGGTCTCGACCTCAGGCAGGTCGTGGCTGTCGACATCGAAGTCATGACTGGCGACCACCAGGAACGTGCTGAACCAGAGGACCGCCACGAACTGTGCCAGCCAGGCCCGGAAGTCGCCCATCGCACTGAAGATCACGAGTTCGGAGATCAGTAGAACTCGCAGACCGAAGGCACCGATGAAATGCGGCAGTCCACCGCGCAGCGACCCGTACATGTCGGAGACCCCGACCTGCCGGGTCAGCTTGCAGATCTCCAGGAGCCGGATGACCATGCCGGTGGTGGCGTGCCCGAACTTGTGGAGCGTGTGGATCGGGATCCGGAAGGCGCGGGGCAGATCCATCATGAAGGTGAAGACATTCTTCTTGATGTCGACCTCACTCTGCGTGTGGGGATGATGCAGCAGCGCATGGCCATCCGCGGTGACAAACGACAGAGCAACGTAGTTGATGTCGAAGGCACTGACCAACGCTTTGTTCGCACCCTTCTGTGCTCGGTGTATCGCGTAATGACCGTAACCGGCAATCCCACTGCGCAACAGGACCATTGCGATCACGAAGACCGGCAGTGGCATCCACTCGGTGTCGTACAGACGCAGTCCCTGAACGGCGAAGTAGGCGAGGACCAGCATGACGACCACGACGTTGAAGATCGTGTCCATGCGCTTGATCCGGGCCGCGAGTTCCGGTTCACGAAGGCGGCGCTTGATCCGGTGCAGCAGGTCGTTCTTGTCGTCGAACCGGAAGTGCGGGGTGTCTCGCCAGCTGTCGAAGCCGTCCTTGAACAGGAAGTCGGGCGCGTTGGCCTTCGGATGGATGTCCTCGACCTCGGCGTCGCGGTCGAGGGCGTACTTCTCGAGGATTTTCTCGACCCGCTCAGGGTTCTTGTGATACGACCCGATGATCGAGGTGATGTCGCGGTTCTTGGTCCGTCCGATGAAGAACTCCCCGCCGGGATGCTTCGAGATCCAGTCCGTCAGGTCATAGGCCCGGCCCCGGTAGATCCACACATTCGCCAGCCGCGGGCCGCCGTCGGGTCCGGGCTCGCGGCCGAGGTCGTGATCGTCCGCCGGCCCCTGATCGACGACGGCATCCGTCTCGTCGTCGGTCTGCAATTCGGTCATCCGATTCCTCCGTGTCGGCTGCCGGAATCAGGTGACGGCAGCGGGCTTGGTTTGGCCATAGGAGTACGCGGGGGCGGCCGATGTTCCCGGACGGGGAAACCGATTACGGTCATTTGAACGACTTTTGACGGTCGACGCGGGCCTATACCGTCCCTGAGCATGCCAAATCAACCACGTAGCAACCCGCGAATCACGCGCTCGAAATCAAACCTGTTCGCGGCCGCGGTCGCGCTGTCGGTCTCCGGTGTCCTGCTGACCGCATGTGGCGGTGGTGGCTCCAACGATCCGGAACGAACTGTCTCCCAGTCGGTTCCGCCAGTACTGGAAACCTCTCGATCCACACAACCATCGGTGGTCCCCACTGATCCGGCCGCGGTGATCGAGCAGAGTTCCCAGACGACACGGCTGATGAATTCCGTGCACATCGCATTGATGGTGGACGAATCGATCGAGAGTCTCCCCATTCAACAGATCGACGGTGACGTCACCAATGCGCCGGTGGTCGGCGCTCAGGGTGCCGGCGAATTCCGGATCAACAACAACCTGACGGCGTCAGATTTCATCGTCGCGAACGGCAACCTCTACACCCGGGGCGAAGGCGCCGACGGTTATACCAATCTCGGTCCGGCCCAGCGGATCTACGACCCGGCCATCATCCTCGACAAGGACAAGGGCTTGGCCAACGTGATCTCCCAGGTGCACAACCCGACAGTCGCCGGCACCGAAGAGGTCAACGGGGTCGAGGCGGTCATGATCGAGGGCACCATCGCGAGCACCGAACTCAAGCCGATCCTCCCCGAGGTCGACAAGACCGGTACCGATCTGCCCATCACACTCTGGGTCACCGCCGAAGCCCCGTACAACCTGGTGCAGATCACGGCTGAGGTCTCGGGCGGTGAGGTGAACATCGTCACCTCGAAGTGGCAGGAACCAGTCACCGTCGCAAGCCCCGAATAGTCATCGTCGAAACCGGCAGCGCCCACCGAACACCCGACGTCAGGTAGCACCGAGCCATGACCACATCCATCCCCACCGAACTGCAGATATGGGTCGACGGAATCCAGGCTCCGCCGGTTCCCGGTACCACCCGGATCCAGATCGGGCGGGTGCCGGAGAACGACATCACCATCGACCATCCACTGATCTCCCGACGGCACGCGATGCTGACCTGGAACGGCGGATGGTCGATCACCGACAGCGGCAGCACCAACGGGATCTACGCCGGTGGTCAGCGGGTGCAGTCGGTGAACCTGTGCGGCACCCAGGACGTCCGCCTCGGTGGTCCCGACGCCGGACCGGTACTGCGGATCAGAATCTCAGAACCCACTCCGGCCCCGATCCGATCCCTGCAGAAACCGGCAGGTGCCGACGACCTGCCACACATGCAAGCCCTGCGGCAGAACATGTCGGCGGTGTACCGGAGCGCCGGGAATCAGCCGCCGCAACGTCAGTCGGTCGACATCGCCGGCGGATCAACCATTCGCATCGGCCGCACGCCCGACAACAACGTCGTGGTCAGTGACGTGCTCGCCTCTCGTCACCACGCCCAGATGATCAGCGGTCCAACAGGTTTGGTGATCGAAGACCTGCGCAGTGTGAACGGGACGTTTGTCAACGGGCGCCGGATCACCCGACAGGCGCTGACCGACGGTGACGTCGTCACCATCGGTAACAGCGACTTCGTGGTCTCCGACGGCCAGTTGATCCGCGGTCAGGCGCGGTCGGTCGTCTCCGGTGGGGTACAGGTGAGTTCGGTGAGCCTGACCATCGATGGCAAGCAACTCCTCGACGGCGTCGAGTTCACCGCCGCACCCGGGACACTGACGGCGATCATCGGCCCGTCGGGCGCCGGTAAATCGACTGTCTCCAAGATCATCTCGGGGTCACACCACCCTTCGGTGGGGACCGTGACGTTCGAAGGACACGGGGTTCATGACGAGTACGACGCCCTGCGAACCCGAATCGGGATGGTGCCGCAGGACGATGTACTGCACAGTCGGCTCACCCTGCGGCAGGCCCTGCGCTACGCCGCACAGCTGCGGCTACCACCGGACATGTCCCGCGGCGACCGGGATCTGGTGATCGACGGAGTGCTCGCCGAATTGCAACTGACCGAGCACGCCGGCACCCGCATCGACAAACTCTCTGGGGGACAGCGCAAACGGGCATCGGTCGCGATGGAGTTGTTGACCGGACCGGCGCTGCTGATCCTCGACGAGCCGACCTCGGGGTTGGACCCGGCGCTCGACCGGCAGGTGATGCAGACCCTGCGCCGGCTCGCCGACGCCGGACGGGTGGTCATCGTGGTGACCCACTCGGTGGCCCACCTGTCGATCTGCGATCAGGTGCTGCTGTTGGCGCCGGGCGGAAAAACCGCGTTCTGCGGCCCGCCCGGATCAGTGAAAACGGCAATGGGAACCGATGATTGGCCCGAGATCTTCGCCTACGTCGCGGCCCGGCCCGACGAGGCGTCGCGTCGCTACCGGGACAGCGTCCGCAGGCGGCCACCCCCACCGCCGCCGCAACCCGGCTCATCCCGGCCACGGTCACGTCAGGCCAGTGCACTCCGCCAGGTCAGCACCATTGCGCGCAGACAGTTCCGGCTCATCCTGGCCGACCGTGGATACCTGATATTCCTGCTGCTGCTGCCGATGGTCCTGGGAGCACTCACCATGGTGATCCCGGGATCGGCCGGCTTCGGGCTCAACGCACCCGGGACCACCGAAACCCTGCAGATCCTGGTGATCCTGGTGATCGGCGCGACGTTCATGGGGTCGGCGCTCACGGTCCGCGACCTGGTCGCCGAACGCTCCATCTTCGAGCGCGAACGTGCCGTCGGCCTACGCCCGGGCGCCTACCTCGCGGCGAAGGTACTCGTCTTCGCGGTCTTCGCGATCGCGCAATCGGTGATCATGCTGCTGGTCTGCCATGCCGGCCGAGGGACGCCCGGCAAGGGCGTATATCTGCCTGCCACAGTCGAACTCGGTATCGACCTCGCCCTCTTGACCTGCATCGGAGCCCTCATCGGCCTGGCCATCTCGGCGACGGTCCGAACCCCCGAACAGACGATGCCGCCTCTGGTGGTCGTGGTGATGATCCAACTGGTGTTCTGCGGCGGCCTCTTCGCCCTGCACGACCGGGTCGGACTGGAACAGATCGCCTGGCTCAGCCCCTCCCGATGGGGTTATGCCGCAGCGGCTTCCACCGTCGAGGTGCAATGGACGACCCCCGGTTCGGCCACCGAGGACGAACCCCTCTGGCAACACGACATGACCACCCTGGGCACCAGCTACGCGGTTCTCGGCGCGATGGCCGTGGTCCTGTTGCTGTTCATCTACAGCCGGTTGCGTTTGAAGCGGTCCTGAACCCCACCCCGATCGGGGCCGGCTCAGCCGGTGACCAGTGCCCAGAGACCGTCGCGGCCGGCAGCGGCAGCCACGCCGGCGATCTCGTTGTCCCAGTGGTGCACCGAGCCGTACTCCGAACGCCAGGCCAGGGCCGCTTGGGTGAACTCATGCAGGCGGTGTTCGCGGGTGGTGCCGATCGCACCGTGCACCTGGTGGGCGTTACGCACCACCACGGAGGCGGCATGTCCGGCGCAGGATCGCGCCACCGCGACCAGAAACCCGAGACCGGTTCCGGTCCAATCAGAGCGGACGGCCTCGCCCACTGCGGCTTCGACCGCCGCACGGGCGAGTGCGGTTTCCGCGGCCATGTCGGCGACAAGAATCTGCACCGCCTGGAACTTGGCCAATGAGCGTCCGAACTGAACTCGTTCGGAGGTGTGGGCGATCGACATCTCGAGGATGCGATCGAGCGCTGCGCTCACCTGCACGCCACGTACCAGGGCGCTGCGCATCACCAGTTGGTCGACAACGGCGTCGGGGACCGCGATCCCGGATTGATCGGTGATGTCGTATGTGACGGTGTCACGTGGCTCGTGTGCGAGGTTCGAACCGCCGGTGATGCTCACACCGGAAGCCTCGACATCAGCAACGCGGTACGTGTCCGCGTCGCGCCAGAGAACGACCACCCGATCTGCCGCAGACGCCCACGGCACCCCCGACGCGACGCCCCGATCGTCGAGCACGCAGACCGTCCGGCGGGCTTCGTCGACCGGGAGTCCGGCAGTCTCGAGGAGCCATCCGGCGAGCAGATCATGCTCGGCCAACGGGATACGTACGCCGTGGTGGGCGGCGGCATGGCTCAGTGCCGCCGCCTCGTGCCAACCCGCCCCGCTCCCGCCACTCTCTTCACTTCCGGTCAAGCGAACCAGTCCGAGTTCGGACAGCTGCTTCCATAGCTCCGTATCCCACTGTGCGACCTCGATATTCGGCCCATGATGCTCCCGATGGGCGGCGAAGACGTCGGACATCATCTCCAGCAGTGCCCGATCCACACCCGCAGATGCATTCATCAGCGCATCCCCAATCCCCGTGCGATCACACCACGCAACACCTCGTTGGTGCCGCCGCGCAGCGTGAAACCCGGACGTCCGGCGACGGCATCGGCGATCATCTCCGCGTAATCGATAGATGTGCCATCGGCCCCGAGGAGGTCGGCGAAGTCCGCGATGTCACCTTCTGTCGACGTCCCGAGGACTTTGACGACCGCTGCGGCGGTGTCGGCCGGCTCATGACGTTCCAGGGCGCCTGCCACGGCTGCCGACATCTGGTGCAGGCCCGCGATGCGGGCGACGTATCGGCCCAGGTCCGGGTGGGCGGGCAGTTCACCGGTGGCGGTCCGCTCCGCGATCTCGGCCAACAGCGGGAACGTCGACAGAAAGCGTTCGGGGCCACTGCGTTCGAAGCTCAGCTCGGAGGTCACCTGGTTCCATCCGTCGCCGATGGTCCCGAACACCATCGCGTCCGGCACGAAGACGTCGTCGAGGACCACTTCGTTGAAGTGATGTCGCCCGTTCATGCTGATGATCGGTCGGATGTCGACGCCCGGTGAGGTCAGGTCGACGATGAACTGGCTCAGGCCGTCGTGTCGATGAGCGGGATCGACCGCGGCGGTCCGGGCCAGGCAGATGAAGGCGTTCGCGAGGTGTGCACCGGACGTCCACACCTTGGTGCCGGTGATCGTCCAGCCCCCCTCGACGGGCGTGGCCTTCGTCCGCACACTGGCCAGGTCGGAGCCGGAATCCGGTTCGCTCATGCCGATCCCGAAGTAGCACTCGCCCTGCGCGATACGCGGTAGGTACGTTCGCTTCTGGGTCTGGGTGCCGTACTTCAGCAGCGACGGCACGATCTGCCGATCGGCGATCCAATGCGCCGCCACCGGTGCCCCGGCAGCCAGCAATTCCTCGGTGACCACAAATCTCTCGAGGTGTGTGCGCCCGTGCCCGCCGTACTCCTCGGGGACGGTCATGCCCAGCCAACCGCGGGCGGCCAACGCCCGGGAGAAGTCCTCGTCCCAGCCGGTCAGCCAGTTGTCCACCTGCCCGCTCATCCGTCCGGCAGCGCGTTGTTCGGCGACGAATTCCCGGACCTGCGAACGCAGCCCATCGAGTGCGTGTGGATCGTCCGGAACCGGTGGAACCAACCTCAGATCCGTCATGCTCCTGATGCCTCCCACAGTGATGGGTGTTGGTGAGTGCCACTGCGCGTCGCTCACCATAACCCACCACTTCCGGGGGTTCGAGGGTTTACGGAATGATGTTGACCATTCGGCCGGGCACCACGATCACCTTGCGGGGCTCACCCTCGAGCAACGGGATGATCTTCTCGTCCGCGAGCGCCGTCGCGCGCAACGTCGCCTCGTCTGCGTCGGCCGCCACCGTCATCCGGCTGCGTACCTTGCCCTTGACCTGGATCGGGATCTCGATGGTGTCGTCGACGAGCCACTGCTCCTGCGCCACCGGGAACGGCCCGTGGGCCAGCGACGCGGTGTTGCCCAGACGCTCCCACAGTTCTTCGGCCGCGTGCGGTGCCACCGGCGCCAGCATGAGCACCAACGGCGTGACCGCGTCACGGGGCGCACCGTCGGGGTACTGCTTGGTCAGGTGGTTGGTCAGCTCGATCAGCTTCGCCACTGCGGTGTTGTCCCGCAGGTTCGAATAGTCCTCGCGCACACCGTCGATCGTCTTGTGCAGCAGACGATTGGTGTCATCGGTCAGGTCCACGTCGACCACCCGGGTCTTGCCCGTGACCTCATCGACGACCAGACGCCAGGCGCGCTGCAGGAATCGCTGCGCACCGACGACGTCCTTGGTCGCCCAGGCCCGCGAGGTGTCCAGCGGTCCCATCGACATCTCGTAGACACGCAAGGTGTCGGCACCGTAGTCACGGCAGATGTCGTCCGGCGCAACGGAGTTCTTCAGGGACTTGCCCATCTTGCCGTATTCCCGATTGACCTCTTGGCCGTTGTAGAAGAACTTGCCGCCCTCTTCGACGACCTCTTCGGCAGGCACATAGACACCACGCGAATCGGTGTACGCGTACGCCTGGATCATGCCCTGGTTGTACAGACGCCGGTACGGCTCGGCCGAGCTGACGTGCCCGAGGTCGAACAGCACCTTGTGCCAGAAGCGCGAGTACAGCAGGTGCAGCACCGCGTGCTCGACACCACCGACGTACAGATCGAGCCCGCCGGGATCATTCTCGCCGTGGACCTCGGGCCGCGGGCCCATCCAGTACGCCTCGTTCTCCTTGGCGCACAACTCATCCGGGTTGGTGGGGTCGATGTAACGCAGCTGGTACCAGGAGCTGCCGGCCCACTGCGGCATCACGTTGGTGTCGCGGGTGTAGTGCTTGAGTCCGTCACCGAGGTCGAGCTCGACGTTCACCCAGTCGGTGGCCTTCGCCAACGGGGGAGACGGTTCACTGTTCGGATCGTCGGGGTCGAACGAGATCGGCGCGTAGTCGATGACGTCCGGAAGTGCCACGGGCAGCATCGAATCCGGGATCGCGTGCGGCGCACCGGACTCGTCGTAGACGATGGGGAACGGTTCACCCCAGTAGCGCTGACGCGCAAAGAGCCAGTCGCGCAGCTTGTATTGGACGGTGCCGCTGCCGGTACCGTCGGCCTCGAGGCGCTCGATGGTTGCCGATTTCGCCTCGTCGACCCGCATCCCGTTCAGGAATCCGGAGTTCACGAGCGGCCCGTCACCGGTGTAGGCCTCGTCGGCCACACCCTGCTCCGAACCGATGACCTCGATGATCGGCAGTCCGAAAGCCGTCGCGAACTCGTGGTCGCGGGTGTCGTGGGCCGGGACGGCCATGATGGCGCCGGTCCCGTAGCCGAGCAGCACGTAGTCGGCGATGAACACCGGGACCTGCGCCCCGTTGAGCGGATTGACGGCGTAGGAGCCGGTGAAGACACCGGTCTTCTCCTTGTTCTCCTGCCGCTCGAGGTCCGACTTGGCCGCGATCGTGTTGCGGTAGGCCGCAATGGCTTCCGCCGGGGTGGCCGCGCCACCGGTCCACAGTGGGTTGACATCGGCCGGCCACTGCGCCGCGATCAGCGGATCGACGAGCTCGTGTTCGGGGGCGAGCACCATGTACGTCGCGCCGAAAAGGGTGTCGGGGCGGGTGGTGAACACCTCGATGGGTCCGGCGGGCGAGCTGAACGCGACCTGCGCGCCGCGGGATCGGCCGATCCAGTTGCGCTGCATGGTCTTGACCTTCTCGGGCCAGTCCAGCAGGTCCAGGTCGTCGAGCAACCGGTCGCTGTACGCGGTGATCCGCATCATCCACTGCCGCAGGTGTTTACGGAACACCGGGAAGTTGCCGCGGTCGCTGCGACCGTCGGCGGTGACCTCTTCGTTGGCCAGCACGGTACCCAGACCGGGGCACCAGTTGACCAGCGAATCGCTCTGGTAGACCAGCCGGTAGTCGTCGATCACCTCGGCCCTGGCGGCCTCGTCCAGATCCGCCCAGTTGCGGCCGTCGGCGAGAGTGCGCGCACCGGAATCGAATTCGGCGATCAACTCGGGGATGCGACGGGCCTTGCCGGCATCACCGTCGAACCAGGCGTTGTAGATCTGCAGAAAGATCCACTGGGTCCAGTGATAGAAGTCGACGTCGGTGGTGGCCACCCGGCGACGTTCGTCGTGACCCAGGCCCAACCGGCGGATCTGTTCCAGATACCGCTCGATGTTGGCCTCGGTGGTGGTGCGCGGATGGGTTCCGGTCTGCACCGCGTACTGCTCGGCCGGCAGCCCGAACGAGTCGAAGCCCATCGTGTGCAGAACGTTGCGACCGTTCATCCGGTGGAAGCGCGCGTAGACATCGGTGGCGATGAAACCGAGAGGATGCCCGACGTGCAGTCCGGCACCCGAGGGGTACGGGAACATGTCCTGGACGAAGAGCTTGGCGTCGGGACCGTCGAACACCGACAGATCACCTGCCAGGTCTCCCACCGGGTTGGGCGCCTCAAAAGTGCGCCGCTCGGTCCAGTTCTGCTGCCATCGCGCCTCGATCTGCCCGGCCAGCTCTGCCGTGTAGCGGTGCTGCGGGGATTCGTCGGGGGCTGAAGTCGTCGGGCCAGTCACTTGACCAGCGTAAAGCCTGGCTCATCCGGGCTGCAGGCAGGCCTGGGTGACCATTGATTTTCCCAGGCCTCGTATTGTATGGGCGTGACCGTCGCAGCAAACATCCTCGCCGTCGTCGCCCTGGCGCTGGCGCTGGTCTTCGGAGTACCCGGTGTCCTGGGCACCACGAGGCGTCTTCCCCGCAACAGGTGGCTCGGTGTACGGTCCGTCGAGACCATGGGCAGCGACGAGAAGTTCCAGCTGGCCAACCGCGTCGCCGGGCCCGGTCTGATCTGCGCGGCTGCGGTCCTCCTGATGGGCGCGGTCCTGGCGATCTTGCTGGGTGGCACCGTCGGCGTGATCATCGCCGCCGCCGCCATCGCGGTCGGTATCGGCCTGGCCGGAGTCATCGGTTCACTCGGTGTCCGCGCGGCTGCAGCGATGCCCGATCCGGCCTCCGACTGCGGCGTCAGCGGTGGCTGCACGAGCTGTTCCCTGCAGAGCATGTGCACCACCGACAGCGCCGCAGGTGGCGCAACCCCGTCCGACTAAAGGCGTGGCGCGCTCGCCGCTGGCCTTCCTGCAGCGCTTCAACATCGATGGCTTCATGGTGGCCATCATCGCGGCGGTTCTGGTCGCCACGGTGCTACCGGCCCGCGGCGTAGCCGACGACATCCTCGACTGGGTCGTCAAGATCGGCGTCGGTCTGCTGTTCTTCCTCTACGGCACCCGCCTGCATCCCCGGGATGCCCTCACCGGCCTGACCCACTGGCGTCTGCACCTGACCATCCTCGGATTCACCTTCGTGGTGTTCCCCTTGCTCGGCCTGGCGCTCTGGCCGCTGCTCCCGCACCTCGTCGGCGACGATCTCGCCACCGGTGTGCTCTACCTCTGCCTGGTCCCGTCCACGGTCCAGTCGTCGATCAACTTCACCTCGATTGCCCGCGGCAACATTGCCGGCGCCATCGTCAGCGCCTCGGCGTCGAACCTGCTCGGTGTGTTCCTCACCCCGATGCTCGTGGTGTTGCTGATGAACTCCTCGGGTGAGATCTCGTTCTCGGCCTCGTCCGTCGTGACGATCGTCCTGCAGTTGCTCGTGCCGTTCGTCGCCGGGCAGTTGCTCAGGCCGCTGGTTGGCCGGCGGATCGCGGCACACACGAGCCTCACGAAGTTCTTCGACCGCGGCATCATCGTGCTCGTGGTGTACGCCGCGTTCGGCGACGGCGTGCGCGATGGCATCTGGAGTCAGGTCAGCTGGTGGCAGGTGGTGATCCTCGTCGTGCTGGCCGTGGTGCTGGTTGCCGTCATGCTGTGGCTGACCCGCACGGGATCGCGGCGGCTCGGCTTCGACCGGGCCGATTCCATCGCCATCCAGTTCTGCGGCACCAAGAAGTCGCTGACCACCGGTCTGCCGATGGCCGCTGTCCTGTTCGAGGGACGCACCATCGGCCTGATCGTCCTGCCGTTGATGATCTTCCACCAGGTTCAGCTGATGATCTGCGCCTGGCTTGCCGCGCGATACAGCCGCCAGTCCGAGGTCTAGCCCGAAATTCGCGCCACGTCGGCTGCCCGCCTTCCGAAATTCGCGCCACTTACTCGCGAACGCGCCGGTTGCAACCGGCGCAGACGCAGGCAGGTGGCGCGAATTTGATGAAGGGAAATCAGCGCACCGGCCGGGACACCGGGATGTTGACGTAGCTCGGGGCATTCGGGTCGAGTTGGATGTGCTGCGGCCTCAGCTGCGAATCATTCAGCAACGGCCGCAACGGTAGACCTCGGGGGAAGTTCGCCGCGAACACGTCGACGCGCAACCGATGTCCGGGTTTGATCAGGGCATCGGTGGCCAGCAGACCGACATCGAGCTGCACGGCCCGGCCCGGGACCACCGGCGCACGGGTGGCCAGGGTCAGGGTCTGCACCGGATCGACGACGTCACCGTTCGGTCCGTACCCGGTTGCGTCCTCGTCCAGCGCCCGCAACGAGGCCATCAGCTGGCCCGAGGTCAGCACCGTCGAGGTGCCGTCGGGAGCAACATCATTCAGCGTTGCCGTCCAGTAGCCGTCGGCCGCGTCCATGACGGTGTTCAGGTGCAGGTTGATCGGACCACTCAGGCTGGTCGCCTCGGCGAACGGCGCAGTGGTGAACGTCAATGCGCTCGACTCGGCGATCCGCGAATCGTCCGCACAGAAGGAGAACACCGCGAGGAGACCCGCGGTCTGCTGTGCGGCATCACGCGAACACAGTGTGGCCAAAGCCGGTGCGACCGTGAGCCTGCCGCGGCTGTCCGAGGATGCCGCCGACAACGATCCGTCGCGCACCGCGTGCGGTGCGGTGCCGCTCGCACTGTCGGAGAGGTAGAGCCGCTGGTGGTTCATCCCCGGTCGCGGGAAGTCCTCGGCGGTGGTCCAACCGTTACCCTGCTGGTACAGGGTGGCCGGTCCATAATTTTCGATGCCGTTGTCTATTCCCTTGAGCCACTTGTCGAACCAGGCGCGTTGCAGGACGTCGAGCCGCGGCGGATAGCCGGGATCCCCGAATCGGGAACCGCCGGTGACGTGATAGGTCGGGCCCATGATCAGCTGCTTTTTGCCATCTGCGAGCGGGATCTTGTCGAACATCCGCCACTGACTGTTGGTGAACAGGTCGTACCAGCCGCCGTAGATCATCGTCGGTGTGGTGATGTTCTCGGCGTAATCCAGCCAGTTGGTGCGTTCGGACGAGCTCTCGTCGAGCAGGCTCTGGGTACGCGGCGGCACCGACTCCACGGTGGGGGAGAGCAGCGCGTCCAACAGTTGCGGGGCGAAGACCGCCGGATCGGAAAGCCTCGACCCCAACCACTTCCAGTCGAAGGTGCCGTTGAACATCGATTGCACATCGGGCACGAACTTGAGTCCGTTGACCAGCGCGAGCCAGGCCGGCAGGAAGCCCACACCCAGCGCACCTCCGGGGGCGACGATGTCCCGGATCAGGTCGCCGCCGGGCTCGACCGGGAAGATCGCCTCGAGCGGTTCGGGATTCTTGTTGGCCGCCTGGATCTGATTGATCCCCGAGTACGACGCCCCGCTCATGCCGACCTTGCCGTCGGACCAGCTCTGCCGGGCGGCCCAGTTGATCACCTCGACGGTGTCCTGCTGCTCACGGGCCTGGAAGACATCCCAGACTCCTTGCGAGAAGCCGGTCCCGCGCACGTCCACCACAACCTGGGTATACCCGGAACGGATGAGTTCGGGATCGACGCTGAAGGTCTGGGCGAAGCCACTTTTGAGGGTCTGCACCAGATCGGACAGGCCGTCGAACGGGGTGCCGGAGAAGTTCAGCAGATCGGCGAGCTGCAGGGCCAGCGGCGCCAGCACCGGGTTCGACAACGCCGCATCGGCCACCGCACTGACCAGCTTCGTGTACGGCGTCATGTTCACGATCACGGGCATCTTGGTGGCGACCGGCCTGTTCGCACCATCGGCAGGCCGGTAGATGTTGGCCTTGAGGACCGTGCCGTCACTCATCGTGATCGGCACATCCCACCGGACGTTGATGCCGGGATACCGCGACGCACCGTCGTGTTGCGCGGTCCACCGCGCCCCATCGGCACCACCTGTCGGATCAGCCAGCGCTGCAACAGGATTGCTGAATCCGGCAACCAGAACCACTGAAACCAGGCCGGCCACCACGCCCGCACCTCGACCCCACAAACCCATCGGACCCCCTCCGCGTTCCCCGACCCCCGAGCGAGCATCCGTTGAGACGCCGCTCACATCAGGGGTGACACTAACAGATTGCTGAAGCCAAATCGACGATCAGCGATCAGTTGCGCTCGAGTTCGATCGGGTGGGTCGAGAGCATGGGAAGCGGCCACGGCTGACGTCGCAAGACCTGCGACCAGAGATCGACCTCGGCGGGGGCGATGACGTCTTCCGGAATCGACGGTGCCACGATCCAACTACCCGTGCGCAATTCGTCACCGAGTTGTCCGATACCCCATCCGGCATATCCGGCAAAGATCCGGACCCCGACCAAGAGGTGACCGAGTTCGTCGGCATCGGCATCGAGATCGACCAGGACCACGCGGCCGGCAACCGATCGCAGGGCGGGCACGCCCTCGATGCCGACACCGGGTTTGATCACGCCCAGACACAGCGCCGAGTCCTGCTTGACCGGACCGCCCACGTATACCGCCTTCGGCCGGGCGGCGGTATCGGTCCATGCCGGCAACAGGTTGTGCACCGCGGTCTGGCTCATCCGGTTCAGGACAACGCCCAGACTGCCGGCGTCGTTGTGTTCGATGACGTAGATGACCGTGCGCCGGAATGTCGGCTCCGCAAGATCGGTGGACGCCATCAACAAGCTGCCGGCGGAAATCGCCTCGATACCAGATGACACCCCGAACATGATGCCACGCCCGTGGCTCCAACAGGCTACGACGAACAGGCGGAAGTACCCGGTCTTCGGATCGCCGGAGCACCCGATCGTGAATTCGTTTGTACGCTGATGATGATGAACGTCCAACCACCCGTCGCGGACCCGGTGCCGCATGTCCGCGCCGGCCATCAGCGGTTGCCGTTGCGCGATTTCACGCGGTCGTTCCAGAAGTCACCGGGCCTGTCCCGGCTCCTGACGGTTCGGTTCGGAAGCCAGTTCACCGACGGCCTCTTCCAGGCCGCGCTCGGCGGTGCGATCCTCTTCAACCCCGAGCGCCACGCCGATCCGATGGCGATCGCGGCCGGGATGGCTGTCCTGCTTCTTCCCTACTCCCTCGTCGGCCCGTTCGCCGGCGCGCTCCTCGACCATTGGGATCGACGGTTGGTTCTCGTCTGGGCCAACGTCCTGCGGGCGATCCTCGTCTCGATCGTGTCGGTGGTGGTCGCGACCGGAGCCGGCGACACCGGCGTACTCGTCGCCGCGCTGGCGGTCACCGGTGCCAGCCGGTTCGTCGCGTCGGGCCTGTCGGCGTCGCTGCCCCACGTGGTCTCGCGCGATCTGCTGGTCGGCATGAACTCGTTCTTCACCACCGCCGGCTCCGGAATTCTGGCCCTCGGCGCCGGTGCCGCTTTCACCCTGCGGGAGATCTTCGGCTCCGACAACACCGGCAGCGCCCTGACCCTGCTCGGCGCGGTCGTGATGGCGTTGATCACCGCGGGCATCGCCCGCCGGTTCAAGCCGCTGCAGCTGGGTCCGGATCATCCGGACTTCGTCGGTCATCCGACCCCCGGCCATCCGGAGGGCAGCGCCCTGCGCGCGGTCGCGGTGGGTCTGGGTCATGGCGCCCGGGCGGTGTGGAGCTCGCCGCCGGCCGCCGCGGCACTGTCCGGCGTGGGCGCGCACCGCATCGTGTTCGGCATGAACACGCTCCTACTGCTCGTCCTGACCAAACAGTCGGCACTCGGTGGCGGCCTGACCGGCTTCGGGCTGGTCGCCGGCCTGACCGCGGTGGGTATGTTGCTCGCCGCGGTGCTCACCCCGTTTGCGGTCGCCCGATTCGGGCGTCAGCGAGCGGTGGTCTCGGCGCTGGCCATCGGCACGGTGGCCCAGCTGGCGCTGCTGACCTTCAACGGTGTGGTCATCTGCTTCGCCGCGGTCGTTCTGGGCCTGATCGGCCAGGTGTGCAAGTTGTGCGGTGACGCAGCCATGCAAATGGACGTCGACGACGCCCGCCGTGGACAGGCGTTCTCGTTCCAGGATGCGCTGTTCAACGTCGCGTTCGTGGCTGCGGTCACCGCTGCCGCGTTCGCCATCCCCACCGACGGCAAATCCATGGTCCTGGTCGTGGCCGGTTCAGTGCTCTACGCCCTGGCCATCATTTCGGTCACGCTGATCCACCATCGTGACGTCCCCGTCTGTCCTCCACCGTCCGCGCCGCTGGCGACCACTGCCTGACCCCGGTGACAGCTGCCGGTCAGGTCCACTCTCACAGGAGGCACCGTGCAGTACGGGATCGTTTTCCCCAAGGGTGACAGCGCCGATTTCGCGGAGATGGCGGTGGCCGCCGAGGAAGCTGGCTGGGACGCGGTGTTCGGCTGGGAAGCGCTGTGGGGCGTCGACCCCTGGATCTCGTTGACCGCCGCGGCCATGCGCACCGATCGGATCAAACTCGGCACCATGCTCACGCCCCTGCCCCGGCGCAAGCCGTGGGACCTGGCGTCGACCACCGCGACCCTCGATCGACTCAGTGGTGGTCGGGTGATTCTCGGCGTCGGTTTGGGTGCGCTGCACCCGGGCTGGCTGGCCTTCGAGCCCGATCAGGGACGCAAGGTGCGTGCCGAACTCCTCGACGAAGGGCTCGACGTGTTGTTCGGGCTATGGGGCGGCCAGCCCTTCTCGTACGACGGTAAGCATTACCGCGTGCAGCCCACCGACTTCGAGTTGCCCGACCCACCGGTCCAGCAACCCCGGATCACCACCTGGTGCGTTGGGTTGGAGGGTTCTCGCAAGTCGATGTCGCGGGCGGCGCGGTGCGACGGATTGATCCCCAACTTCGCCGGCGTCGAAGGCCCGCAGCCGCAGCCGTTGGAGCGGTGGGCAGGTGTGGCCCGCGAGGTCCGGGAGCTACGCGAGGAACTCGGATGCACCGGAAGCTACGACGTCGTCTATGAGGCCACCGCCGATTTGAAAGACCCCGCCGGCGAACGCGAACGGGCGGCGGCGCTGGCCGATGCCGGCATCACCTGGTGGCTGGATTCCGATTGGGGCGCCACCCCCGACGATCCCATCGCCTACCAACTCGAACGGATCAACGCCGGACCGCCCGCCGGCGACAAGTGAGAATGTTCGGCTCGCGAAATATGCCGTCGCGCGTCCCGAATTGTTTCCGCTCCCCAGCCAGGGGATTCGTCGACTCGGCGGTCGCTCCAGCCGAACCGCTCGCGCAGTACCCCATAAATGGGGTGTCTGTGGTGGTCAGCGACATATCCGCCAGTCCGACACCGATTTACGAACATTGATCGTAACCTTTGCGAAAGAATGCCGAGACGATGTCTGGGTCTGATCGTTTATGCAGGTCAGCGCCATGATCTATCCGCGGGCGCAGACGTCGGGATACAACTTGCCCGATGGAGTGAGGAGAAAATATCGGCAATTAGCCTGATCAAGGCGACAAAACCGGGAATCACCTGGCACTATTGGCGCATGCGCAATCGTGACGAGGTATCTGAGTTCGCCATTGAACTCAATAGGCTCTGTGCTACTCGCTGGCCAGGTGGGTCGCGCACTGCAAATGCAGAGATTGCCGACTGGGTGACGGCCGAAACAGGTCGTAACATCGATCGGCAATTTGTATGGCGGATCCGCAAGGGCCGCGTAATGAAGGTGGACGGCGCGGTACGCGACGCCATCTGTTCATTTTTCGGGGTCTCGAAAGAACATTTCTCGTTCAGCCCCCGCACTCTCGGTCAAGAGGTGCAGGCTGCGATCGAGGAAACAGGACTTCAGGTAGCCGGTCTCCGCGCCGATCAGTTGTCGTCGACCGGGCGGGCCGAACTCGCCTCCCTACTGCGAGAGGTGAGTCGGGTCCTCGAAGCCGAGAAGAGCGTCGGACAATGATGACCCGGCAGAAGATGTTCCGCCTCGCCGCGGCCATCACGCCGATGAGTGGATGGGACTGGGACGATTTCGAATCCCGTCTCGGCGAGCAACTGGAATGCGAGGTCCGGTGCATCACGTCGGAGTCTTTCGACTCCGGCGAGATCACCGGCGCCGCATTGCGGACCAGCCGTGGGACCGCGATCATCGTTTCTCCTGCCAACGTCTCTGATGCGCACCGAATCCACATTGCGGCTCACGAGGCCTGGCATCTATTGGCCGGTCACGAAGGTTGCGATCAGAACGCACGTCGTGAAGCGCAAGCCGAGGCATTTGCCACCACCGTCGGCACGCTCGCCGAAGGCCGGGGTAGCGAACCCCGCAACAACCGCGCTTTGACTGCAGCGTTCGGAGCTGTTGGCATAGTCGCATGAGTCAAGCTCTGGGCGCCCTCGCCTGGATTGGGGTCGCCCTGGGAGCGATGCTCGCCGTCCGAGGGGCCCTGTACCGCCAAACTGCGACCACCGCCTTCGGCGTATGTGTCGGTTTTTATTGCCTGACCGGGGAGACCTACACCTCCCTGGTTCCCGAGCACGGTGTCCGCGAGGTGTTGAACACCTCCGAACGCATCTGGGGGGCCACTTCGGCCGTGATCGCGGGCTGCGCACTGGTCGCCACCCTGATGGCGATCCGCCGCGGCAACGCCAACCCGGACGCCGACATCCACAGCGATTCCGATCTCAACCAGCGGATAGTGCTGCTCGTGGTGGCCGCGGCAGGGTCGATAGCAGTGCTCAACCTGTCGCTCGTCCACAGCACGCTCGCACCATCGGCGAACTTCCTCTCCGAGTACGGCCACATGTACCAGGTGGCGGTGTATCAGGTGATATTCGCGGTCTGGATCGGATTCCCGGCCGGCTATTTCGGGTGGACAGTGGTCCGGTCCGAGCTCGGGCCCCTGCGTTACATCGTCGGGATCGGCGGTATCTGCGGTGTGCTCTGGGCGATCTGGAAGATCATCGTCACCGCGACGATCTGGATCGGCGGCATCGACATCGCCGAGAACAGCCCGGTCAGCGTGACCCTCGGATTCCTGGCGTTGGCGTTCTGCGTGATGGGGGCGCTGCTACTGGGGATGACCGCGTCCTATTCCGCATGGCAAAACGGGCGGATCTACCGGAACGCACGCGCGATCGAAGACAGACGACTACGGCACCACAACAAGGCCGCCTGACGTCGCGCTGCATGCGGTTGTCCGACTTCGGGACAGCCGGCCTTCGGTTGCATTGCACAATCTGAGTTATCAGGGTCCGAACCCGGGCTGGTGCGGCAACATCACCGCGTCGGCCGTCCCGTCGAGATCATGGTCGACGAACAACTGGTCGAACGCTTGATCTCCGTCGGTATCGAAATACACGCGCCCGCCCGAGCGCACCACCACGATCTCGCCGCGGCCGTCGTCGTCGCGGTCGTAGAGCAGGTCGGCGGCCTCCCCGTCGCCGACGAAATCGACCAGCGCCCGCGAACCCCCGGGATCGGTCTCTGCGGTCGCGGTCTGCTGCGCTCCGTCCAGCGAGGTCCAGGTGAGATGGATGTCCGTGGGCTCGGGGACCGCGACCTGGGGGCCGGCGGTCGGATTGCTGCCCCGCGGATCGGGCTCTGGATGCCCCCATACGCCAGAGCCGTTGTCCGAGAACCAATTGTCGACCGCACCGTCGTCGTCGAGGTCGAGACCGCTGAGATCGGCCCGACCGTCACCGTTGCGGTCCCACAACACGTCGTCGACTCTGCCGTCCCCATCGAAATCGAGTGGAATCGCATCTGCCGCACCCCCACCGAGCACCACACCGGCCGGCGACGTCCACGTGGTGGTCGATCCGTCGCCGATCCCAAAGACGTACTCGATGACCGGCTCCATGGGTACTTGGACGGACTGGACCCGTGCACCGGTTCCCGATCGTCCGGAAGCGGTAGCGTGTGATGCACACCATGTCCCGGCGTCGAGGAGGATCTTCGGATGTATGTGAGCGAGCTCGGCGATCTGTGGCATCGCGGTCGTACCGAGCCGATGAGCATCCATCTCGATTCCGCGGCGGCGTCACGCTCCTCCACCAAGGTCATCGAGACGATCACCGCACACCTGTGGCGTGAATCCGAACGCGGCGCCTATGTCGCGCAGGAACAGATGAGCGAGGCCCTGGACCGGTGCCGTCACGACATCGCCGCGCTCGTCGGACACCAGGCCCATGAACTCGCGTTCCGCGAATCGGCGAAGGCCGCGTTGCGCGCGCTGCTCACCTACTGGAACCTCCCGATATCCGCGACCGTCTGGGTGGCCAAGAACGAGTTCGGCCCCAACCTCGACGAATTCGAACGGCGTGGCTACGCCGTCCACACCATCCCTTCCGGGGATGTGTACGGACATGTCGACACCGACGCGCTCGAGAACATGCTGCAGTTCGACCAGCCCGACTTCATCCACATCTGCCATATCGGCTCACAGAGCGGTGTCGTCCAGCCGGTCGGCAAGATCGTCGAACTCGCCCGGGTCGCCGGTGTGCCGGTCGTCGTCGACGTCGCACAGTCATTCGGCCAGCGCGATTGCGCATCCGGTGCCGACGTCGTCTACGGCACCAGCCGCAAGTGGCTCGCCGGCCCACGCGGCGTCGGATTCCTCGCCGTCCGTTCGGATTCCGTGCGTCCGGTGGAGATCGAGAGTTCGGAGGCCTTTGTCGCCGGCCGTCTCGGCCTCGGCGTGGCGATCCAGGAACTGCAGAGTTTCGGACCCGAGCGGGTCAACCGTGAACTGGCCGCCATCGGCCGCTTCACCCGTGAGCGTCTGCACGGCATCGGCAGCTGGGAGGTGCTCGAACCGATCGACGAACCCTCGGCGATCGTCACCCTGGCACCGCCACCGGGCTGGGGCCCGTCGGATGTGTTGGCCGCCCGCGACAAACTGCGATCGATCGGAATCCTGGTGACGTGCGCCGACTCGTGGCGGGCGCCACTGAATTCGGAGCAGTCGGTTCTGCGGATCAGCCCACACCTCGACGTCCAGCGGTCCCATCTCGACCTGCTGGCCGGTGAACTCCGCGGGATGGGTTACTAGTCCGGCGTCTGGTCCATCATGTCGCTGACCGCGGCCCGCGCCAGGTCGGCGTCCTTCTGTACCAAGGAGATCCGGGTCCGGCGGGCCAGGATGTCATCCACCGTGAGGGCACCTTCGTGTGTGATGGCGAACTCGATCTCGGCCCGGGTCACATCGATTCCGGGTGCGATCGGCGCCGCCGGATCCGATACCCGGGCGACCTCCAGCACGTGAGCGGCCTCCGCACCGAAACGGGCGATCAGCGAACTCGGCAGATCTGAGCGGTCCGGTGTTCCGGTCGCCCCGATCAGCGGCAGCTCAGTGGTAGGGCACGGCCGGGCGACCAGACCCGACCGACCGACGGCCTCGTCGACGGCCTGCTCGGCCATCGCACGGTATGTGGTGAGCTTGCCGCCCACGACTGTGATCAGACCGTCGTCCCTCACCGCCACAAGGTGTTTGCGCGAGAGGTCCGCCGTACTGAGCGGCACACCGTGATCCACCTCGTCGACCAGTGGACGCAACCCGGAGAACACTCCGCGGACATCGTCGATGGTCAGTGGACGTGCCAGCGCCTTGTTGATGGTCTCGAGCAGCAGCCTGATCTCGGCATCGGTCGGCTTCGGCTCGTCCGGGATGGGACCGGGTGCATCCTCGTCGGTCAATCCGATATAGGTGCGACCGAGCTGCTGCGGCAATGCGAACACATACCGGCTGATGCTGTCGCCCAACGGAACCGTGAGTGCGCCGGTCGGATTGCCCAGCGCTGCAGAATCGACCACCAGATGGGTTCCCCGGCTCGGCCGCAGCTTGACGCTCTCGTCGACCTCGCCGGCCCAGACACCGGTCGCGTTGATGACGGCGTGCGCCCGGACCCCGAACGAGGCACCGGTCCGGACATCGGTCAGGGTCGCACCCCGCCCGGTGACATCGGTGGCACGGGTATAGGTGCTGATGATCGCGCCATGGGCCGCAGCGGTTCTGGCCAGGGCCACCACGAACCGGGCATCGTCGATGAGCTGTCCGTCATGGGCCACCACCGCACCTCGCAGCCCGTCGGTACGGATCGCCGGACACAGTGCCGTGGCCTCGTCCGCGGACACCCGCCGTGACCGCGCCAACACTGCGGTGGGCGTCTTGGCGTTGTGCCGCAACACATCCCCGGCCAACATCCCCAACCGTGCGGCCAGCGTCCCCTTCACCGGACTGCCGTCGAAGACCGGGATCACCTGCGGCAGTGAGCCAACCAGATGCGGGGCGATCACCGTCATGATCCGGTGCCGCTCGAGCGCCGACTCCTGAGCGATCGACACGTCAAGGCTCGCCAGATACCTCAGACCGCCGTGGATCAACTTGCTGCTCCAGCGACTGGTGCCGAAAGCCAGGTCATGGGCCTCGACCAGCGCGACCGACAGGCCGCGGCCTGCGGCATCCAATGCGACGCCGGCTCCGGTGACGCCCCCGCCGATCACCAGGACATCCAAAGGTGTTGTTCGCGAGCGCAATCGATCCAGGTTCGCACGGCGCGATGCCGAGTTGAGCGCTCCGGCCGGGAACTGTTCGAAGGTCACGACTGCACGCGCAGGTACGAGTACAGCGCGTACCGCAATTCCACGGTCCACCGATCGGCCAGGATCGGCTGCACGATCGCGTGCGACTGGATGGCCGACTGGCAGATCAACAACACCATCGCGGCCATCTCCTCGGGGGCCCCGTCGCGGACGTCGCCGCGACGCTGACCGTCGGCGATCGCACGCTGCAAGATCGCCAGGGCGGCGTGCTGGCTGCGCCCGAGCCTGACGAAGACGTAGGGCGCCAGCGCGGTGGAGGGTTCGCGCCAGAGCATTTCGAGGAGATCGTTGTCGCGGATCGCCTCGGCGACGGCCACCAGGCGATCAACCTTGTCATCGAGCGTGTCGCCGCGTGCCGGGATGTCGGCGATCGTGCCGATCAGCTCCCGGGTGACGAGGTCGGTGGTCAGCGTTCGCACGTCCGGCCACCGGCGATAGACGGTCGGCCGGCTGACGCCGGCTTCCCGCGCCACCTCCGCCAGGGTGATCTTGCGTCCCTCAGCACGAACGAGCACCGTCCGGGTCGCGTCGAGCACCCGGTCGGTGATGTTGTCGCCCATCGCTGAGGCCACCGGGTCCGACGTCCGGTCATCGAGGTGTCCAACCAGGGCCGATTTATCGTTACGGAGTGACATGTTGTGTAAAACTGTAACTCATGACAGCCGATTTTCCTCAGCATTCCCTGCCACTGCCCCCGATGCGCTGGGACGGCTGGGGGTCTGCAGAGGCCGCCACCGACCTCTCCGACGCGATCCGGGGCCTGCTCTCACAGGTGCTCGGCGTGACCGGCGACCGGGTCCCGGCTCCGGCGGCCACCGACATCGAACTCTCACCGGTCCGCCTCACCGACGCGGACCTGCAGGCCCTACGCGGCATCGTCGGTGCGGTGTCGACGGCCGACGGCGATCGACTGACCCGTGCCGGCGGGAAGTCGACCCTTGACCTCCTGCGCCGCAGGACCCGCAGTCAGGACGCACCGGATGCGGTGCTCGAACCTGCCACCGAACAGGAGATCGTCGATCTCCTCGGCTGGTGCGCCACCTCCCGGATCGCGGTGGTGCCGTTCGGTGGTGGCACCAGCGTGGTCGGTGGTCTCGACCCGCAGGCCGGTTCGTTGCGGGCGGCGGTCAGCCTCGATCTTCGGCGTTTCGATCAACTCCTGTCGATCGACACCATCTCCGGCGAAGCGGTGCTGGGCGCCGGCGTCACCGGCCCACAGGCCGAGAAGCTCTTGGCCGCACACGGATTCACCCTCGGCCATTTCCCCCAGAGCTTCCAGTTCGCCACCATCGGCGGGTTCGCGGCGACCCGATCATCAGGACAGGCCTCTGCCGGATACGGCCGGTTCGATGACATGGTCACCGGCCTGCGAGTGGTCACACCCACCGGCATCGTCGACTTGGGTGGGGCTCCGAAGACCGCCGCCGGACCCGATCTGCGCCAGCTGTTCCTCGGCTCAGAAGGCACCCTCGGTGTGATCACCGCGGTCGCCCTGCGCGTGCGCCGCATCGCGCCGGTGACCCTCCACGACACCTGGCATTTCACCGACTTCAGCTCCGGCGCAGCGGCTTTGCGGGCCGTGGCACAGCAGGGTGTCGGACCCACCGTCATGCGGTTGTCCGACGAGGCGGAAACCGGAGTGAACCTGACCAGCCCGGACAAGATCGGCGCCGACACCGATGGCGTCTCCGGTGGCTGCCTGGCGGTCACCACCTTCGAGGGAACCGAGCCGGTGGCCCGAGCTCGGCAGGAGTTGACCGGACTGTTGTTCGCCGAGGCCGGTGGCACCTCACTCGGCGCCGACCGGGCACAGGCCTGGGAACACGGCCGCTTCAACGCCCCCTATCTACGAGACGCACTGCTGGACATCGGGGTCGGTTGCGAGACGCTGGAGACGGCCACCACCTGGTCGAACCTGACCGCGCTCAAGACCGCTGTCACCCGTGGCCTGACCGAGGCCATCGGGCTGTCCGGCTCCCCCGCGCTGGTGCTCTGCCACATCTCCCACACCTATCCGACCGGCGCCTCGCTCTACTTCACGGTCGTCTACCGCTGCGGCGACGACCCGGTCACCGAATGGTCGGCCGTCAAAGCGGTTGTCACCGAATCGATCGTGCAGGCGGGAGGCACGATCAGCCACCACCACGCCGTGGGTACCGACCACCGTCCCTGGCTGGCGGATGAGATCGGTGACGTCGGCGCCCGGGTCTTGCGTGCGGTCAAATCCACACTCGATCCCACCGGGATCCTGAACCCGGGCAAACTCATTCCATGACCATCCGTCGAGTTGCCGCGCTCATCAATCCGGCCGCACGTCACGGCCTTGCCGGTGCGGCGGTCGCCGCCGCCGTCAAAGCACTGGTGGCGACCGGACTCGAGGTCACCGCACTGACCGGGTCGAGCGCCGACGAAGCCCTCGAGTTCGCCCGCGGGGTGCGGTCCCCTGAACATGACGCCCTGGTGGTCGTCGGGGGAGATGGGACGATCCGACTGGCGTTGCAGGCCGCGTACGAGGCGGGTGCAGACGCCGTACCCATCGGTTTGATGCCGGCCGGCACCGGTAACGACACGGCCCGGACACTGGGTATACCGACCGATGATCCTGCCGCAGCGGCCGCGATCATCTCTCGCGGTGCCCGCCGGATCTGCGACACCGCCACGATCACGCTGTCCGATGGCAGCGTCCACGCGTTCGGCACCGTCGCGGCCAGCGGTCTCGACGCCCTGGTCACCGAACGGGCCAACACCCTGTCCTGGCCGAAAGGCCAACTGCGATACCCGATTGCGGCCCTGATCGAGCTGTCCCGGATGAAGCCGTTTCCGTATCGGATCACCGTGGACGGCCAGGCTCTGGACCGAGATCTGGTACTGGCATCGGTGGGGAACACCGCAACCTACGGCGGTGGGATGCAGATCACTCCGTCGGCCGTCATCGACGACGGCGAACTGGACATCACCCTGGTGCATCACGGGTCCCGCCTGAAACTGATGGGGTTGTTCCCAACGATCTACAGCGGCAAGCATATTCACCGCAAAGAGGTGGAGCAGCTGCGGGGGAAGAGCATCGAGCTCACCAGTTCGAGGCGGACACCGATCTACGCCGACGGGGACCGGATCGGTGAACTACCGGCAACCATCGAAGTCCGCCGGGGTGCGGTATCGTTTCTCTCGTCGGCAGCACCCGGGGGTGTATGAGAGTTCTCCTGTCCGATCCAGGTTCCGCATTGATCAACACAGGAGTTCTGCGTGCAAAAGCGCGATGTATCAGCCCATCTCGACGTCGACATCACCGGCGAGACCGACCTCGAGTTCCAGATCGCCGTGGCACCACATCCGGGCGCCGAGGTGTCCGAAACCCTGTCATTCCTTCTCGACGGACAGCCCGTGGAGGCCCGGGAGGTCGCCGGACCCCACGGCAACCGGATCCATCTGCTGCATGCCGGTGTCGGCAAACTGAAGGTCGCGTACAAGGCCACCGTCGTCGGCAACACCGCACCCGCCACGGCCACCGACTACGACCGGTCGCTTTATCTGCGGCCCAGTCGGTACTCCGAGGCCGACAAGTTCTTCGGTTGGGCCGCAAAGCAATTCGATACCAGCGCCGAACCGGCCAAACTCCTCGAAACCGTTGCGGCCTGGGTGGGCAACCACCTCGACTACACACCCGGCGCCAGCGGTCCGACCGACGGGGCCACCGACACCCTGCTCGCCGGGGCCGGCGTGTGCCGGGACTACTCACATCTCGTCGTCGCAGCCCTTCGTGCGCTGAACGTGCCGGCCCGGCTCGTCGCCGTCTATGCACCCGGGTGTGACCCGATGGACTTCCACGCCGTTGCCGAAGCACTCGTCGACGGGCAATGGCGGGTGGTCGATGCGACCCGCCTCGCGCCCCGTCAGACCCTCGTGCGGATCTCCACCGGGCGCGATGCCGCCGACACCGCATTCCTCGACAACCATGGTGGCGCAATCACTTTGAACTATGCGTCGGTGACCGCGGTGGTCGACGGCGCGCTCCCCTCCGACGACATCGGTGACCTGATCTCGATCACCTGACCCTCCCCGCCGGGACCGCCGGGGGGCCTAGCCCTGCTGCTGTTCCGCCCACCACCGGCGCAAGGCCTGTTCGGCCTCCTCATGGGACATCGGGCCACGATCGAGCCGGAGTTCCTTGAGGTAGCGCCAGGCCTTACCGACCTGGGGGCCGGGCGGCAGACCGAGCAATTCCATGATCGCGTTGCCGTCGAGGTCGGGGCGCACCCGCGCCAGATCCTCCTGCTCGGCGATCTTCGCGATCCGCTCTTCGAGGTTGTCGTAGTTCTGCTGCAGCCGGCGGGCCCGGCGTTTGTTGCGGGTGGTGCAGTCGGCGCGAACCAGTTTGTTCAGGCGGGGGAGTAGGTCACCGGCGTCGGTGACGTATCGGCGGACCGCGGAATCGGTCCACTGGCTGTCGCCGTAACCGTGGAACCGCAGATGCAGGAACACCAGATTCGCGATGTCCTCGATCACGGCCTTCGGATACTTCAGTGCACGCAGCCGCCTGCGGACCATCTTCGCACCGACCACCTCGTGGTGGTGGAAGCTGACTCCGCCGTTGGGCTCATGCCTGCGGGTGTCCGGTTTCCCGATGTCGTGCAGGATGGCGGCCCACCGCAACACCAGATCGGGATCGCCGTCTTCGAGGTCCATCGCCTGGGCCAGCACCGTCAACGAGTGGGTGTAGACGTCCTTGTGCTGATGGTGTTCGTCGATCGCGAGCTTCATCGCCGGGATCTCCGGGATCACCCGCTGCGCCAGACCCGTCTCGCAGAGCATGTCGATCCCTTCGACCGCGTGCTCGCCGAGGATCAGCTTGTCCAATTCGGCGGCGACCCGTTCGACGGTGATCCGGTCGATCTGGTCGGCCATCGTCGTGATCGCCTCGAACACCCGCGGGCTCAGGGAGAAACCCAGCTGGGACACGAACCGCACCGCCCGCAACATGCGCAGGGGATCGTCGTTGAAGGAGTCCTCGGGGGCGGCGGGGGTGTCGATGACACCGGCGAGCAACGACTCGAGCCCACCGAGTGGATCGACGAACTCCTGGCTGCCGTCCGCCCCGATCTTCACCGCCATCGCGTTCATCGAGAAGTCCCGGCGCACCAGATCGTCTTCGAGCGTGTCCCCGAACCGGACCTGCGGATTGCGGCCGACCCGGTCGTAGCTGTCGGCACGGAACGTGGTGATCTCGATCTGGTGCCCGGACTTGGCCGCGCTGATCGTCCCGAAGTCGATACCGGTGTCCCAGATCGCCTCGGCCCAGCCGCGTAGCAATTCCTGCACATCCTGCGGACGGGCATCGGTGGTGAAATCCAGATCGTTCGTCAGACGTCCGAGGACGGCGTCGCGCACCGAGCCGCCGACCAGGTAGAGCTGGAATCCGGCGGCGGCGAATTTGGCGCCGAGCGGATCGAGGACGTCGGAGAGCTCCCGCAGCGACACCGCGGCAGCGGCCAGGAGCCGCGTGCGTCGTTCCTCTGCGCCTGCGGAATCGGCGGCAGAGGAATCGTCGGCAGAAGGGGGAGTTGTCACGAAACGCCAGACTAGTCGAGCGGGAGGGGCCGAGGAGTTCACGGGCCACCACCAGGTGTGAGTTCGGGGCCTGATCGGCCACGCTGGCGGAAACAGCCGGTTACCGACGACTAGCATCTATTGAGTGTCAGCCGAACCCACAGAGCCGAGTAGGGACGTCACCCGGCGTCCTCGGCGTCGGCGCGGCAGTCGCCGCGGGGGCGGCGCTGGTCAGACCACCGATCCCCGGCCACCCGCAGCGGTGTCCGATTCACCGGCGCCCAACGACGCGCCGACGGCCGACAAGCCGGCGGCCGGCGGATCCTCCCGCCGCTCGCGTCGCGGTCGGCGGCGCAAGCCGTCCCGTCCGGTCGACAACACCGTCGACGCCGCCCGCAGCGAATCGACGGGTGTCGCGGGCACCAAGGCCCTGGAGGGTCGGACTGCGCAGGTCAAGCCCTCGGACGTCGGCAAATCGAAGTTGCCCACGAAGGTTCCGGCGAACCTTGCGAAGCAACGGTTGCGTACCGTCCGGGAGACCTCGGCCGGTGGTCTGATGGTCTCCGGTCTCGACGGTCCTGACGACGAACGGTGTGCAGCTCTGATCGGCCGGGTCGACCGCCGTGGCCGCATGATGTGGTCGTTGCCCAAGGGCCACATCGAAACCGGTGAGACCGCCGAGCAGACCGCCATCCGTGAGGTCGCCGAGGAGACCGGCATCGAGGGCAACGTCGTCGCGCCCCTGGGCAAGATCGACTACTGGTTCGTCAGCGAGGGCAAACGTATCCACAAGACGGTGCACCACTATCTGATGCGGTTCACCGGGGGTGAGCTGTCCGACGCCGACTACGAGGTCGCCGAGGTGGCCTGGGTGCCGTTGGCCGACCTGCCCCGCCGGCTCACGTACTCCGACGAGCGGCGCCTGGCCCGCGTGGCGGAAGACGTCATCGCCGAACTGACCGCCGATCCCGATCGGATGGCCGAATCCGAGGCCCTGGGCACCCGCAGCGAACCCAACGCCTATGAGAAGGCCGCCGCAGCGCGCAACCAGAAACGTAACGAGCCCCCGGCGCCGGTCCAGAAGCCCCGACGGCGCCGAAGGCGCGGTCGACGCGGTTCCGGGCGTGGCGGCGACGGTTCGACGGGTAAAGGCGGGGGATCGACCACGCACCACCCGATCGGCGACTCCGGCCCATCAGAAGCCACGTGAAGGGCGGTTCGATGGGGGAACGGGGGAACGTCCGCCTGCGGCGGTTCCTGGTTGTCCGGCGACTCCTGATCATCCTGGGCGCGATGCTGCTGGTGGCGGTGTCGCCGGCCCCCGCGGCACTCGCGGCGCCCGGCGATGTGCGGGATACGTCCGACCGGTTCCTGCAGATCTCCCTGGAGTCGATCGACCCGTCGACCGTCTCGACGACCAGCACCGGCACCGTCACCGCGCGCGGCACGCTGGACAACATCGGTGACCGCCCGGTGCGCAACATCGCGATGCGCATGCAGCGCGGTGACGTGATCACCACCAGCGCCGGACTCGGGGACTCCCTGGCCGACGACCCGAACAGTTTCGAGATCGTCGGCAACTTCGTCGATGTGACCGGTGAGCTCGAACCCGGCGAATCCGTACCGTTCACCCTGCGGATGCCGTTGTCGGCGGACGATTCCGGCCGGCCCAGCCTCGACATCGACACGCCCGGCGTCTATCCGATCCTGATCAACGTCAACGGCACGCCCGAGTACGGCGATGCGGCCAGGCTCGACGATTCCCGAACCCTGTTGCCGGTGATGGGTCTGCCCGACGACGAGACCCGCGCACAGACCCAGGGTTCTGCCGGCTCCGACTCCACCCTGTCCAGGGAGCTCCCGGTGGCCCCGGACGGGTCCATCGCCCCGGACACCTCCCAGCCGGTGGGACTGACGCTGCTGTGGCCGATCGCCGCACCCGCCTCACTTGCGCCGGGCGTGACCGGCGGCGGCGACGAAACCGTCCGGCTGATGGACAACGGATTACGCCGGTCGCTCGAGCCCGGTGGACGACTCGACACCCTCCTGGCCGCGATGGAGCAGACCCACGAGCAAGAGGCCAACACCCCGCTCACCCAGAGCCTGTGCCTGGCCGTCGACCCCGATCTGCTCGTCAGCGTCCAGGCCATGACCGGCCCCTACCTGGTCAGCACCGACCCCGGCGATCCGACCGGACCCGCGTTCGAGGGCACCGGATCGGAGGTCGCCAAGTCCTGGCTGGCCCGGTTACAGGCACTGGCACCGACCATGTGCGTCGTGGCGACCCCGTTCGCCCACGTGGACACGAACGCACTTGCTCAGGTGGACGACTCCGGGCTCTCCGAGGCCGCGCTGGCCACCCCGGCCGACATCGTCGACACCATCCTCAAGGTGAAGAGCGTGCGGGGACTCACGCTTCCCACCTCCGGTGTTCTCGACGACGAGGCCGCCGCCCTGGTGAAGGACAACGGCGCGGTCGGCACGCTTCTGTCCGCCTCCGCGGTCCGGACCACCACACCCACCTCCACCCACGGTGAATATCCCCTCGGCAACGACCTCGCCGTGCAGACATTCGATCCCGCGATGGCCAGTGCGCTGGCCGCGATGGGCCAGACCCCCCGGTCCGCCCAGGTCACCCCGACCGATCAGCGCGACGGCTGGTTGCGCGGCAGCGAGCAGGGCCGGCGGCAGACCGCACTCGGGGCGATGATGTTCCCCGCACTGACGCCGTCGACATCGTCCGCGGCGGCCGCCCCCCTCGGGCGGGCCCGGTCCGATGACCCGATCGCCGAGACGGTCGGCCGGGGGCAGGTCCTCATGCCGCCGCCCACGTGGTCGGCCACCGCCGACGACGCCAAGACCGTGTTGTCCACGATGACCCAGTTGCTGGCATCCAATCTGGCCGTCCCGCGACCATTGGAGGCAGTGCGTACCGACCTCACGGCCACCGCCACCGCACCGGCCGGGGCCGACCTGATCGCGCCGACAGGGACCGAGATCACCGGTCCGTCGGTGCAGACGATCACCGCCGTCGGGTCGGACACCACCCAGACCTGGGATCTCCAGGAATCGATGGTCGCGCAGCCCGATGTCCCCATCACGCCGCAGGCATACATGGCTCCGCTGCGGGAAGATCTGCTCCGGGCGATGGCGTCGGTCTCACCGCAGGACCAGCAGGCCGCCGCGGAGGCAGGCAGGATGCGGACCTCGGCGGTGGCGATCACCGTCGCCGGAATCCGGGGTGGTGTCGGCATCCTCGATCCCGGCGGCCGTTTCACCCTGGCCTCCGAACGGAGCCCGTTGCTGCTGGTCATCCGCAACGATCTCCCCGTCGCGATGCGGGTCCGTCTCTCCATCACGGCCCCGGCGGACATGACGGTCGGGAATCTCGGCACCATCGAGATCCCGGCGCAGGGAACCCGGCAACTCCAGATCCCGACCCGGTCCGACCGCTCCAAATCCATGACCGTCCAGATCGGTTTGGTCACATCCAGTGGTGTCCCGTTGGGTAGTCCGATCGAATTGTCAGTACATTCCAACGCATATGGACAACCGCTATTCATCATCACGATCTGTGCCGGAGTGCTACTCGTGCTCCTCGCCGGCCGACGGCTCTGGCACCGATTCCGCGGCGAACCAGACCCCGCTGACCTCGACCGACCCGAACCAGACGAACATGAGCGTCTGATGGCGGACAGTCGCGCCCTGCACAGCGGCGCCATCGGCACGTGGGCTTCGCCGGAGCCCGGGCACCGGCCCGGCCACAACCCCGAGCCGCATGACGGGGATCTCCGATGACCGATCAGCCACCACCTCCGCCGCCCCGGCGCCGCCCGCCGCCCGGACCGATACCGGGTCGGGGGTCGGCTCCCCGGCCGCCATCGGGTGCTCCGCAGGGATTTCGGCCCGCACCGCAGGGACGTCCGGCACCGCAGGGGCGTCCCACTCCACAGTCACGGCCCCCGTACGACGACCGGCCGCCGCCCGGTGCGCCGGCTCTGAACCGCGCGCGGATGAACCGTGCCGCCCCGGCGTCGATCACGGTCGACCCCAAGCCCGGCGAACCCGAACCCGACGAGCCGACCGGTAACACACCGCGACAGCCGTCCGACGACAGTGTGATGCGGACCAGTGGTTCCATCGCGCTCGCCACCCTCGTCTCCCGGATCACCGGTTTCGTCCGCACGGTCCTGGTGCTGGCGATGCTCGGTGCCGCGGTCGCGTCGTCGTTCCAGGCCGCCTACGTGCTGCCGAACATGATCGCCGAGGTCGTCCTCGGCGCGGTGCTGACCGCGATCGTCATCCCTGTCCTGGTCCGTGCCGAACGCGAAGACGCCGATGGGGGAGCCGGTTTCATCAACCGGATCTTCACCCTCACGGTCGTCCTGCTCGGGGCCGCCACGCTGATCGCGGTGATCGCGGCGCCGCTGCTGACCACCCTGAATCTCGGTGACGGCAAGGTCAACCGGGATCTGGCGACCGCGCTGGCATACCTGCTGTTACCGGCGATCCTGTTCTATGGCCTATCAGCCCTGTTCATCGCGGTCCTGAACATGAAGGGCCTGTTCAAACCGGGCGCTTGGGCACCGGTGCTGAACAACATCGTGCAGATCGTCACGCTGATCGCCTACGCCGCCAGCCCGGGTGAGATCTCCCTGAACCCGGTGCGGATGGGCGACACCAAACTGCTCATCCTCGGCATCGGCACCACTCTCGGTGTGGTCGCGCAGACGCTCGTCCTGGTCCCGGCCATCCGCCGCAGCGGCGTGAAACTGCGTCTGCAGTGGGGTCTGGACGCCCGGCTCCGCAAGTTCGGCAACATGGCCGTGGCGATCGTCCTGTACGTGGCGGTGTTGCAGATCGGTCTGATCGTCACCTATCGCATCGCGTCGGCCGCGAGCGCGGACGGCGTCAGTGTGTACGCCACGCAATGGCAGTTGCTGCAGTTGCCGTACGGCGTGCTGGGCGTGACCATCCTGACCGCGATCATGCCGCGGCTGTCCCGCAACGCCGCCGCCGACGACACCCACGCGGTGATCGACGACCTCTCGCTCGCCACCCGCCTGACGATGGTCTCGCTCGTCCCGGTGATCGCGTTCATGACGTTCTTCGGTCCGGCGATCGGTGTGGCCGTCTTCAACTTCGGAAAGTTCAACGCCGATACCGCCTCCCAATTGGGCAGTGTGCTGTCGTGGGGCGCGTTCACGATGATCCCGTACGCGATGACACTCGTGCAGCTACGGGTGTTCTACGCCCGCGAAGACGCCTGGACCCCGACGTACATGGTCGTCGGGATCACCGCGGTCAAGGTCGCCGCGTCGTACCTGGGCCCGGTGCTGTTCGACAACCCGGACGACATCATCCGCTGGCTTGCCCTGTCGAACGGTCTGGGCTATCTGGTCGGTGCCGTTGTCGGGCACTATCTGTTGCGCAGCCGCCTCGATGGCGCGCGGATGACCAACGTCGGCCGCACCGTGTCGTGGACCCTGGTCGTGTCCGTCGGATGCAGCGCGCTGGTGTGGGCGCTCGCCGAGCTCTCCGGGCTGGACCAGTTGTCCACCGATCACGGCAAGGTGGGGTCGCTCGCCTACCTCGCCCTGGTCGGCATCGTGACGATCTCACTGATCTACATCGTGCTGACTTTGCTGCGCGTGCCCGATGTGCTGACCGTGGTGGTCGTGGTCCGACGTCTGCTCGGCCGATTCATCCCGGCCATCGCCCCGGCGCCGCAACCCGAGACCGAGGGTGCGGCGACGATGACCATCCAGTTCCCGCGGATCTCGGGCGAGGAATCTGTTCCGTATTCTGGTCAGGTCGAAGTTATCCGACGCTTCGACCGGGGTACGTCGAGCTGGCAGGCCTACGCGGTCACGAGCGGCGGCGCTGCCGGAACCGAATTCCGTCAGCCACAAGACCTGCGGTATCGAAGGAAAGGAGTGGGTGCTTTGGGTAAACAGGATGCCGACAGCAAGCCGGTCGAGGCGCCCACGTCGGCACGCCCGTCAGCGGGCACGCCGGCTGCCGACGAGACCGCGCAGATGAATCTCGCGGACGTGGCAGCAGCAGGCAAGGCCACACCCGAAGCCCCTACCGGAGCCCGTCCACCGGCACCGGCCCCCGCCAGGCCACGGGTTCGCCGGGGCCCCAGGCTCGTTCCCGGAGCCGCCGTCGCCGGCGGCCGGTACCGGCTCCTGCAACATCACGGTGGGGCACGCGGGCTGCAGTTCTGGCAGGCCCGCGACATCAACCTCGACCGCGACGTGGCACTGACATTCGTCGACGCCGAACAGACCGCTCCGCCCCCGGAACCCGGTGTCCGGATCGATCCCCGCGCCGAGGGTCCGCAGGCAGTGTTGTCACGGACGCTTCGCCTCGGCCGGATCAACTCGCCCGGCATCGCGCGGGTCCTGGACGTCGTCCGCGGTTCATCGGGCGGAATTGTTGTCGCCGAGTGGATCCCGAGCTCGTCGCTGGCCGATGTCGCCAAGTCGAATCCGTCGCCGGTCGGTGCTGCTCGCGCAGTCCGCGCACTGGCCGGCGCCGCCGAGGCAGCCCACCGCAACGGCGGCGCGCTGTCCATCGACCATCCCGAACGCGTCCGGATCAGCCAGGAGGGCAATGCATTCCTGGCGTTCCCCGGTACGCTCGCCGACTCCGACAAGTCCTCGGACGTCCGTGGCCTGGGCGCGGTTCTCTATGCACTCCTGCTGGCGCACTGGCCGCTCGATGCCGAGACCGGGATCGAACTCGCCACCAGCCGGCAATCAGCCGAACCGATCGGTGGTCTGCCGCCGGCCGCCCCCGGTAACGACGGTCTGCCGCGTGAACCCCGGGCGCAGCGTCCTGACATCCCGTTCGAGATCTCCGCGGTCGCGGCTCGGGCGCTGGAGGGCAACAGCGGGATCCGCACCGCGGCCACCGTCCAGCATGTCCTCGACCAGGCGACGGTTCTCGATCAGCAGACCGACCTGATCGCTCAGGTCGGGGCCGACGGTAAACCGGTGAACGCCGCGCCGCGGGCGACCCCGAGAATGCTCGGTGGGGGCGACGACCACGAGACGAAGAAGCCTCGTTCGGTGCGCACCATGGCGATCCTGGCCGGTGCCGGATTGTTCATCCTGTTCCTGGTGATCGCCGTGGTCGTCTGGGCCACCAACGCTTTCGGCGGCGACGACGACACCCCCGACATCGACTCGATCTTCTCCACCTCCGCGGGCCCGTCCGGCGATGCGGCCACACAGGCCCCCGCTCCGGCTCCGGCTCCCGCGGGACCGGTCGGCCTGACGGCGGTCACGATGCTCGACTACTCGGATCAGGTTCCCGACGGCCGTACCAATCTGAACAACGTGATCACCGGGCAGGCACCGGCATGGAAGACCGACGAGTATCGCGGTGGCGCGAAGTTCGGCAACCTCAAACCCGGTCTCGGCCTGATGTTCACGCTCGATCGGGACGCGACCCTCTCCGAGGTCGTCGTGCGGTCACCGACGCCGGGCATGCAGCTCGAGATCCGCACCGCGAACTCGGTCCAGACGGCATTCGAAGACACCACCCTCGTGGGTGCCGCCACCCTCGAGGGCGCGGAAACCCGCATCCCGATCAGCGGCGCCGGACCGTCGAAGTACGTTCTGGTGTGGCTGACGTCCCTGCCCCGCAACGACAGTGGGCGCTACCAGGGTGCGGTCGGTCAAGTGTCGATGACGGGCTAGTACGGCCGGTGAGCGACGATCTGCCGGCGGGCGCGGTGCGCTGTGAAGACGGGTTGATCCGTCCGGCGTGGGCCGCGCAGTCGGGTCTGATGCGCGACTACTACGACACCGAGTGGGGTATGCCGGTGTCGGGGGAGAACGCCCACTTCGAACGTCTTGCGCTGGAGGGATTTCAGGCCGGATTGTCGTGGGCGACGATCCTGCGCAAACGGCCGGCGTTCCGGGAGGTCTTCGCCGACTTCGATGTCGACACCGTGGCCGGCTACGGCGAGGTCGAGGTGGCCCGGATGCTCACCGATGCCCGGATCATCCGGCACCGCGGCAAGATCGAGGCGACCATCGGCAACGCCCGCGCCGCCCAGAACCTGCGCGCCGAGGGTGGTCTGGTCGACTTCCTGTGGTCCTACAAACCGGCGTCCACCCCACGTCCGCAGACCATTGCCGACGTACCGACCACGTCGCCGGAGTCGGTCGCGATGTCCAAGGCCTTGCGGTCAAAAGGTTTTCGATTTGTGGGCCCGACCACCATGTATGCGCTGATGGAGGCCATCGGGATCGTCGACACCCACCTGATGACCTCGTTCCGGCGGGGGAGTTCGGGTGTCTGGACCGACACCGACCAGTCGGCTACCGCGGATCCGGCGGACTGAGGCGCCGGACGAGTTCGGCGAGGTTCGTCGGGAAGATCAATTCGGTGCTCGACTCCAGGTCCGCGGGCGACCACCAGCGGTGGTCCAGGATCGTCATCCGCTCGAGGTCGGTCCAGCCGACCGAATGCGGCTCGAAAGCCGGTACGTAGGCCACGAAATAGACCTCGACCTGGTGGATCGGCTCGCCGGCGAAGTCGACGTCGAACTCTCGACGCAGCACCGGACCCGACATCGCCTCCACCAGGTGACCGGTCTCTTCGTAGACCTCACGCCGGGCCGTCTGCTCGTCGGTCTCGTCGCCTTCGCGCCCGCCGCCGGGGGTGAACCACCATGTCGGGCCGGAGGAGTTCATCGGATCGACCCCGCGGAACAGCAGTGTCCGGCCGAGCTCATCGATCAGGATCATGCGCGCTGCCAGTCGGCGGCGCCGTACCGATTCCATCACCGGACCCCTTTCCGTTCCATCACCCTGCCAGATCCGCGACCGGATCTGGCAGCAGGTCACACCATTGGCCCCGGGGTAGGGGGTGATGGTCACGCTCGCACAGTGCGTTTGGCTAGTGTGGTTGTTGGCTACGGATGGCAGCCCGGGCGTCCGCCCGGCACACCGGAGTGCACGGCCGATCGGAAGCGAGTGGGCTCGATGATGGCTCGAACGGCCGAATATCCCAGACCGAACCACTGTCTCGTGCACATCAGTGACACCCATCTGATCCACGGTGACGGCGACCTCTACGGCGGTGTGGACAGCACGGCGCGACTGCGCCAGATCCTCGACGAACTCGCCGCTTCCGAGGCCGCGATCGATGCACTGGTCTTCACCGGCGACCTGACCGACAAGGGCGACGCCCGCGCCTATGCCACGTTGCGCGGCATGGTCGAGCCGATCGCCGAGGGGCTCGGGGCCGAAGTCATCTGGGCCATGGGCAATCACGATGACCGCGCCGTCTTCCGCACCGAACTGCTCGACGAGCCGCCGCTGACCGGGTCCATCGACATGGTGCACGACATCGGCGGGCTCCGGATCATCACGCTCGACTCGACTGTCCCCGGCTTTCACCACGGCGAGCTCAGTGATGCCCAACTCGGTTGGCTCAGTCGACATTTGGCGACACCCGCCGAATACGGCACCATCCTCGCGATGCACCATCCACCGGTGCCGTGTGTGCTCGACCTGGCCGTGACCGTCGAACTACACGATCAGCAGCGACTGGCAAATGTGTTGCAGGGCAGCGATGTCCGCTCCATCATCGCCGGACACCTGCACTATTCGACCACCGCGATGTTCGCCGGGATACCGGTCTCGGTGGCCGCCGCCACCTGCTACAACCAGGATCTCAACGTCCCGGCCGGGGCGATGCGCGGCCGGGACGGGGGACAGGGTTTCAACCTGATCCACGTCTACGACTCCACCGTGGTCCACTCGGCCGTACCCATCGGCACGTATGCGACTGTGGGTGAATATGTTTCACCGGACGAGACGGCACGGCGGCTGGCCGCGGCCAACATCCGCATCGCCGAGAGCACCCGGCGCAGCGCGGCGGCCCGGAACTAGGCCGACGCCGCCTCCGCGACGGTCTCCCACGGTGCGGCGATGGGGAAGTAGCGGTCGAGGAACCCGGTCACCGTCTGGGTTCGCAATTCCAGATCGACCTCGGGCGTGCTGCCGTCGTTGAGGCAGAAGAAGTCGACGGCCCGGCGTGGCAACATCTTCTCCATCGCCTTGAGTCCCGCCACGGCCGTGGTGTCGATGTACTTCACCTTGGCCTCTTTCTGAACGACCGCGCGGCCGGTCATCAGCGCGTAATAGTGGTACAGCGAATTGGTCACCGAGATGTTGGTACTGGTGCGGAAAGCACTGGCGGCGGTGGCCGCGAACTCCTCGGGAAACTCATCTTCCATTTCCTGTAACACGCTCTTGCGCAACGGTGTTGCAGCATGTTCGAGATGCCGTGTCGTCATCAGTCCGAACCGGTTCTGCAGCAGTCGCCGGTTGACCCTGGCGGCGTTCTCGAAGCCGCTGCGGTCGGCGTCGCTGTATCCGAGTCCGATCCGCGTGGTCGCCTCGATGAACATGCTCACGCCACCGGAGGAGAAGAACGCCTGCGGTCCGACCGGCCGGCCGAAGAACATGTCGTCGTTGGAGTACAGGAAATGCTCGGACAGCCCGGGGATGTGGTGGAGCTGGCTCTCGACGGCCTGCGAGTTGTGGGTCGGCAGCACCGACGTATCGACGAAGAACTCCTCGCTGCGGACGAAGGTCACCCGGGGATCGTCGGCGAGCCACGCCGGACGCGGCGAGTCGGTGGCGACAAAGATGCGGCGAATCCAGGGTGCGTACATGTGGATCGACCGCAACGCGTACTTCAGCTCGTCGATCTGCCGGTATCGTGCCGCCGACGCATCCCCTTCTCCGACAATGTAATTCTGCATTCGCTTGGCTCGCTGCGCCTGGAACTCTGCCGACGACCCGTCGACCCAGGAGAACACGATGTCGATGTCGAAGTTCACGTCGGAGGCGTGCCCGGCGAACATGTTCTCGATGGTCGGCCAGGTCAGACCGTAGCGCTCGACGGTCCCGCGCACGGCCTCGTCCGTCGGGATGGTCCGCCGGGTCAACGAGTTCTCGATCGGCAGGGTGATCTCGGTGTCTGCGAACGACCACAGCTCGATCTGAACCGCGGTCGCAACACCATAATGCAGACCGCTCGTCGGTTCGACCCGCGGTCGGTAGAGCCGGAAGATCCTGGCCTTGGGGGACTGTGAGAGCTTCCCGTCACCCACCAACACTGCCTTACCGCGTTCTGCATCAACGGTTTTGGAGTAGAACGGCTCACGCTCACAGGCCTCGACCATGGCGGTCCTGAACGCGGCGCGATCGGACCACGCGATCGCGATCACCGGCCGTTCGTCATTGCCCCGGACCAGGAGATACTCGATCTCGGTCGCATCGAGGACACCCCGGATGAACAGCAGATCCTCGACCATCGCCTGCTGCGGTGTGGTCGACGAGATGGCCAGCGCGTACCGGCCCTCGAAACCGACGACATTCGGCTGCTCTCGCAGGCGGGCCACCGACGCGGCCGACTCCCGGACCACTGGCTCCGGGATCTCCGGCTCGGGCGGGACGAGGTAGATCTCATGGGGCGCTGGGGGTGTGATGGCAATTCCTTCCGGGGACGGCATACGGCCGAGAGATCCCCGGAACGCCTCCAGTGTAGATGGTCTGCTGCGGCCCGGGCCCGTCACCGGTCGACCCCTCAGCGGGCATATCTCAGGAACAGGAAATCGTCGTGGGCGAGGGCGTGTGCCAGCGTCAGACCACGTGGCTCGACGAGGGGTCTGGCCGGCCGCGCCCGCGGGGTGTGTTCCTGCAGCCCGGCGAACTTCGGCGCCACCGTCAGACACAGTTCGTCGATCAGATCGGCACCGACCAGCGCGTCCAGCAACGTCGGACCACCTTCGCACAGAATATGTTTCAGCCCACGGTCTTCGAGCGCGGCGATCGCCGCGGGGAGGTCGACGGTGTCGTCACCGACAGCGATGACGTCGACGCCGTAATCCTCGACCCGGCTGCGCGCACGCGTGGTCGTGACGATGATCGGCGGGGGTGTGGCGCCCATCAGTCGAGAGGTCTGCGGCAGAACACCGGAATTGGTGACCACCGCGACCGGTGGTGGGGTCATCTGTCCACGCAGCTCACGTGCTCGGCGGTATGAGTCCTTCAGCACCACCGGGCCGTAGTTCTCCGCGCGAACGGTCCCGGCACCGACGAGGACCACGTCGGCGAAGATCCTCAGGGCCTTGAGCAGAGCCTGGTCGGTGGCACCCGAGATCTGACGTACCCGTCCGTCGAACGCCGCTTCGCCGTCCAGGCTCATGACCATGTTCGCCCGGATGCCGACGGGCGGATCCGCGTACCATTCGACGGCCAGTGCCGTCGTGTCCACCTCACCCGAGGGCAACAACCGCACCTGTGAATCGCTCATGCGTCGTGCCCGGGTTCGAGGTCGCGGACATCGGAGAAGCTCACCAGTTCCTCGGCGGCCGCGGGCGTCACCTCACCGTCGAACGGTTCCAGGAGTATGCCCTGGTGGTCACCGGCGTCGATCCGGCGGATGATCCGCCCGGCGAACCAGGCGGCGGCATCGTCGAGGATCGGCAACCCCTGCGGTCCCTCATGCCACCGGCATCGCTCGAACTTGTCCACCTCATCACCGGTTTCCGTCCCGAACAGGCGGGCGACGTCGATGTCCTTACGAGCGAGCACATGCACGGCCAGGTACTCCGCATCCTGTGCCACCCCGAAGGTGTGGTTGCTCTTGGACACCCCGACGAAGAACCGGGACGGATTGATGCTGGCCTGACTCGCGAAGCCGACCAGGCAACCCGAACGTCGATCTGCAGCACGGGTCGTCACCACGAACATCGGGTAATTCAACTGGCCCACCAGCTGCTCGAAAGCGGGTTCAGAGGATTCCTTTTCATTCACCACTTGCTCATCCTTCGTCCCACTGATCACAACCGTTCTCGGACACGTTCCGCTTTCAGTGTCTCCCGTGGAGTAGAACGCAAACCTCACGGTTCATTTGCCCCGCCCACCAGGGGATACGGATTTCGCTTCTACCGTCGCGTGGAGCGTTGGCCTCCACTAGTCTCCATCCATGGCCGAGTGGGGGGAGGTCTGTGGGGATGATGCGCGGACCGATGAGGAATTGCTTGCCGCACATGTGGAGGGGGACTCCGATGCTTTCGGGATACTGATCACGCGGCTGCAGGGTCATTTGTGGGCGGTGGCACGCCGGACCTCGCATTCGGACGAGGACGCGGCGGATGCCTTGCAGGAGGCGCTGCTCAAAGCGCACCGCATGGCCGACGGATTTCGGGCCGACGCCAAGGTGAGCTCGTGGATGCACCGCATCGTGGTCAACGCCTGCCTCGACCGGATCCGCCAAAACAAGGCCCGGCCGACGGTGCCGCTGCCCGAGTTCGACATCACCGAGTTGGCCGATCCTCATGACCAGCATGGTGAGGTCGACCTTTCGGTGTCGGTGGGCCGGGCCCTCGACGCCCTGCCGGCCGATCAGCGCGCTGCGATCGTGGCGATCGACATAGAGGGGTACTCGGTGTCCGAGGCGTCGGCGCTCCTCGGTGTGCCCACCGGGACGATCAAGAGTCGTTGCGCACGCGGACGGGCCAGACTTGCTGTGGCGCTGGGGCATCTGCGGTCACCGGCCGAAGAAGCCAATTCCTAGTCGGTTCATCGGGGGCACCCCACGACGATCTGGTCGGTGGCAACGCGGTCTACTGGTGGGATGGGTTTCACGCGCGCAGAACTCGAGTCATATCGTGATGCGGTCATCCCGGACCTGGTCGGACCCGACTGCCGGCTGTTGTTCGTCGGTATCAATCCGGGCCTGTGGACGGCCGCGACCGGTGCCCACTTCGCCCGTCCGGGCAACCGGTTCTATCCGGCCCTCGCCCGCGCCGGGATCGTCGACCGGGTGATCGACGCATCGAAGGGATACCGCGAAGAAGACCGACAGCTGTTGCTGGACAGCGGCATCGGCATCACCAACCTCGTTCCGAGAGCAACGGCTCGGGCCGATGAGCTCACGCCCGAGGAACTGCAGACCGGTGGCGAACGATTGGTGGAGACCGTCGCCGCGGTGTCCCCGAAGGTGATCGCCGTCGCCGGAATCACGGCATACCGCAGCGCATTCGGGGAACGAAAGGCGGTGTCCGGCCGTCAGGAACGGACCATCGCGGGCGTCCCGGTGTGGGTGGTGCCCAACCCCAGCGGTCTCAACGCCCATGCCAATGTGGACTCGCTGGGCATTGCCTACCGTGAGCCTGCCAGGGCCGCCGGCATCGTCCGATGATGACCCGGTTCACCGATTCGGATGTCGAGGGAACCGACCGAACCCGGCCGACGTCCTAGCTGGGTATCGAGATGACTGGCCATCGAGATGACAGGGAAGCAGGGGTCCGCGCGATGTTCGGTATCGGCAACCGAGTCCAACCACACCCGGACCTTCTCGAACCGCCTTATCGCGTGGATGTGATCGCCGATCTTCACGCCGGTGTCTACCCGGACGATTTCGCGCAGGTACTCAGGCCCCGGGTGCTTGCCGATCCGGACGGCGCCGCCATCTGGAGGGCGCTGGAGGCGACCACCGCCCAGCTGGCCGAACTACCCCCCTCACCGGTCCCGGTACCGCCCTTCGTACAGGAGCGGATCGACCAGACCATGACGGCGATTGCCGACGACAATCGCGACAAAGCGCAGGTCACCTGGTTGTCACGCCGGCGCGGTGCAGTCGCGGTGTCGCTGGCGGCGGCGGCCGCGGTGGTCGGGATCGCGGTGGGGGCCACCTTCGCCTTCACCGCCGATTCGAGCGACTCCGATCGGGTGCCGGTGGCCACGGCGACCGCCCCGGCCGTGCCGTCGACCGCCACCCTTCTCAGCGTCCTCGGCAGCACCGAGAGCACCGGATTCGTGGACCGGGCAGCACAGGATCGGTGTCTGCTCGCCAATCAGATTCCGCCCTCGACCCCGGTCCTCGGCGCCGGGTCAATCGACAACGCCGGCGGCCGTGCCGTGGTGATCCTGCTGGCCACCGGCACGATCGGTACGTTCGACGCGCTGGTCGTCGGCACCGACTGCACCACGGGCAACCCGGCGACGATCAGCCGGACCACCATCGGCGACAAGTGAGGCGATCGCCACTGCGGCGATCACCCCCACCGGGACGACCGCGAGGTGTCCGGTTACCACGGCCCACACCAGCGGCCCGAGCGCAGCCACCACCGCGGTGATCGCGCCGACGAGCAGGCGGTTGCCACCCTGACGACGTCCTCTCGCGGTCGATCCGGGCACCAGATGCATGAGTGCGGCCGCCAGCAGAACCGAGCCGATGAGATCGCTGGGGCGGTGCCAACCCCAGACCATCAGATCCTGGGAGACAAGCGTCAACCACCCGACGCCGGCGACCGCGGCGATCGGCCCGAGCGAACGTGGTGCGGCCCGCACGATCGCTGCGACGCACCCCGCGGCAGCTGCCGCATGACCGCTGGGGAACGTGTTGGTCACCCACCCGAGTCCCTCGAAGTCGGGACGGGTCAGCAGGTCATCGCGCAGCAACTGCGTGAGTACGATCCCGATCACCGGAAGCACAAGCAGCACAACGATACTCAGTCGCCTGCGGGCCAGCAGGCCCAAACCGATGATCGCCACGGCCGAGACCACCCACAACCTCAGATCGGTGACCGAGCCCAACCCGACGATGTGGGGGAGATCAGCGGTGGCACCGGTCCCACGCAGGGACAGAAAGGCCCGCTCATCGGCGCGCTGACCGGCCGCGGTGTGGACTGCGAGCAGATACACCGCGATCATCGCGGCCGCCGGTGATACGACCCACAACGCCGACGACAGCGACAGCTGTACGCGCGACGAACGAAGCGGGGACGATCGATACATACGCTCCATGGTGCCGGACAACCCTGTGAGTCCTCTCAGCCGCTGCGTCGCGCCGATGCCCGGGAACAGATGCCCTTAGGCTGATGTTGTTCAAGGCGTTACCCAGTGAAGGAAAGTGGAGCATCGATGACCTCAGCAGGTACCGACACCGTCTACGACGTGATCATCATCGGATCAGGTCCGGCCGGCTACACGGCAGCCGTTTACGCAGCTCGTGCAGATCTGTCGCCCGTCGTATTCGAGGGCACCCAGTTCGGCGGCGCGTTGATGACCACCACTGAGGTCGAGAACTTCCCGGGTTTCCAGAAGGGCATCCAGGGTCCCGAGCTGATGGAAGAAATGCGTGAGCAGGCGCTTCGTTTCGGTGCCGATCTGCGCATGGAAGACGTCGACGCGGTCCGCCTGACCGGCGACATCAAGGAGATCGACGCCGGCGGCGAGACCTTCCGCGCCAAGGCCGTCATCCTCGCCATGGGAGCAGCGGCCCGTTACCTCGACGTGCCCGGCGAGCAGGAATTGCTCGGACGCGGCGTGTCCGCCTGCGCCACCTGCGACGGTTTCTTCTTCCGCGACCAGGACATCGCCGTCATCGGCGGCGGCGACTCGGCGATGGAGGAGGCGACATTCCTCACCAAGTTCGCCCGGTCGGTCACCGTGATCCACCGTCGCGAGGAATTCCGGGCGTCGAAGATCATGCTCGACCGCGCCCGGGCGAACGACAAGATCCGCTTTGTGACCAACACTACGATCGGCCGCGTCCTCGGCGAGACGTCCGTGACCGGGCTCGAACTGGTCAACACCGTCACCGGCGAGACCTCGAAGCTGGACGTGACCGGCATGTTCGTCGCGATCGGACACGATCCGCGCAGTGGCCTGGTCAAGGGGCAGGTCGACCTGGACGCCGACGGCTACGTGCGGGTCGAGGGCCGCACGACCTACACCTCGCTGCCCGGCGTCTTCGCCTCCGGCGATCTCGTCGACCACACCTATCAACAGGCGATCACCGCCGCCGGTTCCGGCTGTGCCGCGGCCATCGACGCCGAGCGCTGGCTGGCCGATCAGGCAGATTCGACCGGACCCGACGTACCGGAGGCAGTCGGGGCAGCAGCGGCTGCGGCCGGGGCCTGAACCACCGACAAACCGCATGATCCGTTCGTCTGAACGGACTGCAACCCAAGCTGTGAAAAGGAGAACACCATGGGAGCAAACACCGTCGTCGTCACCGATGCCACGTTCAAGGAACAGGTACTCGGAGCGGACAAGCCGGTCCTCGTAGACTTCTGGGCCACCTGGTGCGGACCGTGCAAGATGGTCGCCCCGGTCCTCGAAGAGATCGCCGGCGAGAACTCGGAGAAGATCACCGTCGCCAAACTCGACGTTGACCAGAACCCCAACGTGGCCAGGGACTTTCAGATCATGTCGATTCCGACCATGATTCTTTTCGAAGATGGAAAGCCCACCAAGACCATCGTCGGCGCCAAGGGCAAGGCAGCTCTGCTGCGCGAGCTCGACGGAGTGATCGGTAAGTAATATCGTCTCGGGTCGGTAACGGCCAGTCATCAGCAGTGTGACCGTAAAGGTCCCGGACTGGTGCCTGGCCGTATTGGCTCTGTCAGGGGATTGCTGAGACACTGGCTAGCGAGTTCGTGTCCTGGCTCAACGAGCTCCGTGCGGTCGCTCGTCCGTGTTGTCGTTAGAAGGAAGGCCACTCAGATGCCGTTGTTCCGGTTGGGGGATCACGGATCCGCTGTCGCCGAAATACGGGCAATCCTGACGAATCAGGGTCTGCTGGCCGACACCGTTCCCTTGCTGGGAAGGGCTACCGATAGCAACGGCTGGGCGCCACCCGAAGCAGTCTTCGACGCCGAGACCGACCAGGCCGTTCGTGCGTTTCAGCAACAGCGTGGACTGCTCGTCGACGGTGTTGTCGGTCCGGCCACCTTCGGAGCGCTTCATGAGGCCTCTTACCGTCTCGGTGCGCGCGTGCTGTTCTATCAGCTCTCGGCGCCCATGCACGGCGACGACGTCGCAACGCTGCAATCCCGGCTGCAGAACCTCGGTTACTACACCGGTCTGGTCGACGGCCATTTCGGCGGCGACACCTATACCGCGTTGTGCAATTACCAGAGCGAGTTCGGGCTGAGCGCCGACGGCATCTGCGGTCCGGCCACGCTGCGGTCCCTGGAGCTGCTCGGAACCCGCGTCACCGGCGGATCCCCGCACGCGATTCGCGAAGAAGAACACGTCCGTCGTCTCGGGCCGCAGTTGTCAGGCAAACGCATTGTCATCGATCCCGGTTCCGGTGGTGACCATCCCGGTGCCGATCCGGCTGAATCGGCTCTCGAAGCCGAAATCCTCTGGGATCTCGCACGCCGTCTCGAAGGTCGGATGATCGCCGCCGGCATGGAGACCTTCCTGTCGCATTCCGAGGATCAGAACCCGACCGACAAGGAACGCGCCGAGATCGCGAATTCCATCGGCGGCGACCTACTCATCGCACTGCGCTGTGCCCACTACCCGAACAGTAGCGCCAGTGGTGTGGCGTGCTTCCACTTCGGAACCTCCCACGGATCGACGTCGACGATCGGCCGATCGCTGTCGGGCTTCATCCAGCGCGAGATCGTCGCCAGAACCGAACTGCGAGACTGCCGTTCGCATGAGCGCACGTGGGACATCTTGCGGCGCAGCCGGATGCCCGCGGTCCAGCTGGACATCGGTTACATCAGCAATCGTCACGACGCCACCGAGCTGAGCAAGCCAGAGGTACGTGACACGATCGCCGAGGCGATTCTCGTCGCCGTCAAGCGCCTATATCTACTGGAGCGGGACGACCAGCCCACCGGCACGTACACATTCGCCGGATTGCTGGCCTCCGAACAGATTCCGCGCTAGAACGCCTGCCGGCTCGGGGGATACCCGAGCCTCATCACGGCTGTGGCGTGTTGCGTTGTCCGACGGTCACAGCAGTTCGTTCTCGACCGGCCACATCGATGGCGGCCATCACAACCAACTTCTCGAGCGCACTCTCGACGCCGGCCTTCCAGCCGAGGTCGGTATCCAGTTCCAGTCGCAGCCGCGGAAAGCGGTGGTGCGCCGACACCACGTCGAAACCGGATTCTTTGAGGAACTCCGCGTCGATCATGCAGCGAGGACAAATGGTTTCGTCACCGACGATCTCGCCGTCACCCTGTTCGGCACTCAGGTCGGCTCGCTCCGACCGCACGATCCCGAATGCCTCGATGGCACGGACTCCACGGCGGGTGAGATCGACGACCACCGCCCGCACCAGATCCTCGGCGGCATTGTCGTGACCGGGATCCACCCACATCGATGAGAGGATCACCGCATCCGCAGATACCGGGGAAGTGGGGAAGAGGGTCGCGCGGGGGACACTGCGCGGGGGACCGTAGAACGCGGCCCCGACAACTTTGCCGGTCTGGCTATTGACCGCAACCTGTGCGCACGTGCCCCACTCGAGCAGAAGCATGGAGACCCATGCCTCTTTGTCGAACTCGCTCTCGAATGGTGCTCCGCCCACCATGTCGGGGATCAGGTCTGGCTCCATCTCCCAGAACACACAGCGCCGACCGTGTACGGGCAGTGTCTCGAACCCGTCCATGGTGAGCGGCGTTATCGTTACCGACACGGACCCGCCGCCTCCTGAACACACCTGATTGGACCAATTTCTCCGAAGAACACATCTCAGCATATGCGATGAGGGAATCGGAGTCGCAACGAGCGAGGGTGAACGCCAATGCCGTTGTGTAAAAGGACCTTTGGGTCAAAAATCCGAAGGTTCTACACATTGTTGTCACAGTGACGTTTCACCTGCACCCACCGGTACCTGGGATTTCGGGGTGAATTTTCTACCCTTGCGCGATGATGTCCACCAGCCGCTCGAGGTCGCCCACCGATCCGAATTCGACCGTGATCTTGCCCTTGCGCTTGCCCATTGCGACCGTCACGCGGGTGTCGAGCTTGTCCGACAGCCGCTCGGCCACGTCCTGCAGGCCGGGCATCTGGATCGGCTTGCGCTTCGCGGCAGGTGTCGTCTTGCCGTCGTCCCGGTTGGCCAGTGTCACCGCTTCTTCGGTGGCACGCACCGACATGCCCTCGGCGACAATCCGGGCTGCGAGGACTTCCTGCGCGTCTGCGCCGGCCTCGAGGGAGAGCAGTGCGCGGGCGTGACCTGCCGACAGGACACCTGCGGCAACCCGGCGCTGGACCGGGATGGGGAGACGGAGCAGCCGGATCATGTTGGTGATCACGGGGCGTGAACGGCCCAACCGGCTCGCCAGTTCATCGTGGGTGACACCGAACTCTTCGAGTAATTGTTGATAGGCCGCCGCCTCTTCCAGAGGATTCAGTTGCACGCGGTGGATGTTCTCCAGCAGCGCATCACGCAGCATGTCGCCGTCGGCGGTCTCCCGGATGATCGCCGGGATCTTCTCCAGACCGGCTTCCTGGCTCGCTCGCCAGCGGCGCTCACCCATGACGAGTTGGTACTCGGCGGTGCCCTCCGGCTCCGCCAGGCGACGCACCACGATCGGCTGCATGAGCCCGAACTCGCGGATGGAGTGGACGAGTTCGGCCAGCGCCTCTTCGTCGAACGCCGTGCGAGGCTGCTGCGGGTTGGGCTGGATGCGACCCGGTTCGATCTCCTGGTAGATCGCACCCACGTCATCGATCCCGGCCGGGTCGGTGATGGATGGGGGAGTGGGCACCGGCGCACTCGCGGAGTTGGTGTCCGTTGCCTTCGCCGGTTTGCCCGTGCCACCGCCGTCCACGATGGTGTCGGGGGCGTCAGCAGTGCTCGATGTCGGCGCGGTGCGGCCGCTGCCGAACATGACGTCGGTGGCAGCTGAACCCATCTTCGGGCCACCGTCGGCAGGACCGGTGGGGATCAACGCGGCGAGACCACGTCCAAGACCGCCCTTGCGGGGCGCTGCCTTCGCCGGCTTGCCTGCTCCCGGGGCTTTCGTAGGAGTCGCTTTCGAAGAGTTCTTGTCGTCGGTCACTGCCGGCCCTCCACATCATCTTGAACGGATCGCATTGCCAATTCACGACCGGCGTCCAGGTAGCTCATCGCTCCACGGGAACCCGGGTCGTACTCAATGATTGTGCTGCCGTATCCCGGGGCCTCAGAGACCTTCACGCTGCGCGGAATGATCGTGTTGAGGACTCGGTCACCGAAGTGCGCGCGGACGCTCTCAGCGACCTGGTCGGCGAGTTTTGTCCGGCCGTCATACATCGTCAGAACAACGGTCGACACGTGCAGTGCGGGGTTGAGGTGGGCCTGCACCAGGTTGATGTTCGAGAGCAATTGGCTCACGCCCTCGAGCGCGTAGTACTCACACTGGATCGGGATCAACACCTCTTGGGCAGCCACCATCGCGTTGATGGTCAGCAAGCCCAGTGACGGCGGGCAATCGATGAGGATGAAGTCGAAGTCATACCGATCGAGGGTCTCCCGGTCGAGTGCGTTGCGTAGACGGTTCTCCCGCGCCACCATCGAGACCAGCTCGATCTCCGCGCCTGCCAGATCCAACGTCGCCGGGACACAGAAGAGGTTCTCGTAAGACGAGCTCTGGACGATCGTGTCAGCGAACGCGACCTCGCCGATCAAGAGTTCGTAGACCGACGGAACGCCGGAACGGTGATCCACACCCAGCGCTGTGCTCGCGTTGCCCTGGGGGTCCAGGTCTATCACCAGAACCCGAAGCTGATGTACGGCCAGTGCGGCGGCAAGGTTGACCGCCGTGGTGGTCTTACCGACGCCGCCCTTCTGATTGGCGATTGTCATGATCCGGGTGCGCGGGGGGCGGGGGAGTGAACCCGACCCTCCCGGGGTCAGCACCCGGCTCGCACGCTCTGCCGCCGCAGCGATAGGGGTGTCGTAATGGGTTTGGGGTCTGGCCTCATATCCGGTGGTTTCACGTGAAACTGTTTCACGTGAAACATACGGTTCATTGGACACGCTTTCGCTCCTTCGGCTACGCCTACCGAACATTCTGCGCTCTGTCACCGACGTCCACCAATTCGAGTGGCAACAACGACTGTTGTCGGCGTTTCGAGTATCTCAGAACCGCACGTTTCAACATGAAGGTTCGACAGTCCAATCCGGCCCAGCGTTCCCTGATGCTCAGAGATCTCGTCCGCAGCGGACGATCCTTTGATCGCCAGCAGCCGGCCCCCGGGCCGCAGTAGGGGAACACACCACTTGGCCAAGCGGTCCAGTGGGGCGACCGCACGCGACGTCACGACATCGGCACCGCCGACTGTCTTCTTGACTTCCTTTTCCTCGGCCCGCCCACGGACAACCCGCACATCGAGCTCGAGCTCCGCGACGACTTCTTCCAAGAAGGTCGCTCGGCGCAAGAGGGGCTCCACCAACGTCATCCGCACGGACGGCTTCGCGATGGCCACGGCAATGCCAGGCAGTCCGGCTCCGCTGCCGATATCGACCACATTCTCGCCGTCGGCGAGGAGGTCTCCCATCACGGCGCAATTCAACACGTGACGTATCCAGAGGCGGTCCACTTCCCGCGGTCCGATCAGCCCTCGCTCGACTCCCGCGCCGGCCAGACTCGACCAATACCGTTCCGCGAGCGGCAACCGCTCACCGAACACTGCCCGGGTGGCCGCCAGTGTCTTCTCACCCTCGGGACCCTCGAACTCTGCTGACAACGTTCATCCTCCGTTTCACGTGAAACATCACCGCGTTCTGGTGCGGAGCACCGAACCGCGGACAAGCAAACTACATCGGTGTAACTAATGGTGCGAGTCTAAAGTCTCCCGACCATCGCCCGGGGAGCGATGGTCGGCACAGTGAACAGTGGGGGAGAGCGAGACCATTCCGGTCCTGGTCGCCCAGCCGCCGAACACCGAGACGGCGCGAGCACTTCCGTCCACCCAACACCAAGTATCAACAACGCAATGGGCCCCGGCGAAACCGCCGGGGCCCATTGCAGTCGAACACTGGAAGATCAGGACTTGAGGACTACAACACGGCGGTTGGGCTCGGTGCCTTCGCTCTCGGAGTACACACCCTCGACAGCGGCGACCGCGTCGTGGACGATCTTGCGCTCGAAGGGGGACATCGGATCCAGCGTCTCGCGCTCACCATTCTCGAGGACGCGCTCGGCGACCTCGGTACCCAGCTTGGCCAACCGCTCCCGACGATCGGCACGCCACCGTGCCACGTCCAGCATGAGCCGACTGCGATCTCCGGTGGTGCGCTGCACCGCCAGCCGCGTCAGCTCCTGGAGTGCATCGAGGATCTCACCGTTCTTGCCGACCAGCTTCCCGAGATCGGAGCCACCGTCGATGCTGACGATTGCACGATCTCCGTCGACGTCGAGATCGATGTCTCCGTCGAAGTCGAGGACGTCGAGCAGTTGCTCGAGGTAGTCGCCGGCGATCTCGCCTTCTTCTACCAACCGCTCCTCGTCGGACATCTCCGACTCATCCGACGCCAACTCGGCAGCGGTGTCGTCGGCCGTAGTCTCTTCGTTCACGTCTTCGACAGCGACGTCTTTGGCCTCTGCACTCATCGCATTACCTCGCTTTGTACTGTTCCGGGGAGCTGACCGCGCATCGTGTCAGCGCCTTTTCTTACGTCGTGGCTGGTTGCCGCTCGGGCGTCCACCGGCAGGCTTCTTCGCATTATTCGAAGCGGGGGAGCCGGCGGCCTTGGACTTGTCCGGGGTCTGCTTCACCACCGGGGAATCCTTGGACCCGGTCGTGCCGTCGGCTGCGGCGGCGTCCACTGCGGTGGCGTCGGCGTCTGACTTCCCCTTGGACAGATCGACAGCATCGGCCTTCGTGGTGTCGACGGCCTTGCCCTTGACCGGCTTTGCACCCGGCTTCGGCTTGCCGGACACACCCGGCTTGGCGCCTGGCTTGGGGGCATTCTGTGAGCGCTTCTCCAGCTTTGCAGCCTTCTCTTCTTCTTCTTCTTTCTCGATACGACCGAAGACGAGGTGCTGCTGACCGTAGGTCCAGAGGTTGTTCGAGACCCAGTACAGGAGGATCGCGACGGGGAAGAAGGCGCCGGACACCAGGATGCCCAGGGGGAAGACGTAGAGCGCGAGGTTGTTCATGATCCGCGTCTGCGGGTTCTCCAGGGCCGCTTCGCTCTGACGAGCCACCGAGGCCCGCGAGTTCATGTGCGTCGCGATGGAGGAGACGATCACCAGCGGGATCACCAGCCAGATGATGTTCGCGCGGGTGAAGTCGACGACGCCGGTAGGGCTGAATGCCACCCATTCGGTTTCCGGCTGGCTGATCGCTGCCGACAGGGGCACACCGAACAACCGGGCGTCGAGGAAGTTCTGAACGAGCTCAGGACTGAAGATGTAGTTGGAGGTGTTCCGGGTCTCTTCGGCCGTCATGCCCAGCTGACCGAAACCGGTACCCATCCGGTTGAACGACCGCAGCACGTGGAACAGACCGATGAACACCGGGATCTGCGCGAGCATCGGCAGGCAGCCGAGGAGTGGGTTGAACCCGTGCTCCTTCTGGAGCTTCTGCATCTCCTCGGTCATCTTGACCCGGTCTTTGCCGTACTTCTTGCGGATCGCCTGCATCTGCGGCTGGATCTCTTGCATCTTCCGCGTGGTGCGGATCTGCTTCACAAACGGCTTGTACAGAATCGCGCGGAGAGTGAAGACCAGGAAGATGACGGACAGTGCCCAGGCAATTCCGTCCCAGCCCGAGCTATCCGGCAGGACTTTGCTGAACAGCCAATGCCATACCCACATGATCGCCGAAACCGGCCAGTAAATGAAATCGAGCACGTCGTCAGTTCCTCACTGTTACAACACAATCGGCTCTACAGCCGAAGAAGTTTGAGCCGGATCCCGCGGGCTGCCCGATGTCGCATAATCATCGGGTTCAGCCTGGCGCCGACAGCGGCGCTCGGGGATCGGGTCGTAGCCCGGTTTGTGCCAGGGTCCACATTTGGCGAGCCGCACGATGGACAACAGCCCGCCTCGGAAGAATCCGAATTCGGTCAGTGCCTCGACGGCGTAGGTACTGCAGCTGGGTTCAAAACGGCAGGTCGGTAGCCGCATGGGGGAGACCCACGTGCGGTAGAGCTCGATCAAGAAGATGACAGCCCGGCGCGGCCACATCGCCACCGCGTGACGAAGACCCGCTACCGAGCTCATCACGCCGTCGATTCGATGCGGCGTTGCGCCTTGCTCAATGCACCGACAAGTTGCTGTTCCAACTCTGACTCCGAACAGGTGGCACTGCCGGGCAACGCCCGGACAACCACCATTGTGGACGGCTCACACTGGGCAAGCAACGGCCGAGAGGCCGCACGCAGCCGGCGTGACACCGCGTGGCGGGTCACGGAATTGCCCACCGACTTGCCCACGATCAATCCGATCCGTGGTCCGCCGGTGGTGACAAAGTCCGGGTGCGACGGCCTGTAGACATGCGCAACCACATCACGCCGACCAACCCGCACCCCATTTTTCAGAGTGCGGGTGAAGTCCGATCGCCGGGTGATCCGGTTGGGCGGAGCCAACACGAGTTGCTGCGGCCTGCTACGCGGGCTGCGGTGCCGTGCCGACTCAGGCCGTCAAGCTCGAGCGTCCCTTGCCACGACGTGCGTTGACGATCGCGCGTCCAGCGCGGGTCCGCATGCGCAGGCGGAAGCCATGCACACGTGAACGACGACGGTTGTTCGGTTGGAAAGTCCGCTTGCCCTTGGCCACGGCCAAATCTCCTCATGGTGATGGGCTCGCTTACACAATTTGAGCCCAGCTTGTTAATCGGTGGTCTGTTCGCTACCTCGAAGCATCGGATGCTGAGCAACCTTTGTACAGGTTTACTCACCGCGGCCGGAATCGACGTTTGGCGACCGTTCGAGACTACTGACGACGGGCGGGCGGGTCAAACCGCCGCTGAAAGTACGAACCGCCCCCGACCTGCGACATCGACCATCGACACGCCTCACGGCATCGGATTCTTGCCTTTACCTGCAACATGTGGTTTTCGGTTGTGACCCCTGACCAATGTCTGTTAACTTCACCGAAGCTATCCACCCGGGGCGGAATCGCGATCACCCATCTGGGGTTCGCTGTTGTCTCGCTGTTGTTCCACACCTGTGGATAACGGTGTGGACAATAGGTGACGAACCCACCAGGAGGGATGACCATGCCAGCCGATTCCGATCACGATTCTTTCACAGTGATCTGGAACAAAGTCGTAACCGAGCTCAACGATGACAGCACCGGGAACCGACTTCCACTCTCAAAACAGCAGAAGGCCTGGCTCTCACTCGTCCGCCCGCTGACGCTTGCCGAGGGCTTCGCACTGCTGACCGTTCCCACCCAGCGTGTGCAGGAACAGATCGAACGCGGACTCCGTGAACCGATCGTCACCGCGCTGAGCCGGCATCTGGGCTATTCGGTCGATCTCGGTGTGCGGATCGATCCGATCGCCGCCGCCGACACACTCTTCGATCCGTACGAGGCAGATCGGGCGAAATCGGAGCGGGCCGAGAACAAAAAGGCTCCTGTCGGGCAACCGGCAGTCGGGCCCGGCCCCGGCCAGGTGCCGACCGACCCCGCCGGCTCCGGAGTCGCGCGCCCGGAAGAGGGTGACAGCAGATACCTACATTCCGTTCCGCCGCTGCCGCCCGAGACCTTCGCCTCCCGCGACCGTGATCTCGGTCGCACCGGGGCCGCCGAGTGGTCCGGATACTTCTCCGCGGCATCGTCGAAGTCGGATTCGAGTGGCGACTCGAGCCTGAACTCGAAGTACACCTTCGACACCTTTGTCATCGGTGCCTCGAACCGTTTTGCCCATGCCGCGGCCGTGGCCATCGCCGAAGCGCCGGCACGTGCATACAACCCGCTCTTCATCTGGGGTGAGTCAGGACTGGGCAAGACCCACCTGCTCCACGCGGCCGGTCATTACGCGCAGCGACTGTTCCCCGGAATGCGGGTGAAGTACGTCTCCACCGAAGAGTTCACCAACGACTTCATCAACTCGCTCCGTGATGACCGCCGGGTGGCCTTCAAGCGCCGGTACCGCGACATGGACGTGCTCCTCGTCGACGACATCCAGTTCCTGGAGGGCAAGGAAGGTATCCAGGAAGAGTTCTTCCACACCTTCAATACCCTTCACAACGCGAACAAACAGATTGTCGTCTCGTCCGATCGTCCTCCCAAACAGCTTGCAACGCTTGAGGATCGGCTTCGCACCCGCTTCGAATGGGGTCTGATCACCGATGTCCAGCCGCCGGAGCTCGAAACCCGCATCGCCATTTTGCGCAAGAAGGCGCAGATGGATCAGATCCGGGTACCCGACGATGTGCTCGAGCTGATCGCGTCGAAGATCGAGCGGAACATCCGCGAACTCGAAGGTGCGCTCATCCGCGTGACCGCGTTCGCGTCGCTGAACCACTCCGAGCTCGACACCGCGCTCGCCGACGTGGTGCTCCAGGCCCTGCTCCCGGACTCGGCAAGCCTGGAGATCACCGCAGCGACGATCCTGGCCGTCAACGCCGAGTACTTCGACATCAGCATCGAGGAACTGCGTGGGCCGGGTAAGACCCGATCAATCGCACAGGCCCGCCAGATCGCCATGTACCTGTGTCGGGAACTCACGGACCTCTCCTTGCCGAAGATCGGTGAGACGTTCGATCGTGACCACACGACGGTGATGTACGCCGACAAGAAGATCCGTAAGGAAATGGCCGAGCGTAGACGCGTCTACGACCAGGTCCAGGAGCTGACCGCACGGATCAAGCAGCGCTCACGCCGCTAGCGGCGCAGCACCACCGATAGAACCCCCCACAGCGGGCGGCCTGATGGCCGCCCGCTGTTTTGTCATTGCCTGCGTGGCGCTGTGTCAACGCCGGCCGAAACCACATCCAGAGCTGCCCGCCGAAGCTGTTCGTCGGCCCCCGATCAGCTCGGACCGAAGCCACTCTCAACCTCACATCGAGACTTCGCCGGTCGTGTCGTCTCACAAAAAGAGGGTGACCTCGGCGCCGCGAGCCTGTGTACAACTCAGTGGATAACTCCGATTTTCTGTGGATAACCACTGAACGTTCCGGCAAACACCGAGGACTGTTCACATGCCGGCCATGTTGTTCCACGAATGGCCAAGAATTCGCTACCAACCCCTCAGGGGGTCCTACCTGGCAAATTTGGTAGCTGTCCACAAATTCACAGTGCCTACTACTACTACGAATTTATCCATCAACAAATCTCTTTAAAAGTGGGGCTGTGCACAAGTTGCTCCACACACGATCCCGGCGATCGACCGTTCGATGGCACTGGGCACCCCCATCGGCACCGAATACTTGGGATCGGCCCTAGAGTGGAGACCCTGACGCCTGCGCTCGTCTGATGTTCTGCGTCCGCAGGCAATCTGTTGCGCATCGGAAAGTTCAATCAAGAAGGGCAAGCTGGAGACTATGAAGTTTCGGGTGACTCGTGACGAGTTTGCAGATTCGGTCGCGTGGGTTGCGCGCAGTCTGCCCAGCCGACCGCCGGTACCGGTGCTAGGTGGCGTCCTGCTGACGGTCACAGATGCGGGTTTGTCCGTATCAGGATTCGATTTCGAAGTATCTGCGCAGGTCAACGTCTCGGCAGAAGTTGCTGATGAGGGTCAGGTCCTGGTCTCGGGCAAGTTGCTGGCCGATATCACCCGCGCCCTGCCTGCCAAGCCCGTCGATGTCCAGCTCGACGGCACCCGCGTAGCCATCGTCTGCGGCAGTGCGAAGTTCTCGCTGCCCACCATGCCGGTCGAGGACTACCCCCAGCTCCCTGATGTTCCTGACAAAACCGGCTCCATCCCGGCCGATGTGTTCTCCGAGGCGATCACGCAGGTTGCCATCGCAGCCGGGCGCGACGACACCTTGCCGATGCTCACCGGAATCCGGCTCGAGATCGATGGCACCACCGTGGTCCTGGCCGCGACCGACCGGTTCCGGCTGGCCGTTCGCGAGCTCACCTGGACCCCTGAGGTGCCTGACACGACCTCCGCGGTCCTCGTCCCGGCCAAAACCTTGTCGGAAGCGGCAAAAACTGCGGGTGCCGACGGCAGCTCGGCTGTCGGACTGGCGTTCGGTTCCGGTGGCAGCATCGGCGCCGATGGGCTTCTGGGCATCGTCGGTTCCGGCCGCCGGACCACCACCCGTCTGCTCGATGCCGAGTTCCCCAAGTTCCGGCAGTTGCTCCCGGCCACCCACACCTCCGTGGCCTCGATCGAGATCGCGCCGCTCACCGAGGCCATCAAACGTGTCGCCCTGGTCGCTGAGCGTGGCGCCCAGGTGCGTCTGGAGTTCGGTGAGGATTCCGTGCTGCTGACCGCCGGCGGCGATGATGCCGGCCGCGCCGAGGAGCAGGTCGACGTGAAGTTCTACGGCGAACCGCTGACCATCGCCTTCAATCCGGGATATCTGCTCGATGGGCTGAGTTCGCTGCACTCGTCATCGGTCGACTTCGGATTCACCACCCCCTCACGGCCTGCCGTGCTGCGTCCGGGGTCCGAAAATGAGCCGTCTCCTGACGGCAACGGTGCCTACGCTGCACCGAACAGTGAGTACACCTATCTGCTGATGCCGGTTCGTCTGCCCGGCTGAGTTGCCTGACCTGCGGTGCCCGGGCGGCGAGCTGCGCATATCTGATCGGTCTCGATGAGAATGAGGGAGGCGCCGGAGGGTCGGGTGAGACCTCGACGTCCCCCCGACCGGGATTGACTGCGAGCACCGTGATCGGCACGAAGATGGGGACGACCATGCAATTGGGTTTGGTGGGACTGGGAAAAATGGGTGGCTTCATGCGCACCCGGCTCCGGGACGCCGGCATCGAGGTGGTGGGTTACGATCCGAGACCGGACGTGACGGATGTGACCTCGCTCGCCGAGCTCGCAAGCGCGCTTGCCACGCCGCGGATCGTCTGGGTGATGGTGCCCTCGGGTGAGGCCACCCGATCGACCGTACGTGTGCTCGCCGACACCCTGTCCCCCGGAGATCTGGTCATCGACGGTGGGAACTCGAAATACACCGATGATGCCGTGAACGCAGAACTGTTGGCGGCCAACGGAATCAATTACATCGACTGTGGTGTGTCCGGCGGTGTGTGGGGCCTGGAAAACGGTTACGGATTGATGTGCGGCGGCGCCAAGGACGACGTCGAGCGGGCGATGCCGATCTTCGACGCCCTGCGCCCGCCGGGCGAACGCGCCGATGGATTCGTCCACGCCGGCCCGGTCGGCGCAGGTCACTACGCCAAGATGGTGCACAACGGGATCGAATACGGACTGATGCACGCCTATGGTGAGGGCTACGAAATCCTCGACGCCGAACCACTGATCGAAGACGTCACCGGAACGCTGCGGGCCTGGACCAACGGCACCGTCGTGCGCTCCTGGCTGCTCGAACTGTTGGTGAAGGCCCTACAAGAAGATCCGGGACTTTCCGAAATCTCCCATTACACAACCGATTCCGGTGAAGGACGCTGGACCGTCGAGGAAGCGGTCAAGCATTCGGTACCGGCCAACGTGATCTCTGCAGCACTGTTCGCCCGCTTCGCCTCCCGTCAAGAGGGTGGCTCGCCTGCCCTCAAGGCGGTGTCCGCACTGCGGCAACAATTCGGTGGACACTCGGTGGTCCAGAAGTCGACGACATGACCGGGAGTTGATCCGACGAGGTGTATGTCCGTAATCTGACGCTGCACGATTTCCGTTCCTGGGAGCAGGTGTCCGTCGAATTGACCCCTGGAACAACGCTTTTCGTCGGCAGGAATGGCTTCGGCAAGACGAATCTACTCGAGGCCCTGTATTACTTGTCGGGCCTGCGCTCGCATCGGGTCAGCACCGATGCGCCGTTGATCAGGTCTGGTGCGGAGCAGGCGAGGTTGTCGGCGACCGTGGAAAACGACGGGCGTGAACTGACCGTCGATCTGCTGATCGTCGCGGCCAAGGCCAACAAGGCGGCGATCAACGGTGCACCGCGCCGTCGTCCGCGGGACATCCTCGGGATCCTGCGGACCGTGATGTTCGCGCCCGAAGACCTGTCGCTGGTCCGTGGCGATCCGGGGGAGCGACGACGCTTTGCCGACGAACTGACCGCCGGGCGCGGTCCGCGATGGGCCGCGGCCAAGGCCGACTACGACCGGGTGCTGCGCCAACGGGCGGCACTGCTCAAGACCGCGTCGGCGGCACTGCGGCGTGGCGGGGGTGAGGCCGATTCGGTGATCAGCACCCTCGACGTCTGGGACGCTCAGCTCGCCGAATACGGGTCGCAGGTGACCGCGGCCCGGATCGATCTGGTGGCTGAGCTCGAACCCCATGTCCGCCAGGCATATTCGACCATCGCACCACAATCACGACCGGCATCGCTGTTGTACCGTTCGTCGGTGTCGGAGAATGTGATCCCGGCGGCCGGGGAGAAGGCCGACGTCGAATACATCGAAGCGGTGATGCTCAATGATCTGGCGATGCTGCGTAAGAAAGAGATCGAACGGGGTGTGTGCCTGGTCGGTCCGCATCGAGACGACATCGATCTGATGTTGGGCAACGAACCCGCCAAGGGCTTCGCCAGTCACGGGGAATCGTGGTCGATGGCGCTCTCGCTGCGGCTGGGGTCGGTCGAATTGGCCCGGGCAGATGGGGTCGAACCGGTGCTCATGCTCGACGATGTGTTCGCCGAACTCGACGCCAAACGCCGGGAGAAGTTGGTCGAGGTGGCCGAAGGTGCCGAACAGGTCCTGGTGACCGCAGCGGTGGCCGACGACATCCCCGCGCAGATCGGTGGCCGCACCGTCGCGGTCAACATTGTCGAATCCGAAGGTGTTCGGACCTCAGAGTTGGTGGTACAGGGATGACCGAGAGCGATTCGAATCGAACAACCGGTGGTGCCGACACGCCGCAGGACGGCGAACCGGGCAACAAAAATCCGGGCCCGAGTGGCTATGACATGGCCCGCAAGGCGCTCGAGGATGCCCGCGCGGCAGCCCGGGCGGCCGGGAAATCGGTAGGTCAGGGCCGGGCCTCGCCGGCCGCCCGCAAGCCAGGATCACGTCGCCCGGCCCGTCGCACCTGGACCGGTGCGGGCCCGGATCAGTACGACCCGCAGCCGTTCGGGCGGCTCGTGGGCGGTCTGGCGGGGCGCCGCGGCTGGAGTGACAAGATCAGCGAAGGTACCGTCTTCGGATCCTGGGACCGCATCGTCGGTGAAGAGATCTCTTCGCACGCTCAACCGAAAGCACTGCAGGACAAGGTTTTACACGTGACCGCCGAGTCAACGGCGTGGGCTACCCAATTACGGTTGGTCCAGGCCCAGATCATCGCGAAGATCGCTGCGGTGGTGGGCGACAACGTGGTGACCAGCCTGCGGATCACCGGTCCGCAGGCCCCGTCCTGGCGTAAGGGTGAACGCCACGTCCGCGGTCGCGGACCGCGGGACACCTACGGATAGAACCGCCGGCGGGGTCCGATGTCGGCAAAAGGGCGAGAAAGCCGTCGCAATGAACGTTGGACCCCGAAGTTGTCGGTCAGACTAGGTCTGCGTCGAAAAAATCCGCCAGAAGAGACGTGAGGGGTGCGGCAGGGCTATCTCTTGTCGCCTCACCCAGTAGTATGTGGAGAGTTGCCCCGAACCGGGGTAGACCCGCCGCGTGGAGAACCCCCGGAACAGGCAGAGATTGTGACTGCCGGGTGGCGTCCTGCGTGGTGTGACTCAATGGCGATGTAAGGAGCGGACGCACTCGTGGCCGACAGCACCGAACCCCAAGAACCGGCAGCCTCGGAACCGGCGAAGACCCCGGAACCGGCAAAGAAAGCCCCGGCAAAAAAGAAGGGGAACAGCGAATACGGTGCAGACTCGATCAGCATCCTCGAGGGTCTCGAGGCGGTCCGGAAGCGGCCCGGTATGTATATCGGATCCACCGGGGAACGCGGACTCCACCATCTGATCTGGGAAGTTGTCGACAACTCTGTCGATGAGGCGATGGCCGGCTACGCCACGCGTGTCGATGTCACCCTGCGGGCCGATGGCGCCGTTCAGGTCGTTGATGACGGCCGTGGAATTCCGGTGGAGATGCACAAGACCGGCGTCCCGACCGTCGAGGTCGTCATGACGCAGCTCCATGCCGGTGGCAAGTTCGACTCCGACTCCTACGCCGTCTCCGGCGGTCTGCACGGTGTCGGTATCTCGGTGGTCAACGCCCTGTCGACCAGGGTCGAACTCGAGATCGCGCGGGACGGCTTCAACTGGTCCCAGACCTACAAGAAGGCAGTTCCAGAGCCGCTGGTCAAGGGCGCGCCCACAAAGAAGACCGGCACCCTGGTCCGGTACTGGGCCGATGACTCGATCTTCGAGACGACCGCCTACAACTTCGACACCATCGCGCGGCGACTGCAGGAAATGGCCTTTCTCAACAAGGGCCTGACCATCACACTGACCGATGAGCGCCCGGCCACCGTTGCGGTCGGGGACGCCGACGATGTCGAGATCGCCGAAGCACCCAAGTCCGAAGACGAACTGGCCGAAGAGGCAGAGAACACCGAGCTCGCCGACGACATGGTCGTCGATGCCGAGGGCAAGCCCGAGGTCCACAGCAAGAAGAAGCGCACCCGCACCTACCACTACCCGGGTGGTCTGGAAGATTTTGTGGCCCACCTGAACCGGACCAAGCAGGCGGTCCACCAGTCGATCGTGAGCTTCACCGCGAAAGGCCCGGGCCACGAGCTCGAGGTGGCCATGCAGTGGAACAACGGTTATGCCGAATCGGTGCACACCTTCGCCAACACCATCAACACCCATGAGGGTGGTACGCACGAAGAGGGTTTCCGCGCGGCGCTGACAACCACCGTCAACCGCTACGCGCTCGACAAGAAGCTGGTCAAAGAAAAAGACGGCAAACTCACCGGTGATGACATCCGCGAGGGTTTGGCCGCGGTCATCTCGGTGAAGGTCGCCGAACCCCAGTTCGAGGGTCAGACCAAGACCAAACTCGGTAACACCGAGGTCAAGAGCTTTGTGCAGAAGGTGAGCAACGAACACCTCTCACACTGGTTCGAGGCGAATCCGGCCGAGGCCAAGATCATCATCAAGAAGGCGCTCGACTCCGCACAGGCCCGCCTGGCCGCCCGAAAAGCGCGAGAGTTGGTGCGCCGCAAGAGCGCAACCGACATCGGCGGTCTGCCGGGCAAACTCGCTGATTGCCGTAGCAAGGACCCCAGCAAGTGTGAGGTCTACATCGTGGAGGGCGACTCGGCCGGTGGTAGCGCCAAATCCGGTCGCGACTCGATGTACCAGGCGATTTTGCCGCTTCGCGGAAAGATCATCAACGTCGAGAAGGCGCGGATCGACCGGGTTCTCAAGAACACCGAGGTCCAGTCGATCATCACGGCGTTCGGCACCGGTATCCACGACGAGTTCGACATCTCCAAGCTGCGGTACCACAAGATCGTGTTGATGGCCGACGCAGACGTTGACGGACAACACATCTCGACGTTGCTGATGACCCTGCTGTTCCGTTTCATGCGGCCGTTGGTCGAGCACGGTCACGTCTATCTGGCCCAGCCCCCGTTGTACAAGCTCAAGTGGCAGAAGGGCGCCGCACCGGAGTTCGCCTATTCCGACCGGGAACGTGACGGACTGTTGCAGGCGGGCGCCGAGGCCGGCAAGAAGATCAACAAAGAAGACGGTATCCAGCGTTACAAAGGTCTGGGCGAGATGAATGCCAAGGAGCTGTGGGAGACGACCATGGATCCTGCGGTCCGCATCCTCCGTCAGGTGACGCTCGACGACGCCGCAGCCGCCGATGAGCTGTTCAGTGTGTTGATGGGTGAGGACGTGGTCGCGCGCCGCAGCTTCATCGCGCGCAACGCGAAAGACGTTCGCTTCCTGGACGTCTGACCCGCCGTCACCGACCCATCAACCTGATACGACGAAAGCGAAACGATGACCGACACCACCTTGCCGCCCGACAGTGGCGAAGGCGACCGCATCGAACCGGTAGACATTCAGCAGGAAATGCAGCGCAGCTACATCGATTACGCGATGAGCGTCATCGTGGGCCGCGCCCTGCCCGAGGTTCGCGACGGCCTCAAGCCGGTTCACCGCCGGCTGCTCTATGCGATGAACGACGCCGGCTTCCGCCCGGACCGCAGCTACGTCAAGTCGGCCAAGCCGGTTGCCGAGACGATGGGTAATTACCACCCCCATGGTGACACCGCGATCTACGACGCCCTGGTCCGCCTGGCCCAGCCGTGGTCGATGCGTTACCCGCTGGTTGACGGTCAGGGCAACTTCGGTTCGCGTGGCAACGACGGCGCCGCCGCCATGCGTTACACCGAGGCACGGCTGACGCCGCTCGCCATGGAGATGCTGCGCGACATCACCGAGGAGACAGTCGATTTCACGCCGAACTACGACGGCAAGACGCAGGAACCGACGGTATTGCCGTCGCGTATCCCCAATCTGCTGATCAACGGTTCGAGCGGTATCGCGGTCGGTATGGCCACTAACATCCCGCCGCACAACCTCGGTGAAGTTGCCAATGCCATCTTCTGGGCCCTGGACAATTACGAAGCCGACGAGGAAACCACCCTCGCCGCGTGTATGGAAGCCATCAAGGGACCGGACTTTCCCACCGCGGGACTCATCGTGGGCGGACAGGGTATCCGGGATGCCTACACCACCGGACGCGGCAGTGTGCGCATGCGCGGTGTCGTGGAGATCGAAGAGAACAAGGGTGCGACCACCCTGGTGATCACCGAACTCCCGTATCAGGTGAACCCGGACAACATGATCCTCTCGATCGCCGAGCAGGTGAACGAAGGAAAACTCAAGGGCATCAGCAAGATTGATGACGAGTCCTCGGATCGTGTGGGTATGCGCATCGTGGTCACCCTGCGTCGTGACGCGGTGGCCAAGGTTGTCCTGAACAACCTCTACAAGCACAGTCAGCTGCAGACCAGCTTCGGTGTGAACATGCTGTCCATCGTCGATGGCGTGCCGCGAACCCTGCGGTTGGACAGGATGATTCGGCTCTACGTGGCCCATCAGATCGAGGTCATCGTCCGGCGGACCAGGTACCGCCTGCGCAAGGCCGAAGAGCGGGCCCACATCCTGCGTGGTCTGGTCAAAGCCCTTGATGCACTTGATGAAGTGATCGCACTCATCCGGCGTTCGCAGACGGTTGATCTGGCCCGTACCGGGTTGATCGACCTGCTCGACGTCGACGAGATCCAGGCCGACGCGATCCTGGCGATGCAGTTGCGCCGCCTCGCTGCCCTGGAGCGACAGAAGATCGTCGACGAGTTGGCGGAGATCGAAGTCGAGATCGCCGATTACCAGGACATTCTCGCCAGGCCCGAGCGCCAGCGCGCCATCGTGCGTGACGAATTGGCCGAGATCGTCGAGAAGTTCGCCGACGAACGTCGCACGAAGATCATTGCCGCAGACGGAGATGTCTCGGATGAAGATCTGATCGCCCGGGAAGACGTGGTGGTCACGATCACCGAGACCGGCTATGCCAAGCGCACCAAGACCGACCTGTACCGCAGCCAGAAGCGCGGCGGCAAGGGCGTGCAGGGTGCGGGTCTCAAGCAGGACGACATCGTCCGGCACTTCTTTGTGTGCTCCACGCACGACTGGATCCTGTTCTTCACCACCAAGGGCCGGGTCTACCGGGCCAAGGCATATGAACTGCCCGAGGCCAACCGGACGGCCCGTGGACAGCACGTCGCCAACCTGCTGGCCTTCCAGCCGGAGGAGCGCATCGCCCAGGTCATCCAGATCCAGAGCTACGAGGATGCGCCCTACCTGGTTCTCGCAACCGTCAACGGACTGGTCAAGAAGTCCCGGCTGGTCGACTTCGACTCGAATCGTTCCGGGGGCATCTTCGCGATCAACCTGCGCGGCGAGGACGAACTCGTCGGAGCACAGCTGTGCAGCGCCGACGACGATCTGCTGCTGGTCTCGAAGAAGGGGCAGTCGATCCGGTTCTCCGCGACCGACGACGCGCTTCGCCCGATGGGCAGGCAGACCTCGGGTGTCCAGGGCATGCGGTTCAACGACGACGACCAGTTGTTGTCGCTGAACGTTGTCCGTGAGGGCACCTATCTGCTGGTGGCGACCTCCGGTGGCTATGCCAAACGCACCGCGATGGACGACTACCCGGTCCAGGGCCGTGGCGGCAAGGGTGTGTTGACGATCCAGTACGACAAGCGTCGTGGTGCCTTGGTCGGCGCACTGATCGTCGACGATGACAGCGAGCTCTACGCGATCACGTCGGGTGGTGGTGTGATCCGCACCGCGGCCCGCCAGGTTCGCAAGGCCGGGCGCCAAACCAAGGGCGTCCGCCTGATGAACCTCGACGAAGGAACTACTCTCTTGGCTATTGCCCGTAACGCTGACGAGCCGGACGAACCGGTGGAGCAGCAGACCGGGCCTGCTGGCAAGAAGTAGGCCGGCAGAGCAGTAGCACCGAACGGTCGGAGCAGGCGAGCGCTCCGCGAGACGAAGCCGAAGGCAAAGGAACGCATGAGCACACCCAACGAGCCCACGGACCCGAAGACCTCAGGCGACTCGGCCGAGAGCCCTGGGCCAGTGCAGAAGCCGTCCTCGTCGAGCGGAGCGGGCGCGGCGTCGTCGAACGGTGTGGGCGCTACGCCGCCCGCGGCCGGGACCAACGGTGTGCGCCCGGCGGTCTCGGTGCAGGATCAGCCGGCGCGGGGTGCCGACACGGGCCCCAACAAGGTGCAGACGGGTGGCGACGAGACCAAGGCAAATCCGGTCGTGTCGCCACCGTCGGCCCCGTCGGCTTCGGCCCCGGTTCAGGGCCGACCGGCCGGTACCGGCCCCGGCGGTGTGCCGCCGTGGCAGCGTGGCGGGGGTGGGGCACCCGGCCCGGGTCAGCAGCCACCCCAGGGTCAGCAACCGCTACCGGGACAGGCCCCTCTGCAGGGTCCGGCCGGTGGACCCGGTCAGCCGCCTTCCGCCACCGGCAGTCAGCCGCTTCCGGGAGCAGCCGGACAGCAGCACCCCGGTGTTCCCACCCAGGGTCGCGGTCCGGCCGGACCGCCTCCCGGTCGTCCGTCCTCGGGTTCGGGCGCTCCGGGGCAGGGAAGTGGTCCGCAGACCGTCAAACGTCCGGTGATCACCGGCACGGCGGCTCCGAAATTGCTCGACGGTCCCACCCGGAACATCGATCGCCGGGATCTGGTCCAGGAGGAGCTCCCGGACCTCGATGCCATCCACCATCCAGAAGCCGCTCCGGCGCCGATACAGGCGATCTCAGCGGTCCCGACGCACGGTCCGGTTGGCGCGGCCCTCCGCGCGTCGGTGCAGCTGCGCCGGATAGACCCGTGGGCGGCGTTCAAGGTGTCGGCCGTGTTGTCGGTGGCCTCGTTCTTCGTCTGGATGATCGCGATCGGCGTGCTGTATCTCATTCTCGACGGGATGGGTGTCTGGGATCAGGTCAACAACTCCTTCGGAACCCTGGTGTCGAGCGACACCGAGACCGAGTCGTCGTTTGAGATCAGCGCTGGTGGTGTGTTCGGGATCGCAGCTTTGATCGGCGCGGTGAACGTGGTGTTGTTCACAGCTTTGGCGACGGTTGGTTCGTTCATCTACAACCTGTCGTCCGATCTGGTCGGTGGCCTCGAGGTCACACTCGCAGATCGCGACTAAACAGGGCGTTTGACCAGCCGTTTTGTTGTGTGGGGCCGACGTCGGGTAATCTCTGATTTCGGTTCAAGGGCCTATAGCTCAGGCGGTTAGAGCGCTTCGCTGATAACGAAGAGGTCGGAGGTTCAAGTCCTCCTAGGCCCACTGTGACCATGAGTCCACACCGCGGACGAAAACCCGAAAGGGACGTGATGAAGTTCGTTTTGATCACCGCCGCGGCACTGGCACTCGTGGTCGCCGGTCTGCTTGCCGAATCTCGCCGCAAGATGGAGATTTGGCACGGGCTGCCCGAATAGTCAGTGAGAACTGGCGCCGGGGCCTTAGCTCAGTTGGTAGAGCGCTGCCTTTGCAAGGCAGATGTCAGGAGTTCGAATCTCCTAGGCTCCACAGAAAAATGACCACCTTCCCGATCCGGGGAGGTGGTCATTTTTGCGTTGACGGGTCTTTCGAAATCGCCGCCGTGCGAACAAATCACACAAATGTGATTGTTTCCCGTGAAACATGACGGCGTGGACGCTGCACAACCTCTCAGCGCCCGTGTGAGCGCGCGGGAAGGCCGACCCCGGCTGCCCCCCGAGTTGGCGGACCCAGGCCCCTCCGACAAGAGTGAGGGGCATGGAATTACGTGTCTTCGTCGAACCACAGCAGGGTGCCACCTACCGCGATCAGCTGGCGGTGGCCCAGACCGCAGAGGCAGCGGGATACGGGGCCTTCTTCCGCTCCGACCACTACCTCGCGATGAATGCCGAAGGGCTGCCCGGGCCGACGGACGCCTGGACCACACTCGCCGGCATCGCCAGGGAGACGTCCACGATCCGACTGGGCACGTTGGTCACGTCTGCGACGTTCCGGTATCCGGGGCCGTTGGCGATCACCGTCGCGCAGGTCGACGAGATGTCGGGTGGCCGGGTGGACTTCGGGTACGGCGCCGGTTGGTTCGAGGCCGAGCACAACGCTTATGCCATCCCGTTCCCACCGCTCGGTCAGCGGTTCGACCGCCTCGAGGAGTCGCTGGCGATCATCACCGGCCTGTGGACGACCCCGGTGGGGGAGACGTTCTCGTATACCGGTGAGCAGTACACGGTGACCGATTCCCCGGGACTGCCGAAACCCGTCCAGAGTCCGACGCCGCCGATCCTGCTCGGTGGCCAGGGCAAGAAGCGCACCCCGGCGTTGGCCGCGCAGTACGCCAGTGAGTTCAACGTCCCGTTCGTGTCGGCTCAGACGGCCCAGGAGGCGTTCGATCGCGTCCGGCGGGCCTGTACCGACCGGGGCCGCTCACCCGACGACCTGGTCTACTCCGCCGCTTTGGTCGTGTGCGCGGGTGCCGACGACGCCGAGGTCGCCCGCCGGGCAGCAAAGATCGGCCGGGACGTCGACGAACTCAAGACCAACGGACTGGCCGGATCCCCGGCCGAGATCGTCGACAAGATCGGCACCTTCGCAGAAACCGGCGCGTCGCGGATCTATCTCCAGGTGCTCGACATGACCGACCTGGCGCACATCGAGTTCATCGCCGAGAAGGTCATGCCCCAACTCTGATGGTCGGCATCTGCTCCACAAACAACGATCCGCTCCACTTGCAGCGCACTGCAACTGGAGCGGATCGCGAAAGGTGGAGCGGGTGTGGCCTGCGTCAGCTACCGGTACCGACGATGTAGAGATAGCCGCCGAGAACGAGCACGGAGGCCGCCAGATACAGGTAACCGACCCAGAGCGCGGCGATGGCAAAAACGTCGCCCTGCTCGCGGGTCTGGCGGATCTGCGCGCGGGCCATGTGGCCGCAGATGATCCCGGCGATGAAGGTCACGCCGATCACGGACAAGACCAACGCCGCGATCGAGAGGCGATTGGTCGTGTTTGCCCGCGAAGTGGGTGCGGGGGTCATCTGTGCTCCGGAGTCGTGACCCTCGATGGGGTCGGCGAGATGGTCGGCGGAATAGCTGTCGTAATTGTCGTTGCGACGATCCGCCGGGTCGGTGGTCTGTGAATAAGCGTTGCCGGCGTCGGTGACGGGGACGCCGATGCCGGCGGCCGGTCCGCTCAGGGGAGCCGGTGATGCAGGCGGCGGTGGTCGCCGTTGGGGTGGTTGCTGTGGGGGTGGTTGCTGCGGTGGCCGCTGCTGCCGGCCGGGCTGTCCCGGTCCGGGCCAACCGGGAGCCGGCCGGTAGGGCTCACCCCGTGGCGGACCGGATCCCGGTACGGGCGGTGCGACGCGGTTCGGTGTCTGATCGACAGGCGGTGGTCCCGGGCGCACACCCTGCGGGGTAGGCCCCGTGCCCTCACGCGGGGGCTGCCGATAGCCGGGAGGCGGCGCACCCGCAGGTCCTCGCTGCTCCCATGCGGGCACCGGCGCACTGCGCCGCCGGTCTGGGTCCCCGTTCTCAACACTCACGAATCACACGGTACCTGTCTGCCCGGTTTCAGCTTTCCGTCTGTCCGTTCGATGACGGTGACGACGCGGGAGACGAGGATGCGGGGACCGGTGTCACCTCATCGGCGACCGGAACATCGGTCAGCCGCGGGGGAGCAGCGGCCACCGACGGCGGTTGCGGACGGCGACGACGCGAGACCGCGAAAACGGCCGCACCGGTCGCCAGGGCACCGGCTGCGATGAGCGCGATCTTCAGACGTCGTCGTGAGGGTTTGATCGTTGCGATCTGTTCGGGCAACGCGTCCGCCAGGCCGGTTCGCTGCAGACTCGAGACCACGACCGGATTGCTGATCTGCACGGGGAAGGTGTCGGCTGCGCGATGCAGATATTCGTCGGTCCGGCGACGGGCGTCCGCGGCGAGTTCGGCCTCTTTCGAATATGCCTGGGCACCAAGCTTTTTTGCACCCGACCAGGCCGCTGCGCCGGTGGCGCGGGTGGCAAGGGCCGCGGAGTCGAAGGTCTTGCGGATGCCGACACCGCTCAAGCCGAGCGATCCTCGGGTCACGTTCGACAGGCCGGCCAGGCTCTGGTGGGTGCCGAGTCGCAGGCGCTGACCGGAGGACAGGGAGACCGCCTTGTCTCGCACTGCTTTCAGATCGGATTCGAGCGTGCTCATGAAAAACCTCCTCGGGTAGAACCAGCGGGATCGACTCCACACTAGTGCCACCGGCGACGCGATCTGGGCGGTTGTGTCCGGGGTGCCACGGGCGAAGTGGCACCATGGTGGGCGTGACCACAGCATTGAAAACCGCAACCGCGACCCTGCACACCAATAAAGGTGACATCAAGATCGCCCTGTTCGGTAACCACGCACCCAAGACGGTTGCGAACTTCGTCGGCCTGGCAGACGGCTCCAAGGACTACTCGACGGCAAACGCCTCGGGTGGCGACAGCGGACCGTTCTACGATGGCGCCGTCTTCCACCGGATCATCGCCGGCTTCATGCTCCAGGGTGGTGACCCCACCGGAACCGGCATGGGTGGCCCCGGCTACCAGTTCGAGGACGAGTTCCACCCGGAGCTCACCTTCAACGAGCCGTACCTGCTGGCGATGGCCAACGCCGGACCGGGCACCAATGGTTCGCAGTTCTTCATCACCGTCGGCCCGACCCCGCACCTGAACCGCAAGCACACGATCTTCGGTGTCGTCGAGGACGACGAGTCGAAGAAGGTTGTCGACGCGATCGAGAAGGTTGCCACCGATCGTCGTGACCGGCCCCTGGAAGACGTTGTGATCGAGCGGATCACGATTTCCTGACCTGTTGTGACATACCAGCCCCCGTCTTCTCAATCGCCGTCGCCGCCGACCCAGGTGTGCGTGCGGCATCCTGATCGAGCGACGGGACTGGCATGCAGCCGGTGCGGGCGTCCGGCCTGCGCTGATTGTCTGACCCCGGCCGCAGTCGGCCAACACTGTGTCGACTGCGTCCGGGCTTCCGGTCGTCAGGTTCCCCGGGCCCGCACCATCGGTGCCAAGGTCGCCTGGGCCACCTACGCCCTGATGGCGATCAACATCGCCCTGTTCGTGATCGTCGCCGCTCAGGCGAAGAGCCTCACCGACGTCGTGGCGTCGTCGCAGGTGTTCGCCGAAGGAGCGCTCTGGGGGCCGTTCATGGCTTCCGGCGAATACTGGCGGTTGCTCACCGCCGGCTTCTTACATTTCTCGCTGATCCACGTCGCGATCAACATGTTCTCCCTGTACATCCTGGGTCGCGACGTCGAGTTGACCCTGGGTACCGCCCGTTTCCTCGGGATCTACCTGACCTCGTTGCTCGGCGGCAGTGCCGCGGTGATGCTGTTCGGCGATTCGCTGGCGATCAATGCCGGTGCCTCGGGAGCGATCTTCGGTTTGATGGGTGCCACGCTGGTCGTGGTGCTCAAGGCCAAACTCCCCGCCACCGGTCTGTACGGCATCATCGCCCTGAACGTCGTGCTCTCGTTCACGATCCCGAACATCTCCATCTGGGCCCATTTCGGCGGCCTGGCATTCGGCGCCGCGGCGGCCGCAGGCATCGTCTACGGACCTGAGTTGCTGCCCGCCCGATCACGTAATCCCCGCAACGCGGCGGCGGTCGGCTTCCTCGCGATGGGTCTGCTCATCATGGCGGCGCTGGTCATCGGAATCGCGAAGGCCCAGACGCTCACGTTCTGACGGTGGTTCGCCGCCCTCCTGCTATTTGCGCTCTTCCACGGTCAGTCCGGCCGCACGCAGTGCATCGGCCACATCGAGTGGGTTGGTGCCCAGATCCCAGCGTCCGTAGATGACCAGACGTTCCCCGTCGTGGGCCTGCTCATCGTCGAGATCCAGTTCCAGATGCGGTACCCGGCGTCCGAACCGCGGGTACGTGAGCACCTGTGCGCGCCGAACGTCATCGAACGAATAACCACACGTCCCCCGAAAGAGCGTGCGGACGTGTAATTCGCGGCCCTCGATGGCCAGCCTGGGACGAACCCACAGACTCTGCCCGCCGATCAGCAGCAGCAACACCGCGGCGAGGAGCATCAGCGCCATGCCCGCCGCGTCGGTACCCGAGAACAGGCCCGCGGCACCGAGTGCGATCCCACCGACCACCATCAGCGCGCCCATGGGTGCTGGTGTGGCCCATTCCGAACGGGCGTTTTGAAGGTTATCCACAGGCCTTATCCACATTGAGGATGAATTACACACATGTTGTTCCACAGCTGTGGATGAATGAACGTGCTGCTCACCGCCACTTCACTCCACAGGAGTTATCCACACTGGGGATGAATTACACACATGGTGTTCCACAGGCTGTGAATTGTTGAAATCGCTGTTCAACGCCACTTCATCGTCATGACCAGACCAGCGACCATGAACCCGAATCCGATCAGGAAGTTCCAGGAACCCAGCTCGTACATCCAGTTGAGGATCTTGCCGGGGGCACCGAGGGATTCGGGTGTGGCGACAAGGTAGAAAACCATCAGCCAGGCGAGGCCCAGCAGCATCAGGCCGAGCATCACCGAAACGAAGACGGTGCCCGACGGGCCTGCCTTCACTTTCACCGGTGTGCGGCTGGCAGGGTTGATCGTGTAATCGGTCTTCTTGCGGACCTTTGACTTGGGCATGATTTCCTCGGTTCGCGGGTACAAACGTTTCCCTATAACCTAACGCACCCGTCGTCGGTGACAGTGATATGCGGCCACGGCGAAAGTGGGATGAGCTCGCCGCATCGACCCAGGTAGCCTGTCGACGTGAACCCTGGCGCCCCTGTGCAGATCCTGGTTGTCGACAACTACGACAGCTTCGTCTACAACCTCGTCCAATACCTCGGACAACTGGGTGTGCATGCCCAGGTCTGGCGTAACGACGACGAGCGGCTCGCAGACCCGGCGGCCGCGGTGACGCAGTTCGACGGTGTGCTGCTCTCACCCGGCCCGGGGACACCGCAGCGCGCCGGCGCGACGATGCCCCTGGTGGGTGCCGCCGCTGCTGCCGGCACACCCTTGCTCGGGGTCTGCCTCGGCCACCAGGCCATCGGCGCCGCCTTCGGTGCCACGGTCGATCGGGCACCCGAACTCCTGCACGGCAAGACCTCACTGGTGACCCACAGCGACGAGGGTGTCCTGGCCGGTCTGCCCAACCCGTTCACCGCCACCAGATACCACTCGCTGACGGTGTTGCCGGAGACCATCCCGACCGAATTGGTCGTCACCGCCCGCACCGCCACCGGCATCGTGATGGCGATGCGGCACCGCGAGCTTCCCATCCATGGCGTCCAGTTCCATCCGGAGAGCGTGCTCACCCAGGGTGGGCACCGGATGCTGGCCAACTGGCTGACGGTCTGCGGCATGGCGGTGCCCGACGGTCAGGTCAACACCCTCGAAGCGCAGGTCGCCGCAGCGCTGGGCTGAGCCCCGGATCTAAGACCGGCGACGTCACATCCGCGAGCGCCGGCCCGAGCCGATCGCCTGGCGCGACATGGCCGCCGATGCGTTGACGATCTGATCGCCGAAGCGCTCGAGTACAAACGCCTGCGTGGCGGCCAGATGGGCTCGGGCCAGTCGCTCGGCCTCGTCGGCATGTCCGGCGGCGATCTCGTCGACGAGGCGGCGGTGGGCGTGGACCGCACCTTCCGCTTCGTGGCCGGAGGGATATTCGCCGTACCGGGTGCGGGCCTCGGCCCAGGCCTCTTCCTGGGCGGACCACAGTGCGACGTAGCTGCCGATGGCGAATCGAATGGTGGCGTTGGGTGTGAACGAGACGACCAGGTCGTGAAAATCGCGGGCGGAGTGGGTGAATGCCACACCGCTGGTGAGGTGATGGGTGGAGGCGTCGATGGCCTCGTTGAGAGCGGGGACCACGACGTCGAGGATCTGGTCGCGGATCTGGGCGGCAACGGTTTCTGCGATGCGGCGCTGCGGAACTCTTCTGCTTCGTGCACTGGTCACGCGCACCGCATTTCATTCATGGGCATCGACCCTGTTGCAGATCAGCACCCCGTCGCCGACCAGGGAATCTCACCACCGTGCCGCTACCGCGGCAACTCGACCTCGGCGGTACATGACACCAGGGTGGTGCCGTCCTGGCTGGTGAGCTTGAGCTTGATCTGCACGAGCGGTACGCCCCACTCGGATTCGGTGATCTTGTCGACCACCTCGGCGTCGAAGTACGTGACGTCGCCTTCGAAGGCGGGGCCGCGGAAGTCGGCCTTGGTGTGCCGGACCATGCCCTCGTGCCCGGCCCAGTTGGCCAGGAAATCGGTGCACCAGGCACCCATCGTCGCGCCGTAACCGTAGGCGCGAGCCATGCCGACCTCACTGGCCTTGTCGGCGTCGATGTGACCGCGTGACGGTCCGACGTACAAGCCGTCCCGTTTACGCGGATCGATCTTGGCGCCCTCCTCGTCGTAGCCGAAACCGTCCGTCCAGCCCGGATCCTGGTAGATCCACGGATCGTCGACACCTTCGGGCGCAACCCACTGCGAGGTCCCCCAGATGTTGAAGACGAAGGCACGGTATTCGGTGGTGAAGCTCGCGATGCTGTGCGGGCCGATGACGCGGCGGGGTAGGGCGTCACCGATATTCACCTCGTCGAACCGTGGCGAGACGCCGAGACGATTGGACATCAGCCAATCGTGTCGCAGCTTCTCGACCTCGATCAGTTCGTCGTTGGTCCACTTCTTGAGTGAACCGATCTGGTTGTCGTACATCCCGCGTTTGGTGGCTTCGGCCGACAGATACCGGATGGCCGTGGACCGCTCTTTGGCGACGAGGGAACCGTGCTGGTTCTTGTGGATGGTGTCTCCGTGCGAGAACATGGTCGGCCCGGCGAACTTCGTGTCGACCACCTTGTATCCATGGAATCGCCTGTCCTGGAACAACTTGTCACCCGGGCGAACGGGTGTCCCGTAAAACCACCACTCCTCGCCCCCGAAGATCAGATGGCTGTCCGGGATGTATCCGACGCAGGCCGGCTGGGCGCCGTGGCCGAAATCGAGACCGACCGCGATGGACTGTGGTGCGACAAGCCCGCCGAACCTGGTGTTGCGCGCGAATTCTTCGTCCCAGTGCAAGGGGTTCGGATTGTCCATCGCCATCACCCACCGCCGGATGTCGGAGGCGCTGCAGGGATCCCATAGCTGGCCACCGCCGACGAGTTGCCCCACCCGATGGTCGACGTCGCTCAGATCTAGTGTCACGGTATCGATGGGGTCGGTCATGGGATGCTCCTGCCGGACAGGGAGGCGTTCAGGCGAACGTCACCGTTGGGGAAGTGGATCAGCAGATCGTCGTCGAGTTCGACGCCGAACGACCGCAGGGCCATCGCCACCATCGCGTAGGTCCCGACGGTGAAGACCACGTCCATCAGCTGCTTCTCGTCCAATTCTGCGGAGAGGATCTCCCAGGTGCCATCGCTGATGATGCCGTTGTCGAGGAGCTGATCGACCGTGTCGAGCAGCGCCGCCTCGAACTGTGACCAGCCGGGTGCGGCAGATCCGACGGCGATGTGGTCGATCTCGGTGTCGGTCACCCCGGCGTCGCGCGCCAGCAGAACATGCTGGGCGTGCTCGTATGCGCAGGCCCGCCGGCTCGCCACCCGCAGGATGAGGATCTCTCTGTGCCGTGTCGACAACGAAGAACCCGAGAGCAGATGCTGGTTGAAGGAGATGAAGGGTTTGGCCAGGCCGGGGTGCCGCGCCAGGGTACCGAGTAGGTTGGCGCCCTTGGGCTTTGCCGTGTTCTGACTTGCCACATTGGAGCGGAAGTCCGCGAAGAATTCGGTGAGATCGGGCGACCAGTCGTCGACCGCGAGCGGTGGGATTCGTGTCATGTCATGCTCTCCTAGGTGTTTCGGCCGCCGTTGACACCGATCACTTGTCCGGTGATGTAGCTCGCGTCGTCGCCGACCAAGAACGAACAGGCCCCGGCGATGTCCTGTGCTGTCCCGACGCGGCCGACCGGGGTGCGCTCGATCTGCTGGTCCACCGAGATCAGTCCCTGACTCTCGTGGTCGCGCATCATCGGGGTGTCGATGAAGCCCGGTGGGATCGCGTTGACGGTGATGCCGTGCTTGGCGAACTCGAGGGCGAGCACTTTGGTCAGGCCGTTCACGGCGGACTTCGACGACACGTACGCCGCCATCTGCGCGACGCCACCATGGGTGCTCGAGGACGAAATGTTCACGATCCGGCCCCAGCCGGCCTCGATCATGTGCGGGAGGACGGCCTGGCAGCAGTCGAAGGTGCCGGTGAGGTTGATGGCGTGCACCAGATCCCACAGGTCCCTGGTCACGTCGAGGGTCGGACCCGCGACGGTCTTCCCGGCACTGTTCACCAGGATCTGCGGGGCGCCGAGCCGGCTCTTCACCTCATCGATTCCGGCGTCTATCGCGCTGCGGTCGGTGACGTCGACCTCGATCCCGATCGCGGTACCACCGCCTGACTCGATCTGTGCCGCTGCCTCTTTCGCCGAGGCGCCGTCGCGATCGAACAATGCGACAGCATTGCCGTCGGTGGCGAGACGTTGTGCGATCGCCAGTCCGATCCCGGAACCTGCGCCCGTGACGACCGCAACCCGCGGGCTCATTCGGAGGCTCCGGTCCGGTCTCGGTCGATCCTGATGTCGAACTTCACGAACTCACGCATGGTTGAGGTCCTCTCGGGGGTTCTGTGGTGAGGGGTTGGGGAAATCGTTTGAAGGGCAACACCATTGCTATCCCTCGGAGGCCCAGGTGGCGTACTCGGAATAGTTGGGCATCTCTTCCGAGTTGGCCTTCGGGTCGATGACGACGTGGATCACCCCGGGTCGGCCGCTGGCATAGGCCCGGTTGATTGCCGGGCCGATCTCGATCTCTTTCTCGACGTACTCGCCATAGCAGCCAAAACCCTCGGCAACCCGGTCGAGCCGGGTGCTCTCGCTCCAGTGCCCGCCGGTCTCACGGGATCCTGGCCCGAAGGTGCGTTTGTAGACGCCGACCTCGAGACCCCAGGAATAGTCGACCCCCACGACGCAGACCAGCGGAAGGTTCAGTCTCGACGCAGTTTCGAGTTCGGCGATGTGGAACAGGAAGGCGGAGTCGCCGGTCACCAACATGACGGGTCGCTTTCCACCGTCGGCGACCGATGCCCCGATCGCGTAGGGCAGACCGGTACCGAGGTGACCGAAGTTCTGATTCCAGATCACGTCATGCGGCTTGGCCTGCGAGTATGTCCACCCGAAAATCGTGGTTGCACCACCGTCGCGGACCATGATGCCTTCCGGTGGGAACGCTTTGGTGGCCTCTACGGCCAGACGTGCCGGATGTATCGGACTCTGTCCGGCCGGGGCGGACTCGGCAACTTCGGCGAGGTGCGCCTTCTCGTCGGAGATCAAGTGTGCGAGTTCGCCGGTGGGCTTCCGCGGAGTGTCCGCGAGGGCCTCGACGAGCTGTGGGACGATCGCTCGCAGGTCGCCGACGAGGGGTACGTCGATCGGCCGGTTGACACCGATCGCGGTCGGATCCTGTTCGACCAGGACCCATTTACGGGTGGCGTCGTTCGACGCCCAGTGGCGTCCGCGACCGAAGTGCACCGGTTCGCCGAGTTCGGTACCGAGGGCCACGCACAGATCCGACTTCTCGACGGCTTCGACCGAGGAAGGGGAGAAGCCATACGCGAAGGTGCGGTCTTCCAGACCCTCGATATATGAGGTGCCCCCGGAGGTTTGGATCACCGGGCAGGCCATCAGTTCGGCGAGTGCGCGCACCGGTTCGGCGGTCCGCGCCGTGTGGACGCCGTGACCGACCAGGAGGACCGGGTGCTGGGCAGTCCGGATCAATTCGGCGGCCCGGGTGATCGATTCGGCGCCCGCCGCCTGGCCGACGATGCGATAGCGTTCGGGCGGCAGGGGAGGCAGCACATCGAGTTCTTCGAGGATCACATTTGACGGGTATTCGATGTAGACCGGGCCAGGGGTCCCGGAGACCGCCTTGCGCAGGCCTTCTCGGATGATCTCGTCGGTTTGGTCGGCGTATTCGATGCTGGCCGAATACTTGACGGAGGGTTCGAACAGTGCGGATTGCTGGACGAATTGGATACGCCCGCGGCGGACCCGCTGCTCGGTGATCCGGGCCCGCTGACCGCCGATGAACATCACCGGGGAGTTCTCGACCTTCGCGCACATCATGGCCCCGGCCAGGTTGGCCACGCCGGGACCGAGTGTGCCGATACAGACGGCGGGCTGACCTGTCATGCGGGAGACCGCTTCGGCCATGAACCCCGCCGCCTCTTCGTGGTGAGGCGCCACGACCTGCCAACCGCGTTCGTCGGCGAGATGGAACATATGGACGAAGTTGGGGTCCGGAATACCGAACAGTGTCTTGATGCCCTCTGCCTCAAGGAGATCGAGGATTCGTTCATACACCTTGACTGTCATTGATGATCCTTTGTGTATCGGGGTATCCGGAACCTTCACTGCGTTGTCTGGGGTTGGGATGGATCAACGGGTGATGGCAGCCCGGAACGACTCGTCCTTGAGGAACAGGGAGATGTTGTCGGCATCGAGGTGGTTCCACTTGAGGTTGAGCCCCCCGTCGACGAGCAACGTCTGCCCGGTGACGTAGGAGGCGAGGTCCGACAGCAGGAACAACGCTGCGCCGGCCTGCTCGTCAGGCCGGGCGCGGCGTCCCATCGTGATCGCCCGCCGGTCGCGATCGACGTCTTTGTCGACGTAGGTGCCGGACGACGGGGTTTCCGTGACCCCTGGTGCGATCGCGTTGACCCGGATTTCGTCCTGCGCGAGCTCGACCGCCATCGTGCGCGTGGCGGCGACGATCGCGGCTTTCGCAGTGCCATAGGCGATATGGAAGGGGGCAGAGTTCATCCCGCTGATCGACGACGTCGACACGATCGAACCCGGACGCCCTTGCCTGCGGAGTTCGGCTGCAACCGCCTGGCTCATGAAGAACATCGTTTCGAGGTTCTGGGCAAACAGCTCCCGCCAGGTCTCCCGGGTGACCCGCGTGGCCCGCATCCAGGTCTCCGGCGCAGCGCCGCCGGCAATGTTGACGAGGCCATAGAGGTGGCCCTGGGTGGCGGCCACCCGATCCATCACGGTTGCGATGCCGTCGTCGGTGCCGACATCGGCGGATACCGGGATCACCGAAAAGCCCTCCGTCACCAGAGGTTCGATGTGGGTGCCGAGCTTTTCCTCGGACCGGCTCACCGCGAGGACGGTGGCGCCGGCGCGGGCCACTGCGCGGGTGACCGCCGTGCCGATTCCACCACCGGCTGCGCCGGCGACGATGACTATCCGGCCGGTCAGGTCGATCATGTTCTCGCTCACGGGCGGTCTCACTTTCCCGGGGGCACGGATCTGCTTTCGCTCGCGCTAGGCGGGGTGCTCCCTGCGATCGTACGAACGCGCGGGGATCGCGGTTCGATGTCAGGCGTAAAGGGTTGCCGCACTGGACAAAGGAAGCCAGTGGGAACCGGCGTGCGTGGATCAGGGCGAGGAGAACGCCCGGTCCGGATCGTGCGCGTCTCGGCGGGAGCGCTCAGTGCCCTTTCGTGACCATATGCAATCCTCGCAAGGATTGCAATGCTTGCTAATTATGAGCCAGAAGTGCATCATTGCTGTGATGGCGATCACCATCGAGGGTTCGGGTGGGGGTGCCGGCGTACTTCGGCGGACTGCGCACACCGCCCGGGTCTCGCCGTTGCCGGGTATGACCACCTGGCTAACTGGATTCACTTGCAACAAAAAACTTTTCGGTTGATCGAATGCGTATACGAGCTGTCCCGTTGATAATTCATCCGAGTTGGGGTCGATTGCCGACGCCGGGCAGAACCGTTGTGCACCTGCTGGATTCGATCCCCGATACGTGAAGTGACCGTCGTGGTCGATCGACGGAGATGTGAGATGACGGGAGAAATCGTTGAAGGTAACCGGACGAACGAGGGCAGCGGGCCGCACCACAATCGCACTGGCTGCAGTGGGATTGGTTGTCGCCGCCTGCGGTGGACCATCGGACGCGAACCAAAGCGCAGGAGGCACGCCCCAGCGGGGTGGTGAGATCGTCATGGCGATCAACACCGAGGGCCAGAGCATGGACCCCGCCTGGTGTGCGTTGATGGCGCCCGACAGGTGCGCACCGGTGTTCGGGACCCTGCTCGAGTACGACCCGGAGTCAGGCGAACTCGGTGCCGGCATGGCCGAATCCTTCGAGTCGGCGGACGGCAGTGCCTGGACACTCAAGCTTCGCGACGGCATGACGTTCTCCGACGGGACGCCGTTCGACGCCGAAGCGGTCGCTTTCAACTGGAACCGGCTCAAGGATCCGGCGACATTGTCGTCCTCACTTCCGTACCTCACCCCGCTCACGTGGCAGGTGGTCGACCCGTTGACCCTCGAGGTCACCTCCGAACAGCCGAACTTCAACCTTCCGTCCCTGATGGCGGCGCCGCTGGGAATGATCGCCTCTCCCACCGCGATCACGGAGAAGGGGCCGGACTTCGGGAACCAGCCGGTCGGTGCCGGTCCGTTCATCCTGGAGAGCTGGACACGTAACGCGGAAGCGAAATTCACGGCCAATCCCGACTATTGGGGCGAGGGGCCGTTCATCGACAGCTTCGTCCTCAAGGTCATCTCGCAGGATGACCAGCGGATGAACACCCTGCGTTCGGGTGAGATCGACATCGCCTGGTCACTGCAGTCCAAGAATGCACAGGCTGCGGAGGCCGAAGGATTCACCGTGTATGACATCCCGCTGGTCGGCGGAACGGGAGTGAACTTCAACCTCACCGATCCGACCATGCAGGACAGCGGGCTGCGTTCGGCACTTCTCCACGCCATCGACAACAAGCAGATCGTTGCCGCCGTGTGGCCGGCCGACAAGCCGGCCGATGCATTCCTGTTCCCGGACAGCCCCTATCGAGATGATGCGCTCGGGATGTATCCCGAGAAGAACGTCGAGGAGGCACAGAAGCAGTTCGACGCGTACCTGAAGAAGACCGGCAAGTCCGACGTGACGGTGACGCTGAGTACGTATGCCGGCATCCCCGACCTCGATCTCGTCGGTCAGCTCCTGCAGTCGCAGCTTCAGGAGATCGACGGCCTCACCGTCAAGATCGACGCCATGGATTTCGCCACCCTCGAAGGCCAACGCCATTCCGGGACCTACCAGATGGCCTTGGGTGCTCAGCTCTCCGATGACATCGACATGATGTACGAGGTCTTTCACACCGACGGTGCCAGGAACTTCACCAACTACTCGAACCCCGAAGTCGACGCGGCCCTCGAGACGACGCGAACCTCCAAAGATGCTGCTGAGATCGAGAAGGCATATGCAAAGGTCAACGGCCTGGTGTCGCAGCAGGCTCCGATGCTGACCTTCCGGTACCAGAACGGCTACATCTTCACCTCGGACAAGGTGAACGACCTGAACGTCGTCGGCTCGTCGGGTGGTGCTGGAGTACGTCTCGACCGCGCCTGGATCGCACAGTAACGGCGTTTCACGCCAACGAGGGAGTGCAACGTGCGTGGACAAGCAATCCGTTGGATGGTCGCGGTCGGTAATTTCCTGCTCCTGCTCGCGGCGGTGACCATCGCGGTATTCCTTCTGCTGGAACTGATCCCCGGTGATCCGGTGGACGGGCTGGTTCCTGCGGGAGCCAGTGAGGAAATGCGTCAACAGGCGCGGCAGATGTACGGCCTCGACCAGCCGCTCGTCGAGCGTTATCTGTCGTGGCTGGGCGGAATCATGCAGGGAGACTTCGGCAGGTCGTATACGACCCGGATGCCGGTCATGACCGCTGTGGGTGAACGTGCCCCGGTGTCACTGGAACTCGCCGCGCTGGCGATGATCGTGGCCCTGGTGATCTCGATACCGGTGGCGGTGTGGTCGGCATACCGGCCGCGGGGTGTCGTAGACCGCATCGCGACAGCGGTGACCTCCGCGACGCTGGCCATCCCGTCGTTCGTACTCGGCATCCTGCTGGTGTACGTCTTCGCGGTCGAGATGGGCGTGCTGCCGGTCCTCGGCTGGGTGTCCTTTGCCGAGGATCCGGTCAAGCACTTCGAGTATCTGATCCTGCCGGTGATGACCTTGGCGGCCGGAGAATGTGTGTTGTTCACCCGACTTCTCAAGGGCGACATGATGGCAACCCTGCAGCAGGATCATGTCCTGTCTGCGCGGGCCCGCGGTCTGCCGACCTGGCGCATCCTCATCCGGCATGCACTCAAGCAGTCGTCCTTCTCGCTGGTCACAGTCTCCGGGGTGGTGATCGGGCGCCTCATCGGGGGCACCGTGATCGTCGAATCGATCTTTGCGATACCAGGTTTGGGCACGCTTGTGGTCACCTCGATCCAATCCCGCGACTTCATCGTCGTCCAGGCCATCGTGTTGCTGAGCGCCCTGCTGTTCCTGACCCTCAACGCACTTGTCGATGTCACGTATCCGTGGCTCGACCCCAGAGTGAGAAAGGTGCGCACCTCATGACCGAGACCATCAGGCAGTCCTCGGGCGCAGAGGCGATTCTGGCCGCCTCCGGTCCGGAACGGATGTTCCTGCCCAAACGGCGCCGACGCCGTGCCGTCGGGGCGCTCGTGGGCGCCATCTGGCTGGGGCTGATGATGTTTGCCGCGATCACCGCCTCATGGCTACCGCTACCGGATCCGGGCGAGATCAGCGACGACTTCAGTGCGTCGCCGTTCTCCTCGTGGGAGCACGTCCTGGGCACCGATTCGCTGGGCCGGGATGTATTGTCCCGCTGCATCTACGGTGCGCGGGTGTCACTGATCGTGGCCATCGGCAGCACATTGATCGCTCTGGTCATCGGCGTGAGCTGTGGACTGGTCGCCGGCTACTTCCGCGGTGCAGCGGACCGGGTCCTGTCCCTGTTCATCAACTTTCTGCTGTCCTTCCCGGCGCTCATATTCCTGATCGCGCTCGTCGCCGCCATGGGCCCGAGCCTGACCACGTTGCTGATCGGTCTGTCCCTGCTGGGCATCCCGAACTTCGCACGGGTGGCGCGGGCCAACACGATTGCTTTCTCCGACCGCGAGTTCGTGACCGCTGCGAAAGCCCTCGGCGCGGGTCCATTGCGGGTGCTGCGCCGAGAACTGCTCGCAAATGTCATGTTGCCGGTGATGTCGCTGGCCTTGGTCGTCATGGCGACCCTGGTCGTCGCGGAGGGAAGTTTGAGCTTCCTCGGACTCGGGATACCGCCCCCGACACCGAGTTGGGGCGGGATGCTCGCGGCCGGTCGGGAGTCGCTGGCCGCCGACCCCTACCTGGTGCTGGTTCCGGCAGTGTTCTTCTTCCTCACGGTGTATTCGTTCAATGTCCTCGGTGACTGGGTGCGGGGCCGGATCGGAAGAGAGTCAGCACTATGAGCACCGAGATCGCGACAACTGAAGTCGGCGAAAACATTCCGGTGGCCGGCTCACCACTGCTCGAAGTGCGGGATCTGCATGTCTGGTTCGACACCCCACGTGGCGCTGTCCGCGCGGTCGGTGGCGTCGACCTCGACGTCGCGGCCGGACGCACCGTCGGCGTCGTGGGGGAGTCGGGATCGGGAAAGTCGGTGCTCTGCCGCGCGATGATGCGAATCCTCGCCCCCAACGCGCACATCATGCCCGGCAGCGAGATCCGTTTCGACGGCAAGAACCTGGCGACCGTCTCCCCGAAGAAACACAAGCACCTGTGGGGTGTGGATGTCGCGATGGTGTTCCAGGACCCGATGACATCGCTGACCCCGGTGCTGACAATAGGCAGCCAACTCACCGAGACCCTGCGTTACCACCGGGGTTTGAGCAAAGACGCCGCGAAGGAGACGGCGATTCGTCTGCTCACCTCGGTGGGGATCCCGGAGCCGGCGACCCGGTTCGATCAGTACCCGCACAACTTGTCCGGAGGCATGCGTCAGCGGGTGACCATCGCCCTGGCGATCTCGTGTTCACCGAAACTGCTCATCGCAGACGAGCCCACCACGGCGCTCGATGTCACCGTGCAACAGCAGATCCTCGACCTCCTCTCGGATCTGCAGCGGGAATCGGGCATGGGATTGGTGCTGGTCACCCACGACCTCGGCGTCGTTGCCGGCCGGGCCGACACCGTTGTTGTCATGTACGCCGGGAAGATTGTCGAAAAGGCGCCGACTGTCGAGCTTTTCGAACGGATGCGCCATCCGTACACGCGGGCGTTGATCGACGCGATCCCCCGGCTCTCGCAACCGAGCCACACCCATCTGCCGGCGATCCCGGGACGTCCTCCGGTCGTGATCGACCCGCCGCCGGGATGTGCATTCGCGCCGCGTTGCCCATCGGCACAGGCGAGATGTCTCACCGAGACGCCGGTATTGGAAACCACACCCGGGCAGGCGCATTCGGTGGCCTGCTTCTTTCCGCTCGGCACACCGGCCGGTCGCGAGGCGCGGGAGGCGAATGCGGTTGCGGGCCATACCGCGGCCGGCACCATCTTCGAGAAGAAGGATGTGATCTGACATGGCCGGCAGTGGAACCGCCCATCTCCGGACCGACGACGACGTGCTGCTCGGTGTCCGGAACCTCACGGTCGAATACCGCGGCAAGGGTAACGAACGCGTCCATGCGGTTTCGGACGTCAGTTTCGATGCCCGACGAGGTGAGACCGTCGGGTTGGTCGGGGAGTCCGGCTGCGGCAAATCCAGTGCGGCCAAATCGATCATGCAGCTTCCCCCGCCGACCTCCGGTTCGGTGACCCTTGACGGGGTGGAGATCGTCGGGCTCGGTGGCAGCGACATGCGCCGCCAGCGCGGCAAGTTGCAGATGATCTTCCAGGACCCCATCTCATCGCTCAACCCACTGAGGCGGGTCGAGGACATCGTCGCCGAGGGCCTGCGGATCCAGGGCAATCTGACCAAGTCGGAGATCATCGCGCGGACCCGGGCGATGATCGAGCGGGTCGGCCTCGATCCGGACACCGCCTCCGACCGACGCCCCCACGAGTTCTCCGGCGGTCAGTGCCAACGCATCTCGATCGCGCGGGCCATGGTCCTGGACCCGGAGATCGTCATCTGCGACGAACCGGTGTCCGCTCTCGACGTCCTGGTGCAGGCCCAGATCATCAACCTCCTCAAAGAGATGAGGGACCGGTATCAGCTCACGTTGGTGTTCATCGCGCATGATCTGGCGGTGGTCAAGAACCTCAGTGACCGCGTTGTGGTGATGTACCTCGGCAAGGTGTGCGAGGTCGCGGCCACCGAAGAACTGTTCTCGTCGCCGGTACACCCCTATACGCGCGCCCTGATCAACTCGGTCCCCGAACCAGACCCGACTGCGCCGGTGTCGCAGGCACAGCTGCAGGGCGATCTGCCATCACCGATGAACCCGCCCAGTGGCTGTCGCTTCCGGACGCGTTGTCCTTCGGTGCAAGATCGTTGTGCAACAGACGAACCGGAGATCAGGGAGATCCGTCCCGGGCACTTCGCGGCTTGTCACTACCCGCACGTCGACGGTCAACCGGTCAAGACGCTCGGGTCCGCTTCGGGGGGGTGATCAGTCCGGTTCGCCGGCGGTGGGGTTTGCGTCGGTGATGGTGTGTTGAAGCTCGGCGTTGATTCGGTGGGCCTCGGCGAGTTGGTCTTCGAGGATGATGATGCGGCACGCGGCCTCTAGGGGTGTGCCGTGATCGATGAGTTCACGGGCGCGAGAAGCGATGCGTAGCTGGTAGCGCGAGTAGCGGCGGTGTCCGCCTTCTGAGCGCTGTGGAGCCAAAAGTTTGGCGGCGTCGAGGCTGCGTAGGAAAGCTTGCGTGACGCCGAGGATTTCGGCAGCGTGACCCATGCTGTACGCCGGGTAATCTTCGTCGTCAAGCTTGTTGGACGGGTGGTCGCCGGCCGATTCTTGCGAAATGGGGACTTCTCTCTGTCGATGAACAGGGCCCCCGGCGCAGGGGGTTGCGCCGGGGGCCGGGATGAACTCACTGACATCACTGCACATGTCGACTTTGCTGGACTCGCCTAGATGTCCAGGTCAGCCAACGTAGGGGGCGCCCAGGCACGACCATCAAACACAAACTTCGCCTGGGCACGACCCCTGTCTTGCGGTACTGCTTGCGGGTAGTTCGTCTCTCCCGCGCCTCGTGATTCTTCCTTTGTTACGAAAAGAAGCTTACAACAGACAGTCCCGGATGTCTACACCCAGTACTGCAGATTTTCTGTATGTGCGAAATCAACCCGTTCGCGGACTGTACTGGTCGAACACTGATCCACCCTGCAGAGCTGCGGCCCCAGCCCGCCGCCCGGGTCTTGTTTCTCAAACCCCGCCGAGCACGATCAGGAATTACGCTGACCCTTGCCGGTCTTTCCCGTTCCAGCTACTCGGATTTCAGTGACCGGTGGCGGAATCGGGGGCGGTGTTGCCGGTGCGCTCAGGATCGCGGGTGTAGTTGTCGGTGTGCTCGTGGTCGTCGCCCTCGATCTCCTTGGCAAGTAAGCCTGAGCCGATGGCCCAGACCGCCGCTCCGATCATGCCCACCCACACTCCGATATCAGTGTTGAGGTCGTCGCCGCGCTCGAGACCTCCCATGGGCTCGATTCCGAAGGCGAGACACTGGACGGTAGCGGCGATACCGACAGCCATCGATACCAGGGTCAGGCCACGGTGTTGGCCACGCCGTGCCCGCTTGTATGCGTAGACCATGGCAATCAGCAGACCGACGCCCAGGTAGGCGATGAACGGGACCAGAGAATCGGTCTCGTATCCGGTGCGCGGGTTCGAATCTCCTTCAACGTCCACCCAGTTCAAAAACGGGGCAACGTTGAAAACAACCACGCCAACTGCGGTGACGATCAAACCCGTGCTTGTGGCATGGCGGATTCCCGTGCGCGATGCCCTCATGTTGGTGGTGCGATCGGTGTTCGGACTAGACATGAGAATTCCCCTCGTGGAAGACAAACGAACTCTGGAGTCGACAGCGTGGTGTCAGTGCTTCGACGGGTGCTGGTTCGGCACCGGTGCATTCCCCACTGACACCCCGTGGGTCGAAAGTCCAGATGAGCTTCCAAAAGGTATGCGGAGAGCAGCGCCGGTGACACCGCCAACAAAGTTCCCCAGATCGGTGAGTGCAAACATCCTCTTCGTCGGTACGGTGAGCCAGGTGACCGGTCGACGGTTCGTTGCTGACCGGTTCTTCTTTTCCACAACGGGCGGCCACCGATAGCGGTGGCCGGCAGGCCGGCGAGGGATCAGAGCCTTCGGGCGGCCTGTTCGCCTTCCCAGATGGCGTTGAAGATCCGTCGGGGTGCGTGTGCGTCGCCGACCACCTGGACGTCCATCCCGCTGCCGTGGAGGTCGCGGGCCAGCGCATCGTCGGCGGTGTTGCCGAGTACGAGTACGACGGTATCGACGTCCGTGAGTATCGAAACGTCTTGCGTGTAAACGTCTTTCAGTGTAACGGTGTCACCGTCGATCGCGGTGACCTCTGTTCCGGCCGCGAATGTCGCTCCCGCCCTGCGTAGTTGTCCGAACGCGAAGGGAAGGTCGTGAGCATCGGCAAAGGCGTGTCCGAGTTGGGGGTACTGGGAGACGATGTGTACCGGGTGGCGTCGGCTGAGGAGATATTCGGCGGTGACAAAGGCCTGGCGGTCACCGGTGTCGTCGACGATCAGGACCCGATGGGGTATTTCCGCGCGGCCGCCCAGGATCTGCGCCGGCGTAAAGACGTTCCACTGGTCGGAGCCGGGCAGGACCTCCGCGCCCGCCCAGCGCTCGGGATGACGCGATGTCCAACCGTGCCGGATCGGTGTCGAACCGGTGGCTATCACCACCGCGTCATAGTGCCCGATCAGATCATCCGCGCCGGCGCGGTGCCCGAGCGCGATCTTGACGTTGCTGTCGGTGAGTTGTGTTGCCAGCCAATCGGTGACGCCCGACCACTCACCGTACGAGTCCGCCATCGAGATCAATCCGACCTGCCCGCCGAGCGTCGATTCCTGCTCGAACAGTGTCACCTCGTGGCCGAGTTCGGAGGCCGTCAGGGCCGCCCGCAGTCCCGCCGGGCCGCCGCCGACGACCGCGACGGTGCGGGCTCGGCGGGCCCTGCCATCGTCGAGCGTGAATGCCCGCTCCCGACCGACCTTCGGGTTGTGGATGCAGGCGAGCGGGCCGCGCGCGAACGAGGCGACACACCAGTTCGAACCGACACAGGGCCGGATGGTGCCCGGGCGTCCCCGCTGCGCCTTCTCCGCCCACCGGGGGTCGGCGATCAGCTGACGCGCCATCCCGACGAATTGTGCTCTGCCGGTGGAGAGTATGTCCTCGGCCATCTCCGGGGTGGTGATGCGTCCGACCGCGACAACGGGAACCGAGACCGCCCGGGTGATGGCGGCGGTGTCGGAAACCTCGTATCCGGCAGGTCGGGCAGCCGACGTTCCGTAGATCTGCATCCGGTCCAGGTAGGTGCCCTGGCTGGTCGAGATGTAGTCGACGGCGCCCCAGCGATCGATCTCGGTGGCGATCTGGACCCAGTCGGAGTTGGTCAGGCCCGCGGTGGCATCGCCGTCGCTGCTGTTGAGCCGGATCCCCAGGATCCGATCGGACGGGACGATTCGTCGTACATCGTCGACGATCCGCCGAACGATCCGCATCCGGTTCTCGAACGAGCCACCGTAATCGTCACTGCGATGATTGGTTGCCGGAGAAAGGAATTGGCCGAGCAGGTAACCATGGGCCAGGCCATGGACCTCGATACCGTCGACCCCACCCTCGATCGCGTACTCGGCCGCCCGCACGTAATGTGCCACCAGCTCGTCGATCTCGCCCGGTGTCATCTCGTGGGGGATCTCTCGATACACCGTGTCGGGCACAGCGCTCGGCGCCCACGTCGGCAGCCGGCTGATGATCCCGTCGGTCTGCCGTCCGCGGTGCCACAGTTGTGCCAGCAGAAGAGTTCCGTGCGGATGTACGGCGTCGGCCACCGTGCGGTAGCTCTCGACCACGGCGCGATCGTAGGCGAGGATCACCCCGCGCCGCGGTTGGCTCGTGGGATGAACTGCCATGGCCTCCATGGTGATGACGGCGACACCCCCGCGAGCGCGCTCGGCGTAATAGTCCGCGCTGGCATCGGCGAACGTACCGTCGGTGGAGAACTCGGTGGCATGGGCGGTCATCCAGACCCGGTTGCGGGCCGTGCGGGGCCCGAGCTCGATCGGAGAGAACAACGTCGGGTACGCGTGGGGCATGTCTGGCTCCAATACCTGGCCATCGGTGAAGGTCGTGGGCGGTCAGTGGTCCGACAACAGCTGTCCGAAACCTGCCATCTGATCCGTTATCCCGTTGCTGCGCAGTGCATGCCAGTACGTGATGGTGTTGACGGCCAACACCGGTAGGCCGAGTCGCGCTTCGGCCTCGGCCGCGATGCGGCCGGCACACATGTTGGCACCGAACTGGACGATGGCACGTGGGCGGGTCTGCGCGAGGCGGTCGAATCCTTCTTGGATGGTTTCCCTGGTGGTGTGCGCGATCTGTACTGCGCTGGGGGCGCGTAGATGGATGGCGTCGTGCAGTTGGTAACCGCTCTTCTCGACGAAGGTGCGCAGATGTCCTTCCGACACCGGTTGGTAGGGCGTGAGCAGCGCGATCGGGCCATCGCTCACGCCGACCGCGCGCAGGGCGGCGGGTATCGCGTCGCCCGCATGGACGAGCCGCAGATCATCGCCGAACTTGGCTCGAAGTCGTTGCTGGATACCGGCGCCGGCTTCGGGGTCGCCGTATACGGCCTCGATGGACACGCCGAGGACGATGCAGTCCGGTTCACAGGTCAGAACCCGCTCGACCGCGTCGTCGAGGCCGCGATCGATGTCGCGGACCAACAATTCGAAGTCATCGTCGTTGTTGGTGATCCGGTTGGGGATGTGAATGCGTCCGATGTGGTTGGTGACACCGGTCGGCCGCATGTCGTCGTATTCGGGCTGTACGACGGTGTTCACCGACGGTGTCACAACCCCCAATTTCAGTCGCCAACCCAACGCATCGGCCATGAGCGATCTCCCTCTGGTGGTAGGGACCTGAGTTGCCGAAAGGCAAACGGTGCCTTTATTGCATACACCTTTGATTGCAATCCTAGCAAGGATTGAAATAGTTATGAGGAAGACCTACATTGCATACACATCCATTCATGCGGTCGCGGTTTTCTTGCCGCAATGATGAAAAGGGGAGCAGATGGCCACACTCACCACGCGCAAATTGACCGACGTCGTCGGAGCCGAGCTGGTCGATGTCGACATCGATCGACTTCGCAACGACGAGGAATTGCCCGCCGCGTGTATGGCCGCACTGGAAGAACACGGGGTTCTGTTGCTGCGTGGCCTGCCCATCGATGATGAGGTACAGGTCGAGTTCTGCCGGAAACTCGGTGATCTCGTGCAATTCCCCAACTATCCGAACCCGGACGTGATGGAGATCAGTTTCGATCCGTCGAATCCGAATGTGCGCTATTTCTCGAGCAACGACCATTGGCACTTCGACGGATCGATGGACGAAACGCCCGCGAAGGCTGTCGCGCTCACGGCGCATGTGCTGGCGAGTGAGGGCGGTGAGACGGAATTCAGCAGCACCTATGCGGCCTATGACGTACTGACCGAAGAAGAAAAACAGCGATACGCGGATCTGCGGGTATTGCATACGTTCGAGGCCATCCAGCGTCGCAGCCATCCGGAACCGACTCCGGAACAACTGGCGGACTGGGCGACTTGGCCTGAACGGGAACATCCCCTGGTGTGGGAGCACCGATCCGGGCGCCGATCATTGGTGTTCGGCCACAGCGCTTCTCACGTCGTTGGGATGGATGTCGACGAAGGTCGCGCCTTGCTGGCGGACCTGGAGAGGCGTGCCACGTCACCCGAGCGGGTGTTGCGGCACGAGTGGCAGGTGGGGGACATGGTCATCTGGGACAACCTCGGACTGTTGCATCGCGCCTGCCCTTTCGATCGGACCGAGGCGCGCCGGATGCACCGCACCACCCTGGCCGGAACCGAGCAGATCATCTGAAGACCCCGACAGATCCCCGAGGCCACGAGAATACAAAGGACCACACATGCAACTGAAGGACAAGGTCGCGGTTGTCACCGGTGCCGGATCAGGTATCGGCAAGTCGATCGCACATCTGTTTGCCGCCGAGGGCGCAAAGGTGGTGTGCGCGAGCGTAACCGGGCGGGCCCTCGATGTGGCCGCGGACATCGGTGAGGCGGCGGTGGGCGTGAAGGCGGACATCAGCGTCGAAGAGGATGTCCAACGCATGATCGCGACCGCGGAGGAATCGTTCGGCCGGGTCGACATCCTGGTCAACAACGCCGGGTTCGGCGGCAGCATGATGCCGCTGCATCTGCAGAGCACCGAGGACTGGGACCGGATTCACGACGTGAACCTGCGCGGGGTCTTCCTGTGCATGAAGTACGGGGTCCGCTCGATGCTGAAGTCCGGCGGTGGATCCATTGTGAACATCTCCTCGATGACCGCGATGGTCGGCTTCAAACATCACGGCGTCTACGGCGCGGCGAAGGCCGGCGTCAATCAGCTGACCCGAACCGGGGCGCTCGACTACGTCGACGACAACATCCGGGTCAACGCGGTCTGCCCCGGGACGGTGTGGACCGGACTGGTCGCGATGTCCAAGGATCATCCGACGCCGCCTCCGGAAGCCAGTCGGGTGCCGGGCATCCCGATGGATCGCTGGGGGATGCCTGACGAAATAGCCTCGGCAGCCTTGTTTTTCGCCGGTGACGCCTCGTCGTACATCACCGGGGTGCTGATGCCGGCCGACGGCGGCTACTCGGTCGGGTTCTCCGGCATGGGTGCCGAGAAGTCGGGGCGGACGCCCCACTGAACCCGGGAAGTCCGCTTCTGCGAGGACGGAACTCTGGTCAGCGGACCGAGGGCACCGGCAGGCTGTTCTCGCCTGCCGTGTTCACCTCGAGTTCGGGGCCGGCCGTGACGAACTTGGGGATGAACCAGGCGATCCCGAAGGCAAGGAGCGCGGCGGCACCGCCACAGGCCATGACGATGCGGAATGCGTTCTCGGTCGGAACGTCCGTCGACCCCAGGGTCATCGTCATCTGTGCCAGGATCACCCCGGCGATGGCGCTGGCGAAAGATGTTCCGAGAGAGCGCATCAACGTGTTGAAGCTGTTCGCCGCGCCGGTTTCGGTCGCCGGCACCGCACCCATGATCAGCGCCGGCATGGCGCCGTAGGCCAAACCGATGCCGAAGCCGATGATGATCGAGATGAGCACCATCTGCCAGACCGAGTGCATGAACATCACGCCGGTCCCGTAGGCGATGGCCACGGCGACCGCACCACACATCAGCGTGGTCTTGGGGCCTCGGGTGGTGGTGATGTGCGCGGACAGTGGAGAGACCAGCATCATCATCAACCCGGAGGGTGCCATCACGACGCCCGCGACCAGCATCGACTGTCCGAGGCCGTAGCCGGTGGCGGTCGGCAACTGCAAGACCTGCGGAAAGACCAGACTCATCGAGAACATGGCGAACCCCAGGACGATCGAGGCCATGTTGGTGAAGAGCACCTGGGGTCGGACACTGACCCGCAGATCGACCAGCGGGTGCCGTACCCGTAGTTCCCACCAGGCCCACAGGACAAAGGAAATCGCGGCCAGGATCGCCAGGCCGATGGTCGTCGGTGAGGTCCAACCCCAGTCGCCGCCCTTGGAGATCGCGAGCAGCATGGAGACCAGGGCGACCGACAGCGACAGTGCCCCACCGAAATCGAAGCGTCCTCCGGTTCGGATGTTCGTCTCGGGGACGACGATGATCACCAGCACGGCGGCGATGACACCGAGGGCGGCCCCGGTCCAGAACAGGACGTGCCAGTTGGAGAACTCGGCGATCAGGGCGGCGATGGGCAGACCCAGTGCGCTGCCGACGCCGAGAGATGAGCTCATGGTCGCGACGGCACCGGGAAGCTTCTTGACCGGCAGCATGTCGCGCATGACGCTGATGCCGAGGGGGATGACACCGGCCGCCATGCCCTGCAGTGACCGTCCCACGATGAGCGTGACGACATCGGTGGCCAGGGCGCTGACCATGGAACCGGCGATCAGGAGTGAGAAGCAGATCAGCAGTATGCGGCGTTTGCCGAACATGTCGCCGAGACGGCCCATCATCGGGACGGAGACACCGGCGGCCAGGAGCGTGGCGGTGATCGCCCAGGCGGTGTTGGACGCCGACGCGTTCAACAGTCCCGGCAACAGGGGTATGACCGGAATGATCATGGTGTGCGTCAGGGCGGCGACCACCCCGGAGAACGCCAGGACAGCGACGATCGCCGTCGGTTTGGCATCGGTCTGCGGTTCGGGGCCGGAGCGTTCGGCGGTCGACATCGGCAGACTCCATCAGGCGCGCGTTCGAGTACATCAGTCAATTGACTTAGGTAAAACTAGATCCAGATTGTGGTTTAGTCAACTAACAGTCCTCGGACGTGACCTACGTCATCGATGCCCAAATTTGGACATTGTGAATCACTGCTAAAGCAGCTGATTGACCATGTGCCCGAATGGCGGTTGAATGGCCTCAGGAACAGGGCTCATCCTGTGGGTCCTGGTCTCCAATCACAACTCGGAAGTGAGTCGATGACTGCGACGGCTGGATCAAAATCGACGCGTGCAGCGGCGACGCGAGAGCTCATCCTCACCGCTGCCGAACGGCTCTTCGCCGAAGAGGGTGTCTTTGCGATTTCGAATCGTCAGGTGAGCGAGGCGGCGGGACAAGGCAACAATGCGGCCGTCGGCTATCACTTCGGTACCAAGACCGATCTGGTCCTGGCGATTGTCAACAAGCACTCGTTGCAGGTCGAGGAGGCCCGCGCGCGAATGTTGGAATCGACCGAGGGGTTGACCGACATCCGCGCGTGGATCTCGTGTCTGGTCCTGCCGTCGACCCAACACATGGCGCAGCTCGGGACCCCGAGCTGGTACGCCCGGTTCAACGCACAGGTGCAGACCGATCCGTCGCTCCGCGTGCTGGCGTACCAGGAGACCGAACGGGTCTCCCCATCGTTGACCACCCTGGTACAGGGCCTTGGTTCGGCCGTCGAACATCTGCCGCCGGAGACCCGCAAGGCGCGCGCCACCATGGGCCGGCACCTGATGACCCACATGACCGCCGAACGCGAACTCCAGCTCGCCTCCGACGACAATGCCGATGCGGCGAGCTGGGACGATTTCGGAACAGAACTGATCGATGCGATCGCGGGTATCTGGAATGCACCTGTGACCCGCTGACCGCCTCACACGACACAGGCCGGCCACCCGATGACGGGTCGCCGGCCTGTGTTCTTGTGTCTGGATTACTTGGCGACCGGCCGATGGAATGCGGCCAGCTGCGCGCCGGCTGCCACCAGTCCGACGCCCGCGGCCAGGGCCGCACCCTGGTTCGGGCTGAGCTTGCCGTCCAACCCGAGGGCGCGGTCGACGCTGAAGCGGCCGGGTCCGATGGCCGCCAGGGCCACAGCGGCCGCAGCCAGGTTGGCGACGTACTCCCAGCCCTCAGAGGTGATGAAGAAACCGTTCGGCTGATGCACCGACCGGGCGGCCACCGCCATGGTGCCGACCACGGCGGCCGCGGCGAGCGGAGTGCCGGCTCCGGCGACGATCGCCGTTCCGGCCCCGACCTCCACCACGGCAGAGGCCTGCGCCTGCAGTTTCGGCTGACGGAAACCGATCGAACCGAACCAGCCGGCAGTGCCGTCCAGGCTGCGGCCGTGCTTGAGGCCATGGGCGATCATGGTCCCGCCGATGGCGGCACGAAGCAGCAACTGCACGGCGGTGTGGTCGGATTTCGGTGCGCGGAACAGGCTTGTCATCGGTGCGGGGACCCTTCGTTCGGTACGTGTGCGTCAAATCTCACTAATGAAGGGTGTACCACCTCGTCACACCTGGCGGCCCGGGAGGGGCCGAACGCGCTGGTCCTACGGCAGTAGTGCGGCTCGGCCGACCGTGATCGTGACCGCTCCATCCTTCCGTGCCAAGGTGCCTGGTGACGGGGTCTGATCGAGGATCTTGCCGTCGTCGGAACTGCCCAGCGGGACGTTGCGCGGGACCGTCGTGACGGTGCCGCGTTCCCACCCGGCCGTCGTCAGCTGTGTCTCTGCCTGGGCGGCGGTACGTCCACGCAGATCGGGCACCACGTACATGTTGCCGCGACTGACCGTCACCTGGATGACGCTGCCCTCCTCGACCTCTTCACCGGCGTTCGGTGAGGTGCTGATGACCGTGCCCTGGGGCAGTTCGGAATCGGCCTCGATCGGTGAGATCTCCAGGTCCAGCTGCGTCAGGTTGGTCCGCGCCTGCTCCAGTCGCTGCCCGGTGAGGTCCGGCACGGTGACAAGGCGGGGACCGGTACCGACCTGGATGGTGATCAGCGTGGTGACGGGCTGGGTGCTGCGGGCGGCCGGATTGGTCCCGACCACCTTGCCCGTGAGGTCGGCGGTGGAGTTGATCTCGACCGATCTGACGTTCCCGAACCCGAGATTGTTCAGTTCGGCGGTCGCCGCCTCGAGGGTGCGTCCCCGAAGATCGGGCACCTGCTGACGTTGCGGGCCGGCCGAGACGTACAGCGTGACCGTCGACCCCTTGTCGGCCGACACGCCCTCACCCGGTGTGGTCCGGGTCGGATTCCCTTCGGGCACGCTGTCGCTCGGTTCGTCCCGCTGATTGACGCGGAAGCCGAGTGTCTCCAGTTCGGCGCGCGCATCGGCGGCGGACATGTCCGTGACCCGTGGGATGGAGATCTGTGGCGTCTCATCCGACGCCCAGGGCTGGATCAACAGCAAGGTGACGGCCACGACCGCCAGTAACGCAAGTGCGCTCGTCGCCGCATATTTCAGGGCCTTGCGGCTCTTCGGCGGCGGGTCGTCATCGTCGCGGCCATGTGAGCCGGTCGCGCCGACCCGGGCAACGCGGGCGCGCGGCCCGGTGTCGATCAGCGAGGTCCGGTCCTCGTCGCTCATCACCATCGGTGCACTCGGCTTGCCGCCGGCGAGCACCTTGATCAGATCCGACCGCATCTCGGCGGCCGACTGGTATCGGTTGGCCGGGTTCTTGCTCATGGCCTTGAGCACGATCGAGTCGAGTTCGGGTGGGATACCCGGACGCACCGCCGACGGGATGGGCGGATCCTCCCGGACGTGCTGGTACGCCACGGCCACGGGGGAGTCACCGGTGAACGGCGGCTCTCCGGTGAGCAGCTCGAAGAGCACACAGCCCAGCGAGTACACGTCGCTGCGGGCGTCGACACTCTCTCCGCGGGCTTGTTCCGGCGACAGGTACTGTGCGGTGCCGATGACCGCAGCCGTCTGGGTCATCGAGTTACCGGTGTCCGACATCGCTCGGGCGATACCGAAGTCCATCACCTTGACCGCGCCGGACTTGTCGATCATGATGTTCGCCGGCTTCACGTCGCGGTGGACGATGCCGTTCTGGTGCGAGAAGTGCAGGGCGGCAGCAACATCGGCGATCCAGGTCATCGCCTGGCGGGGACTGACATGGCCTTCGGCCCGCAGCACGTCGCGCAGGGTTTCGCCGTCGACGAACTCCATCACGATGAAGGGCAGGGGCCCCTCGGGTGTCTCGGCCTCGCCGGTGTCGAACACCGACACGATGGTCGGGTGATTCAGCGCCGCCGCGTTCTGCGCCTCCCGCCGGAAGCGGAGGTAGAAGGTGGGGTCGCGCGCGAGGTCGGCGCGCAGCACCTTGATCGCGACGTCGCGATGCAGCAGCAGGTCGCGGGCGAGGTGCACCTCGGACATGCCACCGAAACCGAGCGTCTCGCCCAGCTCATAGCGTTCTGAAACCTGCCTCGGGACAGCCATCAACCACCGTTCCCTGAATCAGGACGCGTGGTCGTGGTCGTGGACGCGTCGTCGTCTGGCTCGGAATCGCTCTCTTCACGGGCCGGCAACCCCGGGATCGAGATGGTCGGCAGGGTGAAGATCGGGCTTCGTTCCGTGGTCGTCGTGGTGGTCGGCTCCGGCGTGGTGGTGGTCGTGGTGTCCTCGGTGGTCGTCGTGGTGGTCGTGGTGGTGGTCCGCGTGGTGGTGGTGGTCGTTTCCTCGGTGGTCGGTGCCACGGTGGTGGTCGTCGTGGTCCGGGGCCGCGACGAACTCGGTGTCGGGGTGTCAGAGTCGTCGTTGGACGACATCAGCAGGAAACCGACCGCGATGAGCGCGCCGAGGAGCAGCAGCACGGCGACGGCGGCCAGCGCTTTCTGTCCGCCCGACCAGCCGTCCTGCGACCCGGGCGGCGGCGTTACCGGCCCATTCGGGGGCGGGGTGGCGCGAACGGCGCTGGTGGTGGCCGGCGGAGCCATTGCCGCGGTGGCGGGGCGGGACACGGCCGCTGCTGCCGCTGCCGACCCGGGCGGCGGTGGACGACGGCCGGCACGTACGGCTGCGACGGCGTTGGCGAACTCGCCGCCGTCGGCGTATCGCTGATGGGGGTCCTTGGCCATCGTGATCTCGATGAGTTCACGGACATTGGCAGGCAGATCCGTCGGCAGCGGGGGCGCTTCCTCGCGGATGTGCTTCATCGCCACGGTGATGGCGCCGTCCCCGAGGAACGGCCGACGACCGGAGATCGCCTCGTAGCCGACAACTCCGAGCGAGTACACGTCCGAGGCCGCGGTCGCGTCTTCACCGAGGGCCTGCTCGGGAGAGATGTACTGCGCGGTGCCCATCACCATGCCGGTCTGGGTGACCGGTGCGGCGTCGACGGCCTTGGCGATGCCGAAGTCGGTGATCTTCACCTGCCCGGTGGGGGTGATCAGGATGTTGCCGGGTTTGACGTCGCGGTGCACCAGGCCGGCATCGTGCGCGGCCTTGAGAGCCCGGCCGGTCTGCTCGAGCATGTCCAGGGCGTTGTGCAACGACAGGCGTCCGACGCGGGACAGCACCGCATTGAGCGGCTCACCGTTGACCAGTTCCATCACCAGGTAGGCGACGGACCCGGCACCCGGGTCCTGCGCCTCGCCGTAGTCGAAGACGTTGGCGATGCCCGGATGATTCAGCTGGGCGGTGGTGCGGGCCTCGGTGCGGAAACGCTCGAGGAACTCGGGGTCGTCGGAGAACTCTGCCTTGAGCACCTTCACGGCGACGCGCCGGCCCAGCCTGGTGTCCATGGTTTCCCACACCTGGCCCATACCGCCGGTCGCGATCAACCGCATCAGCCGATAGCGGCCGGCGATGGTCGTCCCACCTTGCAAACTCACGCGGTCACCCTTCACCTACGAGCGCGTTGATGACCGCGCGCCCGATTGGAGCGGCCGAGGAGCCGCCCGTTGCCTGTAGTCCCCCGTCGCCGTTCTCGACGATCACCGCAACCGCGACCTTGGCATTGCTCGACGGCCCGAACGCGATGTACCAGGCGTACGGGGTCTCGTCGGCGCCCTGGGTGTCGGAGTGTTCGGCGGTGCCGGTCTTCGATGCGATCGGCACCGGTCCGCCGGCACCCGTGGTGTTGCGCTCGGAATCGATCATCATCTCGGTCAGCGTGGCCGCTGTCTGTGCGGAGATCGGTTCGTTGAGCGCGTTCGGTCGGGTGGTGTGCAGTGTCTTGAGGTCGGGAGCCTGGAGTTTATCCACGAGATACGGCTGCATGCGAACTCCACCGTTGGCGATCGTTGCCGCGATCATCGCATTCTGGATCGGGGTGAACCGGACATCACGCTGGCCGATGGAGCTCTGGCCGAGTGCGGCGAGGTCGGGGATCGGGCCGACGGTCGACTCGGCGACCGGGAGCGGCGTGTCGGGCAGCTTGGCGTCGACGCCGAAGGCATTGGCCTGCTTCTTGACCGTCTCGACCGGATTCTGGAGCTTCGAGGTCGACAGGTCGACGAACGCCGTGTTGCACGAATACTCCAGCGCCTGGTGCATCGTGACGGTGCCGCCACTGGAGGCGGGGCAGGTCTGGTTGCCGTAGTTGGTCAGCGAGGTCTGCGTGTTCGGCAGGACGATGCTGTTGTCGGCGGTCAGCCGGGTGCTCTCGTCGATGCCCTCCTCGAGCGCGGCTGCCGCGGTGATCACCTTGAACGTCGAACCGGGTGGGTAGGTCTCGTTCAGTGCGCGGTTTAGCATCGGCTGGTATCCGGTGGCATCGCCCGGATTCCACGCGGCCCAGGCGTCTTCCCGCACGGTCGCGTCGTGGCTGGCCAGCAGGTTCGGGTTGTAGCTGGGGGTGGAGACCATCGCCAGGATCGCGCCGGTGCTGGGATCGAGGGCGACCACGGCCCCGCGACAACCCCCGTTGCAGCCTGCCGACATCTGGTCGTAGGCGACCTGCTGAGCCCGCGGGTTGATGGTGGTGATCACATTGCCGCCGCGCGGGTCGCGCCCGGAGAACATGTCGGCGAACCGTTGCCCGAACAGCCGGTCGTCGTTGCCGTTGAGGAATGAATCCTCGGCTTGTTCGAGACCGGAACTGCCGTACTGGAACGAGTAATAGCCGGTGACCGGCGCATATGCGTCTGCCCACGGGTTCGGGTAGGTGCGCAGGTACTGCAGTCGGTCGTCGGTGGGGACGGACTGGGCGATGACGTCGTTGCCCGCGGTGATCTGACCCCGCTGGCGGGAGTACTCGTCGAGCAGCACCCGCTGGTTGCGGGGATCGGCGCGGAGGTCGTCGGCCTTGAAGACCTGGACATAGGTGGCGTTGATCAGCAGCGCGAGGATGATCACCATGACTGCCGTCACCACACGACGGATGGGGATGTTCATGGGCGTTTCACCATTTGCGTGGGTGCATCTGCGATCGGAGTCGGTTTCTTCTTGGTCGGGTCGGGTTCACGCGCGGCGTTGGACACGCGGAGCAGCAGCGCCACCAGGATGTAGTTCGCCAGCAGCGACGAACCGCCGTACGACATGAACGGCGTGGTCAGACCGGTCAGCGGAATCAGTTTGGTGACACCACCGACCACCACGAAGATCTGCATCACCAGGGTGAACGACAGGCCGGTGGCGAGCAGTTTGCCGAAGCTGTCGCGGACCATGATCCCGGTTCGCAGACCGCGGGTGATCAGGATGAGGAAGAGCATCAGGATCGCGGCCAGCCCGACCAGACCGAGTTCCTCGCCGATCGTCGCGATGATGAAGTCGGTGTTGGCGAACGGCACGATGTTCGGCCGGCCCGAACCGAGCCCGGTCCCGAAAACCCCGCCGGTGGCCAGGCCGAACAGTCCCTGGCCGACCTGATATCCCTGACCGTAGAAGTCGTTGAACGGGTCCTGCCAGATGCTGACCCGCACCTGCAGATGCGAGAACAGCTGGTAGGCGAAGATCGCCCCGAGCGAGAACAGACTGATGCCGATGATGAGCCAGCTGACCCGTTCGGTCGCCACGTAGAGCATCACCAACATCGTCGTGAAGACGAGCAGTGACGTGCCCAGGTCGCGCTCGAACGCGAGGACCCCGATCGAGATGACCCAGGCGGCCAGCAGCGGACCGAGGTCGCGGGCGCGGGGCAGGTCCATGCCGAGGAAATGCTTGCCCGCGGTGGTGAACAGGTCGCGCTTCGAGACGAGCAGGGACGCGGTGAAGATGATGATCAGGATCTTCGAGAACTCACCGGGCTGGATGTTGAACAGCGGCGTGCGGATCCAGATCTTGGAACCGTTGATCTCCGACATCGACGACGGCAGGATCGCCGGGATGGCCAGGAAGATCAGGCCGCCCAGGCCGAGGATGTAGCTGTACCGCGACAATGTGCGGTGGTCGCGGATCAGGATCAGGACCGCGACGAACGCGATGATGCCCAAGACCGCCCACAGCACCTGCTGATCGGCGTCGTGGGTGCGGTCGATGGGACTGGCGGTCTCGCCGTTCTGTCCGGTGCCGAGGTCGAGGCGATGGATGATCACCAGGCCCAGCCCGTTCAGGGTCGCCACCAAGGGCAGGATCACCGGGTCGGCGTACGGCGCGAACCGGCGGACCACCAGGTGCGCGAACCCGAAGAGCAGCATATAGGCGCCGATGTATTTGGCGATATCCCAAGTGACGCTTTGGGATTGGGCAACCTGCACCAGGATCAACGCGGCGAAGACGATGACGGTGGACAGGCCGAGCAGGGCGAGCTCGAAATTACGTCCGGTGTAGGGGCGGGCGGGCCCCGCTGCCGGTGGCTGTTGGGTGACGGCGGCCTGTGACATCAGCGGCCCCGACAGTTCCCCGGCGGTGTTGCCGGTGTCGTCGACAGCGGCGGCATCGTGCCGGCCGTGCCGGATTGCGGAGCGACGGTGGAGGGTGCGGTCGACTCACCGGGCCGCGGTGAACCGGTTTGCGGCGCCGGTGTCTGTGGTTGCGGGGTGACCGCTTCGGTGGAGGCCGATGCTTCTTCCGGGCACAACGGCAGCAGGTTGTCCATCAGGGCGCGGACCTGTGCTTCGGCGTCCCCGAGTGACACCGGGTCGCGGCCGTCGAGGGAGGCCGGCGCCGTGCCGGTCAGGTCGGAGACCTCCAGGGGCACGCAGTCGTCGGGCCGGTTGTCGTAATCGGCCAGGGTGACTGTGGGGTTGTCGGTGTCCATGTCATGGGTGCAGGTGATCTTGCTCAGCTCGTGCAGGCTCATCCCGAGGACCGAGCCCTGCAGTCCCCGGTAGACCACGACCTGACTGTCGGATTGGCCCACATAGTAGTTCGAGCGGACGATCGCCCGGCCGATGAACAGTCCGCCGATCAGCAGGGCGATGATCGCCACGGCGATGCCGGCCAGGATCCATTTACGACGGGGGTGCGCCGGGCGCGGCTCGGGGTCGGGGGTGCCGATCGTCGGGCGACGCGGGGACTGCGCGGGCGGGCGCAACGCCGCTGCCCGTCCGGCCGAGGTGCTCGGATCGGGGACGTACTCCTGGTCGTCGCCACCGGCGGCGCCACCGACGATCGGCCGGCTCTCGCCGTAGTCGACGTCGACGACATCGGCGACGACCACGGTGACGTTGTCGGGACCGCCGCCGCGCAGCGCGAGTTCGATGAGCCGATCGGCGCACTCGCGGTGGTTCTCGACCGACGACATGGTGTCCCGGATCGTCTCTTCGCTGACCACGTCGGACAGGCCGTCGCTGCAGAGCAGATAACGGTCGCCGGCCCGGGCTTCGCGCACGGTCAGCGTCGGTTCGACCTCGGTGCCGGTCAGGGCCCGCATGATCAGTGAGCGTTGTGGATGCGTGTGGGCTTCCTCGGCCGTGATCCGGCCTTCTTCGACGAGGGTCTGCACAAACGTGTCGTCGCGGGTGATCTGGGTGAGCTGGCCGTCGCGCAGCAGATACCCGCGGGAATCACCGATGTGGCAGAGCCCCAGCCGGGAGCCGGCGAACAGGATCGCGGTCAGTGTGGTCCCCATGCCGTCGAGCTCGGGGGCCTCGGCGACCTGGTCGGCGATCGCCTGATTGCCGCGCCTGGTGGCGGCGTCGAGTTTGGCGAGCAGGTCCCCACCGGGCTCGTCGTCGTCGAGGGGACGCAGCGCCTGGATCACCAGCTGGCTGGCGACCTCACCGGCCGCGTGACCGCCCATGCCGTCGGCGAGGGCGAGTAGTCGGGCACCGGCGTAAACCGAATCTTCGTTGTTGGCGCGGACCAGGCCACGGTCGCTCCGCGCGATATAGCGCAAAACCAGTGTCACGGGCGCAACTCAATCACGGTTTTGCCCACGCGTACCGGAGTTGCGAGGGGCACCCGCACGGCGGTGGTCACTTTTGACCGGTCGAGGTACGTGCCGTTGGTGGATCCGAGGTCTTCGACGTACCAGTCGTCGCCGCGGCGGATCAGGCGTGCGTGACGCTCGGAGGCGTATTCGTCGGTGAGGACGAGGGTGGAGTCGTCGGCCCGTCCGAGCAGGACGGGCTGGGTGCCCAGCGTGATGCGGGTGTTGGCCAGCGCACCATGGGTGACCACCAGATATCGGGCGGCGCCTTTGACCCGGGCAGGGGAGCCCTGGGTGCGCCGTTCGAACCGGGTCGGCGGTCGTTGGCCCGTCGCGGCATAGACATCGCTGCGGATCACCCGGAGGACAGCCCAGATCATCAGCCACAACAGCAGCAGGAAACCGACACGCGTCAGCTGCAGCACTATGCCTTGCACGTTTTCTCACCTCCTGGGCCAGCCATCAAAGTCCAATGCATCTTATGGCCCAGTGGCCTCTATGTAGGTAGTCGGACGTGCCAACGCGCGAAGAAAGTGGGTCGGGTCATGACGGGATCGGTGGCCGGAGCCCCCGCGCCCGTCGGGTGATGCGGCTACTGGAAGCGAACGGTGATGTCCGAATGCCCGACGCGGATGCGGTCGCCGTCGGCCAGTTCCCAGCTGCTGACCTGGACATCGTTGACCGTGGTGCCGTTGGTGGAGTTCAGGTCGTTGAGCAGCGCGCTCGACCCGTCCCACCGGATTTCCACGTGTCGACGCGAGACGCCGGTGTCCGGGAGCCGGAACTGGGCGTCCTGTCCGCGGCCGATGACATTGGAACCGTTACGCAATTGAAAGGTGCGGTTGCTGCCGTCTTCGAGCAGCAAGGTGATGGAGCTGGGCGCGTACCCGGCCTGCGGTGCGTAACCCTGTCCGGCGTAGCCGCCCTGCTGATCCGGAGCCGGGTAGCCCTGCTGGTCCCCGTAGCCCTGGTCGTAGCCGCCCTGCTGGTAACCCTGGTCGTATCCGGGCTGTGCGTAGCCGCCCTGCTGACCGTAGGCGGGCTGCTGGGCGTAGCCGCCCTGCTGGAACCCTTGGTCGTAGGCGGGCTGCTGTGGGTAGCCCTGGTCATATCCCTGGTCGTAGCCGCGCTGGTCGTATCCCTGCTGGTCCGGTGCACCGGCACCGGGCTGTTCGGCGGGGTAGCCCTGGTCGTAACCGCCCTGCGGGTAGCCCTGGTCGTAGCCGGGCTGCTGTGCGGCGTAGCCACCCTGGTCATAGCCGGGCTGCTGGGCATAGCCGCCGCCCTGCTGGTAGCCCTGGTCGTAGCCGCGCTGGTCATAACCCTGCGGGTCGTAACCTTCCTGGCGGCTGTACGCCGGGGCATCGGCGTTCTGGTCATCGGGCTGATAGGGCTGCTGACCGTAACCGGGAGGTGGATAGGAGCCCTGTTCGTAACCTCCGCGCTGGTCGTATCCGGAGTTCTTGGTCATGGGAACGGCTCCTACTTGTGGGATTCGGTTTGGTCCTGCGGGTTGCGGCCCAGCCTGTGGACGGGGCGGGGGCGGCCCGGGTGGGCCTACCTGTTGGTCACCCGGTGAGGGTACGGGCATCGGGCGGGCATCGGGGTTGACAGCACCGCGTGCCCGGAATTGACCCGTGTGCAAGGTGGGCGACTGGGCGAACTCGACAACCACTTCGCCGTACGTCTGCCACCCGTTGTCCCGGATGAAGTTCTCGAGGTGCTTGGAGAAGGTCTTGCGATTGAGCTCGTACTCGGCCGCCATCTCCTGATGGTCCGTCGAACTGACCACCAGGGTGTAGGCGTTGGGGGCCAGTTTGCTGCCGTCCCCGAGGTCTTCGAGACGGTCTTCGGCCTCGCGAAAAAGCGCGTTCTCGACCTCTTGAGGTGCTACTTTGCCGCCGAAGACCCGGGCGAAGCCGTCATCTACCGCACCTTCGAGCTTGCGTTCGATTCTTTGCAGAATCCCCATCACCGACGACCTCCTTCCGCAATGTCAGCGTGTCGGCGTGCCAATCGTGCTTTTTGATGATAGCGACTCAACTGTCGCATGGGCACTCCAGGGAGAACATCTGCACCGTCCGCCACAGATGCCCCATGTTTGTCCCCCAATACTGCCGTCATCTCGACGCGATGTCGCGGGCGCGTGGTGCGGGCGAGTCGACACCGCGAGATTCGCGCAGGTCATGGACTTTTTGGCGGCGCCGAGGTCACCGCGGACTTGGGCGGGAAAGTAAACGTAGCCTAAGCTTCGAATGCCTTGTACTCGAAGGTGTGTAGCGCGTCGCCCCAGCTGATCGAACACCCGGAGTTCTGTAGTGACATCGATGGACACGTCTGCCCTGAGACTTTCAGTGGTCATCTGTTGCTTTGCGGATGAACGGCTCTCCGGACTGATCGGGGCCATCGACGCCGCCACCGTGCAGTTGATGCCGGATGATGAGGTCATTGTTGTCGTCGATCACAACAGCGGGCTGCATGCGGAGTTGACGAAGCGATACGACTCCACACCCGGCTCCACACCCCGGGTCGTGGAGAACGCCGGCCCGCAGGGGTTGTCGGGCGCCCGGAACACCGGCGCCGCACTGGCCGACGGCGAGGTGATCGTCTTCCTCGACGACGATGCCCGACTGCGCGCGGGTTCGCTGGCCGCGGCCCGCCAGGCCTTCGCCGCACCGGACGTCGTGTGCATCGGCGGCCGGGTGGTCGCGGATTGGGAGTGCGGCCGGCCGGGCTGGTTCCCCGACGAGTTCGGCTGGGTTGTCGGCTGCGATTACCGAGGCCTGCCGGCCGATGGCGGATCGATCCGTAATCCGATCGGTGCGGCGATGGCGGTCCGCAGGGCAGCACTGACCGCGGCCGGCGGATTCAGCAACCGGCTCGGGCGGGTCGGCGCGGTGCCGGCCGGGTGCGAAGAGACCTTGATGGGCATCGAACTGCAGCGGCAGGATCCGGCCGCCCGGATCATCCGCCACGAGGGCCTGGCCGTCGACCATCTGGTGACCGCCCGACGGAGCACGGTGCGCTACTTCTTGTCCCGCTGCCTGCATGAGGGGCGTTCGAAGGCCGTGCTCGCCTCGATGGTGGGCTCGGGACGCGGCCTTGCCTCCGAGCGCTCCTACGTCCTGCGGACCCTGTCCTCGGGGATCTGGAATCAGTTCAGGGCCGTGCTCGGCGGAGATGTACACGGCTTGGCCCGGGCCCTGATGATGGTCGTCGGGTTGATTGTCACCGCAGCCGCGACGCTGACGTCCTCGCTGGTGGCCAAGATCGGCGCTGTCGGGACCGAACCCGAAGGGCGCCAAGATGTTCCGACCGCCGCGCTGGGCCCCGACGAACTGGTGACCGTGGTGATCCCCACCGTCGGACGCGAATCGCTGCGGCGGACCGTGTCGGCGCTGCTCGATCAGGATCACGACCGGATCGAGATCCTGGTCGTCAACAACCGGCCGGGTCGATCCGACGTGGCGGCACTGCTCGCCGATGTCGCCGATCCCCGGATCCGGATCGTCGACGAAGCGGTACCCGGCGTGTCCGCGGCCCGTAACCGGGGCACCGAGGCCGCCGCCGGTCGGGTGGTGGCGTTCACCGACGACGACGCACTGCCCGATCCCGGGTGGGTGGGGTCGATCCTGGAGAGCTTCCGGGCCGACCCGACCGGGCGGGTGGGTGCGGTCACCGGCCGGGTTCTGTCGACGGAGTCCCCGACCCAGCTGCAGAGCTGGTTCGAGGAGGCGGGCGTCTTCGACAAGGGTCCAGAGCCGGTGGTGTGGGCGCTGCGCCACGATCCGGAGCTCGACGTCCTCGGCGACTTCGGCCCCCACAACATCTTCTTTCCCTTCACCGCCGGTGAATGCGGGAGCGGCAACAACATGGCGTTCCGCCCCGAGGCCCTCAAGCTGATCAACGGCTTCGATCTGCGCCTGGGAACCGGTACACCGGCCCGCGGGGGTGAGGACCTCGACGCGTTCCGCTCACTGCTCCTGCAGGGTGGTGTCATCGCCTACAACCCGAAAGCTGTTGTCTACCATTACCACCGGGACAACATCCCGGATCTTCGTGATCAGAGTTACGGATACGGGACCGGCATGGCGGCGTCGCTGACAAAGCTGGCGCTGAGCCGTTCGGGCCCGGCGATCCTGATCCGGATCCCGGTGGGTCTGCACCGGTTGCTGGCGCCGAACTCGGTGAAGAACAAGGACGTCCCGGCCGAATGGCCGTTGCAGTTACGGCTGATCGAGGTGTGGGGATATCTGACCGGTCCGGTGCTGTTCGTACGCAGTCATTTCCGTCATCGCAAAGCCGGCCGTCAACGATGACCGCGCAGCTCGACCGACCCGCATCCCGGCAACCGGGACCGGGTCCGGCAGACGCGTCGTCGACCGTGCAGGGCCGGTATCCGTGGAATCCCCGGCGGGGTCTGCAGTCGGCCGCCGCCCTGGCGCTGGTTCTGTTGCTGCAGAACCTGCTGGTCGCCACCTCTTCCGAGGACGTGATCCCGGCGCCCGTCCGGATGCTGCTGGTGCTGGTGGGCATGGGTGTGCTGCCCGGATTACCCGTGATCACGATGCTCCGGATCCCGGCACGCTCGATCTCGATCGCGTTGGTGATCGGTGTCTCCTTCGCGGTGAACATCCTGGTGTCGCAGGCGCTCATGGTGGCGCAGTGGTGGAATCCGCTCTGGACCCAATTCGGCCTGGTCGCCGGTGGTCTCGCGTTGTGCGTCGTGGCCGGTGCGGTGGTCCCGCGCGATGCGGCAAGTGTGAACAATCGGATCTTCGCCCCGACATCGTGGTCACGCCGGCGATGGGGACACCTGGCCGCACTGGCGATCTCGTCCGGCCTGTTCGTGCTGGCGGCTGTGCGCACCGACATCGACGAGGCCGGACATTTCGGGATCATCAGCGCCATCAGTCCCGCCTTCGTCGTCGGGCTGGCGGTTTTGGCCGCAAGTCTGGCCTCGTCGCTGCTGGCCCGGCGGATCGACCATCTGACGATGGCGCTGGGCACCGTGCTGCTCATCGGCTACAACACGATGCTGGTGGGCGCGGCGACCGGACAGACCTCGGTACCCACGGCTTTTGTGCACAGCGGTTTCATCGACGTGATCGTCGCCGGTGGCGAGTTACCGCAACAGGTGGATGCGCGGTTCAGCTGGGCCGGAATGTTCTCGGCGTCAGCCCATCTGGTGGAGGTGGCCGGGACCGCGGGGGTCGAAGGACTACTCGTCTGGGCTCCGTTGGTCACCGGCGCCCTGTTCATGGTCCCGCTCTATGCCATCGCGATCCTCATCACCGGGCGGGTTCGTCTGGCCTGGACGGCGGTGGTCCTCTACCAGCTCTTCAACTGGTATCAGCAGGATTACTTTGCACCGCAGTCGATTGCGATGTTCTTCTACGGCACCGTGGTGGCGACCCTGCTCTGGCAACTGCGCTGCGCGCCGCTGCCTGCGCTGGGCCGACCCGGTCTGCGCGCCGGTCGGGCGATCGTGCGCCGCACCCCGGGTCGGGTACCGGGATTCGGCCCGCTCCGGACGGCGGCCGTCGGTGGGGTGCTGCTGGTCTTGATCAGCGCGAACACGGTCACCCATCAGATCACGCCGATCCTGCTGATCGTGGCGCTCGCCTGGTTCTCGCTGCTCGGAGCCACCCGGTACCGAACCCTTTGGCTGGCCGCGGGTTTGATCTTCGCCGCCTGGTTCAGCTACGGGGCCTCGGATTTTTGGCTCGGCCACCTGCAGTCCCTGTTCGACGAGATCGGACAGGTGGGGAACTCGGTCAATCGCGGTGTCGGCCAGCGACTGAGCGGCGATCCGACGTACAAGCAGATGCAATATCTGCGCATCGGTGCCTCGGGATTGTTCGTGTTGGTCGCGTTCGCCGGGTGGCTGTGCTTCCGCCGCAAGCGGACCTGGCTGGTCGGTGGCGCCCTCTGTGGTTCCCCGTTCTTGCTGGTCGCGTTGCAGAGCTATGGCGGCGAGATGCTGATCCGCTGTTTCCTGCTGGCCTCGCCGGTGCTGGCCCCGTTCGCGGCGATGGCGATCGCGGTGGTGTTCGGCCGGGTACGAGCCCTGACGTGGTTCGGTTCCCTGCGCAGGCCCGGAATCGTCGGGGTGATCGCAGCCGCGGCACTGTTGTTGGTGTTCGGATTGATCGGGACGACCAATCGCGGGCTGAACACCGCATTCGAGGCCTCGACCGACGAGGACGTCTCGGTGACACACGCCTTCATCTCCGAGGTCGGGGACAACGCCACGGTCATGTCGTGGAGCTATGCGCCACATACCGTCGGCGTCCGCCGCACCCTGGATCCGGCCGGACCGAAACTCGGTTTCATCGACAGCTTCCCGTGCCTGAACAACCTTTCGGGATGTGCGCTCGAGCGCAACCCCGACTACATCTACGTCACCGAGCAGGGCAAGGGAATGTTGGAGTTGCAGTACGGATTCGACGAGGCCGAATTGGATCGTCAGATCACGATGATGTTGGACAGCGGACGATTCGTCGAAGATGTGCGTGACGGCAGTGTGCTGATCATGCGGAATGTCGATGCCCCGGAGGTCGGTACCAGATGAGTGCAGTGATCTGTTTTGTCGTCGCCGGAGTCCTGATCATCGCCGGTGTGGTTCTGCGGGAGCTCGAGGTGCCCGCGTTCGGGTCGATCGGTCGCGGTAAGCGGGGCCGGTTGCTGAGCGCGGCGATCACCGTGGCGGCCGTCGGCGCTGCGGCTTTCACACTCCAGCGGTTGATCGTGATGGCACTGTGAGGCCACTGCGTCGCGGGTGGCGCCGGCTCGGAACGCTTGCGGTGGCCGCGCTCATGGTGGCCGGTTGTGCGGGCGATGTCAGCAGCGATGTACCCGATGCGGACACCGTGTTGGCAGACGGGACCGCAGCGGGCGCCGACGGGGCATCGGATTCGTGTGTGGCACAGGACCCTCCGGGCGGACTGGGAGTTCCGGACCGGGACGAGAAAGGGTGGATCCTGCGGTTCACCGACGACTTCAATCGGTGTGAGCTGGGCGAGAACTGGAGCACCTACACGGGCCAACCCGGTGGGAATCCGAACAGCCGCTGGGACGATTCGATGGTCGCACTGGGGAATGGGGTGCTTGACCTCAAGGCCGCGCAGCAGTCCGACGGTTGGGTCACCGGCGGTGTCTCGAACTATCCGGTGACTCAGCTCTACGGGCGGTGGCTGGTTCGGATGCGGGCCGACCCGAGTGCCGACATCTCGTATCACATGCTGTTGTGGCCACAGAACGAAACCTGGCCTCCCGAAATCGATTTCGCCGAGAGCGTCAGTGGTGACCGGTCGGAGATGTCGGCGTTCCTGCACTGGGTCGGCGCCGACGGTGAGAACGCGAAGACCAATGCCGAGATCAACGGGGACTTCTCGCAGTGGCATACCGTGGGCGTCGAATGGGGGCCGGGCATCATCCGTTACCTGCTCGACGGAAAGGTCTGGGCGCAGGCCGATTCCGAGATCATGGTTCCGGACATCCCGATGTGGCTGGCATTGCAGGCCGAGGCCGGCGCCTGTGAGCGCCGCATCGACTGGGGCATGACGCCGTGTACCGGTGTCGGTGACCTGCACCCCGACGAGCTGTCGGTCGAGATCGACTGGGTGGCGGTCTATGAAGCCGATCTGCCGACGCTCGAGACGATGTATGGGCAAGGCGAGTTCGATCGGGAGTCGACCACCGCCGAGTTGACCGAACGCTGAGCACCGGGTCGCAACTGCGAACCCGGGATTCCTCAGGCCTCCGACATCGACTGTCGGACCCGGCGGATCGCGAGGGCCAGTGGAATGATCACCAGCAGAGCGGTGGTCACTTCGGCGGTGATGAAGGCGTACGCCAGTCCGCGGAGTCCGTCGACATCCACCCAGGCAACGCCGAGCCCGAGCATGAGCGCTGCGTTGACGCACTGGGCGGCCACGGCATAACGAAGCCTGCCGAGCAGTCGGGAGATGGCCGAGTAGGCATATCCGAACAGTGCCGGCACGATGCCGAGTGCGGCCAACTGGAGCAGCGGACCACCGAACTCGCGGTACTGCGGGCCGACGAGTGAGAGCAGTGCCGGGCCGGCGAGGCCGAGGAACGCTGCGCCGCCCCCGCCGACGATTCCCATGATCAGCAGGAAGCGCCGGGTCAGTCGGTAGGCATTTGCCGAATCGGCGGCCGCGGCAGCGATATACGGGCCCATCAGGATCGTCAGCAGCACCACCAGCGCGGTCACCAGCGACCATGCGATCGCGAAGTAGGCGTTGAGTTCGGTACCGAGGTGGGCGACGACGATCAGTGGCAGCAGTAACGGCGCCAGCGCGCCGACGACATAGAGCAGGTACGTTCCGGCCAGGTAGCCGCCGAGCTCCCTTGTCGGGGGGAGGGTTTCGCCACCGGCCAACGCGGGTTCCGTGCGGATCCGGCGGATCACCACCACGCCGAGGACCGCCGACAGCACAACCGCCGGGCCAACCCAGGTCCAGACGATCGTCGCCCGCGTGGCCACCGCGGCGCAGGCCAGCACGAGCACGCATTTGATGACCGCGTGGGAGATGTTCTTCTGAGCCGCCCAGGTGCCCCGCCGCAGGCCGACAGCGGTGTGATCGAGGAGTGCGAATACCGAGAAGGACACCACCACAACCGGGAACAGGGCCCGGTCGAGCCACCCGGTGAACAGACTGTCGGTGGGTCCGATCCAGAGAAAGCCGACAGCGAGCAGCGCGCCGGCAACGGCGCCGGTCACGAATCCGGTCCGGACCAGCGCCGGGAGTTTGCGCCCGGCCACGGGAACGAACCGCTCGAACAATGCGCCGAAGGACAGGTTCCCGAAGGCCGACAGCATCGTCGCGGTGGTGATGATCGCCGCGGCGGCACCGACTTCTCGGGCCGGGTACATCCGTCCGATCAGGGCCCAGTACACCAGGCCCAGGACCCCGGTGACCGCTGCAGAGATCGCGAGCGCCAGCGAGTTCCGGCCCAGACCCGGCTCATCGGACCGATCCGCCTCGACCCGATCCGCTTTGATGCCGAGCGCGGTCGGGGCGGGTTCGGAGGTTGTCACACGGGCGAATTGGTGACCACCGGAGTGGTCGACACACTGGTGACCGAGGCCGCCACCGACTTGGGACGTGCGCGCCAGTGCTTCCATTCCTGGTTGATGGTCCGTAGGACCCGCATGCCGTCGCTGTAGGCGTTGAGGTTGCTACGTCCGTGCAGGCGGGGGCCCTCGAAGCTGCCGACCTCGGTGATGGCGAGATCGCAGGTGGCCAGGCGGACGTTGATCACGGTCTCGATCTCGAAGCCGTCGCCCCACTGGGCGCGTTGGTATTCGACGGGCGCGAGCTCGAGCGCCACCGCATGCCGGGCCCAGAATGCGTTGTAGCCGTAGCAGAGATCGGTGAACTCGGTCTTGAAGATGAGATTGACCAGACCGTTGAGACCCTTGTTGCCGATCCGGCGGAGCGTGGTGATGTCGGTGCTGCCACCGGCCCCGACGAACCGGCTGCCCTTGGCCAGGTCGGCCCCTGCCACGAGTGCTTCGACGAACAGCGGGATCTCAGCGGGGTCGGTGGACCCATCGGCGTCGATGGTGACGATGATGTCGCCCGTCGAAGCGGCAATACCGCAGGCCAGCGCGTTGCCCTTACCCTTGCGGGTCTGGGTGATGAATGTGGCCTCCGGCCAGAGCTTTTCGGCGACGGCGACGGTGTCGTCGGCGGAATTGCCGTCGACGAACACGATCTGGTCGACGCCTTCGGGCATCCGCGAAGCCACGTAGGGAAGATTCTTCGCCTCGTTCATGGCCGGGATGATCACCGATACCGTTGGGCGTGAGGGATTCTGGTCGCCGTCGGGCGTCGGCGGCAGTGTTGCCGGTGGATGACCCACGTCGCTGTTCGGGGTTGAAACGTACACCGCTGGCCACTCCGCTCTAATGATTACTTAAGGTTTACATTAGAAGGCAGGCAAGCCTAAGCAAAGTCCGCGTAGTCCATTGTGTCGAGCGTCACACTGTTTGTGATCTTCTGTCGCAACCATCTCGAACCAGGAGCAATTTCGTGCGTACCCAGGTGGCCATCGTCGGTGCCGGCCCGGCCGGTTTGACCCTTGCCAAATTGCTCGAGCTACAGGGTGTCGACTGCGTCGTTCTGGAGCAGCGCGGCCGTGACTACATCGAACAGCGCACGCGTGCAGGAATTCTGGAACAGCCGACCGTCGATCTGATGGTCGACATCGGTCTGGCGGACCGCGTCCTGGCCGAGGGCATCAAGCACGACGGCTTCTACCTCACCTTCGATCAGACCACTCACCACCTCGATTTCAACGCGTTGGTCGGCGGCCACGCCACCGTCTACGCCCAGCAGGAGCTCGTCAAGGATCTCGTCGCCGATCGCGTGGGTAGGGGCCTGCCTCTGTTGTTCGACGCCGATGTGACGGCGATCGACAACCGTGTCGACGGGGCGCGGGTGACGGTCCGGCAGGCGGGCAGAACGTTCGAGGTGGACGCAGATTTCGTCGCCTGTTGCGATGGTTTTCACGGTGTCGGCCGGGAGGCGATCCCGGCGGCCGATCGGGTCGAGATCGAACAGACCTACCCGGTGGCGTGGTTGGGGATCCTCGCGCGCACAACGCCGGTCACGCCCGAGGGGATGTACTGCGCGCACGAGAACGGGTTGTCCGTCCACAGTATGCGTGGCGCGCGGATCACCCGGCAGTATCTCCAGGTCCCCGCCGGCACCGACCTGGCGGACTGGTCCGATGACCGGATCTGGGACGAACTGGCCATCCGTAGTGCCGGTGCCGGTGGACTCGAACGCGGTGAGATCTTCGACCGCTCGATCGCGCCGTTGCGCAGTTATGTCAACGAGACGATGCAGCACCGGCGGGTCTTCCTGCTCGGCGACGCCGCGCATATCGTGCCGCCCACCGGCGCAAAGGGTCTCAACCTGGCGGTATCGGACGCAACGGTCCTCGCCCACGCACTGGCCGCCCACTTTCTCGGTGGAGAGCGCCGGTGGCTGGACGACTACTCGGCAACCTGCCTGCCGAGAATCTGGCAGGCCCAGCTGTTTTCGGCCACGCTGACGACCACCCTGCACACACTCACCGATGACCCGTTGCAGTGGCGGCTCAATCGCGCCCGACTGCAGAGCTGGATCTCCTCAGAAGCGCAGCAGCGGGCCCTGGGCGAGGTCTACCTGGGTCTTCCGTTCCCGGTCGGCTGGCAGTACGCGCGGAACTAGTCGAACTCCGCAATGCCCGGTGGGGCCTGGAGGGAGATCCCGAACCGGTTGGCGAAGGTTGCGCACACCGCATCGTCGGAGACGGTGCTCCGGTCTCGCTCGCCGGTGGCCAGATCCGTTCGGGTCAGCACGAATTGCTCGCCCGGGCCCCGCGACATCGTGATCCGGTGGGTGTCGTCGGTGATCGAGCAGATGATCGACCCGGTGAACCGGGATGCCGGACTGGTGCTGTGCCAGCGCGCGATATCGGCGAAGTCGGTCGGCCGGTGGGCCATACCGTCGGTGCGATAGCGGCCGGTGGCGGTCCGGACGTCGATGGGCCGGCCGATCTGATCGGCGGAGATGGGCATCAGTACCGACGATCCACCGAAACCGGTGTCCACCAGCCAATGCCGGTTGTCGCGGGTGGCGACCACGGCCACATGCGCCAGCGCAGGTCCGAACTCGCCGGAATCACGTGCGACGGCCGCTCCGACCAGATGAACGGTGAACCCCAGGTCTTGCAGGGCGCGGGCGAGCAGGCCGTTGACCTCGTAACAGATGCCTCCGCGTTTGTCGCCGAGAATCTTTCGCGTGATCGCGAGCGGGTCGACGTCGACGATCTGCCCGGCATGGATCATCAGATTCTCGAACGGGACGGTTGCCGACTGGGCCCGGACAACTCGTTCGAGAACGAGCTGATCGTCAAGATCAGGATCGAAGACGTCCGCGCGGCTCAGTCCGATCCGGTTGAGATACGCATCGACAAAGGCCAGATCAGAGCCATCAACACCGGATGGCCGATGCTCGGCCGGCCGCCTGTCAGATCGGTCACCCAGCGTTCGCATATTGACAAAGCTTACCCTAAGCTAAGCAGAGCTCCCCGCCGAAGAAGTGCGGTCGGCGCATGATTGGAGATCCGATGTCCGACGATTCGCGATACTTCCGTGGTTGCCGCGGCGGCAAAAGCGTGCGGCTGTCCCGTATCTCGAACATCGCCACCGGTCATGCACTCATCGTGCCGATGGATCACTCGGTGACGATCGGCCCACTCGGCTCGGTCGACCGCGTCGCGAATGTGCTGCAGTCCATCGCCCGGGCCGGTGCCGACGCGGTGGTCCTGCACCGCGGACGCGCGACGCAGGCCGACGCCGGAGCATTCGCCCGGATGGGCTTGATCGTGCACCTCTCGGCAGGCACCAACCGCAGTCTGGACACCGATGCAAAAGTCATGGTGGGCGGTGTCGAGGACGCACTGCGGGTCGGCGCCGACGCGGTCAGCATCCACGTGAACATCGGATCGACCACCGAACATCGTCAGCTCGAAGACTTCTGGGCCGTGTCCCGTGAATGCGAGATCCTCGGTGTTCCGTTGCTGGCCATGATGTACAGCCGTGGCCCACTGCGGCCTGCCGGTGCGGAAGACGCGGATGAAGTGGCCCACCTCGCGGCCATCGCCACCGACCTCGGCGCGGATCTGGTGAAGGTCAACTACACCGGCGACCCCGAGTCGATGCGCACGGTGGTCGACAGCTGCCCGATACCCATCTATGTCGCCGGCGGGAGCCGGGAAGGCAGCGACGACGACGCCGTGTCGCTCGGGGCCGAGATCATGAGTGGCGGGGTGGCCGGACTGAGCTTCGGCCGCAATATCTTTGCGGCCACCAACCCGTACGCGGTGACCGCGCAGCTGGCCCAGATCGTCCACGGCGCCCGTGGTGAGGCCGAGCGCGAGGCGTTCGGGCATCCGGCCCCGGCCCTGGAATCCGCCTGAGGCGAGGCCTTCTGCTGCCGGGCGATACCCGGCCTGTGACAAATGCTTGAGAACGAGTTGAGGAAGACCATGGAAAACACAATCGTCACCGACCACATCATCCCGGCTGCCGGGGCGGGCACCGACGGACGGCGCACCCCGGAAAGCCGCGCCGGACATTTCGCGTGGGTCGATGTCCGCAACGTCGCCGCCGGCCTGAGCGCGGCCATCGTGCAGGCCGCCATCCATCAGGGTGTCGACGGCATCGTCAGCGACCGGATTGATGTCCTCGAGGCGCTGCCCCCGACGATGCGTCGTATCCTCGCTGCCTCGCAAACCCTTTCGGGTGACGACGACCTCAGCTCGGTCGACCTGCTGATCGCCGCGGACCGCGAGGTGCTGGCGTCGGTGCCGGAGGGCGCGAACCTCGAACTCGGTGTTCATGTGACGGTCTCGGACGCACCTTCGCTGCAGACCGCCTGTGAGGTCGTCCGCGAGGTGCCCTGGACCGCACTGACATTCACCGACCCGACCAAGATCCCGCTTGAGATCGTGATCGCCGCGGCCGAGAACTCGGGTAACCACATCGTCACCACGGTCAGCGACATCGAAGACGCCGAGATCGTCAAACTGGTTCTCGAACACGGCTCGGACGGTCTGCTCCTCGCGCCCCGTAGCGCCGACGACGTGCTTAAGCTGGCCGCCATCGTTCGTCCGCAGTCCGAGAGCATGCAGCTCTCGGAGATCGTTGTCGAGCGCGTGGAGCACATCGGCATGGGCGATCGTGCCTGCATCGACACCACGTCGCTGCTGGAGAAGGACGAAGGCTGCCTGATCGGATCCTTCTCCACCGGACTCTTCCTGTCCTGCAGCGAGACCCACCCGCTGCCGTACATGCCCACCCGCCCGTTCCGCTGGAACGCCGGCGCGGTCCACTCGTACGTCCTCGGACCCGACAACCGTACCCGGTACGTCAGCGAGCTGCAGGCCGGATTCCCGATCCTGGCCGTACGGTCCGACGGTTCGGTCCGTGAGGTCCGGATCGGGAGGGTCAAGATCGAGAAGCGACCGCTGATCTCCATCACCGCGATCGCACCGAACGGTGCCACCATGAACCTGATCGCACAGGACGATTGGCATGTGCGACTCCTCGGGCCCGGTGGCAGCGTCAACAACGTGACCGAGCTCAAGCCCGGTGACAAGCTGCTCGGCTACGTGCCGACCGAGGCCCGTCACGTCGGCCTGCCGATCACAGAATTCTGCGACGAGCGGTGACCGAGGGGCCATCCGCCCCGAACATCCTGTGGTACATCGGGGCAGTTGACGGCGAAGTGCCCTGGGATCCGAGGCACGGCCGGTCGGCGTCTTTCGATGAGCTGCGCGCCCAGGCGCAGAATCTCGACGATCTCGGCTACTTCGGCGCGCTGACCACGGCGCGTGAGCCGATCGCGTTGATCGGCGACACCAAGCATTTGCGGTTCGTGGTGCCGGAGTACCCGGGCATCAAACCGCCTGCCCTGCTCGCCGAGCAGGCGCAGGTCTTCGACAGCTACTCCGGTGGGCGGTTGATCTTCAATCAGGTCAACGGTGCCGACCCGGTCCTTGCGCGGTACGGCCGCTTCGAATCGAAAGACGAGCGTTACGAACTCTCCAAAGAGTATTGGCGGCAGGTCAAGTCGCTGTACCTCGACGACACCGAGGGCCACGACGGCACGTTCCTGAAATATGGCCCGCGCTTCAAACCGCCGATCGCGGGTGATCGCCAGCCCACGGGGGTGCCGGTGTGGGGGACCGGCGCCTCGGCAGCCGGCATCGACCACGCTGCCGCCGTGCTGGACGTCTATCTGTCGTTCCTCGGTCCGATCGAGACCACCGCGGAGCTGTTCGGTCGGGTCCGGCAGGCGGCTGGTGCCGCAGGCAAGGAACTACAGTTCGGTGTGCTGACCAGTGTCATCGTGCGCGAGACCGAGCAGGAGGCGTGGGACCACTTCGAGTGGCAGCTGGCCAACACGTCACCACAGGCGGTGCTGGCAACCGCCGACCGAAACCTCCGGAGCTTCGGCTTCCCGCCGCTGGCCGAGCTCACCTCACCGGATCCGCAGGTGCAGAGCAGAATCGACGCACTTCGCGCCGGCCGGTTGCCCAGCCGGGACGAACTCGAGTTCGCGCCCAACATGGCAGCCGGGCTGACCACCTGGACCGGCGCCGAACCCCCCTTTGACATCGCGGGCAAGGGGACCGGCACCTACCTGGTCGGGAGCGCCGAGAATGTGGCGGCCCGGATGCAGGAGATGGCCCGGATCGCCGGCATCGACTACTGGCTGCTGTCCGGATGGCCGCTGGTGAGTGAGGCGGCGATCACCGCCGAACTCCTGTTCCCGCAGTTGGGTTTCGAGTTCCCGCCGGCGCTCTCGAGTAGGTCGCGGACCGGCAGCCCGAGATGACCCGCGAAGCAGATCTGCGCGGCACCGGTGTGCCGGACCGCTTCGAGGAGATCGCGGCACGCCACGGGGATTCGATCGCAGTGGTGTGTGGCGGTACATCGCTGACCTACCGCGACCTGCAGGCCCAGGTTGCGGACCGGGGTGCGGCGTTGGCCGCGGCCACCGGCGGCGACCGCACGCCGGTGGCCCTGGAGATGGAATGCACGGCAGGTGCGATCGCCTCGGTCATGGCCGTCTTCCGGTCCGGACGCCCGTTGATCCTGCTCGATCAACAACTGCCCGAGGAGCGTCGCGCGCAGATCGTGGCGCGGACCGGTGCGACGCGCCTGACCTCCCGAGACGTGAGCGAACTTGCCGCGGCACCGACTCATGAGCTGCCGAGTCTGGATGAGAACGACTGTGCGGTACTGCTCTTCACCTCCGGCTCGACCGGGGAACCGAAGGCGGTCCGGCACAGTCACCGGCTCTGGCTCAACCAGGGCTCCGAACTGGCCGAGGTTCTCGGTCTGCGGACAGGGGACCGGATGGCGGCAATCCTGCCGATGAGTTTCGGTGGCGGCCTCGACATGCTGGTCACCGCGCTGCTGTGTGGTGCCGAGCTCCACGTGACCGATCCACGTGTGTCCGGCATCGACGCGTTGCCGGCGTGGCTCGCGGACACCCGGCCCACCTCCTTGCACGCCACACCCTCTCTGCTCCGCGCCGCAGTGGAGGCGTGTGCAGCCGGGGAGCTGATGGATCTGCGACTGGTCACCACATGTGGAGAGGCCGTGCACGGCAGCCAGATCCGGGAGCTGCGACGCAAACTCGGGCCGTCCGCGAGCTACTGCAATCTGTCGGGTTCCTCGGAGACCGGAAACCTGGCTTTCAACATGATCTCCGCCGCCGACGAGATCCCTTCGGGAAACCTGCCCGCCGGCCGGGTGTCCGACCGTAAGACCGTGCACCTCCTCGACGAGGCGGGTCGACCGGTCCCGGCCGGCGAGATCGGTTCGATCGTTGTCGAGTCGGCGTACATCGCCTCCGGCTACCACTGCGACGCCGCCGGAGTCGTATTGGGCGATCACAAGGCTTTTGGTCTCACCGACGCCGGTGTCCCGTTGTTCCGGATGGGGGATCTGGGCCGGTTCGGCCCGGACGGCGAACTCCATCTTGTCGGTCGCCGCGACGATGCGTTGAAGATCCGTGGCTACCTGGTGGAACCCGCCGAGGTCACCTCCGCACTGCTGAACCTGCCCGGGATCGACGATGCGGTGACGATGGCCGTGCGGCCCGGCGGAACCACGATGCTGGTCGCATTCGCCGCTGTCGGCCCGAACGGCCCGGATGCCACGACCATCCGAAACGAGCTGCGCACGACGTTGCCCGATTGGATGGTGCCCACCCAGGTGGTGGTCCTGCCGGCGCTGCCCCGCAACGAGCGCGGCAAGGTCGACCGCAGCGCGCTGGCCGGATCGGTGACCCGGCCGTCGTACGAAAAGCCGCAGAGCGCAACCGAAACCGCGCTTGCTGCCCTGTGGACCGAGATCCTCGGGTTGGAAGCAGTGGGGCGGGACGACGACTTCATCGCCCTCGGTGGGGATTCGCTGCAGGTGCAGCAGATGTTGGCGCAGGTGACCGTCACCTTCGGCGCCGGCCTGTCGACCACAGATCTGATGCTGCAACCGACGATTCGGGCTTTGGCCGCTCACATCGACAACACCGGTCGGCAACGATTCTCGCGTCGTCCGGGGGTGATGGTGCCGTTGCAGAACGGTGGCGGCCGGCAACCGGTTTTCATGTTCTCCGGCGCCGGATCCCCGGCGATGTCGATGGCCCCGCTGGCTCGCGCGCTGGGTGCGGATCGGCCCGTCCACGGCCTGCAGGCGCACGGTCTGGAACGACGTGGATTCCCCGACTGGACGATCTCTCGGGCCGCCCGCCGCAGTCTCCGGGAGATCCGGAAGGTCCAGAAGACCGGCCCCTACGCCTTTGTCGGACACTCGCTGGGCGGATTGATCGCGATGGAGACCGCGCGTCTGCTCGAAGAGCAGGGTGAAACCGTCTCGGCTGTCGTCTGTCTCGACACCATCCTGACCGGACCGCTGTCGGCGGGTGGGCCGACGCTGTGGACTGCCGATGATCATCCCACCGGCCCGGCTGCCACCGTGGCCCCGGTGGACAAGAAGAAGCTCTGGCGGACCCGGGCCATGCTGGTCACCGCCGGTCTGTGGCGCTATCCGACCCAGACCCAATGGGATCTGTTCCATGACTTGGGCCGACGGGTGGCGCTCATGCATCGCCTTCGGCCGTGGGAGGGGCCACTTCACCTGGTCATGGCGCAGGACAACCCCGACGATCCCGACTGGTGGCCGGCGGTGGCACCCTCGCTGCGGTCGATCACCCGCGTCGAGGGCGACCACAACGGGATTCTGCAGCCACCCCATGTCAGCTGGACCGCAGAGATCGTTCAGGGCGTGCTGGACGAGGTGCATCCGTGACCACCCGGGCCGCTGTTCTGATCCTGGAACACCAACAGCCGCAACGACTGGCCACACTGCTCCGATCACTCGAGCATCCCGACATCGATGTCTACGTCCACATCGATGCGCGGGTCTCGCGGGCGCCCTTCGAGGTCCTCGCACCACCCGGACCTCAGCTGACCTATCTCGGCGAGGACGACCGTGGTCCGGTGTCGTGGGGTGATCTCAGTCTGGTCGATGCGAGCCTGGCGACGCTGCGCGTGGCACTCGCCTCGGAGCGGCACTACGGCCGCTATGCACTGCTCTCCGGTGCCGACCTGCGGATCGCACCCCTGGACGAGATTCTCGCCGGCTGGTCGAGTGCCGCCGAGTTCCTGAGGATCGACCGTGCGCTGACCGGCCCTGATCGACGACCGAATTGGCGAGTGCGGCGTCGCCACTTCCGGCGGGACACCGGACTCATCGGCCGGGTGTTGTCCGGACGAATTCCCCGGGCCGTCGACGAGACGATGGACCTGTATCAGGGTTCGCAGTGGTGGGCGCTGACCGAGGGCGCCGCGCGGCACGTGTGCGAGTTCATCGACCGCCATCCCGGCTGGCTCCGCTTCCACCGGCACAGCTTCGGGCCGGACGAGATCGTCGTACAGTCCATCATCGCGAATTCGCCGTATGCGCAGGCGATCACACAGAACTTCGCGGACGCGGGTCCCGACACCGACCCTCGGCTCCACGGCATGCACTACATCGACTGGTCGGATCCGACGGCGTCGAGCCCCCGGGTGCTGTCGATCGGGGATCAGATGGATCTCCGGGAGTCCCCGGCGTTCTTCGCCCGCAAGATCGGTCCCGATTCGGCGGAACTGGTTGCGGCGTTCGGGCGGGACCTGGCCGGGCGATGAGCAAACACAGGCGCAAGGGCGGTTCGGCCCTCGAGTCCAACGCGTTGGCACTGATGCTCTCGTCGGTGGTCACCGGTGTTCTCGGATTGGTCTATTGGGCGGCCGCCGAACGTTTCTTCCCCACCGAAGACGTGGGCCGGGCCGCGGCGGTCATCAACTCCGCGATCGTGCTGGCCGCCTTGTCATGTCTGTCCCTGGGTGGGGCCTACCAGCGTTTCCTGCCGGTGGCCGGGCGCCTGTCGGCTCGCCTCATCATCGCCGGGATCGGTGTGGTGTCGGTGGCCGGACTTGTACTGGGAGCGGGGTTTGCGTTCTTCGGGCCGTCGGTCGACCGGCTGTTCCACTCCACCACCGAACAGGTTGCCTTCCCGCTTGTGGTGACCGCGCTTGCGGTGTACGCCCTGTCGGATCCGATCCTCACCGGACTCCGGATGGCGTGGGGTGTGGCGGCCAAGAACATCGCGCTGTCGGTCCTGAAGATCGTTGCGGTACTGGTGGTTGCCGGGTCCGGCGGTGCCATCATCCTGGTCGGGTCGTGGGGTGTGCTGGCGGTGGCCGTGACCATCGCAGCGATCGGCTACGCACTGCGCCGCACCATCATCACCCGCCGGGACATCACGCCCGAACTGCCGGCGGTCAGGGAGCTGTGGGCGTTTCAGGGTGTCTTCTTCGCCATGTCGGTGGTGCTGATCCTGACCCCACTGACGTTGCCGTTGATCGTCGTCAACACGATGGGCGCCGCCGACAACGCGTATTTCAACCTGGCCTGGACGATGTGCTCGGCGTTGGGGCTGCTGCGGGGTGCGGTCGGATCGTCGTTCATCGTCGAGGCCTCACGCTCCGATTCCGACCGGCCTGCACTGCTGCGCAGGCTGATCCGGATGATGGTGGTCGTCACGTCGGTTTCTGCTGTCGGTCTGGCGGTGTGCGGACCGATCGTCCTGGCAGTGGTCGGCGCGGATTACGTCTCGGCGGCCTGGCAGCTGGTCCTGGTGATGGCCGTCGACACGGTGGTCGGCTCGGTGGTCGTCGTCTACTTCCTGCTGGCGCAGATCGTGCGGCGACTACGGCTGATGTTCGCGGTTCAGTGCCTCATCGTGCTGATCACCATTGTCGGAGCCTCGATCCTGGTACCGCAGATCGGCTTGACCGGTATCGGCTTGGCGGTCCTGACCGCCAACACGGTGGCCCTGCTGATTCTCCTTCGCCCCTTGCGCCGGTTGGCGATCGAGTTCAAGACGCGGTCGTCAGAACCGGATGTCACCGTTGCCGCGGTGCCCGATCAGGCGTTGGCCGGGCTCAGGGCGGCTGACACCGTCGACTCGTAGACCTTCCGGCCGACGAACCGGAAGGTTTCCAGACCCGGCGCCCGCGCTGCAGTGGCGACGGCGGGCCGGACCGCCCGGGTGAACGCCTTGACCGCGGCGATGGGGCGCGGACCGGACGGCCGCGGTGACCAGAGCAGAGCTGCCAGAACATCATCGGGCAGCGGCCGCCGGTTTTGTGCGGCGGCATGTTCGCGGGCGATCCGCAGGTGATTGCGCCGTTGCTGCTCCGAATGCATCGAACTGACCTGCGAGGGGTGAATCCGGTAGCGGTACCCCATGATCGGAAGATTGCGCAGACGGCCATGGGCCGAGAGTTCGACGATCATCCGGTAATCCTCGGCATGAGCATATTCGGGCCGAAAGCGGATCCGGTTCCGTTCGAGGACGTCCCGACGGATCATCAGGGATGCGCCGCAGTGGCAGGTGGCGATCAGTAGTCGCTGCCGGCATGCCTTGTCGCCGGCCGGCATTCGAACGCGACCGGTCATCGCACCGAACATCTCGTAGTCGGTGCCGCACGCGACCAGCCCGGGATCGTCGTTCATGGCGGTCACCTGGGCGCGCAGACGTCCCGGTGGCATCAGGTCGTCGGCGTCCATGCGCGCGATGTAGGTGCCGCGGGCATGGTCCAGACCGGTGTTGAGTGCCCCGACCAGCCCGGTGTTCTCCTGGTGGATCACCCGCAGGCGCGGATCGTCGACAGCGGCCAACCGCTGTGCGGTGTCATCCGTGGACCCATCGTCCACGACCAACAGTTCGAAGTCGGAGAAGTCTTGGCGCAGGACCGTTTCGAGCGCCTCACCGACGTGCTCGCCGACGTTGTAGGCGGGGACCAGGACCGTCACGAGCGGGATTCGTGGGTTTGTCACCGGTACCTCAGGATCGCGGAGTAGAGCCCGGGCGCGGTCTTGACGAGGACGGCAAAGACGGCTTCGCGGAGGAATCCGGTGCGCAACAACGCCGGCACCTCGGACAGTCGGATCGATGTCCGCACGCGGGCGATCGCGGTGTCGTACAGGGCCGGTCGCGGCGTCGTGGACTGGTCGGCTCGCATCGCGACATGAGCGACCGAGGTGAGGATCTCGCGGTATCGGAAGCCCCGGAGATCGGGTTGCCAGGCCGTGTCGAGGTCGTGGGCGGCCACTTCCGTCAGCACGTCATCACCCACCTTGAACAGGTCAAAGGTGTGAGTGCTGAAGTGGGTCGAGATCGATCCCGGTCGGTAGAGGTACCAGTAGAGCGGCTCGTCGATGAGGGCCACCCGATCGGCGCGCAACCCGAGGCGTACCAGCGGTGCGAAGTCCTCGTAACTCTGGCCCTCTTCCCAGGGCCGACTGCCGAGTATCTCCCGCCGAAAAATCTTGTTGCAGGCGTAGGCTTTTGCGCCACCTTTGATCAAAAGGTGCGCGAAATCCCGACCGGACATCCGTGGGGTGCCGTAGAGGGGTTCGTCCACCCCGAGGTCGTTGTTGTCCTCGTCCACCCGCCGCGTCCGGGTGCAGGCGAAATCGGCGTCGTGGTTCACGAGCGCGGTGACGAGCAGCTCGATGAAGTCGGGGTCGGCTCGGTCGTCGCTGTCGAGAAACCAGATCAGGTCGCCGGTGGCCGCTTCCAGACCGGAGTTCCGGGCGTAACCGAGCCCACGGTTCTCCGTGTGCGCGACCACGATGTGCGGGGCGCCTCGTGCGGTGAGGTGATCGCAGGCGAAGGCGATCGAGTCGTCCTGACCGCAATCATCCACCAGCACAATCTGATCAGCCTTGCGGGTCTGCGCGAGCAAGGAGTCGAGGCAGGCTGCGAGGTAAGCGCGACTGTTGTAGATCGGGATGACCACACTGACCGTGGCGGGGGTGGTGCGCACCGAGAGGAACTCCTGTGACCAGCGAATGTGAGGTGACCCTAACAATACGACATCGGAGCATCCGGCACCAATTCCACCCCCGTCCCCACCAATTCACGGGCGCCGGTTTCCATCGAACAACGGGACGAAATCGAATGCAGCGGGATAAACTTCGGCACAGACGTTCCAAATGTTGTGTTGGTTCAACAGAGATCGATGTCGATTAGAAATCGAGGAATTGTGCCCGGCTTCCGCAGTTATGGACTTCGCACCAGGACGATTGTTCTCGCAACAATTGTTTTCACCCTGGCCGCGGTTGTTCCGGGTCTGGTGACCTCACCGGTTTCGGCCGCGGCTGTCGGCTACGTCAAGGCGGTCGGTGGCCGGTGCCTCGACAACGCGAACTCGGCGACCGCCAACAACAATCCCGTGGTCCTCTGGTCGTGTCACGGGGCTGCGAACCAGACCTGGACACAGGAAGATGACGGAACCGTGCGCACGCAGGGCAAGTGCCTGCAACCGCAGGGCGGGACCATCGCATCGGGGCGGACGGCGACCATCGCGACGTGTACGGGCAGCGCAGCCCAGCGCTGGACCCGCGACGGGTCGACCATCCGGGTCGGGACGTTGTGCCTGGAGAACACGGGAAACCGGAACGTCGACAACAACCCGGTGCGCGTGGCCTCCTGCTCCGGGGCCCAGGCGCAGCAGTGGGATCTGGTGGGGGCGCCCTCGACGCCGCCGACGACAACCAACCCGCCCGTGCCGACCCCGCCGCCGACCACGCCCCCGCCGACCACGCCCCCGCCGACCACGCCCCCGGTCACCTCGCCGTCAGGCCAGGCGGTGCCGAAGACGAACCTGCCGGGCTGGCGCAACATCTTCTGGGATGACTTCACGAAGAATGCCGCGGTGGGGTCGTGGGGCAGCGAATGCGACGCGAACAAGATCGTCTACACCGGCGCCCAAGGACAGCGGTGGCGGGCATATCCGAAGTGTTATCGCGATTCCTACAACGCGCGGCCCTACCGGTCGGACGCGGTGCTCAGCGTGAAGAATGGGGCACTGAATTTCAATCTCCACAATGTCGACGGGGTTCCCGCCGGAGCCAATCCGTCACCGGTTCTGGTCGGTGACAGCCAGAATCAGTTGTACGGACGCTATTCGGCAAGAATGAAGGCCGACAGCCCGAATCTGAGCCAGTATTACGTCGCCTGGTTGTTGTGGCCACAATCGGAAGTGTGGCCCCGGGATGGCGAATTCGATTTTCCGGAGGGGGAATTGAGCGGGACTCCCAAGGGCTACCACCACTACGCCGGGGCCGCGGCCTGCCCGGCCTGCCAGGAGGCAGCGACCAACCTGCCGGCACGGTTCACCGACTGGCACACCTACACGATCGAGTGGAGTCCCGGACGGATCCGGTTCCTGCTCGATGGCGCGGTGGTACTCGACAGTCCGCGGAACGTGGCGGACACGCCGATGCGGTGGCAACTGCAGACCGAGACGAAGGGGACCGGTCCGGCATCGGGCAATCTGCTGGTCGACTGGGTCTCCGTGTGGGCGTACGCGCCGTAGCCGGTCCGCCTAGGTGTGATTGCGGAGCAGCGCAATGGTGTCGCCGACGGCGAGATTCAGCGCCGCTGCCACCGATTGCGGTTCGTACACGGTGTCGTAGAAGGTTGCCGTGAACGTCATGTCGCCGTCCGCCATCGCCGAGGTCACGGTGATCGACGTGGCCGCCGCGGGGTCGCTGGCGACGAGGAACTGGGCCGGGGCGGTGTCGTCCCAGGGGATCGCGGCGGTTCGCGGAACAGTGTTCAGGCTCGAATAGAGCAGGGACACACGATGTTCGGCGGCATCTGCTGACGAAGGAATCGGGCGGGTTCGTCCGGCCCGGCGACCCGCCCTGACCTTGAGGCTCGACACCACGAGGTTGGCGACCGGCCGGCCGATGGTGAACGCTTCGGTGATCGCGGCCTGTAGCGATTGCGGAGTGACCCCGGGGCCGCAGTCGAAATCGAGGCCGGCCGCGAAGTTGGCGAGGGTGTGCGTGTTCTTCGGCAGATAGACCCGCGCATCAAAGGGAAGCGTCACCCGATCGGTGGGTTCGATACCGGCCTTCTCGAATGCCGCGCGCAACGCGAACACGATCAACGCCACCACGGAGACGCCCGGCTGATGCTCGTCCCGCCACGCTCGGAGCCCCTGCACGCTCCCGGCCGGGATACGGGCGATCGCAGTGGCCGGGATGGCCTCGCCGGACTGCGGCAGGACGTGGGCGGTATCGCCCTGATGTGAGGTGAGAGGTGGCGCCAGGTCGCGGTTGCGGCGGTACCAGGCAGCCATCCGGAACAGACGGAGCGGGTTGGCGTAGGTGCGCGCGGTCGCGGTGAGGAGCGGTGGCAGTGCGGTGCGGCGCCACAGATCGGGATCCTGCGGGTCGACGCCGGCGAGGATGACCTCGATGAACCGGGACAACAGGGCGATGTCGCCGACGCCGTGGTTGTAGTCGATCAGCAGGTACTGGCCGGAGACTCCGACGCGGGTGCGCGTGATGCCGGGCTCGCGGAAGGAGGTCAGCAGGGCCTGGGGATCGTCCGAGGGCGGGAGGACGACAACCCGGTCCGCGACCTCTGTCGAGCACTTCCAGCGGTTGTCCGAGGTCGCCCAGAGGCCGACCCGGGCAGCCGGCCCGACGCGGGCAAGCCGGGTGTACCGGTCGAGCACCACCTGTGGGTCCAGGCCTGCGATGGGGCCGATGGCTATCGTGGATCGACTGCTGCAATGCATCAGATCCAGTGCCGATGCGCGCGCGGTCGATACCTGTTCCATGGTTCGCTAAGGGTACCCATAGAACGCCCGGGAGGGTGGGCCCGGACCAGCAAATCAGGCGAACTGAACAGCGGATTTCTGTCCGGGTGGGCAATCGTGTTAACGTCTCATAGTCCTTTTCGGAGAGTTCCGAGGGGGGCAGCCACGGGCGAGTGGCGGAATGGCAGACGCGCTGGCTTCAGGTGCCAGTGTCCTTCGGGACGTGGGGGTTCAAGTCCCCCTTCGCCCACAAAGAGCAGTTCAGCTCATATGCGGGACCAAGGTCAGGTTGCAGAAATGCAGCCTGACCTTTCTTGTATGTGGACGACGCCACAACGTGGGGGGATCGGTTCCCTGCACGCTGCACGCAGTCCTGGCAGTCGACCAGCGGAATGACGTGCCATTAGCGGCGCGTGATTGTGTGTTCCGGGTCAATTGCGGTTCGGGGTCAGTGGCGCTGCGAGCACCGGTTACGCGACCGTACGGCGTCGCTCGACGGAAGGGCCAGTATCGCCCTGGTGGGCTCGTCTCTGGCAAATGCGTCGTCCGCGGCCTTGGCCGGTCAGCGGCGCTGAGCAGGTCATGACCCAGCCGGCACCCGTCGACGCACATCACATGCGCCGACGGCACCAGTTCGCCGAAGTGCCCGAGGTTTTCAGCCGGTGAGCACGTTGGCAACAAATGTCTCGACGCGATGACGTAGTCCCGCTACTGATTCGGCTCGCAGCGCATCGAGATCAGTGTCTTTGTGGAAAGCCGGCGGGAGCCGGCGGGCGTTACGTGGACAGCTGAAGTCCTCGCAAACAAGAACACCGATCGTGTCGCCGCGGCGGCCCGCAGGCCCGGCCCGGCGAGCGGAGAACAATACCGCTGCACTCGACAGGTTGACATCACGGCACCAAACACACATCGCGCGGCGCTTCGACACGGCAGCAGCCCGCGTCAACAGCAGTGTGACGAGTTCACCGTTGTGGGGCACACAGATGTAGCCCCGATGCGGGATCTTCGAATCCCGCCATCCGTAGAAGTCGAGTGGGTCGAAGTTGGTGTCGTCAAAGTCAATCGGGAAGGTGACGCGCTTGAGTTCGCTGCGCGTCGCGCCTCGAAACGAGTCGATGATCTGCTGGCGGGTGAGGGTTTGCAACGTGAATCCATTCCGGCAAGGCACATGGCTATGCGTGGTACCTGCCATTGGAGGGCCGCGCCTGCGACGCGGTGGGTCGAATCCCGGAAGGCCCGGGGTGAGGGCATGACTGCGCAGCCGACCGTGATGGTCAGCTGCGGGGCACAGTCATCTTGCAGCGGCGCACGCAGCGCCGGCACCTGCCTCGTCTCGATGGATCACCAAGCCACCGTACAGCGCAGCAACGGTCGCTGCATCTCAATTGATCTGTCGTGGTGCGTGCTTGAACATCAGAAATGGCGCTTGCGTCCTACAGTCGGTTTCGTGACGAGCTCGCCCGATCAGGTACCGGTGAGAACCGCGGATATCTCCTGGCCGGCTTCGCGGATCAGCGTGATGATCCTCGTCCGGCGTTGGGCATCGGTGCGGAAGATCGGGGCCGCCGTGCCGATCGATGCGACGACCTTGCCGTGTGAGGTGATGGCTGCCGCGGTACCCCAGATCCCGTCGTCGACCTCTTCGTAGCTCTCGGTCCATCCCTCGGCGCGGACTGCGTCGAGCGACTCGTGGCCGAGGAGGCTGACCGCCGCCGGATCCAGGGTGGGCAAGACCTTGGCGAGGTGTTCGTCGCGTTCGCGAGGCGTCATGGCCGCCAGCAACACTCGGGCCATCGATCCACGATGCAACGACATCGCCTGTCCGCGGTCGAACTGAAGTCGAACGGGCCGACGGGATTCGACGCGATCGACACAGTAGACGGCGTCGCCGCTGCGGCGCGCGATCAGGACGGTCTCATCGATCTCGTCGCGGATGCGGGTGATGTACGGGAGGGCGATGTCCATCAGCGGAGGCCGGGCGGCCTCGCATGCCGCGGCCAGGCCGATGACCCTGTCTGTGACGCGGTACGCGCTGTCGGGCGCTCCCTCGAGTAGTCCGACCTCGCGCAACAACGCGACATAACGATAGGTGGACGTGGCGGAGAGGTCGAGTTGGCTGGACAGCTCTGCGACCGTCCAGGTCGGGCGCTGCTCGGTGAAGCACAACAACGTGTTGAGTAGCTTTCGACTGCTACCGGCACCTGAGACGCGATGTTCTGACGAACCGTTGACCATCTGGCGGCATTCTCCTCAAGGATCGGGGCTCGGTATGACTTCCCCACGTCGGTTCCCAGTTCCCACATTATGCAGACGTCCATGACGCGGAGTGGGTTAAAGACAGCAATTTAACATTTCTACAATATGGTGGCGCTAGAGTCGCAATTTGGTAATCAGTCCGCCGAGCTTCGGCGCAGAAGAAAGTGGGACCGGCATGTTCGTGCACCAGGGCACCCTCACACTACGTAGTGATGTCACCGCCGCGCAGATCGACGACATCGTCGGCGGACTGCTCGACCTCCCGAACTCGATTCCCGAAGTCGCCGCTGCCCAGGTCGCGCGAGATGCCGGACTCTCTGAGGGCAACGCGCACTTGACGTTTCGGATGAGTTTTGTCGACGCGGCCGCGTGGCAGGCCTATCGGGTCCATCCCGCACACGTTGCGGTGATCAAGGACTTCATCGCTCCGGTCCTGGAATCCAAAGCCTTTGTCCAGTACGACGAAGCGGCCATGGTCACCTCCTGATGAACACGCCTGCGCAGCAGCACCTCGGAGGTAACGCCGGCGCCGACGGCGAATTGGGCAGATCCACCTCGGGTTTCGGGGGCAGCCTGCCGTTGGGAAATCGGCCGGCCCTGATCATCATCGACCCGGCCAAGGCCTATACCGAGCCGACATCACCACTGTTCGCCGGGGTGGGCACCGCGGTGGAGGCGATGATCGCGTTGCGCGCCCGTGCGGCCGATGCCGGCATCCCCGTCGTGTTCACCCGGGTCCACTATGCCGACGAGACTGGGGCTCTGGGCGGTCGCTTCTACCAGAAGGTGCCGTCGCTGCGGTGTTTTGTGGAAGGTAACCCGCTGGGCGACTTCATCTCCGGCCTCGAGCCGCGCGATGGTGACGTGGTGGTCACCAAGCACTATCCCAGTGCGTTCTTCGGAACGGACCTGGCTGCGGCTCTACACGTCCGTGGAATCGACACCTTGCTGATCGCGGGACTGTCGACGAGCGGTTGCGTGCGGGCGAGCACCATCGATGCCATGCAGTACGGGTTCGTGCCCGTCGTCGTCCGTGAGGCGGTCGGCGACCCGAATCCGGATGCCCACCTCTCCAACTTGCGGGACATCGCCACCAAGTGCGGGGAGGTCCGATCGCTCGCTGAGATTTCCCACTATCTGGACGATTTGGCCTGACGTCGCCAGTCGGCGGTTTCCAGATAGTGGGAATAGGCAGCGAATTCTGGCGCCGAAGACTTGATTTACGTAAAGGTTACAGAAGGCATGATGCAGATCGTTCGCGCCCGCATCCGAGCGTTTCGCGGACCGGAACGCCACTGAAAGCGCTGGTCACAGGCGCCCGGGGCACCACTTCGGTTCGGCCCGAGTCCTTCTGCGCCGCAGCTTGTTCACACGTACGAAACATACGGTCGGTCATTCCCGCATAGTGGATGATTAGCGACGTTCAGGGTATTGACGTTGTTAATCCAGCCACATAATCTCCTCGGTATCCACTATGTGGCGGAACCGTTTCCGCATTGCGATAGGAACCTATGAACGTCGAGTTGAGCCAACAGGCACGAGCGAGCCTCCAGTTCCTCGGCGCTGTCCAGGAGTTCGCAGGCGGGACCCTGCAGAAGCGGGCGGCCGAAGAATATGAGCGGGCCGTTCCGAATCCGCCGACGGGGCTCGACGATCAGCGCGAATCTGTGTATGCGGCACTTGAGAATTCGTCTGCATGGGCCTTCGACAGGTTGCTGACCCGGTGGGTCGCCGAAGAGATCTACGTGCGCGCACTCCCGGCCATCGAGACGATCCGGCCGCAGACCGAGCAGTTCCTCGACGTGACGACTCCGAGCGGATCCCTGACGCTCGACGCCGATCTGGTGCCGCCGGCCTACTGGGCGCACGGCTTCCATCTCACGCCCGGCGGGTGGGACGGACACGATCTGATGGGACCCGCGATCTCCGAGCTCGCCTTTGCGTACGTGCTCAGCCCCGGCGGGGTCGGGGCGGTACGTACCGGCGAGAACTTGAACGACCAGCGCACCATGGTCGCCGCCGAGGCCCCGCGCGAGACGTATCGCCACATCGTCGAATTGGGTGCCAGCGGTGGGCGATACACCTTCAAGCTGCGCAACGCCTACCCGTCCGCTGCGATCACGGCCATCGAATTGTCCGAGACCGCCTTGCGGTTCGCCTATGCGCAGGCGTCGGTGGTCGATGCCGGGATCGACTGGGTACAGGCTGCCGCCGAGAACACCGGGCTGCCGGATGGCTGCGCCGATCTGGTCACCAGCTACACCCTCATGCATGAGGTCCCCGAAGAGGTGAACCGCCAGATCGTCGCCGAGGCCTTCCGCGTTCTCGAACCCGGTGGCGACCTGGTCATCAGTGAGATCGCGCCATACGAACACCATTCGGCGTTCCGGGCCGTGGTGCTCGACTGGGAGACCGAGAACAGAGGCGAACCGTACTGGCGTGAGGTGATGGCGATGGACCTCCCGGCCGCGCTCGCCGACGCCGGATTCGTCGACATCGAAGCCTATGGCGTCGGTGGCGGGATCTATCCCTGGATCACCCGGGCACGAAAGCCCCTGACCACGAACGGAACCGCCAAATGAGCACCGTTGACACCCCGGCCGGCGAGCAGGCGGTCCGTCCCGACTATCTCGGCGACACCAAGACCGACGACCTGGCCCGGATGCTGTTGGAACTGACCTCTGAGGTCTGGGCCCTGCGGGACCGCAACGTGGTTCTCGAGCGGCTCCTGACCGAACACGGGGTGCTGTCGGCAGGTGAGGTCGATGCCTATCAGCCCGACGAACAGCTGGCCTCGGACCTGTTGGCGCAGCGACGTTCTCTTGCTCGCCGGGTACTCGGTGCGGTGCTGCCCTCCGAAGAGCGCACCGCTGCCGCCCTGCGCGATCACTGACCGTTTTCACGGTTCTTCCACTCGTTCGGATCCGCCCAGGTAGGGCGGACCGTCGCCATCCTCATCACCCATCACACCCACCAGGAGTAGCCACATGTCGCTGCATTCTTCATATTTCGGGATCTCGCGGGGCGCGAGCACCCGCCATCGCCTGCGCCGGCTCGGCACCGCGGGCATCGGCGTCATCGTCGCGACCGGACTGGTCAGCGCCTGTGCCCCCGACGAGTCGGCCGGTACGAGTAGCGACAGCATCGTGATCGGTACCTCGACCTCGATCAACCCGCTGACCGGCTTGAACTCGTCGTACCAGACCTACCAGTACAACGCATTCGATTCGCTGGTGCGCTGGCTCGCCGATGACGAAGAGGCCCAGCCCCGTATCGCGAGCGAGTGGACCAACGTCGATCCCCTCACCACCGACTTCACCATCCGTGATGGCGTCAAATTCCATGATGGCACGACACTGACGGCACGCGATGTGGCGTTCTCGTTCAATGAGATCATCGCCGAGAAGTTCGTAACGGCATCCAACCTCGCGAACATCGAAAGCGTCACGGCGCTGGATGATTCGACTGTTCGGATCGTCACCAAGACCCCGGAACCGCTGCTGCTCAACATCGTTGCGCAGGTCTTCATCGTGCCGGAGGCCGCCTGGGAGGCGGCCGGTGGCGCGGACGGGTTCGCCGCCAACCCGATCGGCAGCGGACCGTACGAGATCACCGAGTTCGACATCGAGAACTCGGTCACCTTCGAGGCTTTCGACGAGTTCTGGGGTGAGGCGCCGGCGACCGACACCGTCGAACTGCGGTACTTCTCTGATTCCAGCGCGCTGGCCTCGGCTTTCGAATCCGGACAGCTGACGGTGGCGCACGAACTTCCGGGCGCATCGCTGCAGACGCTCAAGGGTGATGACCGCTACGAGGTCACCGCATCGTTCAGCGGTAGCCAGAACATGTTCCAGTTCAACACCAACAAGGCGCCCTTCGACAACGAAAAAGTCCGTCGGGCAGCCAATCTGGCGATCGATGCGCCCGCTCTCATCGACGCGCTGACCTATGGGGCAGGCACACTCGAGGACGGCCAGTTGCCGATCGAGGGCGTCTTCGGCCACACCGACACCATCTCCCGTCCGGAATACAACCCCGACGAGGCCCGCACCCTGCTGAAGCAGGCCGGCGCCGAGGGAACCCCGATCACCATTTCCGGGATGTCTCTCTACCGGCCCCTGCTCGAGGCGGTCGGCGGACAGCTGGCCGAGGCCGGCTTCAAGCCGACGATCGAGGCAAACGAGACCGCCGTGTGGTTGCAGCAGTTCCGTTCGGGCACCAATGCCGACATCTTCTTCCGGGGCACCTCGTACACCGGCGTCTTCGACGCAGATCGCCCGTTCTCGTTCATCTCGCAGGGCGAGCGTCCGTTGGTGACCGACCCGAAGTGGACCGAGCTGTACCAGGCCACCAAGACCGAGATGGACCGGGGTGCGCGGGAACAGAAGCTGATTGCCGCCAGCCAGTACCTGCTCGACAAGAACTATGTGCTCTACACCTACGGTCGTCCGTCGGTCGGAGCCGTTGTCGCCGGAACCTCCGGCGTCGACTTCGGCACCGGCATCATGTTGCAGTTCGACACCGTGTCGACCTCGTCCGATAGCTGACCCGACCAGCCGAAGTTGACCCGAGAACGAAGGTGAACATGAACACCACCACCCTTCCCGCAGGCGAGTTGATCGATCAGCGCGGTCGCGCCGAACTGGAGTTCCTGCAGGCGTTGCGCGTCGGACTTGCGCCGTTGCGCAACCGGATCCGGGCGACGGTCCAGGACTCCGGGGCACTCGAGGCGCCGTTCGTGGGCATCGAGGATCTGCGGGAACGGGTGGATGGTGTTCTGGCCGACAACGCCGATCATCGGATCGTCGGGGCCGTCCTCCGGTGGAGTCGCCAGGCGGCGACTCCCCGGGCGGTCGCGGCATTCGAACGTCGCCGGGAGGTCCTGGCACCTCTGGCGGCTCCGGCCGGCACCGTGGTCGACACCGGCGCGAACCCGCCGCGGTACTGGGACTACGAGTTCCACGCCACGGCGGGTGGCTGGGATGGGCACCCGGACATGGGCTTTGTGCACCACGAGATGATCTATCACTTCTTGCTCAAGAAGATCTATCCAGGTGACCTGTTCGCCCAACGTCGTCAGGTGGCCGCCGCGGCGCCCCGGGACGACTACCGACGCATCGTGGATATGGGTTGTGGCACCGGCCAATACACGCTGCAGCTGGCGCAGGAGTATCCAGAGGCCGCGATCACGGCTGTCGACCTGTCGCGGACGCAGGTTCGCTACGCGCTGCGGCGGGCCGAGGACGCCGGCACGGCGATCACGGCCGTCCACGCCAACGTCGAGTCCACGGGCCTCCCGGACGGATGTGCAGACCTGGTGACGGCATTCATCCTGCACCACGAAATGCCACCACACGCGACGCGGAACACGTTCGTTGAAGCGTTCCGTCTGCTCGAACCCGGCGGGCACGTGCACTTCTCGGACGTGGCGCCCTACGCACACCGATCTCCGTACCAGGCCTGGCTCGACGACTGGGATGCCGAGCACGGAAATGAACCATGGTGGCGTACCGCCGCCACCCTCGACCTCGAAGCGGCGGCCCGCGCCGCCGGATTCGTCGATGTCCAACAGCAGGCATTGGGCGCCGACGCCTATCCCTGGGTCATCACCGCCACCAAGCCCGCACAGGAGCAACTGTCGTGAATCCCGCGCCCACCGTGGATGTTTCGAAGCAGCAGACCGGCGCCGACATCGCGCTGTCGATGCGCGAGCTCACCGTCGCACTGCCACGCAGCGGCAGTGCAGATCTGCAGATCCTGCACGGAGTCGACCTGGAGGTTCCGGCCGGCCAGGTGGTCGCGCTGGCCGGCGAGTCCGGGTCGGGCAAGTCGACGGCAATGTTGTCGGCGTTGCGACTGCTGCCCTGGGGTGCTCGGATCGGTGGCCACATCGAGGCCGGCGGCGTCGACGTGGTCGCGATGTCGAAGCGAGAGCTGCGAGATTTCCGGGCCCGCCACGCCCGCGTCGTACTCCAGGATCCGTGGAGCTCCCTGCATCCCATGCACACGATCGGTTCCCAGCTCATCGAATCGGCGCGCTCGGGTGAACCGGGACTGTCGAAGTCGGCGGCCAGGGAACTCGCGGTCGACACCCTGACAAGGGTCGGTATCGCCGACCCCGAGGCGCGGATGAAGACGTATCCGCACCAGATGTCGGGTGGCCAGTTGCAGCGGGTGGTGATTGCGATGGCCTTGGTCGCCAAACCGACCCTGCTCTTCTGTGACGAGCCGACCACTGCTCTTGACGTCACCACACAGGCACAGATCCTCGAACTGCTCCGCACCCTCAATCGTGAGACCGGGCTGACGATCGTGATCGCGAGCCATGACCTCGACGTCATCGCGGGTATCGCGGATCGGCTGGTCGTGATGTATGCCGGGGCGGTCGTCGAGCAGGGGCCGGTCGAGGAATTGATGACCAAACCGCAGCACCCGTACACGTGGGCGTTGCTGCAGACGGCCCCGGAACACAACCGGGGCAGGCGGTTACGAACGATCGAAGGCCGTCCGCCGGCGCTGGACAACCTGCCGCCCGGGTGTGCGTTCGCGCAGCGTTGTGACTTCGCGATCGACGACTGCATCAAAACCCGTCCGCGCCTGCTCCCATTGCTGTCCGCACCCGAGCACGCCACCGCGTGCCTGCGGGTGCAGCACGAAATGTCGTCCGGGGTCCAGGAGGACACCGCGGCGGCCCTCTCCGGAAAGAGCCTGACATCGTGAGCGAATCGAAGACAGACCCCGGTGTCGGCCCGGTGCTGGACATCCAAGATCTCGTGCAACATTTCCCGGGCCCCGGCGGTACCACCGTCCGCGCGGTCGACGGCGTCTCGCTGCAGGTGCGGCGGGGCGAGACCGTCGGGCTCGTCGGCGAATCCGGTAGTGGCAAAACCACTGTCGGTCGGGCCGCCCTGCGGTTGTACAAGCCGACCGACGGGAAGATCCTGTTCGAGGGCACCGACGTCACCCGGCTCAAAGGGCGGACACTGACCCGGGCACTGCGGCAACGCAGCGCCATGGTCTTTCAGAACCCGTCGACCTCGCTCAATCCGTTTCTGCGGATCGAGGACGCGCTGGCCGAACCACTCGTCGTCCATCGGGTCGGAGACCGCGACGAACGTCGACGCCGCGTGGTCGAGACACTCGACCTGGTCGGGCTCGGCGGCGAGATGGGTTCGCGCTACCCGCACGAGCTCTCCGGGGGACAACGCCAGCGGGTCGGGATCGCGCGCGCGCTGATGCTCGATCCGGCGCTGATCGTCGCCGACGAGCCGACCGCATCGCTGGACGTCTCGGTGCAGGCGCAGGTCGTCAATCTGTTGCAGGACATCCAGGCCGAACGCGAGCTCGGATACCTGTTCATCAGTCATGACCTCGCGCTGGTCCGGCACCTCAGCCACCGGATCGCCGTGATGTATCTCGGTCGCATCGTCGAAACCGGCACCGCAGCTGAGGTATTCGATGATCCGCTGCACCCGTATGCGGCATCGCTGGCCTCGATGCAACTCGCCCCCGACCTGCGCATCGTGCCCGAAGGCGATCTGCCGTCGCCCAGCAATCCGCCGTCCGGCTGCCCCTTCCATCCGCGGTGCCCGATCGCACGCGACATCTGCGCCGTGGAGCGCCCCGCGCTGGTCCCGGCCGATGACGTGCGCACCGAACGGCAGGTCGCCTGCCACTTCCCCGGTGAACTCACCCTCGCCGAGAAACCGGACCACGCCACCGCTCCGGCGGCACCACTTCCCACGTCGATGCGCACCTCCCGCGCGGCCGGCTCGCCGGCTTCGTCAGCGCTCACCGCGACCAGCAGTTAGGACCTCCACCAATGCCCGGATTTGCCCGCGAGGATGCCCCGTACCTCACCGCGAACGGTGACACCGACGCCCTGATGCGCATGATGCTCGAACTCGCGTCCGAGACGTGGGTTCTGCGCGACCGGTTGACGGTCATCGAGCACACCTTGGCCGGAGCAGGCATCGACCTGTCAGCCGTCGATCAGCCGGTGACCGACCCGGAACTCGCCGGCCTGCTCGCCGAACAACGCAACCTGCTCACCGAGCGGCTGATGGCGGCGGCCAGCGGGGCATCCCTGGCAGTGGTCCGGCCATGAAAGTCGCGAGCTATCTGATCCGCAAACTACTGCTGCTGGCGACCGTGATCGTCGGCGTGACCACGTTCATCTTCATCCTCGTCCGGATGTCGGGCGATGCCGCCGAACTGATGTCACCGCCCGAGGCCAGCGAGGCCACGGTCGAGGCGACGCGAGTCCGACTCGGTCTCGACGCTCCGGTCCTGGTGCAGTACCTCGATTCGCTGCGCGGCGCCTTCACCATGGACTTCGGCACCTCGTTCGTCTCCAAGCTCGATTCCGGCTCGCAGGCCTGGTCTCGGTTGGGACCCAGTCTGTCGCTGGTCATCCCGGCGCTGCTGCTGTCGGTGTTGCTGGCCGCGGTGGTCGGTGGATACGCCGCACTACACCAGGCCCAGTCCCGGGGCCGGCTGCTGATGGCGGTCGCTTTCGTTCTGGACGGCATTCCCTACTTCATCACCGCGTTGCTGCTCGTACTCGTCTTCGCCATCAACCTGGGCTGGTTGCCGGCGACCGGGGCCGGGGGCACGATCGGTCTGGTCCTGCCGATCATCGTCCTGACCATCCAGGGCTTCTCCACCCTGTCGCGGTTGGTCCGCGGACAACTCATCGATGCGCTCGCACAGGGCCCGGTGACCATGGCGAAGTCCAAGGGCCTCGCACCGAGGACCGTTCTGGTCAAACACGCATTCCCGCTGGCCATTCCGCCGATCGTCGCGTATCTCGGCATCCTCTTCTCGCTGTTGATCGGATCGCTGTTGATCCTGGAACCGATGCTCAACTACGCCGGGCTCGGACAACTGCTGGTGCGTAGCGTCTCGGCGCGAGACTTTCCGACGGTGCAGGCCTGCGTGTTCGTCATCGCGGTCCTGATCACCGTGATGAACATTGCAATGGATGCCATCGTGCATCTCCTCGATCCCCGACTCCGAGCGAAGGCGTCCTCATGAGCGCGACGACGACCACCACACCGCGCCGGTCACAGGGCCGGGTCCGCGAAATCATGGGCAAGGCCTGGTCGAATCCGGCCGGAAAGATCGGCTTCGGCCTGCTGGCCGTGCTGGTGATCCTGTCGGTGTTCGCACCGCTGATCGCGCCGCACGATCCGACCGCGCAGATCCTTGCCGACGCCGACACCCCGCCGATGTGGATGGGGGGAGAGGGCGGCTACCTTCTCGGCACCGACTCCCTCGGGCGAGATGTGTTCAGCCGCGTGCTCTATGGGCTGCGGCTGAGCCTGACCATCGGCGTGGTCACGGCCACCATCAGCGCGTTGCTCGGACTCCTCCTGGGCGTACTGGCCGGATACTTCGAACGATTCATCGGTCCCGCCCTGCTGCGGTTGGCCGACATCCAGTTCGCGATTCCCTTCATCGCAGTGGGCATCGCCCTGACCGCGGTCCTCGGGCCCGGCATCGTCACCCTGGTGGTCGTGCTGTCGGTGTGGTCGTGGACGATCTACGCCCGCACGATCGTGCGTTCGGTGTCCCAGGTGCGTCGCCTCGATTTCGTGGTCGCGGCCCGCACGCTCGGAGCGTCGACCTCGCGAATCATGCTGCGTCACATCGTGCCCAGCGTGATCGGACCGGTCATCGTGTTGTGGTCGGTCAGCGTGGGCGTGACCGTGTTGGCCGAGAGCGGATTGAGTCTGCTCGGGTTGGGCGTGCAGGCGCCCGGGTTCTCATTGGGGTCGATGTTGGGTGACGGTCAGACCGCGTTGCGTCTGGCCTGGTGGTCGATCGCGTTCCCGGGTGTGGCATTGCTCCTGATCGTCCTGTCCTTCAACATGATCGGCGACGCGGTCCGCGATGCCCTCAACCCCGGCGCCCATGCCAAACCGCAGAACCCGGAATTGACATGAGCCAGAGCGCGCCACAAGCCCCTGACCTCGACGAGCTGTACGGCCAGACCCCCGATGACGTCGGGGGATGGATCGAAGGACTCGGTCTCGAACAGACCGTTGCCGGAACCGGTGTGCCGGCGAGCACCCGGCAGCCGGTACCTTTCCCGGCCACCGAAGAGATCATCGCGTTGGCGCCGTTCGCCGACCCGGATGTGGTCGACACCGCTGTCGCGGCGGCAAGCGCCGCAGCCGCCGGTTGGCAGGCGATCTCGTGGGCACAGCGGCGGGCCGGACTGTATCTGTTCGCCGGAGCGCTCGAAGAGGATGTCCGGACGTTGTCGACCCTGCTCGTCGCCGAGACCGGTCGCCCGCTGCGGCGTTGCGTCAGCGAGGTGCTCAGTGCCGCCCGCTTCGTCCGCACGATCGCCGACACCGCTCAGATGGACACGGACATGGTCCATCCCGGAAAATCGGTCCGGCTGACCGGACGCCCCCTGGGAGTCGTCGGAGCGATCGCGCCGTGGAACTCCCCGGTCTTGCTCGCGGTGGTGAAGGTCGCGAACGCCCTGATGGCCGGAAATACGATGGTGCTCAAGAGTTCACCGTTCACACCGCTGTCGGGTCTACGTTTCGGAATGCTGGCCCGGGAGATCTTCCCTGCAGGCGTCCTCAACGTGATCAACGGGGGCCACGAGGTCGGGGCGGCCATGGTCGCCCACCGCGGCGTGGCCAAGATCTCGTTCACCGGATCAACGGCGACCGGCAAGGTGATCGCAAGGGCCGCTGCAGATCAGCTCAAACGGGTCACGCTCGAGCTCGGCGGCAACGATGCCGCGATCGTCATGGCGGATGCCGACCTCGGGCGGTTCGTCGAAACGGCATCCCAGGTGGGTCTGCTCAACTGCGGTGCCTTCTGTGCGGGCGTCAAACGGATCTACGTCCACGGCAGCCGGATCGACGAGATGCTCGACCTCTTCGACAGTCGTTTGCGGCCAGTGCAACTCGGCGATCCGTTCGACATCACCACCGAGATGGGGCCGATGCAGAATCGGCCCCAGTACGAAAGGGTGCTGGGGCTGAAGGCCGCCGCAAGAGAAGCGGGCGGCCGGGTTCACGGACATCAGGGATCGGTTCCGGACCGGGGTCTGTTCATCGCGCCGACCGTGGTGTCGGGTCTGACATCCGGGCATCGGCTCGTGGTCGAAGAACAGTTCGGTCCGGTGCTCCCGATCATCGCGTTCGATTCGGTGGATGATGCTGTGGCCCAGGCAAATGCGAGCGAGTACGGACTCGGCGGTTCGGTGTGGGGCGCCGATGTGGAGGCCGCCGAGGCGGTTGCCACGCGGCTCGACGTCGGCTCGGCCTGGGTGAACCAACACGGCGCGTTCGACGCCGCGATCCCGATGCCGTTTGCCGGCCAATCCGGAATCGGTATCGACTACGGCGGTTTCGGCGTATACGAGCACAGTCAGCGCACGGTGGTGAACGTCGCGCGGTGAAACATCCCGCATGGTGACGGTGCCGCTCGCAGCGGTATTGTTAACCATATATTGGAAAGGCGATAACCACAATATGGAAATCACAACATTGGACTCATTTGAGTCCCGCGGCGCGGACACGGTCCGGGTAGCTGCCGCACAATTCTTCTCCGGAACCGACGTCGCTGCGAACACCGAACTGTGTGCCGCCTACATCCGGGCCGCGGCAGCGGCCGGCGCCCAGCTGGTCGTGTTGCCCGAGAACAGTAATCGGCTTCGGAACTACAGCGGCCGCGAAGAGTGCCACGAGCTCTCCGAGACACTCGAGGGTGAGTTCGTCGCCGGTCTCAAGCGGGCCTGTCGTGATGCCGGTATCCATGCCGTTGTCGGCGTGGATGTGCGAGGTGCCACGGCACCGGATGTCTACATCGCATCACTGCTGATCGGCCCGTCGGGGGACCTGCTGTACGTCCACCACAAGACGGTGTTCTGGGACTACGAGTACACGCTGTTCACCCCGGGCAGCAAGGAACTCGAAGTCATGGACACCGAGGTCGGCCGTCTCGGGCTGCTGATGTGTGCCGACGGAATCGTTCCCGACGTACCCCGCGTGCTGGGAACCATTGGTGCGCAGGTGTTCTGCAACTCCCTCAACTCGCGTGGCCCGGACGAACTCCGGGTCCATGTGCCCCTGCGGGCCATGGAAAATCACGTGTGGCACATCGCGGCGAACACTGTCGGAGGCCCGGCGGACGCCTGGCCATGGATGGGCGGGTCGCAGATCGTCAGTCCTACAGGCGAAACACTCGCCTGCGCCGGTGAAGAAGACGAAGGCCTGATCTGGGCCGACATCACTCCCGGCACTGCCGACGACAAGGATGTCCCGGGGTTCGCCGACGTCCTCGGTTGGCGCCGACCGGATCTCTACGGTGACCTGATGAGCGACCATGCCTCGCTGCCCGTCGCCTCGATGCTCGGTCCGGTGGATCCGGATCGGCCGTCACAGTTCCTCGATGTCGCAACGCTGCAGGTGTCCTACTTCCACAACCAGGAGTGGACGATCACCCGTGCGGTGGGGCAGATCGCCCACGCCGCAGCGCAGGGTGCGACCCTCGGTGTGCTGCCGGAGCTGTTCTGTTTCAAGCCCGGTGAGGTGGCCGCGGACCCGGCCGCCGCCGCGGTGGTATCGGAGCGGGTTCTCGAGACCATTTGTTCCGCGGCCAAGGAACATTCGCTGTGGGTGGTGGTCAACCTGGTCGAAGAATCCGACGGAGGGGCACACCACAGCACCGCGTATCTGATCGATCACAGCGGCACGGTCGTCTTCCGATACCGCAAGACCCACCTCGACCACGCAGATCTGCAGTGGGCGAGCCCCGGTGACGACATCGAGGTCGCCCATACCGAGATCGGGGCGATCGGGATGATGATCGGCTCAGAGGTGTGGGTACCGGAGGTGATGCGGTTGCTGACCCTGCGCGGCGCCGAAGTGGTTGTGCATCCGGCGAACTGGGATCGCCGAGAGGCGCCTGAGATGGCGGCCACGGAGCGCACCGAAGAGAACCGCGTGCACCTCGTGTCGGTGAACCGGCTCGACAGCCCGGCCGTCATCGGGAGCCAGATCGTCCGCGCTGATCCGTTCATTCCCGGCCAGCCGATTGCGCTCATGCGGTATCCGTCCGCGCAGTGGACCAGGCACGGCTTTGAAGAGCAGCTGATCGTCCGGCTGGATCTGCGTGAATCGCACAACAAGATGATGGGGTACCACCTGGACCCCGTCGGTAGCCGTCAACCGCAGTTGTACGGGCCCCTGCTTGCCGAGAAGAGCTGAGACAGAACATGTCTGTGAACACAGAACGCGCCATGGAGACGGTTGTCGTGGCCGGCATGGGCCCGGTGGGTATGGTCGCGGCCCTGAAGCTGGCCCAACTGGGCCACCAGGTACTGGTTCTCGAGGCGGGCGACCGCCTGTCCGATGAATCGCGGGCGTCCACCTTTCATCCGTCGACACTCGAATTGCTCGAAGAGCTCGGTGTTGTCGACGACCTGCTCGCGGTCGGCCTGGAAGCCCCGGTCTTTCAATACCGGGAGCGCGACGGCACGGTCCTCTCCGAGATGGACATGGGTCTGCTCAAGGGAGAGACCAAGTACCCGTACCGGATTCAGAGCGAACAGGACAATCTGACCCGCATCATCCACCAGGTCCTGGTCATGATGCCCAATGTGACCTTGCGGTTCTCGAGTCCGGTGGTCCGGGTCGAACAGGGACATGATCACACCCGGATCTTCCTGCCCGACACCGACCGTGATCATCCGATCCTGACCCGATGGCTGATCGCCGCCGATGGCGCACAGTCGGCGATCCGCAAATCGCTCGGGGTCTCGTTCGAAGGCCGGACCTACGACGAGCGCTTCCTGGTCATCTCGACCACGCACGAATTCCGCGACGACTTCCCCGATCTCGCGTACGTCTCGTACATTTCCGATCCCGAGGACTGGGGTGTGCTGCTGCGTACCCCCAACCACTGGCGGGCACTGTTCCCGATCCGCGACGCCGAGTCCGACGAGCAGGCTCTCGAGCCGGCCGCCTTGGAGGCCCGACTGCAGGGCATCGCGGCTCAGCCGACGGCGTACGACATCCCGCACGCCTCCATCTACAAGGTGAACATGCGTGCGGCCGCGACGTTCTCGGTCGGCCACACCCTGCTGGTCGGAGACGCCGCGCACGTCAACAACCCGCTCGGTGGCATGGGTATGAACAGCGGTATCCACGACGCGTGGGCCGCGGCACTCTGTGTCGACGCGGCACTGACCGACACCGACGACACCCACGCGGCGACGTTGTACAGCGAATTGCGTCGTGACGCCGCACTCAACCACGTGCAGGCCCAGGCGCAGAAGAACTACGACTCGATGCGCTCCGACGACGACGAGGCCCGGGCCGCCCGCGCCGATGAACTCTCGGAGATGGACATCGAGCTGCTCGACAAGCGGGCCCACCTGCGTGCCTCGGCGATGTTCACGTCGTTGCGGATCACGCTGGGACGCTTGGCCCGCGAGCTTCATGCGGTGCCGAAGACGGCTCGTCCCGCCGGACGTATCCTGTCGGAGCGGCTCTGCTACGGCCCGGTGATCGCTCCGGGTGTGTATGACGGGGTCACGGCACGCTCCGCGGCCGATGCCGGTTTCGCTGTCGCGTATGTCTCGGGGGCCGCCGTATCGGCGACTGCGCTGGGCCGTCCCGACCTCGGATACCTGGGGCTGGCCGAGATGACCGAACAGGTCAGGCGCATGACCGCGGTGAGCGACCTGGCGTTGATCGTCGACGGGGACACCGGCTATGGCGGCGTCCTGCAGGTCGGCGAGGCCGTCGAACGTCTCGAGCGGGCCGGTGCTGCGGCCATCCAGTTCGAAGATCAGTTGGCACCCAAGCGATGTGGGCATCTCGACGGCAAGGAACTGATCCCGGTCGAGGAGATGACGGCCAAGGTGGCGATGGCCGTGCGGAGTAGGCGCAGCGCGCTGGTGATCGCCCGGACCGATGCGCTGGCGGTCGACGGTGAGGACGCCGCGCTGGCGAGAATACGAGCGTATGCCGCTGCCGGCGCCGACCTGATCCTTGTCGAGGGTGCCTATGCGGAGGCGCAATTGCGCCGGGTCCGCGATGCGGTGCCCGGCGTGCCGCTGATGGTGAACCTGTCGGAGGCCGGCGACCACTCGGCGCTTCCACCTACGCGGGTTCTGGCCGAATGCGGTGTCGCCCTGATGATCTACCCGGTGGGCCCGCTGTTGTCTGCGGCCGGGGCGGTCGCGCAGACGTACCGGTCGATTCGTCGGACCGGTGTCTCGGGCCGGTCCCAGCAGGATTGGCGAGGTTTCACGGATTTGCTTGGGGTCGGTGCTGAGCTGGCAGCCGACGCCGAGGTCGGCCGGTGGGCGAAGGCCCACCTGGCCGCGCCCACCACTTCAATCGAGAGGGACACACAATGGCAGGAACCGGTACATCAGTGATCACCAAGGGCAAGAAGTTCGGGCTGATCGTTCCCTCGACGAATACATCGGTGGAGCGCGAGTTCCACCGGATCCGGTTGCAGGACTCGTCCTGGCACACCGGACGGATCATGATCAAGGCCGTGGCCCTGGATTCAGCCGACGCGTTCGGGCTGTTCCGGGAGAACCTGAACGAGGCACTACCCGCAGCGCTGGAGACGGTGATGACCGCCGACCCTGATTACATCGTGATGGGGATGTCTGCGGAGACCTTCTGGGGCGGCGTGGCGGGCAACGCCGAGTTCGAGGCCAACGTTCGCCGACTGACCGGGTTGGGAGTGTCCACCGGGGCCACCGCTGCCGGTGAGGCACTGAAAGCGTTCGGGGCGCGCCGAATCGGCGTCATGACCCCCTACCAGCCGGTCGGCGACGAGCAGGTGCGTAAGTACTTCACCGAGCTCGGTTTTGACGTGGCCGGCGTGCACGGCCTGAAGTCGGCGTCGGCCACTTCGATCGCGGACGAGACCCCGGAAACCATCCGGGCGGGCTTCCTGGCCGTCGACGGACCTGACGTCGACGCATTGATCCAGTGCGGAACGAACCTGGAGGCGATGGATGTCGCTGCCGACCTCGAGCGTGAACTGGGCAAGCCGGTGATCGCCATCAACCTCGCCACAATCTGGCATGCGTTGCGGGCGAATGGGATCAACGATCAGGTCGAGGGCTTCGGCTCGTTGCTCGCCAAGTTCTGAGGAGTCTGCGACATCCACACCGTCAGAACGTCGGTGGCGGTTCGTTCCTTCCTCGCTCTTCGCGGCGTTGCCGGTTGAGTTGCTCTGCCAGTTCGCGTTGCCGGCGGTTGGCGAGTCGTTCTTGTTGCCGGCGCGCGTGTCTGGCAGGGGTACGCGGCTGCGATCTTGGCGGGGATGTTCTCGGTGAGCCGCGTTGGTTGTCGAAGACGATGAACCTCAGTGTCGGGAACAGGTCGTCGCCGGTCCATCCCGGACCGTGATAGTGCCGGCGTTCGGGTGTGGTGAAGACAAGCCGGGTCCGCCCGGTCTCAGGATCGGGGTACTGATCATCAAGCCAGTCGGAGTAGGTCTTGAGCAGATGATGAAAACGGCACAGCGTCTTCATCTCTGATGGATGGGTGCAGCCACCGGCCTCGGGATCGTTGTGGTTGTACTCGCACGTGTGGTCCAGATCCGCGCCCCAGGCCTTGTGCTCACAGCCGGGCCACATGCAGTAGACGTCGCGGATCCGGAGGAAACTGTCGAGCACAGCTGACGGCCGGTACTGGTCACCGGGTTGGGTGGCCGGCAGTGGAATCACCTGCGGGAACGGCGCTGTGACTATGCCGCCCGCGGCTGGTGGGTTCTGCGGTCGGCGCATGTTCGCGTTCGGCCGCTTGGGTTTTGGCGTCTCCTGCTCGGGCCCTGATTCCGGCTGCTCGGCTGCTGGTTGCGCCGGGTCTGTCTCCGGCTGCGGCTGTCCGGGCTCGGGCTGAGGCTCGGGCGGTGTGGATTCCTGTTGTGCATATGCAGATGCAGGCTCTGGCTGCGCGGGTGCAGGTTTGTTGCCCATCGGCCGCTGGACTGTCTCGGGGCGGGCAGCGATATCACGGACGTGATCGCCGGAGATGACACCGTGCCCATCCATGAAGCCTGGATTCTCGGCGCGACCATCGACGGTGGCCTGATCAGCGATCACATGCAGCACGATCTTCACATCCACCCCTGAAACCACCTGTCCGGCAGGAACGGTGACGATCTCGGCGGTGCACGGATGCTTCGGGTCATTCGGGCACTGGCAATAGAACTCGCGGGCCATCACCGTGGCGAAGAGCGCATCGGCCATCCGATCAGAACGCTTACGCGGATCAGCCTTACAGGTGGCCATCGCCAGCTTCTCCAGCCGCGCCATGATCAACGTCAATTCCTCAGCCGTGGAATGCGCGTCCAGGACCGCCATGCCGTGGTCGGTGTTGTTGGCCCACACCCCACGGTTGTTTTTCGCGTCCTCTCGGTTCTTACGGACGAGGTCCGGGTCGCGGCGGAAGATGATCGCATCGACCATGTCCCGCATCCGACCCTTCGACCACGACCCCCGCCGACCCAGCGCCTCGGCAATCCCCCGATCGATATCGGCCATATGGGCCGAGCCCTCGATCAACTCGGTGCGGGCGATGATGTCAGGAATATGGTGCGCAGCGATTAGGCCGGCTTTCAAGAGTGCATTGACCGCAGGCAAGCGATCGCGCAAAGCCACCCCACGGTTGATCTGTAGCTCCGCGGTCCGCTGCGTCAGACCTTGTGCGGCAGATAATCTCGCCGCGCACTGCGCGAACGGATCAAGGGCGCGCATCTCCGCCTCAGACCCGGCAGTGGGCTCGACGAGATGTCGGTGCAGCATCGCCGCAGCGGCGTACCGTTCCCACTCCATCCGCGACTGCTGAGCCATCGCGAGCTCGGTGTTACGCAACAACTCGTTGACACCCGCTGATTCGACAGGGCCGATTTCATCGTCCCCACCTGCATCTTCGAACTCCCCCTCGAACATACATTTGATTCTAAACGAGGGGTACGACAATCGATTGCGAAGTCGCGGGAGCAGTTCGACAAACGGGCGGGCTCACCGAGAACAATTGTCCCGGTGAGCCCGCCCGTTGATGATGTGCCAGGCGTCTAGAGACCCAGGCCCGCCTTGATCGTCGGCCATGCCTTCGGCAGTTGGTCCTTCCAATACGGCCAATTGTGTATCCCGACCGGCTCGTACGTCACCGTCGAAGGAATACGGAGGCTGTTCAGGCGATTCTCCAGCGTCCGGGTGCAGTGGTTCGCGCCCGCCTCGATTGCACCGCCGACGATCACTCTGTTCAGGTAGTCGTCATCATTCGGATCTTCATGCGGGCCGGTCAAGCCGCTCCCGGCCGACATGTAGATGTGCATGCCGCGCAACGCTTCTGCATTGCGGACGGAGTCGTGTGCCTTCCACGCTTCGTTGCCGAACTCACCCCAGACATTGGCAGGGTCGCCCTTCTGGTGTGAAGCGGTGAGCTGGATGGAAAGACGGCCCACCGGATCAGTGGTCGAGTAACACCCACTGAACGCGGCGACCCCGTCGTAGACATCCGGGTTCCTGTGGGCCAGCATCATTGCACCTTGCGCACCCATGGAGTTTCCGGCGATCACGTTGACGCCATTGGTGTTGAGAGCGTTGTCGATCAGTGGTGGCAACTCTTTCGCGGTGAAGGTTTCCCACCTGTTCAGACCGAGGACCGGATCTTCCTTCTCCCAGTCGGTGTACACACTCGACCGACCGCCATTGAGCATCACCACATTGACGTCTTTGTCGGCGAAGAAGCCCTTGGCATCAGCCTGGTACATCCAGCCGCTGGCGTTGTCCCCGGCGCTCACCCCGTCGAGCATGTACAGCGTCGGACGCTTCACCGAATTATCCGTGGGCACCAGGACATCGAGTGTGACCGCACGGCGAAGTGCCGGTGATTCCACCCTGTACCGAACGTGGTTTCCGGACTGGCTGATCTTTTCGATCGCCGGAGCGAGGATGTCGTCGCGGAGCACCGGCGGCGGGCCGGGGTCCTCTTGGAACGCGTCCGGTACCGTCGATCCGGAACCGACGCTGCCACTGCCTGAGCTGCCCAAGCTCGGTGCCGCGCCGGAGACCCCACTGAACATCAGTGTTGCAGCAGCGGCGACCGCTCCCACCGTGCCGAAGCAGGCGATGCGTCGCGATCGTGAATGAGCAGTTCGGACTGCTTGGCCCATCGGGTAACCCCCAGGTAATGACTCGGTAAAGGATCAACCGAACATACCGCACTCAGAATTGAGCGCCGCTCAGATATGGACTGCGCAATAGGATTGAGACCAAATCGATTCGAATAGGCCGGGAATCATCGTTTGCAATAGAGTTGTTCGGATTAGTTCCTTTGGGGGACAACGATATGAACGTTTGTACTTCTACTATGATCGGTAAACCAAAGCGGCCTTTTTTGCACCGGTCCTTGTGAATTTGACGGTCGACCAACTACGTCTGACCTTGCAGTTTGCGAATAACGGCCGGAGTTCTCCGCGTCCGGTGGTCGGGTTTCCATGTGAGAAGTAGGGCGAGTGCCAAAAGAAGTTCGGCGATGTCGCCCCAGTAGTACATGAGGGTTCCGCCATCCTGCAGTTCACTGGCCGGTGCGGGGACCTGCACGTAGAGGCCGGCGTAGAGCAGTTGTGAGATCACGGCGTGGCCGGTGATGGCAACACCGAGAACGACCAGACGCATCGGCACCGTCGGGCGGTCCGGTCCGGGGTCTGGACCGGCGATCATCCACGCGAACAGATAACCGGCGATGAAGAAATGGACGTGGATCAGGCTGTGCAGCGCGGGATTGGCGTCTGCGAGTTCGAACAGTGGGGTGAAGTACAGCAGCGCCAATCCGCCGATGTTGGCGACGAGTAGAACTATCGGATTGGTGATCAGGCGTGCGGGTTTCGACCGCAGCAGGTGCACCAGGGTGCGTCCATGCCGGGGTGGGATGGACCTCAAAACCAGCGTCATCGGTGCCGCCATAACCAACGCGAGCGGCGCGAACATGCCGATGAGCAGATGCCCGAGCATGTGATTGCCGAAACTGTCGGAGACCGACGGGCGCAGTGCGATCAGAAGTATCGCCACTCCGATCAAGAAACTCGCAGTACGCCAATGGTTCCAACCGCGGGCTTCGCGTGATCGCAGTACGGCGAAGACAACGTACGCGGTGGCGACGGCGGCCAGCGACGTATATGCGACCATCTGCGTCCAGTCGACGCCGTGCTGCGCTGATCCGTGCGCCAGTTGCGTCATACCGGGCCGTCGACTCTCACGCGCGCGAAATCAAGCGGCCGAGCTGAGCGCTGCAGTAGCCAACCCGCTATCACGAGCAGTGCTCCGAGCGCCAAAAAGCCGATGTCCCAGAGAGTTTGATAATCGCCGCTCCGGACGTGATGGATGGCGAGGATGTGATGATCGATGACGCCCTCGACGAGGTTGAACGCGCCCCAACCCACCAGGACCCATCCCCAGAGCGCCCGGGATGTCCAAAGGCGACGACGGTCGTGTGTGACCTGCGAGTACAGCAGTCCCAGGCCGAGCAGTACTGCGAGCCAGGTGAACGTGTGGAAGAACCCATCCCACATCGTGTTCATCTCCAGCCCGTGCACAGTGTTGGCGGGGTAGTACTTCACGCCGATGTTGTCGTCGTTGGTCCCGGTGAGCATGTGGTGCCACTGCAGAATCTGATGCAGCAGGATTCCGTCGACGAAGCCCCCGAGTCCGATGCCCAGGATCACGCCGGGGAGGGCCAACGATCGAGATGTCTTCTCCACGGCGGGGTCTGCGGATGTACTCATTGTGGCCTTTCCGAAGTGGGTTTCCTCGGAAGTACCCCTGGTGGCCGAATGCGTAACGTCAGGCCGTTCCGGGTTGATCAGCGCTTGGCGCGATCGTCAGGCGTGTCAGTCGGCCGGTGGTATCGAGTCGGAAGCGGTAGTCGACGTCGACGAGTCCACCGGGAAAGTTGCCTTCGAGTCGGATTCGGATCGAGGTCTTGTCGGTCGCCTCGTTCTGCACGGCTGTCGGTGTCGCGGTGTACGTGTATTCGCCCGCGACCCGATCGAGCCAGGTCCTGATCTCGGAGACGCCGCGATAGTCGTGCCCATCGTCGGTCACTTGGGCGTCCTCGGTGAACAGTGCCACGGCTGCGGGACGATCATCGCCTTGGCTGAGAGTCATGTATGCGCGGACGGCATCTGGGCAGTCGGCGACCAGCGGGTTTGTCACGGTGTTCTCCTCGGTTGTCACTGCTAAGTTAGAAGTGACTGTTACTGCTAAGTTAGCAGTAAGTCGACGAGGGAGCGTCCGGATGGTGAGCAAGATCAGACTCGAGGACCGGGAGTGCCCGTTGTCGACAACGCTGGGCGTGGTCGGCGAGTGGTGGACGGTGCTCATCCTGCATGACTGTTTCGACGGCTACTCGCGCTTCGACGAGTTCCAGTCCAACATCGGTCTCTCGTCCAGCATGCTGACGAGCCGACTGAAAGCCCTCGTCGAGGCCGGCATTCTCGATCGACGGCGCTATCAGGAACGTCCGGATCGTTACGAATACTTACTCACCGACCTGGGTCGGTCGCTACGCCCCGTGCTTGTCGCGATGGCGGCATGGCGTAATGCGCAGCTGGCACCGGAGGAGCGGTCGATGATCCTGGTCGACGCGCAGACGGGTCGCGAAATCGAGCCCGTTGTCGTCGATGCAGCCACCGGTGAGCGCATTGACGGCTCCGGGTACGTCTATGCCGCCGGCCCGGCTGCCGGCGAGGTCATGCAGAAGCGATATGAGGCACTGCGTCCAGAACGCAAAGACATGCCGGAGTGACGTCGTGCATGCATAATTGGGAGGCGCCGTAAGCCGGCGCCATCCGCTCGAGACACAAGACCTCGGTGGCACCACAGGCCAATATCTGTGCGGCGGAGTCATTCGCATTGCACGCAGGCACATTCGTGCTTGGTCCTGGCCTGCCCAAGCATCGTTACGACACTGGAGGCAGTCTTGAAGATCAGCGTTGTTGTAGGGAATCCGAAGGCCGGATCCCGCACCCTTGCCCTCGCCCGGCTACTCGCCGCGGCCATCGCCACCGACGAGGACACGATCGCGACGGTGGACCTCGCCGAGCACACCGCCGAGATCTTCGTCTGGCCGTCGGACCAGATGGCCGCCCTGAACGAGTCGGTCGCGGCCAGTGATCTGGTGATCGTCGGTTCCCCGACCTACAAGGCCACCTACACCGGTCTTCTGAAGAGCTTCCTGGACCGATACCCGAACCTCGGGCTCAAGAATGTCTGCGCCATCCCGTTGATGACCGGCGCCGACAAGGGCCACTCGATGGCTCCCGAGGTCAACCTGCGGCCGCTTCTCGTGGAACTCGGTGCGCTGGTGCCGACGGCGGGGTTCTATTTCGAGACACCGCAGATGGATCGGGCCGATGAGATCATCGAGGGTTGGGTGACCGCGAACGCGGTGGCGCTGCACCAGGTCCGCGCGGCCGCCGAACTGAAGGTCGGTGCCCGGTGAGCACCGTCGAGGCCCACCGCCGGTTCGGGGATCACGTCGGCTCGATGGCCCCGGCGATCGCCGACTCCGCGGAAGTTCGCGCCGTCTTCAACGGATTCCCGGCCGCGGTCGCAGCCTTGTGCGCCGTTGTGGACGGGGAACCGCAGGGGATGGTTGCAACCTCACTGGCCGTCGGTGTCTCCTATGACCCACCGATGGTGATGTTCTCGGTCCGCAACGCGTCGTCGACGTGGCCGATCCTGAGACGGGCGAGCCGCATCGGGATCTCGATCCTTGCCGAGGACCAGAGTGCCGCCTGTCGACAGATCTCCGCGAAGGACGCCGACCGGTTCGCCGACCTGGACACATGGGTGAGCGACGAGGGAGCACTGTTCATCGACGGCGCAGTGACATGGATGGATTGCGAGATCTCCGGTGATCTTCCGGCCGGCGACCACACCGTCGTCACGTTCCTGGTCAACGAGGTCGGACATGCGCGAAACGCGGCCCCCTTGCTATTTCACAACGGCCGGTTCCCGCGGATCCATCACCAGGAGATCGCCTGAGTTCCACCGCCGAACGGCCGGCTTCCTGTAAGCGTTGATCATCGCCGCCGACATCACGATCCCAGCCACGAACCGCTGCCAAACACACACGCCGCCAACGAGAACGGCTCGCCAATCGGCGGGCGGTCGGTGTTCTACGGTGGCCGACGTGTGCCGTACGGTTTCACTCCTTCAGAGTGTTGGCCATCCAGTTCACGGTCTGCATCCCGAACAGGTCGGTGCCCCAGCCGTACAGGTTGGTCAGCGCGTTGAGCATGCTGCAGTCCGAGGGCTGATAGCTGACGTCGGTTCCCCCGGCCCGGTATTTCGCGGTCAGATCCCGGGCATCCTGCGCGGGTACCAACGACATCGGTGAATCATCGGCCGCACACGAGGTGATCAGCACCTTCGAATCCGGGCTCTTGGACCCGAGTAGGTTGTCGTCGTAGACGTGCTGGAACTCCGGGATGTCCGCCGGGTTCTGTCCGCTGGTGAACAGGGTTCGCAGTGGCAGGAACGGTGTCGCGAAGTAGGCCGGTGTCTGACACTGGGTCCGGAACACATCTGCCATCGCCTTACCGGCAGGAGTGAGTTTCTCGTCGATCTTCATCTCCGGGTAGCGCGGTTCCAGACCGAGCAGCGTGGCAAACGCGAACCCCGAGCCCACCGACCCGTCGGCGGTGCGGATGAAGTTGCGCTGGTTGACGACCATGCCCTCCAGGACCGTCGACTTCACGTTGAGTTCGGGTGCGTAGGTGGCGTGATTCTCGGCCGCGAACGCAGCGCCCACACCGCCGCCGGCGATACCGAAGATCGAGATCGGGGCGTCGGCGCTCAGACCGGCCTCGGGTAGGGCCAACGCGGCCCGCACGCCATCGAGATTCGCGTTGCCGCCGAACTTTCCGGCAAAGACGCCGTGTGGCAACGGATCACCGTCATTGCCGACGTCGGAGATCATCACTGCCAGGCCCTTGCCGAAGATCTGGCCCAGCGGGCCCAGCGCGGACCAGGAGGAGCCGTCCATCGGGGCGCCACCGGTCCACTGGGTGCTCGGATGGCAGTAGGCACCGACGCTGTCGTTGGCTTCTTGGTACGCGACGACTCCACGTTCGGAGTTCTTCTTACCGTCGCGGGGGATCATCAGGATGCCGGTACTGATCTCGGCGCTGCCGTCGAGGTCGGTGGTGACGTACATCAGCTTGTAGGCATCGATGTTGCCGGGCCGAAATCCGGTGAACTGCACCGCAACCGGTTTGGCCTTGAGGATGGTGCCCGGCTTCTCGTCCCCGCGGAGCCGTGGTTCGGCGTAGAACGGATCGTCGGCGGCCAGGCCCTGGAAGATCTCGTCGGGGCTCGCGATGCGGCCGTCGGCGAATGTGCCGATGACATAGCCGTTGAACACCTCGCCCAGGTCCGGGGTACGTACCGGTTCTGCCTGGGCGGCCGGCACATTCACCGACACTGCCACCAGGGCGACCATCAGGATCGACAGTGCTGTCGAGAGGCTTTTCACGACACACTCACCTTCGTGCCGGCCGCCGCGGCCTGCAGCAGCGACGGGATGCTCATGATCGGACGGTGTGTTTCGAGCTGGGTTTCGTAGGGTGTGCGCAAGATTCGCTCCAGGGACGGCCAGTCATGGTTCACCAGGTCCTTGTATTTCGGCAGTAGTTCGATGGTGATGTAGTCCCAGCGTGGTTCGTATTCCGCCCAATTCCACGACGGCAACGGGGTGGTCAGGGTCGCGGTGCGTCCATCGGCGAGACGGTTGCTGATCTCGATGGGCCGAAATGACCTCGGCGCGACGACGCCGGCCACCGACGGTGAGCCGCCCACGGTGCTCACATAAGTGATCGCTTCGCCGACATCACCCTTGTAAGCGCGGGTCCGGTCCCACTGTTCCTTGATGATCTGGCCTTGTTCGCGTTGCAGCAGAACGGCATTGCCCTCGGCGATCCGGTCCGCGTCGTTCGACGCGATATCGCGCCAGGCGTCGAGGATGTCATCACCGAAGAGGCCGGCCGCCCGCATCTCTTCGAGTGGGGCGAGCCCGCCGGCCACGTACGCGCGGTGCATGGGCATGAGGTCGCTGAAGATGTTCTTCTGCATCACCAGAATGTTCCCGAGGACGAAGTGCAGATCATCGGGCGTCACCGTGGATCCGACGCGTGCCAGTGCCCGCAGTCCGGTCGGAAGTTGCTCGACCAGACCGGCACCGGCCTGGTTTGCCTGCCCGACGATGGCGTTGGCGAAACCTTGGAGCCGGGTCCAGTCGTAGACGTTGGTGGCGAGTTCGAAATCGATCAGGCCACCGCCGAAGTCGGCGCCGACCTGACCTGCCATCCCGGCCCACTGGAGCTCGCGGTGATTCAGTTGGAGCTGTTCGTAGAAGGTGTACGACTTGATCAGGTTCTGCCGATTGGCCTCGACCCCGAGTCGGGGGTTCCAGGTGGCGAGATCGATTCCGGCGGCAGTGGTCGTCTCGACCAGCCAGTACTGGTACAGCAACGCCGCGTAGCGGGAGGGTGCCACCGCCTGACCGCGCGCCTGATCCAGGAGGGTGCGCAGTTCTGCCGGATCGGTGGGCAATGCGGAGTGCACACCGCCCGGCCCGCGGGAGGCGTCCCGATTGGTCAGGGGGAGATCGAGATAACGGTCCAGACCCGGTGCAGGCTCGGCCCGGGCCACGCTTCCGATGGTGCAGAGGGTGAAGAGGACGATAATCGCCGCAACCCCCCGTCGGAGGAGTGGTCGGCAAAAATGACCGTCACGATCAAACATCACACAGGCCCCATTTCGAGTCGCAATAACTCGCTGGGACGATATGGCAGAACCGTCCCAAGGGGTACCCGGACCGGGGGGCCGGCGTGGCATTGCCGCAGCTCAGAAGCGGGTGCCCTGAGGTATCTGTGACTCAACTCATAGTCAATCGCGTTCCGGTCCGGTCCGGCGAGGCATGCCGCGCAGGCGAAAACTCCGGCATGCTTGGGGGGTGGATGCGTTCTTCGAGTTCGTGGGCAGTTACTGGTGGCTGGTATTCGTGTTCGGCGGCGCGATCGGCGGCGGCCTGAAGACGATCGGTGCGGCCAACGAGCGTCGCGCAGAGCGCAGGCAGGAGCGCTATCGCCTCAAACAGCAGGCGAAGATCGCGGAGATCGAGGCCTCCGGGCAACGGCGGTCAGATGCCGAAGCCGTGAAGCGGGACATCGCGAAAACCCTCGACGAGCACAACCAGACCGATGCCCGCTGGTTCGCCTATGAACTCGATGCGGCCACCCTGCTCGACTTCCCGATGATGATCGATCTGCGGGACCCCCTCACGATCGATTTCCACCGCGCGAAGCGCAAGGCCGATCTGTTGCGGCCCGACAGCGGCGACGACCTCATCGAGGACAGCGAGCGCCGCCGGGAATACCGCGATGCGGTCCACGAGTACGCCACCGCGTTCGACGTGGCCGAAACCGAAGCGAAGCGGCGTCGTCGATCGGGATTCACCGAACCGGAGCAGGAGCGGTTGCGCCGTGGCCAGAGCCTGCTGCATCTGGCGCAGGACAGCGAGGCACCCCAGCACGAGCGACGCAGCGCCTATGACCGGGCGCGCAAGGAACTGGACGGGTTGATCGTGTTACCGGCCGCCACCACCCAACAGCTCGAACAGCGGGTGGCCGGTCAACTCGAGCGGTGACCGACCACCCGCCACCGAGCCGGACCGGTCAGTCCCGGGGCGGTGGGGCGACTGCGACACCGCCGGACTCGTGTTCGGGGCCGGCGTCCGGGTGTCCCTGGGGTACCCGGCTCCGGAACCGGGCGGCCTCGCTGGACCTTTCCGTGTCGACGGCGCTGTGCGGTGCCCGGTGGTAGGGGCCGGGCTTGGGTCGCGACTGGCCGCCGGGAAATGCCAGGCGGAAGATGGTCCGGTGCACCTGTCCCCATTGACGACCGAACGGACCTGAGTTGTACGGCAGTTCGTAGCGCTCGCAGATGTCCTTCACCTTGGGCGCGACCTCCGAGTAACGAGTACTCGGCATGTCGGGGTAGAGGTGGTGCTCGACCTGGTACCCCAGGTTCCCGCTGATCACGTGAAACAGCGGGCTGCCCTCGATGTTCGCTGATCCGAGCAACTGCCGGAGGTACCAACCGCCGCGGGTCTCGTCCGCGGTCTCCTCCTTGCTGAAGGTGTACGTCTGGTCGGGGAAGTGGCCGCAGAATATGATCGCGTGCGCCCAGACGTTGCGGATGATGTTGGCGGTGAAGTTCGCCGCCAGCGTCGCCAGGAACGTCTGCTCGACCCCGGGAAGCGTGCGATCCATCAGCTCGGCGGCAACGGTGGCGCGCTTGCCGGCCCCGGGCGCGCGACGCAGGCGCTTCGCCAACCGCGACTTCCTGGGTTGAGCGATGCGCCCGCCCGACCCGAGCTGAGTCAGGGCGAAAGCACCGGCACTGATCGCCGGCCACCCGATGTAATCCTTGATCACCTGTCGCCGCGCCTTGACGCCGATGCCTTTGAGGTCGTGCCAGAGTTCCGACATCGACTTCTCGCCCTTGCGAATGGCGTCGAGGTCGAGGTCGTGCAAGGCCACACCCCACTCGAAGAAGGCGGTCAGCAGCATGTTGTAGAACGGCTGCGCCAGGTACACCGGATTCCATGGCTGGTGCGGATCGATCCGCATGATCTCGTAGCCGAGATCCTTGTCCTTACCCCGGATGTTGGTGAAGGTGTGATGGATGTAGTTGTGCGAGTGTTTCCACGCCTCCGCGGTCGACGCGGTGTCCCAATCCCAGACCGAGGAATGGATGTCGGGGTCGTTCATCCAGTCCCACTGTCCGTGCATGACGTTGTGGCCGATCTCCATGTTCTCGAGGATCTTCGCCATACCCAGGCAGGCGGTGCCGGCGACCCAGGAGACCTTCGACCTCGATCCCAGCAGTAGCACCCGGCCGGCGACGGCCAGGTTCCGCTGGGTGGCGATCACCGTCTTGATGTACTGGCGGTCGCGTTCCCCGAGATCTCCGTAGACCTCGTCGTGGATGGCGTCGAACTCCTTGCCCAGCATTTCGATGGTTTCGTCGGACAGATGGGCGAGCGGACTCTGCCCGTCGTCGGCCCTGGCTCCGGTGGATCCGGGGCGGGTTCTGCCCTTGGCTTCGTCGATCGTCATGACTCTCCTTCGATCTACAAATCGATTTCGATGTCGCCTTCGGCGCTGTTCACGCAGATCCGCACCGAGGCGCCGGCCGGCTCGCTGACTTCACCGGTACGTAGGTCTCGTAGACTTCCCGATTTCAACGTGCCCACACACGTATGGCAGATGCCGATTCTGCAGCCGTACTTGAGTTCGAGCCCGGCATCTTCCCCTGCGGCCAGAATTGTCTGTCCCGGTTCGCATTTGGTATCGGTCTTGCTGCGGACGAACCGCACCGCGCCGCCCTCACCGGCACCGGCGGCACCGCCGATGATGGGCTGGAACCGCTCGAAATGGATGCGGTCCCCGACATCGTTGCGTTCCCAGTGTTCGACGAAGGTATCGAGCATTTCACCCGGTCCCGAGCACATGGCCTCACGTTCGCGCCAATCCGGGCACAATTCGTCGAGATCGTCGGTTCCGAACCGGCCGTTCTCGGCGGTGAGCCGGATGGTCAGGTGCATGCCGTCCTGGCGTCGATCCATCTCCCGCAGGTCGTCGTGGAACATCACCTGCGATTCGGTGCGGGCCGAGTGGATCACCACCACATCCTTCATGGCGTTGTTGTGGTCCAGACTGCGCAGCATGCTCATGATCGGTGTGATGCCGCTACCGGCGCTGATGAAGAGCATTTTCTCCGGACACGGATCGGGGAGTGTGAACACACCCTCGATTTCGCCGAGCCGGATGATCTCTCCCGGCCGGATCTTGCGCACGAGATACGGCGAGACCACACCGTTCTCGACGAGTTTGGGGGTCACTGCGATCAGCCCGTCCCGCGGTTCGGGGTCGGACGTCAACGAATAGGCCCGCCAGTGGAACACGCCATCGATCACCACACCGAGGCGCACGTACTGACCCGGCAGATGGCCCGGCCACTCGTACCCCGGCTTGATCCAGACGGTCGCGGCGTCAGAACCCTGCTGCTGGACCTCTTCGATGCGACCGCGCAGCTCCCGCGTGGTCCACAGCGGGTTGATCATCTCGAGGTAGTCGTCCGGCTGTAACGGGCTGAACAGATGGCTGATGGCTCGGAGCGCCTTTCGGCGCAAGGCCGGGACTTGCGGCTTGGCTCCGCGTTCAGCCACGGCTACCCCACATCGCCTCGGACAAGATCGTGCTCGATGGCATTTTCACCCCCGGGTCCGGCCGCGCATCCCGCGATGCACGGACATATCGGTCACCTGCTCGGCGGCTCCGCAGCCGGCGGCTGCAGACCTCAACCGGACAGGTCTCTGGTTTACCCCGCTGCCACGCTCCGAAACATCTTCAGGAATTGCCCGCCGGTTCCCTCGCCGAGTCGGTCGGTGCCGGTGGTACGACGCCCGTCGCCAGGTGGCGTGCGCTCGTGAAGCGTCCGAGCGCCGCGGCCTGCTGATCCATCAGCGGAAGGTCGGTCGATACCCGCTCGAGGACCCGACGATTGACCTTGGTCGACGAGAGCACCGGCTTGAGCCAGCGCGCCACGCCGACCCAGCGAGGTACGTACACATGGTTCTTGCGCCGCTCGATGCCGTTGACAAAGGCATCAACGCAGTCCTCGAGGGGCACCACCTTGCTCAGTGGCCGGGGTAGAACGTCTAGGAGATCGTTGAACGTGGGCACATCTTTTTGACCGTCGCGCACCATCGGGGTGTCGATCCACGACATGTGGGCGCTGCCCACCGCGACGCCGTGATGTGCGACCTCGAACCGCAGGGCATTGGCGAAATGCTCGATCCCGGCTTTGCTGGTGGTGTAGGCCGCCGACCCGGGAATCGCACCGTAAGCGGCCATCGACGACACCACCAGGACGTATCCGCGTCGCTCGATCAGATGAGGCAGAGCTGCGCGAACGGTATGGAACACTCCGGTGACGTTGATGTCGATGACGCGGCGGAACGTCGCCGGATCGACGTGCAACACCGACCCATAACTCGCGATACCGGCGCCGGCCACAACCACATCGATCCCACCGAAGGTGCTCACCCCGGACTCTGCGGCCGCCTCGACTGCGGCCAAATCGGTCACGTCCGCGATTGCGGAGACCGCGGCGTCGGGTCCGAGATCATCGGCGAGTTGGCGAAGGGCATCCGCCTCGACGTCGACGAGGATCACTTTTGCGCCCCGAGCGGCCAGCGCCCGGGCGGTTGCGGCGCCGATGCCGCTCGCCGCCCCGGTGATGAGAACCACCTTGTTGTCCGATGTCGCCATGGTTCGCCGTCCTTTACCGAGGGTGGGAGGTTCGCTCCCTTGCGGGCGCAGACAGCTTAAGAAGGCCGGCCCCCGGCGGCGCGAGTAGTGGACTACCCCAATCCCGAGCGGGTTCAGCCCGCCTGCGGGACGCGTTTGCTCAGGAGCCAGGCACCGATGCCCACCGCGGCAAACACCACGGACACCGTGATCAAGGTCAACGCGAACCCGCGGTCACCGCCGCCGTAGACGGCCATCAGGGCGACGCTCACCGCGCTGCCGACGGAGAACCCCAGGTATCGCAGCACCATGTTGAAAGCCATCGCGCTGCCGGTTTCTTCGCTCGGTACATGCGGAATGATCAGCACTGCGAGCGAAGAGAAACTGAACCCACTGCCCAGGCCGCCGACGGCCATCCAGAGCACCGCCCATGCGACATGGTCGTGAACAAGGGCCACGCCCACCGTGGAGCACATGAAGATCCCGCAACCCAACGGCAGCACCAGGTCTGGGCCGAACCTGTCCACGGCCGCCAACGACAGGCGACTGCCGACCACACTCATCAGCGAATACGGCGTCAGCATCAACCCGGCCACGGCCAGTGACTGGTCCAGTCCCCAGTCAGGGTTCTGGACGAGCACGATGACGAGCGTGAGTAGCGTGTACATCGCGATACCGGCGCCTGCGGCAACGAGGTTGGGCGCGGCCACCCCGGGCCGGACCGCCAGCCGGAGATCGACGAGCGGTTGTTCGCGGCGCAGTGTCCACACGATCCACAGCGCGAACGCGGCCACGCCGACGACGGAGAGAGCCAGCGTGCGTGGTGCCAGCCAACCCCAGCTGTCACCGTGGCTGACGGCGAGCAGGAACATGGCGGTACCGCTCGACAGAAGCACTGCGCCAAACCAATCCACGGACATCCGGGTGGAGGTGCGCGAGTCGGGTATGTACCGCACGGCCATGAGCAGCGTGATCAGGCTCAGGATGGCGCCCAACCAGTACGCCGCATGCAAACCCCACAGATGGGCCACGGTTGCGGTGATCGGGTAGCCCAGGCCGGCCCCGGCGATACCGGTCACCGACAGCAAAGAGATCGCCGACGCCAGCCGGCGCGGCGCAAATGATTCGCGGGCGACCGCCATCGCGAGGGGCACCAGCGCCAGACCGACCCCCTGCATCGTCCGGCCGATCACCAGCGCCTCGAAACCCAGTGGTAGAGCAGCAAGTACGGATCCGGCCGTCACGACGGCGAGGCCGACCAGAATCGTCGGACGTCGCCAGGAACCGCCGCCGAGCCGGCCCAGGACCGGCGTCGCGATGGCTGCCATCAGCATGGTGGCGGTGAGCGTCCACTGGGCCTGGGTGATCTCGACGTCGTAGTCGGTCGAGATCTTCGGCACCAGTGGTGCGCCGAGGCTGCTGACGATGGACGTGATGGTGGTAACGAGCCCCAGGGTGAACAGCAGGATGCCGTACCGGGGCGGGCCGCCTTTCGCGGTCATCAACGGGTGATGACCACTTCCACGATCACGGTCGCCGCTCGGATTCCCACTGCGCCAAGATGGTTCGAAGGATGCTCACCAGCGGTAGCGGCTGATCCATCATCGGGTGGTGTCCGGCGTCCGGGAGGTCGACCACGGTGGCCGGGTTGGCGAACAACCCGGCGATTTCCTGGGCCATCTCAGGACTGACCATGCCCAGCTCGCACCGGATGTACAGCGACGGGGTCACGATCTTGCCGAGCAGCTCACGAAGATTCACCAGGTGCCCGGCTTCGTGCCGTTTGCGGAACATCTCCGGATCGAACTTCCACATCCAGCCGGCCTCGGTCTGCGTCACCGATTCTTCGGCGACATGCCTGGCCACGTAGGGCAGCAGGACATCCTGCCTCGGCTCGGTCCGGAACCGGACGCAGATCTCGTCCCGGTCGGCATAGGCCTTCGGGACACGGGCCAGCTGCCGGATGATGATCTCCTCCGGCGGTTCGTCGAACAGAGGTGAGTCGATGATGACCAGGCCCGCGGCGGCATCGGTGTGCAACGCGCCGAGTACCGCGGTGACCCAGCCGCCCATGCTGTGGCCGACCACGTAGGGCTTGCCGGCGATGCCACCTGCCGTGGCTGCCGCCAGGACCTCGCTCGTCCAGCCGTCCATCGGGTACTGCTCACGGATCTCGCTGTCACCGTGTCCGGACAGGTCGACCGCGACCACCCGATGTGTCGACGCGAGGAGCGGAGCGATGTGATCCCACCAGCCCGAATGTGCCGATCCGCCATGGACCAGCACCACGCCGGGTCTGCCTTCGTCGCCCCAGCAGCGAAGGTGCACGCGGGCGCCGGAGATCTCGACGTCACGGTGTTCGGGTTTGTCTGCCAGCGCGGCGGCGAACCAACGCGGCTCCGTGACCGGGCGGGGGGTATCGGCCGTCATCGCTCACTCCTTTGCCACGCAAATATTCGCCCAGCCTATCGACCAGCGAGAACCGGTTGTTTGTCGGGACGCAACTTACGGTCCCGGCGAGGGGTTGCCCTGCATCGCAGGTGCGCCCAGGATTGGCCGATGACCAGTGGTCCCGACGACGAGGAGTGGTACCGCGAGGAACGGCAGGAGACCCCGACCCAACAGCTGGACCGCAACTGGTCGAACCTCCTGCAAGAATTACGGGTCGTTCAGACCGGGGTCCAAGTGCTCACAGGCTTTCTGCTGACCATCCCGTTTCAGGACCGCTTCTACGAAGAGGACGACTTCTTCAAATACCTTTACCTGGCCACGATGGCGGCCTCGGTGTCGGCAACCGTGCTGTTGTTGGCCCCGGCCTCCATGCACCGCATACTTTTTCGGAGGCATCGACTGCCGGAACTGGTGCAGTCCGGGCAACGATTCGCGCTCGGTGGGCTGATGCTGATCGGAGTCGCGATGACCGGGGTCGTGATGATGGTGTTCGAGCTGGTGGTGGGACGGACCGCCGGGATCGTGGCCGGCACCCTCGCGGCACTGGGATTCCTGTATTTCTGGTTCGTCTTCCCATGGCGGTATCGCGACCGCGAGCGGTGATCCGAACCGTGGTGACTCAGTCGTCCTTGGTGTCGTCGTCCTTGTGGACGAGCTCGGGTGCGACCTCCCGGGTGGCCATTCCGCCGGTGCCGCCCTCGTCGACAGGTCCGGGTCGTCCGCCTTTGGGTTCGTCGTGGGTGTGGTCCGAGGCCTTCTTTTTGTCGGTCATCGTTAAAGGGTAGGCGCTCGCACAGTGCGATGGCATGCTCCGTTCATGGCCATCGACCTTCCCACCGCTCGGCGACTGTGGCGACTACTCGAGCCCCTGCACGCCGTCACCTACTTCTCCGACGAGACCCGCGAGGCACTGTCGGCTGCCGGTTACCGGGGCTTCTGGATGGGCTACTTCGCTGCTCGGGCAGCGCCGCTGGGACCGGTCGGCCCGGAGATCGTCACGGCGCTGTTCTACAACTTCACGCCGTCGCACGTGGCCAGGGCGATCCCGGACGCCTGGGACTTCGCGCCCCCGGAAACCGCGCTGAAGGCCCGTCAGGACGCAGCGGCCGCGACGCTGAACCGCATGCTCGGCGACGAGGCCGCGGCCACCATCGACCGGGTGGTCGCGTTGCTGTACCCGGTCGCACAGAACGCAGACCTCGGCGGGCGGGCCCTGTTCGCCGCGAATGCGGCACTGCCCTGGCCGACGGACCGGGTCGGTGCCCTGTGGCATGCGGCAACCCTGTTGCGTGAGCACCGGGGTGACGGACATGTCGCCGCCCTGACCGCGGCCGGGATCAGTGGCCGGGAAGCCGGTGTCCTGCATGCCATCGCCACGGCGCTCCCACGTTCGGTGCTCGACGCCGGGCGTCGGTACACCGACGAGGAGTGGGAGTCGCTGACGGAGAGTTTGGCCGATCGGGGTCTGCTCGACCGCTCCGGCGCCATCACGCCTGCCGGCCGGGCACTCAAGGCCGACATCGAGAACACCACCGATCGGCTCGCCGCGCCCGCCTACGCGCGGCTGACCGCCGGTGCTGTCGACGACCTGACGACGTCACTGCTGGAACTGACCAAGGTGGTGGTGGCCACCGGGGAGATCCCGTCGGCCACCCCGATCGGACCTGACCTCGACAACGTGGGCTGAGCCGCGATTACACTCGGCCCCATGGGTTTCGACGAGGGCATCATTGCCGAGCGGGACCGGATCCACGCCGCGCAGGCATCGGTCATGCGGGCTCCGCCGATTACGAGAGGTAGACCACCCGCGTGATCCCGGTGATCGCACTGACCCCGGCCTCAGGCTCGGCGCCTACCAACGCGTTGTCGTCTGCGGCGGGACCAGCGCCCCGCGGTCGGTGTCGACGATCTCTGCGCCGAGCGGGAGCAGTGACACCGGGATCATCTTGAAGCTCGCGATTCCGAGCGGGATGCCAATGATGGTCAGGCACAACGCGATACCGGTGGCGATGTGACCCAAGGCCAACCAGATGCCGGCGAAGATCAGCCAGATGACATTGCCGATGGCCGACCCCACGCCGGCCGTGGGTTTGCGGATGACTGTCCGCCCGAAGGGCCAGAGCGCGTATGCCGCGATCCGGAACGACGCGATACCGAAAGGGATGGTGATGATGAGAATGCAGCAGATGATGCCGGCGGCGACGTATCCCAACGCCATCCAGAATCCACAGAGCACAAGCCAGATGACGTTCAGGATGGTCTTCACCGCACCCATTGTGCCAAAGTTGTCCAATTCAGTTCGGGCGAATGAATTTACGGGAGCGTATCGATGAGGTTGGGCCTGCGAGAGGTCGTGTGGTCGCTGGCGGTCGCCGTGATCCTGGTGGTCCGGCTGGTCACCACCCTCACCACTGCGCTGCTGATCATGGGCTGGATCGTCGTGGCATTCAGCTCGGGTCTGTGGAACGGCTGGTTCTGGCCCGCGGCGATATCGGGCGCGCTCCTGGCGCTCAGCACCTTCCTCTACAACCTTGCGAGGGGCTAGCGCTCACACCCCGAGATAGGCCAGAACCGCGAGCACCCGGCGGTTGTCGTCGGCCGACACGGGCAGGTCGAGTTTGGTGAAGATGCTGTTGGAGTGCTTGCTCACGGCCTTCTCCGAGACGAACATCGCCTCGGCGATCGCCGCGTTCGACCGCCCTTCGGCCATCAACGACAGGACTTCTCGTTCGCGGGTCGAGAGGCGGTCCAGCGGCCCGTCGGAGCGTTGTCCGGTCAACAGCTGGGACACCACCTCGGGGTCGAGAACCGTGCCGCCACCGGAGACCTGGCGGACGGCGTCGATGAATCCGGCGACGTTGGCCACCCGGTCCTTGAGCAGGTATCCGACTGCGCCTTCGCCGCTCTCGAGCAACTCCCGCGCGTAGAGCTGCTCCACATACTGCGAGAGCACCAGAACCGGGAAGCCGGGGCGTTGACGGCGGATCTTGATCGCCGCCTGCAGACCCTCGTCGGTGAAGGTCGGTGGCATCCGGACATCGAGTACGGCCAGATCGACGGTCGCGTCGGACAGTGCGGTGTCGAGTTCGGTTGCATTGTCGACGGCGGCGACCACGTCCATCTGATGGGCGGCCAGGATGCGCGACAAACCGTCACGCAACAGGGCGTGATCCTCGGCGATCACGACGCGCATGGAACCTCCATCGAGATGATCGTCGGACCACCGACCGGACTGTGGACATACAGCGAGCCGTCCATGGCCTTGAGTCGTTGGGTGACGCCGTGTAATCCCGATCCGGTGGCCACCGCACCGCCGATCCCGTCGTCACCGACCTCGACCCTGAGCACGCCCGCGAAGACACCCATCGAGATCCAGGCGTTGTGAGCGTGGGCGTGTTTACCGACGTTCGCCAGCGCCTCGGCCACCGCAAAGTAGACGGCATTCTCCATTGCGGCCGGAAGACGTTCCTTGACAGCGAGATTCAACGTCATCGGGATCGGCAGGTCGAGTGCCAGTGCCTCGACGGCCGGCCCGACCCCGCGGTCGGCGAGTATCGGTGGATGGATGCCACGGACCACCGAACGCAGATCACCCAGCGCTGCGGTCGCCGACGCGCGGGCCTCGGCCATCAGCTGTTTGGCGGCAATCGGGTCATTGTCGACCTGGCTTTCGGCCAAACCGATGGTCATGCCCAACGCGGCGAGGCGGGCCTGGGCCCCGTCATGCAGGTCCCGCTCCACACGTCGAAGCTCGGCGGCGGCCGAATCGACTGTCGCGGCACGGGATTCGGTGACCTCGTGGACCCGGGCCTCCAGCACCTCGTTGCGGCTGCGGTTCAACGCCATCAGGTCCATCACGGCCCGGGTCCTCATCAACGGCTCCACGAATGGGAGCAGTACCACCGTGGCGGAGAGGATCACGCCGACAAGCGAGATCACGAAACCGATCGTGGACGCCAACGCCAGCCATCCGAGATCCCGCCATCGCAAGGAGTCGGAACTCCAGACCATGAGCAGGTGGAAGATCTTGCGACTGTGCTGGGTCGGTTTGTAGTCGCCGGGGAGCCACCGGCGATCGAGGACGCCGGCCGCCATCCGGCGATGAAGGTCGCAAAAGGCGCCGGTGATCGGAACCTTGACCCACAGCACCAGGCCGCCCACGGTGATCAGAACAAGCGGGATCGCCACGACCTGCACGACGAACAGCACCAGTGCCACCGGCGCGAGCAGTGCGGTGGTGAGGGCGTACATCGCCGCCCGCAGCCACCGGACCACCAGAGTCGGGTGTTCGTCGAGATCCACTGCTTCCTCCCCGGTCGCGATCATCCGCCGCGCCCGTCCTGCATCGGTGCAAGAACTACATCCTGCCCGGTTCTGCGGTGAATGACAGTAGTGCTGGGCCCACCCTCCATGGTGGACAATTTCGCCGCGATTGGGGGGTTTATCGCTCCTGACCTGCTCGTCCGGGTCGACAAAGGTGGTAAATGCCCCGGTGTCCGCCGGGAAATCCATCCCGAGGCACCCGCCTCACAGCATCAGGAGCTCCCATGAGACAGATGACGCGAGGGCCGCAGGCCGTCGCCCGGTGGAGCGCGCACAATCCTTGGCGCGCAATCGGACTCTGGCTGGGGCTGGTGGTGGTAGCGGTCGCGTTCAGTGCGATGATCCCCACCCAGCAAACGGACGACGCCGACTACCGCACCGGCCAGTCCGGTACCGCGGACCAGATGATCCACGACGCCGGGCTCGCCGCACCCGACAGCGAGTTCGTCCTGATCACCGGTGATCAGGACGAGGCAGTGGCCGCGGCCGCCGAACTCCGCGAATACCTGACGGGTTCATCGGAGGTGCAGGAGATCTCGTTGCCGGCGCAGTCGCCCGACGGTTCGGTGCAGTTGGTCTCGATCTCCCTGCGCGCCCCGCCGGGAGACGAAGACCCCACCATCGCCGACATCAACGCGGCAGTGGCGGCGGCCGGCACCGATCATCCGAACCTGCAGTTCGGGCAGACCGGTGACGTGTCGCTCGATGAGGCGATCAATGAACGAGTCGCCGAAGACCTGACCTCGGCCGAGATCATCAGCATCCCGATCACGTTGGGCATCATGCTCTTTGCCTTCGGGGCCCTGATCGCCGCCGGCATCCCGGTGTTGCTGGCCATCACCTCGGTGGTCGCGACGATCGGCATCTACGCGCCGATCTCCCACTTCGTGCCGTCCGAGGACACCGCGTCGTCGATGGTGCTGTTGATCGGTATGGCTGTGGGCGTGGACTATTCGTTGTTCTACCTGAAACGAGAACGCGAGGAACGGCGCAAGGGCCACGGGAAGATCGATGCCGTCGAGATCGCGGCGGCCACGTCCGGCCATTCGATTCTGGTCTCCGGTGTTGCGGTGATCGCGTCACTGGCCGGTGTCTATGTACTCGGCAGCGCGACGTTCAATTCGCTTGCCACTGCAGCCATCATCGTGGTCGCGGTCGCGGTGATCGGTTCCCTGACGGTCCTGCCCGCGCTGCTGGTCAAGTTCGGCCGGTGGGTCGATCGTCCACGTGTGCCGCTGCTCTGGCGACTCAACCGACGGATCGGTGACGGTGGGATCAGCACGCGCATCATCGGACCGGTTGTCACCCGGCCGGTGATCGCACTGGTCGCCGGGCTGGCGGTCATGCTGGCACTGGCGATCCCAGCATTGACCATGACGCTGCGCAGCGCCGGTCTGGACACGCTGCCGCAGGACATCCCCGCGGTCGCGGTGGCGCAGCAACTCGATGCCGAGTTCCCCTCCGAAGGATCGTCGGCCAATGTCGTGGTCTCCGGCGGTGATCCGGCCGCGGTGAGCGCGGCGTTGACCGACGTGGGGGAGGCGGCGACCGAGAGTGGGGCCTGGACCGTCACCCAGGAGCCGGTGACCTCGTCGTCGGGAACCACCACCGAACTGCGGCTCGCCAGCACCTTCGAACAGGGTGCCACCGACGCCGAAGAAGCCATGCTCGACCTGCGGACCACCGTGGTGCCCGACCGGGTGGACGGTATCGGCGGAACCGAGTTCGCGGTCGGCGGTCAGATCGCCGAGCAATACGACAGCACCAAGGCATTGTCGGACGGATTGCCGATCGTGGTCGCGGTGATCCTGACCCTGACCATGCTGATGCTGGTGGCCACGTTCCGGAGCCCGGTGATCGCCCTGGTCTCCACGTTGCTGAACCTGATGTCGGTGGGTGCGGCGTTCGGCGTGCTCGCGCTGGTGTTCCAGCACAGCTGGGCCGAAGGGCTACTCGACTTCACGTCCAACGGCACGGTTGTCGAGTGGATTCCGATGTTCCTGCTCGCGGTGCTCGTCGGCTTGTCGATGGACTACCACGTGTTCGTACTCAGCCGGATCCGCGAGGGTATCGACAACGGCCTGCCTCCGAAGGTGGCGGTACGGGCCGGGGTCACCCAGACCGCGGGGGTGGTGACCAGTGCCGCGCTGGTGATGGTGTCGGTGTTCGCGCTGTTCGCCGCCCAGAGCATGGTCGAGATGAAGCAGATGGGTGTGGGTCTGGCGGTGGCCATCCTGATCGATGCAACCGTGGTGCGGTTGGTGCTGCTGCCCTCGATACTGGTGCTGCTCGGGAACCGGGCCTGGTGGCCGCGACGCACCCGGACCGACGAACCGGTGGTGCCGAATCGCCAGGTCGCGCCTGTGACGACGTGACGTGGTGCACACTTGAGGATGTCGGGGTTCGAGGCGAAACGGAGGCGACGCGGTGAGCGAGTTGCAGACACCTCCCCGCGACTTCTGGTCCGCACTGGAACCAGGTGAGGATCCGGCCGCTCGTCTGGAGCAGGTCCGCCGCGCCCATGAACTCTTCGTTCAGACCGGCACGATGTCCCCGGCCACCGGCCGCACCTCGGTGCGGTCGGTGGTTCGGGATTCCTGGATGAGATCGGTCAAAGGTGGCGTCAGCCCCTCCGGGATGACCGATGACAACAGCATGTCGTGGAACGACTTCGTCGAGTACCGCAACGGCCATCCGATGGCCACCGCATACCCGCTGGTCCGTTCACTCATGCTCGATGAGGTTTCCGATTCCGGCGTGGTGGTTGCACTCACCGATGACGTGGGTCGGTTGTTGTGGGTAGAGGGTGACCACAAAGCGAGAGACCAGGCCGGCGACATCAACTTTGTCGAAGGGGCGTTGTGGGCGGAGCAGGTCGCCGGCACCAACGCCCCAGGTCTGGCTCTTGAGGTCGACCACGGGGTACAGATTTTCGGGGCCGAACATTTTGCGGTGCGGGTGCAGGACTGGAACTGCGTCGCGGCGCCGGTGCACGACCCGGTGACCGGTGCGGTGATCGGGGTCATCGACGTGACGGGTGGCGAGCGGGTGGCCACCCCGTTCGCGTTGTCGATGGTGAAGTCGGTTGTCGCCGCGGTCGAAGGCGAGTTGCGGATCCGGTCGCTCACCGGCGAAGGGGCCCGATCGGAGCGCTCGGATGTTCCGCGTTTGACGGTGCTCGACGGCGATCGTTACCACTGGCGTCCGGCGGGTCGGCCGGCGATGCGCCTGTCGCGTCGGCATGCCGAGATCCTGGTATTGCTCGGGGAACATCCCGGGGGCCTGGGCACCGAACAGATCGCTTCCATGCTCGCCGACGACGGCGTCGACCCGGTGACGGTCCGCGCGGAGATCTCCCGGATGCGACGTGACCTGGGCCCCGATGTTGTTGCGTCCCGGCCATATCGGCTCACCGCACCCATCGACTCCGACCTCGGTCAGGTGCGCGGGATGCTGCGGACCGGCGACATCATCCGGGCGATCGAGACCTTCGGCCGCGGTGGACTGCTCAGTGTGTCCAGGGCACCCGGGATCGCCGACGTCTTCGAAGAACTCAGGGAAGATGTCCGTTCGGCCGTGTTGACGTCCGGGGACCCGAAGCTGTTGCGGGCCTGGACGGCCTCGGTCCACGGGCGTGAAGACCTGGCCGCGTGGCGACGGTGGGGCCAAACGCTGGCGCCGGGCCACCGGGATGAAGCGCTCATCCACGGTCGCGTACGTCTGCTCGACCGCCGTTTCGGAATCTGACCCGGCCGACCGGTTCTCTGTACTGATCGGCCCTGGTCAGAATCATACTCCCAATAATCAGAATGTTATTCTCGGCAGATCTGAGGACCGACTGTTGGGAGAGCATGTGACACACGCGGCGGAAGGCCTGGCCGGGCGACGGATCATCGTGACGGGCGGCGCCAGCGGGATGGGTGCGGGTTTGGTTCGCGCCCTGCCGTCGCTCGGCGCCTCGGTGGTCTCGCTCGACATGGCAGCGGAGGACGGTGGTGCCGTTGCCGCCGAAGCCGGTGCCCGGTTCATCGCCTGCGATGTCAGCAATCCGGCCGATGTGACCACCGCGGTATCGGCCGCCGTTGCACATCTCGGCGGGCTCGATGTGCTGGTTCATGCGGCCGGCATCGCCCCGGGCGCTGCGGCCGGCGAGATGCCCATCGAGCAGTGGAACCTGGCGATGGCGGTCAACGCGACCGGGACGTTCTTGATGAATCAGGCGGTCCTGCCGGCATTGATCGAAGCCGGTGGTGGACGGATCATCAACTTCGCTTCGGCGGCCGGGATCACGGGTTATCCCGGCAAGGCCGCCTACGCGGCATCGAAAGGGGCAGTGGTCGCCTGGACGCGCACGGTGGCGTTGGAATGGGCGACCCACGGGATCACGGTCAATGCCATCGCACCTGCCATCTGGACGCCGATGTACGACCGCACCCGGGCTTCGATGACGCCGGAGCAGCTTGCCGCGCATGACGCGAGCATGGCGAAAACCGTTCCGCTGGGCGGCCGTCTCGGCGATATCGACCGCGACCTGGTCCCGGTGGTGGCCTTCCTGGCTGGCCCCGGTTCGGGTTTCATGACGGGACAGATCTACTCGGTTGACGGCGGCAAATTGATGCTTCGTTGAGGAACCGTGGTTAAGCTGCCTCCATGGATCTACTACGCAACGTCGTAATACTTCTGCACATCGTCGGTTTCGCAGTCACCTTCGGTGCCTGGGTGGCCGAGGCGGCCGCTCGTCGATTCCGGACCACCCGGGTGATGGAGTACGGGATTCTGCTCTCACTCCTGACCGGTGTGGCACTGGCTGCGCCGTGGCCTGCGGGGATCGATCTGAACTACCCGAAAATCGGCGTCAAGCTGGTGATCCTGGTGGTGCTCGGTGCAGTTCTGGGGATCGGGAGCGCGCGCCAACGGCGTACCGGCGAGCCCGTCCCGCGGCCGCTGTTCTATGCCGTCGGGGCGTTGTCACTGCTGGCCGCGGGCATCGCCGTCATCTGGTGATCCACGCCGCGACCTCGGCGGCGTGAGCCAGCGACTCGGGATCGTCGGTTGCGACATAGCGATCGGCTGCGGCGTCATAGGCGGCGCCGGCGATCGACCCGTGATCGGCGTCGAGTTCGATCAGTTCGACGGGCCACCCCCACTTCTCGAGCCTGGCAGCGAACTCCTGGCTTGCGGCCGGCGGCACGGCGTCGTCGCGCATTCCGTGCAACAGGGTGAACGGCACCTGCTGTGCCGAAGCCGGGGGTTCTGTCGGTAAGTGCTCTCCGGTGATCGGATCCGTGGCCATGAACGCACCGGCCAGGCAGATCGTCCGAAGGATCCGGAGATCGAAGTCGCCGGCGTGGATGGTCAAACCCGCAGCCGCCAGGCCCCCGAGGGACCATCCGACCAGGATGAGGCCCTCGCTCCCTGCGCCGTGGTTCGCCGCGAAGTACGCGGAGGCGAGCAGATCCGCCCGGCCGTTGTCCGTGGCGTGCGAGTTCCAGTCGGGTGCGATGACATGAAAGCCGCGGTCCGCCACGAGTTCGGCAAGCGGCCGCACCGCAGCGCGGGCGTCGGTCTGCATTCCGTGCCAGAGCAATACTGCCTGGTTATCCGCTGTACCGAACACGTCGACCGACCGGCCCGGTGCGTACTCGATCGTCTCCATGCCTTAATGTCTGCCCGACTGCCGGGCGATTCAAACCTCGGACGCACAACACCGGGCACCATGCGTCTGGCAGATCAATCACCCTGTGCAACAACCGCGGCGACCAAGCTGTGGATTGCTGCCGCGAGCCGGCCGGTGTGATCGGTCCGAATATGTTCGAGGACGACATCGGGGTCGAGAGTGCTCAGCAGTACCCGCGCCAGGACCGGGGCATCGACGTCTGGTCTGGCCTCGGCGAGCAGCTGGGCGATGTGGCGATGCCAGAAGGCGTTGATCTCTTCCGCTTCGGAATGGGACGTCGCGTTGTCGTACGCGATCATGAGCTCGACGTTGTCCACGATCAGCGAGAACATGGCGTCGAAGAACGCCAGGAGCCGGTCGGCGGCGGGGGCGCCCGGACCCAGCGGGGGCGGCCCGTCGGTCACGGTCTGACGAAGAGTCTGGGCGCGCTCGACCACCAGTTCTCGCATCAGCCCCGCTCGGCTGCCGAAGCGATGGAAGATGGTGCCCTTTCCGACTCCCGCGGCCGCTGCGATCTGGTCGATGGAGAGGTTGGCGGCACCGTATTGGGCAAGTAGTCGGTCCGTCGTGTCCAGGATGGCGCGTCGATTGCGGGCGGCATCGCTTCGCTCGCGCCGCAAACCCTGCTGACTCATGTGTGCACCCTATTGGTTGACAAGTTGACCGCCGGTCCATATTCTACGGAAACCGTTAACTTGACCGCCGGTCATCTTATTGACAGTCCTTGGTGACGGACGGCCGAGCCTTGTTGTCGAGCTGATTTCGCCTGTTGCACAACAGATCCATCGTCATCTGGCGATGTCGGGAAGGACACCCCACGCATGGCACATTTTCCGAAACCGCCAGAGGGAAGCTGGACCGAGCACTTCGGTATCGACACCGGACCGATGTCGTATGACGACTCGATCAGTGCCGACTACTTCGAAATCGAGCGCGAGGCCGTCTTCGGTCATTCGTGGCTCAACGTCGGAAGGGTCGAGCAGGCGCAGACGGCCGGCTCGTATTTCACCAAGCCCATCGACGCGGTCCGCGCATCGGTTGTTGTCGTCCGTGGTGACGACGGGGGCCTGCGTGCCTGGAGATATGCGATAGGCGGGCAGTTCGCGTTTCTGCGGAATGCAGCCTTCGATCTGGAAAGCGTCGAAGATGGTTTGACCCCAGTGCAAGTCGGGATCTGGGAGGGCTTTGTCTTCGTCAACTTCGACGATGACGACACGCGGAACTTGGACGACTATCTCGGCAGGTTCGCTGCCGGCATGAAGGGATATCCCTTCGGCAAACTGACCCAGGTATACAAGTTCCGGTCGCATGTGCGGAGCAACTGGAAGCTGTACATCGATGCGTTCGCCGAGTTCTATCACGCGCCGGTACTGCACTCGAAACAGTATGTGTCCGACGAATCGAAGAAGCTGATGAGCTACGGATTCGAGGCGCTTCACTATGACATCGACGGCCCTCACGGCATGGTGTCATCGTGGGGCGGCATGGCGCCGCCGAAAGACCCGATGATGGTGAAGCCGACCGAACGTGTTCTGCGGAGCGGGAACTTCGGTCCATGGGACAAGCCTGACATCCCCGAACTCTCCTCGCTGCCAACAGGACTCAACCCGACGAAACATCGGTCCTGGGGTCTGGACTCCTACGTCTTCTTCCCGAACTTCATGATTGTCGTGTGGGAACCGGGTTGGTACCTGACCTATCACTACTGGCCGACCGCATACAACGAGCACATCTTCGAGGGCACGCTCTACATGGCACCGCCGGTCACGGCCTCGGACCGCATGCGTCAGGAGTTGGCGGCGGTCACGTTCAAGGAGTTCAGCCTGCAGGACTGCAACACCCTGGAAGCGACCCAGGCCATGCTCGAGACGCGAGCGGTGTCACGCTTTCCCCTCAACGATCAGGAAGTGCTTCTGCGACACCTGCATTCGTCGGCGCAGCGCTACGTCGAGGAAGTTCGCCGCCGCGCCGAGCCGGCACCTGCACCAGCGGTCCATCAGTAGCGATCTCAGGAGTCCGAAACCATGTCCGACACACTTCCCGCTGCCTTCGCCGATCTGGAGCCCTTTGCCGACTGGGCACTGCAATCCGAGGGTGACCGTTACGCAAAACGACTGTCGAGCACGATGGTCGAGCTCCAGGATTTCTATGACGCTGCGTTTCCGCGCCTCGGCGAGGCAGCCGAGTACCTCGACACCTTTCCCCTCGACGACCTGCCCGACGACGCGTATCGGCTTCTGCTGCTCACGTATTCGTTGATCAACGTGTCTTTCCCGATCGAGGCATGGCACCAACCCCGGGTACCGGACACCGGTGCGGCAAGCATGGACGCCGTCATCGAACCGGTTCCCTGACATGGGCGTGAGCACGGCTGTTGTCACCGGCGGGCGAAACATCCAGGGCTACCGCGGGTTCACTTCTTCTCGCCGTGGAATGCCGTCAGGCCAGCACCAGCATGACGACGTCGACTGCGGCGATGGCCATGGCGCCGTACAGCGGAACGCGGCCCGGTCCCCGCATCGTCGCCAGTGCCACGACAACCACCACCGCCAGGCCCGCCCACATCCACAGCAGCTGAGAATTCGCGATCACCGCGATGGCCGTTGCACCGACGAGCAGGGCCGCTGCGACGTACGGGATGCGTCGGGCGCCCAGGATGTGCGGAAGTCCCCGAACGCCGGTGGCGTCGTCGTCGCCGAGGTCGGGTGCGACGTTGAGCAGGTGGCCCCCGACCCCGAGCAGACCGCTGACCACGATCATCCACGGCGGCGGTAGCTCATTCGGATCCGCGGTCAACGTGACGATCACGGGCAGCGAACCGAAGGCGACGAAGTAGGGCAGCCATGACATCACCGTCGCCTTGAGTCCGAAGTTGTACGCAAGGGCGGAGCCGACACCGAAGACCAGGTGCACCGTTCCCGCCGCGAGACCGCATGCCATCGAGGCCACCACGCAGATGACGGCCGCGGCCGCCACGGCCGTCCTCGCGGTGGCCGGACTCAGATCGCCGGACACCAGCGGTTTCTCGGCCCGACCGACCTGCCGGTCCCGGTCGAGATCGATCAGATCGTTGCTCCAGCCGATCAGGAGCTGACCGCTGAACAGGGCCACCGTCAACACGGCCAGGGAACCGATGTCGAGACCGATGGCCACACCGAGCGCCGCGGTCAGCAACGTCACCGCTGCCGAGGGGACCACGTGCCCGGCCGCCAGCAGTGCGGCCGCCGGTTTCATCGCCATCGGCCTGCACCTCTCCGTCTATCGGCCGCGGCCTCGGATCACGATCGCGGGAACGAGTTGTTCGGCACTGTCCCACGAACCGTGGTTGCCGACAAGCTTGGACTCGAAAGGCTCGACCACCGAACGGATCATGGCGGTGTCGCCGCGGGCGGCCGCCACCACGTCACCGATCCGAACGCGGACATTGCCACGGACCGAGGAACCGAACCAGCCGGCATCGATCGCGTCGTCCCGGGTCAGCACGGTCGCCCGGTCGGCGAGCATGCTCTGCCAGGCGGTCTGGACATCGGCTGCGGCACCGGCTTCGGCATACACGTGGCGTACCCGGGCCTCGCCGGCGATGGCGGTGGTGCCCGCGGTGAGTTCGGGGTGCAGGTCGATGTCGAAACGCCCCTGCGTGGTGTTGATCATGCCGTGATCGCCGGTGATCACCAGGGCCCGGCCCGCCGGCAGCTGCTCGGCTAGCCGGCCGACCATGGTGTCGATCAGGCGCAGCTGTTCGCGCCAGGAATCCGAACCGGGACCGTCGATGTGTCCGGCCAGGTCGAGTCCGCCGTAGTAGGCGTAACCGAGGGTGGCTGCGGACGTGGACATCTCGGTGAGGATGGCGGCCCGCAGATCGGCGAGGTGCTCGGCCGCGATCATCTTGTCGGCCCCGCGGAGCGCTGCCCGCGACAACCCGGAGTCGATATGGATCGCGGGCACGATCTGCCGGGTGGTGAAACCCTGCGCCCGGCATTTCTCGAAGATCGTTGCGGTGGGCTGAAACTCCTCGGGTACGACCGTCTTCGTCAGTCCGTGGTCGTGGTGGCCGTGGACGCACCAGCGCAGGGAGTTGAGGATCGGCGCTTCCGGTTTGAGTCCACCGGCACCGGCGCGGAACGTGTACCCGAAGATGCCGTGTGTGCCCGCCGCGCGTCCGGTGGACAGGCTCGTCAGACTGACCGCGGTGGTGGCGGGAAACCCGGCCGCCACGGTGGTGGAGTTGTCCAGTGCTGCGGCGTTGAGGTGGGGCGCATCGCGTGGATGCGCGGCAACGAGTTCCGCACCGAGCCCGTCGATCAGCAACAGCGTCGCGGAGTGCGCGGGCACCATCTTGAGGTGGTTGTCGAGGTCGGCGGCACCGAGGGAGGCCGCCATCGATTCGAGGACGGCGGACAGGGGCGGCAGGCTGTGGCGCGGATCGAGATCACTCATCGTCGATCACGCTAACGTGTGCGCGATGATGCTGCGGGCGCGGCGTGGGGAGGTCACTGCGACGCCGGCGCTGTGCCTCGCGGCAGAGACGCTGTGCCTCGCGGCAGAGAGATGAGGGATGCGGCCAGGAAGCACAGGGCGCCGATGAAGGTGCCGCCCTGGTCGAGCAGTGGCTTGATCGGTTCACCGGAGGCGTCCACGTATGCACCGACCGCGGAGAAGCCGAACGCGACCGAGCCGACGGTGTTCAGGATCGTCGCCGACCAACCGGGTGCATCGGGTTCGTCGCGGCGCCGGTAGAGGCGAACAGCAAAGACCGCGAGCCCCGAGCTGACGAGGAAGGCGATAGAGCCGTAGACGTCCGGCCGCCAGACGTATCGGTCCATGTCGACGATCGAGTGCACCGCAAAGGCGGCGCCGGTACTGACGTTGAAGGCAACGGTGCCGGCCACCTGCACCGCCGCGGATGACCATTCGGAGATGTGGACGTCTCGTCCGGTCCGTTGCGACCCGCTGATGGGTTTCGCGGCACCGCGCAATCGCCCGCAGAGTTGCAGCTGGACGAACGCGGCGAACGTGAGGAACCACGAGCCGACGAAGAATGAGCTGTTGGTCACCGCCGACCCGGCCCACTCGGCGAATCCCGGTGCCGAGCCCACTGCGAAGAGTGTCGACCCGATCGCAAACCCCCAGCATTCGGTACGCGCTGAGTGGCGGATCACGGCATCACAGTAGCCCTGCCGAAGGAAAGGGGCTCTGAGCACCGAAGATCGTCGTTGCAACCCGGATGCAACGGAAGCACTCGTACCCTGTGTCTCAGGTCACATGGGTGGTCGAACGCCGCGCGTCTGGTCACCCATAGGCAACTAGGCGAATGAGGAGCTCAGCATGACCGTTTATGCCAACCCCGGAACACCCGGCGCCGTGATGAACTACGAATCACGGTACGAGAACTGGATCGGCGGCCAGTGGACGCCACCGGTCAAGGGGCAGTACTTCGAGAACCCGTCGCCGGTCACCGGCAAGACGTTCTGTGAGGTCGCCCGGTCGACATCCGAGGACATCGACCTCGCACTCGATGCCGCCCACAAGGCCGCTCCCGGCTGGGGCAAGACGTCGGTTGCCGAGCGTTCGCTGGCCCTGCTCCGCATCGCGGACCGCATGGAAGAGAACCTCGAGAAGATCGCCGTCGCCGAGTCGTGGGACAACGGTAAGGCCGTTCGCGAAACCCTTGCCGCCGACATTCCGCTGGCCATCGATCACTTCCGCTACTTCGCCGGCGCGTTGCGCGCTCAGCAGGGTTCGCTCTCCCAGATCGACGAAGACACCGTCGCCTATCACTTCCACGAGCCACTGGGCGTTGTCGGCCAGATCATCCCGTGGAACTTCCCGATCCTGATGGCCGTGTGGAAGCTGGCTCCGGCGCTGGCCGCGGGCAACGCGGTGGTCCTCAAGCCGGCCGAGCAGACGCCAGCCTCGATCCTGTTCCTCGTCGACCTGATCAAGGACCTGCTGCCCGCCGGTGTGCTGAACATCGTCAACGGATTCGGTGTGGAGGCGGGCAAGCCGCTGGCCTCGAGCAACCGCATCCGCAAGATCGCGTTCACCGGTGAGACCACCACCGGACGCCTGATCATGCAGTACGCCTCGGAGAACATCATCCCGGTGACCCTGGAGCTCGGCGGAAAGAGCCCCAACATCTTCTTCGCCGACGTGATGGCGCAGGACGACGGTTTCCGGAACCGCGCGCTGGAAGGCTTCACCATGTTCGCCCTCAACCAGGGCGAGGTGTGCACGTGCCCGAGCCGGGCGCTGATCCAGGAATCGATCTACGACGACTTCATCGACCTCGCGGTGGAGCGGACGAAGAAGATCAAGCAGGGCAACCCGCTCGACACCGACACCATGATGGGTGCGCAGGCCTCGAATGACCAGTTCGAGAAGATCGCCTCGTACCTGGCGATCGGCAAAGAAGAAGGCGCCGAGGTCTTGACCGGTGGTGAAACCGTCACGCTCGAAGGCGATCTCGCCGGCGGTTACTACATCCAGCCGACCATCTTCGCCGGAACAAACCGGATGCGGATCTTCCAGGAGGAGATCTTCGGTCCGGTGCTGTCGGTGACCAAGTTCTCCGACTACGCCGATGCGATGTCGATCGCCAACGACACGCTCTACGGTCTCGGTGCCGGTGTGTGGACACGCGACGGCGCCACCGCCTACCGTGCGGGACGCGAGATCCAGGCCGGTCGGGTGTGGACCAACACCTATCACGACTACCCGGCACACGCGGCGTTCGGCGGCTACAAGCAGTCCGGCATCGGCCGCGAGAATCACCTGATGATGCTCGAGCACTACCAGCAGACCAAGAACCTGCTGGTGGGTTACGCTCAGGATGCCAAGGGCTTCTTCTGACCCGTCAGGCATGACCAAGCGCGACAAGCAATTTCGTCAGAAAGTGATCTGTGATGACTCCTGCTGATCGAGTTGTCGCGACTGATTCCGCCGTGGAGCTGTTGACCAAGTTGTCGGAGCTCCACGGCGGCCTCATGATCCACCAGTCCGGTGGATGTTGTGACGGCAGTGCGCCCATGTGTTACCCGGCAGGGGAGTTTCGTGTCGGCAGTCGAGATGTGCTGCTGGGTGAGATCGAGCTCCCCGAACCGCTTCCGGCGGTGCGGGTCTGGATTCAGGGCGACCAGTACGAACTGTGGAAACACACCCAGCTGATCCTCGACGTGGTGCCCGGTCGCGGCGCCGGGTTCAGCCTGGAAGCACCGGAAGGTGTTCGTTTCCTGGCCCGCTCCCGGGTGTTCGACGAAGCCGAGAACACCTGGCTCGACGCCTGTCCGCCGCGGACGGGAGCCGACGTCACCTGATCGCCGGGGGCGGTGTGTCGGATTCGGGCAGTGTGGGCACACTGATCCGTATGAGCAGATCAGAAGTGGTGGCGATCGTGCAGGCCGGCGGCAAGGGCTCCCGGATGGATGTGCTGACCGAGAGCCGGGCCAAACCCGCACTGCCATTCGGCGGAAATTATCAGTTGATCGACTTCCCGCTGTCGACGTTGCACCGCAGCGGAATCGACGAAGTCTGGTTGTGCGTTCAGTACGAGGCACATTCGCTGCTCGATGAGGTTGCGGGCGGTCGCCCATGGGACCTCGACCGCACGTCCGGGGGACTCCGGTTCGTGCTCCCGCAACAGACGAGCGACGACGCCACCGAGGACGGTTTCGCCACCGGCAACGCCGACCTTCTCTATCGGATCCGCGGCCAGATCGCCGAGCGGGCGCCGGAAGAAGTGATCGTCATGAGTGCCGATCACGTCTACTCGTTCGATCTCGAAGATGCGCTGCACACCCATCGGGACGCCGGCGCGGAATGCACCGTTGTCACGACGACCTGCACGCGCGAAGAAGCCGGTGCGCATGCCACGGTGACCGCCCGCGCAGACGGCACGGTCACCGGGTTCGCGTACAAGCCCGACCGGCCCACGACCAGCGTCATCGCGGCCGAGATCTTCGTATACGACCCGAAGGTGCTCGTGGAAGCGTTGGAAGAGTTGATCTCTCGCACCAAAGAGGGGTCCGACGAGGGCGACACCGGTCTGGGAGACTTCGGCGAACACCTGGTTCCGTGGTTCGTCGATCGGGGCAAGACCGTCGTGCATCGGATGCCGGGATACTGGATCGACGCCGGCCGCCCCGAAACCTACATGCAGGCCCATCACGACCTCATCGACGGCACCATCGATCTGGCGGATGCGCGGTGGCCGATCCTGACCCGCCAGCCGCAACGCCCCGCCGCCCGGATCGCCGACGGCGCCGAGGTGGTCGACAGCATGATCAGCGGCGGGGCGAAGGTGTTCGGCGAGGTGCGGCGCAGTGTCATCGGGCCAGGAGTGGTGATCGAGCGGGGGGCGAAAGTGTTCGACTCGATCGTCTTCGCCGACAGCATCGTCAAAACAAACGCGACGGTCGACTGGTCGATCATTGATGAGCGGGTGGTCATCGGGGAGGGGGCTGCGGTCGGCGGACGCCCACGTAGCCGTCCCGTACCGAGTGAGAAGATCACCATCGTCGGCATGGACGTCAAAGTGGCCAAGAACGTACGGGTGGCACTGGGGGAGAGGGTGGCCCCTGGTCGCAGGCTCCGATGATCGCGATCTCCGGGGCGGGCGAACAGGTCTGAGGCCGGTCACATATTCTGCCGACGAAGGCGACGCCGTGGCGGCGCATGGCAAGGGTTGCACCCTGTTCGGGAGGAAGCTCGAGAGTGGGTACTGGTCGCTGCGTGGCAGGTCCCACATCCGCCGGTTTCCGTTCGGTGATCCGCGGTCTGGGCCCCGCCACTGCCACGGGACAGCCGCGCGAGATCTTTCGTGCGGGCTTCGGTGTCCTGACCGGCCTCGGTGTGGTCGGGTTGTTGCTCCTGATTCCGGGCGTCGATCCCGAACTCGGGCTCTACATGATCGCTCCGTTCGGTGCGACCGCGGTCCTGGTGTTCGCCGCCCCGAGCAGTCCACTGGCGCAACCGTGGTCAGCGGTGGTCGGGAACACGGTTTCGGCGATTGTCGGTGTGGCCGTGACGATGGTCGTGTCCGATGCGACGTTGCGGGTCGCTCTGTCTGTCGGCTTGGCCGTGGCCGCGATGGTCCTGGTACGTGCTGTGCATCCGCCCGCCGGTGCGGTCGCGATGACGGCCGCGTTGTCTCCGGATGCTGTTGAGGCGCTGGGTTTCCGGTTCGCCCTCGTGCCGGTGGCGGTCGGTACCGTCCTACTCGTGGTTCTCGCAGCCGCCTATGGACGCATGACCGGAAGGCACTATCCGCTGCGGCAGTTCGATGCCGCTCCACCTCCCGCGGAGCGACTCGGACTCAGCGAGGACGAACTGTCCGGGATCCTCCAGCACTACCGGCAGACCCTGAACCTCGGTGTCGCCGACCTGGCCCGGCTGATCGGTGCGGCGGAATTGCAGGCCGCGACGCACCGAACCGGACCATTGACGGCCGACGACGTGATGTCGCGGGACCTGGTGACGGTGCCGCCGGAGGCAACACTGGACGATCTGGCGGAACTGTTTCGGCTGCACGGGTTCACGTCACTTCCGGTCGTCGACGATCGCGGTGTGTTCCTCGGGGTCGTCTTTCAGATCCATTTGATCGTCCGCCTCCAGGATCCCGAGGCGCGCGGTGGATTCGGGAAGCCGACGTTGCGGTGGGCCGATCGCCGCGGAGAGGTCATCAGGGCGCGTGACCTCATGGCGGTCGAACCGGCCGTCGCCTCACCGACCACGCCGGTCGCTGCATTGCTGCCGATGCTGTCCGAAAGTGATTGCGCGGCAGTCCCGGTCCTCGACGGCAGGATGCTGGCGGGCATCGTCACCCAGACAGACCTGATCGCAGCTCTGGCACGGCAGACACTGATCGGACCAGCACCACTGTGAGGATGACGCCGACGAGTAGGAATGCGGCAACATATCCGGCCACACCCACCCATCCGGCGACGGTGTATGCGAGACCCCCGAGCGCGCCCACCACGGATGCCCCGAGGTAGTAGCCGAGTACATAGAGCGATGATGCTTCTGCGCGGTGTTGTGTGGCGCGCGCCCCGACCCAGCTGCTCGCCACCGAGTGCGCTGCGAAAAAGCCTGCTGTGAACAGGGATATGCCGACCAGGACGGTCGGCAACCAATCGGGCAGGCTCAGTGCCAGGCCGGTGATCATGACGCTGATGGCGACGATGAGCACCCGACGCCGACCCCAGGCGTCGGACATGCGGCCGGCGACGGCGGACGAGATCGTTCCAGACAGATACAGCATGAAGACCAGCCCGGCCAGGGTCACCGGCAGGTTGAAAGGGCCGGCGATCAACCGATATCCGAGGAAGTTGTAGATGGTGACGAATCCGCCCATCAGGACGAACGCCAGACCGAACAGGCAGAGCAGTGGTGTGTCACGCACGTGGCCGGCCAGGTTGCGTAGCGTTGTCCGGGGCGAAACACGTTGGGGAACAAAATTGCTCGATCCGGGTACCAATTTGATGAACGCCACCGCGAAGCCCAGGGCCACCAGAGACGTCAACTGGAGCGCCCACTGCCAGGCGGTGATGTCGATCGCCAGGGTGGGGATCATCCGTCCGGCCAAGCCGCCGATCGTGTTGCCTGCGACGTAGGTTCCCATCGCTGTGCCCAGTGACCGCCCGTCGATCTCCTCGGCGAGGTACGCCATCGCGACGGCGGGTACGCCCGCACACAGCAAACCCTGGATCGCCCGGCCGGCGAGCAAGACCTCGAAGGTGGGACTCCAGGGCAGCACGAGTCCGAGCAGGGCGGCGCTCACCGCTGATATCGACATCACCCGCACCCGTCCGAAGCGTTCGGACAACACACTGGCCGGAATGATGGCGACGGCCAGCAGGCCGGTGCAGACCGAGATGGCCAGAGCAGACGTGGCCGGTGAGACGCGGTAGTGCTCCGAGAAGATCGGGAGCAGCCCCTGCACGTAGTAGAGGGTCATGAAGGTCGCCATGCCGGCTGAGAAAAGGGCGAGCGAGGCTCGCCGATAACCCGGTTCGCCGAGGCGGTAGCCGGCGGACTGTGGGGCGAATGTGTCGGATGCGCTCACTGTGTCTACGGTTCCATGGGGTCGATCCAAATAGGAAATGAATCATATGATGTTCACTAATGCGCAAACTGCATAAGGAGCACCGATGACAGCGGACTGGTTCGTCACGCTCGCCGAGATGGAGAATGTCTCGGCCGCGGCCCGTCGACTCCATCTGGCCCAGCCGACACTGTCGCGCATGCTCGGCCGCCTCGAGCGTGAGGTCGGGGTGGCGCTGTTCGACCGGCATGCCAAACGGCTCCAACTCAATGCGTTCGGCGAGATCTACCTTCGCCATCTCCGTCGCGCGGTGGCCGAGATGGACACCGCACGGTATGAGATCGCCCAACTGGCCGACCCGGTCGAAGGGTCCATCGACCTGGCGTTTCTTCATTCGTTCGGAGTCTGGCTGGTACCGAGCCTGATTGGTGACTTCCGCCGCGAACGGTCGTCGAGGGTGTCATTCACTCTCACGCAGGGCGCCGCCGATCCGGTGATCGAGCGGGTGCTCACCGGGCCGGCGGACATGGCCATCGTGTCGCCGCGTCCGCTCACCACCGAAGTCGGGTGGTCGCCGATCATGCGCCAGCGGTTGGCGCTGGCGGTGCCCGCGGACCACCCGCTGGCGGTGCGCGACGAGATAGCCGTTGTGGAGGCGAGTGAGGAGTCGTTCATCACGGTGGCGCAGGGTTACGGGATGCGGCGGATTCTCGAAGAACTCTGCGCCGACGCAGATTTTCGGCCCGACATCACCTTCGAGACCACCGAGCTCGGGACAGTTGCCGGTTTGGTGGCCGCCGGGTTGGGGGTCTCGATCCTTCCGGTCGAGGGCAATCCGCAGCTGCCCCCGGGGGTGGTGCTCATCCCGTTCGTCGGTGAGGAGACATCCCGCGAGGTGGGGCTGATCTGGAAACGCGACAGCGCGATGAGTCCGGCGGCATCTCGATTCCGGGATTTCGTCACCGAGTGGGCCCGGTCGACAGACCCCTGAACCCCCCGTCGAGCGGGCCGAAATCACCGTCGAGCGGGCCGAAATGACCGTCGAGCGGGCCGAAAACTCGGCGGCTTGAGCATCTTTGGCACGGTCGACGGCAACTAGGGCACGGTCGGCGGAGGGACTGGCGGCTGCTACATCGACTTCACGGCTGCGACGGCGCCACCGTCGACGAGGAGGTCGATACCGCTGATGAATGTCGCCCCGGGGCCGAGCAGGAACGCGACGGCGGCAGCGATGTCGTCGGGGGTACCGAGCCGTTTGGTGGCCGAGAGGTCGACCATCATGCGCATACCAGCGCCGCTTTCGCCGGCGAGTTCCTGCTGACCCATGGCGGTGGAAATGACGCCGGGGCTGACTGAGTTGATGCGGGCTCCGCGTGCACCCCACTGTCCGCTCGCTGCCTGCACGCGAAGAGTGTTGGCGCGCTTGGCAATGGAGTAGTTCAGACCCGGATCCACATCGGTGCTGAGGAACGGAAGTTGCAAGAGCTCGGTGGTCGGGGTGCGGGCAAGAGCCTTCTCCTGCTCTCCGTCGAGGCCCCCGCCTCCGAGGTACCCGGCCATGCTCGAGATCACCACACCGGCACCACCGGGAGCGATGATCTGCCCGAAGGCGTCGAGCGACAGTGCGACGCCGAGGAGGTCCACTTTGAGGATGGACTCCGAATCCGCTTGTGTGGGTGAAAGTCCGGCGGTGTGGACCACCTCGGTGACGGACCCGAGTGAGGCTGCGGTGTCGGCCAGGGACGCCACCGATTCGGGCGTCCCGACGTCAACCTGCTGGGTGGTCACCGAGTGGCCTTCGTCTGTGAGGGTTCTGGCTGCGGCAGCAAGAGTTTCGGTGTTGAAGTCCGCGAGCAGGATGTGCTTGCCCGGGCCTTGTCTGCGGGCGACTGCCAGACCCATCCCGCCGACACCGATGATCACCAGCACGTTCTTGTCCATCACTGCGCTCCTGTGTACTCGTTGGTGGCCAGGCTGCCTACGCCTCTGACCTGTCGACGATCGACCGGACTGTCTGTGCGAACCAATCGCCGATGCTCTGCACGCTACTGCCTTGGTCGGGCATCCGCCATGCCCACTCGCCTGGATGCAACCGAAACTGACCCCGCGCTCGTGGGCCTGTTTCGAGCAAAAGTTGTTGTTGCACAACGAATCAGTGACGCGCAAGATCTCACAGTCGCACATCGTCTGCACCGCGAACCCTCGGCGCCGGCCACGATCTGATGATCTCCGAACCGGAGAAGGTGATCGAAATGCTGCTTCGGGTCACTTGGTCGCCAACTTCGTCCCCGGGAGTGGGCGTGGAGGGAGATCTTCCCTTGGTGGCCCATGTGGGGACCGAATGTGGGCGATGTTCTCGGGTGGGTACGCGAGTGAACCACTCCGTGATCGCCACCATCAACGCGGACGGGTCAGTCAGGGGCCGGGCTGTCCGCAGCGCGAGCAGGACTTGACCTGATTTCGCGCGTTCGGAATTGCTGCGCGCTTCGCTCGACGCCAAGTACTACTGGCCGGTGGTCTGTCGGTATGTGATTCCTGCGGCGGACGAGACGAACGGAACAGTTCAGATGCGGGCCAGTGCATATCGAATCGTCTCGGGACTGGATCGGGCCTTCGAAGGTGGCGTAGAGGATCGAATCGCCAAGTTTGTCCCGGGGGTAAGGCGTGGAGGGAAGTGTGCCCTCGGCGGCGTCTGTCGGGGATGAAGTTGGTTGATGTATCGGGGCCTGTATCCGGAACCTGGTGCGACGCACGATAACTCGTTCGTCGAACTTACTGGACCTCGAGAAGAAACCCTTGCGAACATGTATTCGAATGGGTACAGTGGAGTCAATCGGCCGCACGCATCACGTATCTGACGCCTTCCCCGCAGACACACCCCGGCCGACGTTCCCGGTTCGTGTTCCCGTTGGAAGGTGCTGTGCCATGCGACTACTCGAGATGGTCGACGATCTGGTTGACCTGCCGATACCCGACGACGCGGATGTCGTGCTGGGGGTGGTGAAAGATCTGATCACGCTGCGCAACGCCACTGAGCATCAACTTGCAGTGTGTGCGGCGGTGATCGACGAGTCGGGGATCGCCCGTAAGTCCGGGTCGACGACATCAAAGTTGCTGCAAGCCAACGGTGCAGCGCCGGCATCGGCGTACCGGTGGCTGCGGATCGGGCCGGGTTTGGCGGGTCTGGATCGCACGGCCGGGTATTCACGCGACGGATTCCTGTCCTCTGAGTACGTGGACGCGGTGGTCAAAGGTGTCGCGCATGTTGTCGGGCGGTCAGAAGATCCGGTCACCGCCGAGCAGCAGGTCGGGTTCGAGCGGAAACTGTTGAACCACGCCATCTCCGGAGCGGCACCTGCAGAGATCAGCGCCGCAGCCCGAGCGCTGGGCAACGAGGTCGCCAAGGACTCCGGTGGTCCGCCGCCGGCAGAAGACCGGTCGTTGAACAGCCTCGAATACAAAACCCGAGAGGGCCGTTGTGTCGGCACGTTCGATGTGGATGCGGTGATCGGGGAGAAGTTGCACTCGGCGTTGGATCGCTGGTCCCGGGCACATCCTGAACCCGACGGCTCGGATGATCCGCGGTCCCCGACCCAACGCCGCGCTGATGCGCTGCATCAATTGTTGGACTGCGGCGGTGGTGGACAGACGTTGGTGTCGGCGCCTCGCACCGAGGTGATGGTGACCGTGCCCGCAGATCATCCCGAGGCCGCCACCCTGCCGTGGATGGGTCCGGTCACCGAGGCGACTGCTGCTGCGTTGGCCTGTGATTCGGCGATCACCTCGATCACCCTCGATGGGCAGGACGTCCCGGTCGATCTGAGCCCACCGAAACGGTTGTTCACCGGTCTGGTCCGCAAAGCCATCATCATCCGCGACGTCTGCTGCGTGAAATGCGGCGGCCATGCCAGCTGGTCGGACTGCCACCACATCGTGCACTTCGTGGACGGCGGTCTGACCACGTTGGAGAACGGATGCCTGCTCTGCCGCACCTGCCACATGGCCGTCCACAACACCGGCTGGGACGTGATCATGGGCTCCGACGGACACCCCTGGATGATCCCGCCAGCTGACATCGACCCCCAACGAAGACCCCTACCGGCCTACAACCGACGCACCCTGACCCTGGCAGCCTGACCCGCCGCCTGACCTGAACTACTGACTTCCCTTGGTGCACCCGAGCTTCTCGCCGGGACCGCGCAGGTCCCTTTGACAACTCCACAGTGTGAAACGAGCGATATGCTGCCGCCCGGAGGGGCCGGGCGGCAGCACCATCGCACCGATTTCCGGTCTAGTCCGCGTATGACTCGTCGAGTTCGGCGATGGTCATCTCTGAGGAATCGGTGATGATATCGAGGATGTTGTCGTACTCCGGCGAATCGGAACTCACGATGGATACGTGGTCTTCGCCCTTCAGCAGGACCAGTTCGCCGATGCCGCCACGGCGGTCGACCTCTTCGATGTACCGCTCCGACAGGATCGGTGGCACGAGGGTGTCGGCTGTGCCGTGGACCGCGACCACCGGCATGGTGACGTCGATGTTCTGGATCGGGTCGACGGAGGCGTACCGATCGGGAACCTCTCGCGGCGTCCCGCCCAGTACGGTCACGATCCGGTCGTTGCCGTGGTTGGCTGCATAGACCATGTCGACCGGGCCGGCCAAGGACACCACCCTGGTCGGCCGAAACTTCGGACTGTGGCCGACCTCGTTGACGTTCAGCTGGTTTCGGGTACCTGCCCACGTCGCCAGTTGCGCGCCGGCACTGTGGCCGACCACGAGCTCGTCGTCGACGGTGATCTGCGGAAACTGTTTGTCGATGTTCGGCACGAAGTCGAGCGCGTTGGCGACATCGGTGAAGGTGGTGGGCCAACCGCCGCCGGAGCCGACGCGGCGGTATTCGATGTTGTAGACCGCCATGCCACGTTCTGCCAGGTCAAGGGCGTATGGGCGCATCGTCTGGGCGTCGAGCTGCGACTTCCACGAGCCGCCATGGATCAGTACGACAAGAGGTATCGAATCAACCGCCTGCTCGCCGGCCGGTAGATAGAGATCGCCCCAATTCTGGTCGGGATCGGCACTGGGTGAGTTGTCATATGCAATCCGGTGAACGGTGATGTCGCTGAGTAACTCCGCAGTAGAGGGGGGCGTGGAAGCGGGCGACGAATTCGCGTCGGAACACGCAACCGTCACGGCGACCACACCGATGAATCCAATGGCACCCGCGACCGTTCTGGATATCTTCATGCGAATAAGTAAATCGTGGACGGCCGGGGGAGCGCCAAGAAGGTCGCCGTTTTATAATCGCTAACAACAATAAATTGAAAAGATTCGGGAGTTGCTCTCGCGCAATGACATTTGTCATATCGGATTGGTGACATCGAACGGGTGAGGCCCCGCCGAAAGCGGCGGAGGATCAACTCATGAGCACAATAGCGATTGAATTGCGTGGACTGACAAAGTCCTTCACGTCTTCCGGCGGGCCAGTGCGAGCCGTCGATGGGGTTGATCTGCGGATCAATGCCGGGGAGGTGGTGGCTTTTCTCGGCCCCAATGGGGCGGGTAAAACCAGCACCATCGACATGATCCTCGGACTGTCCCGACCGCAGTCGGGTGACATCAGCATCTTCGGCCTCAAACCGTCCGTCGCCGCAGGCAGCGGACGAATTGCCGCGGTGATGCAAACCGGTGGGCTACTCCCCGATTTCACTGTTGCCGAAACCGTACGGGTTGTCGCAGCCTCTTTCGGTGTGAGCTCGTACAACCAGGTGATGGAACGGGCGGGGCTCACCGCTATTGCCGAGCGCAAGGTCTCTAAATGTTCTGGCGGTGAACAACAGCGATTGAAGTTCGCGTTGGCACTCTTGCCGGACCCGGATCTGATCGTTCTCGACGAGCCCACCGCCGGAATGGATGTCGAATCGCGCCGCACATTCTGGGCCACGATGCGAGCCGATGCCAAGAATGGGCGAACCGTGGTGTTTGCGACCCATTACCTCGAGGAAGCCGACGATTTCGCCGACCGCATCGTGATGATGGCCCACGGCCGGATTGTTGCCGACGGTTCTGCCGCGAGCATCCGGGCGCAGGCCAGTGGCCGTAGCGTTTCGGCGGTGCTCGGCACAGACGACATGGCCCGTACGCGGGCAGCATTTCCTGATGTGAGCGATGTTTCTGAGCGAGGGGGCCGAGTTTTCCTGCGTACCCAGGATTCTGATGTCCTCGCCCGATATCTCCTCACCGAAACCGGTGCGCGCGACGTCGAGATCAACTCACACAATCTCGAAGACGCCTTTGTGGCGCTCACCAGCGAAAACCCGCAGAACTCCGAGAGGATCAACAGATGACCACCCTCACTCCACCCGCCGGTGGAATCCTGCGCGGTTTTTCCCTGACCTACATAAGCCTCGACCTGCAGCGGCTACTGCGGAACCGGCGAGCGCTGATGTTCACCATCGCGATTCCGACTCTGATGTATGTGATCTTCGGTGCAACCTCCTCGGACAGCAGTGACAAGATCGGTAGCGCGAACACCGCCGCCTACGTGCTGATCCACATGGCGGTCTACGGTGCGATCCTGGCCACCACAACCACAGCTGCATCGGTTGCAATCGAGCAGCAGGCCGGGTGGACCCGAACACTGTTGATGACTCCGCTGACTTCGGCGGGCTACGTGCTGTCGAAGGTCATCGTTTCCCTGGCGGTGGCTGCGATGCCACTGGCTCTGCTCTCGGTGGTCGGTGTCTTCACCGGTGCCAAAGCGCCGGTGGGGCTGTGGATTCTCTCGATTCTGCTCGGTTGGCTCGGATCGTCGCTGTTCGCGGCTTTCGGTTTGGCCGTCGGATTTGCCTTGCGTAGCGACGCGGCAACTCAGGTGCTCGGTGGCGTCCTGACCCTGCTGGCCTTTGCGGGCGGACTGTTCCTCCCTGTCAAGGGTGCAATGCTCACGTTCGCGATGTTCACCCCGATGTTCGGGATCGGGACACTGGCGAACTATCCACTCACCGGCGGCGAGACCGCGGACGGCGATCACATCTCGTTGCTCGTGGTTTTCGCCAACATCGTGGTGTGGGCCGCTATCTTCGGATACGCCGCGATCCACTTCTACCGCAAAAGCACCACACGCCAATAGGTGCCAGTAGGTAAGTTCAAGTGGGCAACAATTACATCCATCAGAAAGCGGAGACATCAACATGTCATTGATCGCACTTCTCGATCTCAAGTTCAAGGCCGAATCCCTCGACGATGCCAGGACCGTGATGAAGCGAGTTCTAGCAGAAACCAGGGCATTCGAAGGATGCGAGGGCGTCGAGGTGCTGATCGATCAGGCCGACCCAGCTCACTTTCTGGCCGTTGAACGCTGGGCATCCGCCGAGCACGATGCGAAATACCGGGAGTTCCGGGCGGGCGAGGGTGCGATCACCGATCTCGGACCGTTGCTGGCAGGCCGTCCGGCTCTGACCGTCTACCAGGCCGACAGCGATATCTGAATACTGCCGCTGGGCTGAAGATCTGGTCTCTCGGTGCGGATGGTCTCGTTGACCGTCCGCACCGCGTCGGCCCGGCCAGATCGCTGTCTCGGTAGGACAATCCGATGTCGAGACTGACGAATGACTGGTTGCGGGCCTGGCGCGACGGGCGTTGGCCCTTCGCAGCCGTGTGGTTGTTGTTTCTGGCATATCCCATCGCGGAGATCGTGACGTCGTCATCGCTGAGTGTTGCCGAGCGGATCTACGGAATCGTCGCCCTGAGCGTCTTCGCGCTGGGCTATTTGTTGTCCTGCGTGTACGTCATCATCGACCTGGACCGCGCCGCCGGCACATGCCGTTGGGCCGCGCTCACCGGCTTCGTGGTGCTGGGCGCCATCGCGGGCACATTGACGACCATCCTGCACGAAGAGGTCTTTGCGCTGGCGCCCTATCTGATGGCGTTGGCGGCCTTCGCCTTTCCCCTGCCGGCCGCCGTCGCGATATGCGTACTACTGATGGGCGCCGCCGTGCTGGTGCCCGAAGTGCTCGGCGACTGGCAGATCGACACCGGAATCGTGTTGATGTTGTTGGTGATCGGCCCGGTGTTGCTGACGGTGCGGATGCTCCGAACCAGGGAAGAACTCCGGGGAGAAGCCGCCGCGGCTGCCCGTCGGCTCGACGAACAACTCGCCGTCATCGGGGAACGGGAACGGGTGGCGCGCGATGTCCACGACATACTCGGTCATTCGCTGACCGTCATGACGATCAAGGCCGAACTCGCCGGCCGGCTGGTCGATGTCGATCACGCTGCCGCCAAGGTCGAGATCGCCGACCTGCTCCGGATCTCACGCGAGGCGCTCGCCGCGGTTCGGACAACCGTGGGCGGCTTGCGTTCTCCCGACCTCGATTCCGAGTTACTCTCGGCGCGTACTGCTTTGACCGCCGCGCAGATCATCCCCGAACTCCCGGTGGACACCACCGTCGTCCACCTCGAGAACCGCACCCTGTTTGCCTGGGCGCTGCGTGAGGCCATCACCAACGTCGTCCGCCACTCGATGGCGACGTCATGTCGGGTCACCCTCTCGCCCACCATGATCTGCGTGGTCGACGACGGTGTCGGCCAGGCCGGGGGAGGTATCGGCAACGGTTTGCGTGGACTGAGGGAGCGGGTGGAGTCGGTCGGCGGTGTACTGGTCCTCGAAACCCGGGACGGCACGGCTGTGCGGGTGTCGGTCGAACGAGGAGGCTCCGATTGAGTGAGATCAGACTGCTGCTCGCCGACGATCAGGCTCTGGTGCGCGGAGCCCTGGCGGCACTGCTCAACCTGGAGTCGGATCTGACCGTGGTCGCCGAGGTGGGCCGGGGCGACGAAGTGCTCGAACAGGCCCGGGCCCACGCCTGCGACGTCTGCCTGCTCGACATCGAGATGCCCGGTATCGACGGAATCGAAGTGGCGAGCATCCTGCGGCGTGAACTGCCGAGCGTCCGAACCCTGATCGTGACGACGTTCGGCAGACCCGGATACCTGCGCCGAGCCGTCGAGGCCGGCGCCTCGGGGTTCGTCGTCAAAGACACCCCATCGGCGGACCTCGCCGATGCGGTCCGTCGGGTCCACGCCGGACTGCGGGTGATCGACCCGACGCTCGCTACCGAGAGTCTGACCGCGGGAGGCAACCCGCTGACCGGCCGGGAACGAGACGTGTTGCGGCTGGCGATGACAGGTGCGCCCGTCATCGAGATCGCCGCCCAGTTGCACCTGTCGGCGGGAACCGTGCGCAACTACCTCTCCAGCGCGATCGGCAAGACGGGCACCGGATCCAAGCTCCAGGCCGCCCAAGTTGCTCAGCAGCATGGATGGCTCTGATCCCCGGACAGCCTGCCGATAGTGATGTAGCCGACACCTGGGGGTTCGGCAACTGCGGGAATCGCCCCCGGAGGAGGGGATAGGGCGGGTTTTTGCCGGGAGCGATTTCAATCCGGCGAGGGTGGCGTGAGAAAATAATTCGATGTTTGTTGCCGGGGTGATCCTCCGTGCAATGATCAGCGATCATCTGTGGTCAGCAACGGCGCTGGCTAGAGCATGCGGGGTGGCCCAACAGGCACATAAGTGCAGGTGAACCGGGTCTTTAGGTTTACCTTATCTGGTTTGTCCGTCCCACGTGTGTAACCACTGCTGAAACGGTGCGCTCCGACTGAGCGCGATGTTAAGGGCGAAAAGTATGAAGCACGCTCCCGGCCCGATTGGGCTCTACGACCCGCAGAACGAGCACGACTCCTGCGGTGTCGCCTTTGTTGTCGACATGCATGGTCGGCGTAGCCGCGACATCGTCGACAAGGCGATCTCGGCCCTGGTGAACCTCGAACATCGTGGTGCCGCAGGCGCCGAGCCGAACACCGGTGACGGTGCCGGGATCATGATCCAGGTCCCGGACCGCTTCTTCCGTGCGGTTGTCGACTTCGAACTTCCTGACGAGGGCTCGTATGCCACGGGCATCGCCTTCCTTCCGCAGGGTTCGGCAGACGCCAAAGCCGCATGTGACGGTGTGGAGAAGATCGTCCAGTCCGAGGGTCTGACGGTTCTGGGCTGGCGCGATGTCCCCATCGATGAGGCTTCGCTGGGAGCGCTGGCGCGCGACGCCATGCCGACCTTCCGCCAGATCTTCATCGCGGGATGCAGCGGCGACAACCTGGAACGGCGCGCCTACGTGGTGCGCAAGCGGGTTGAGACCGAACTCGGCAACAAGGGTGCCGGCCAGGACGGACCCGGTCGCGAGACCGTGTACTTCCCAAGCCTCTCCGGTCGTACTTTTGTCTACAAGGGCATGCTGACCACACCTCAGCTACGTGGTTTCTACGTCGACCTGCAGGACGATCGCGTCGAGAGCGCACTGGGCCTGGTCCACTCGCGCTTCTCCACCAACACGTTCCCGAGCTGGCCGCTGGCCCACCCCTTCCGTCGCGTTGCCCACAACGGTGAGATCAACACCGCAACCGGCAACGAGAACTGGATGCGGGCCCGCGAGGCGCTCATCGACACCAGCGTTTTCGGTGAGGGCACCGCGGAGAAGATCTTCCCCGTGGTCACCGCGGGTGCTTCTGACACCGCGCGATTCGACGAGGTTCTGGAGCTGCTGCATCTCGGTGGTCGCAGCCTGCCGCACGCCGTTCTGATGATGATCCCGGAAGCCTGGGAACGTCACGAGTCGATGAAGCCGGAGCACCGGGCGTTCTACGAGTACCACTCGACGCTGATGGAGGCCTGGGACGGACCGGCATCGGTCTGCTTCACCGACGGCACCCTGATCGGTGCGGTCCTCGACCGCAACGGTCTACGCCCGAGCCGCATCTGGGTAACCAAGGACGGCCTGGTCGTCATGGCTTCGGAGGTCGGTGTCCTCGACATCGATCACGGAGATGTTGTCCAGAAGCTGCGCCTGCAGCCGGGCCGGATGTTCCTGGTGGACACCGCAGCCGGACGCATCGTCGACGACACCGAGATCAAGGACGAGCTCGCCGCCGCCCACCCGTACCAGCAATGGCTCGACGAGGGCATGAAGCACCTCGACGACCTGCCGGGTGAGCCGCACACCCACATGGCCCACGACCGGGTCAAGCTGCGCCAGCAGGTGTTCGGATACACCACCGAAGACATCAGCCTGCTGGTCGAGCCGATGGCCCGCACCGGTGCCGAGGCAATCGGATCGATGGGCACCGACACGCCCATCGCCGTGCTCTCCAAGCGCTCGCGGATGCTGTTCGACTACTTCCAGCAGATGTTCGCGCAGGTCACGAACCCGCCGTTGGACGCGATCCGCGAAGAGGTCGTCACCAGCATCGGTGGCACGATCGGTCGCGAGGCCGATCTGCTGAACCCGGGCCCCGAGTCCTGCCGGCAGATCGTGCTCCCGCAGCCGATCCTCGACAACGACAACCTGGCCAAGCTGGTTCGTCTCGGCGAGGACGAGCGTTTCGCCGACTACCGCAGCGTCCAGATCCGCGGTCTGTACCCGGTTGCCGAAGGTGGCGCCGGTTTGCGCAAGGCGCTCGACGACGTTCGCCGCCGGGTGTCCGAGGCGATCGCCGACGGCGCGCGTCTGGTGGTCCTCTCGGACCGCGAGTCCGACGAGACCTACGCCCCGATCCCGTCGCTGTTGCTGACCTCGGCTGTGCACCATCACCTGGTCCGGGAGAAGACCCGCACCCAGGTCGGCCTGCTGGTCGAGGCCGGTGACGCCCGCGAGGTGCACCACATGGCCGCACTCGTCGGCTTCGGTGCCGCCGCGATCAACCCGTACATGGCCCTCGAGACCATCGAAGATCTCGCTCTGCGCGGCGTTCTCGGTGGCCTGGATTACCAGACCGCCCAGAAGAACTACATCAAGGCCGCCGGCAAGGGCGTCCTCAAGGTGATGTCGAAGATGGGCATCTCCACGTTGGCGTCGTACACCGGAGCACAGCTGTTCCAGGTCATCGGCATCAACCAGGAAACCGTCGACGAGTACTTCACCGGTCTGCGGTCCCATCTCGGTGGCATCGGTCTCGACGAGATCGCCGACGAGGTCGCCGTCCGCCACGCCGTGGCCTTCACCGACCGTCCCGAGGAGCGCGCACACCGCGAGCTCGAGGTCGGCGGCGAATACCAGTGGCGTCGCGAAGGTGAATACCACCTGTTCAACCCGGACACCGTCTTCAAGCTGCAGCACTCCACCCGCACCGGCCAGTACTCGGTGTTCAAGGAGTACACGAAGCTCGTCGACGACCAGTCCAAGCAGATCGCCTCGCTGCGTGGTCTTTTCGACTTCAACTTCGGTGACCGGGATCCGATCCCGATCGATCGGGTCGAGCCGGCCAGCGAGATCGTCAAGCGCTTCTCGACCGGTGCGATGAGCTTCGGCTCCATCTCGGCCGAGGCGCACGAGACCCTCGCGATCGCGATGAACCGTCTCGGTGGTCGCTCCAACTCGGGTGAGGGCGGCGAGAACGTCGCCCGCTTCGAGCGCGAAGAGAACGGCGACTGGCGTCGCAGTGCCATCAAGCAGGTCGCGTCGGGACGTTTCGGCGTCAACTCGCACTACCTGACCAACTGCACCGACATCCAGATCAAGATGGCTCAGGGCGCGAAGCCCGGTGAAGGCGGCCAGCTTCCGCCGCACAAGGTGTACCCGTGGGTCGCCGAGGTCCGGGGTTCGACCCCCGGCGTCGGTCTGATCTCGCCGCCGCCGCATCACGACATCTACTCGATCGAGGATCTCGCCCAGCTGATCCACGACCTGAAGAACGCGAATCCGGAAGCTCGGATTCACGTGAAACTTGTCTCGGAAGTGGGCGTCGGAACGGTCGCTGCGGGTGTGTCGAAAGCACACGCCGACGTCGTCCTGATCTCCGGTCACGACGGCGGTACCGGTGCCACGCCACTGACGTCCGAGAAGCACGCCGGCGGACCCTGGGAACTCGGCCTGGCCGAGACCCAGCAGACGTTGCTGCTCAACGGACTTCGCGACCGCATCGTGGTGCAGGTCGACGGCCAGCTCAAGACCGGTCGCGACGTGGTTGTCGCCGCGCTGCTCGGTGGCGAGGAGTTCGGTTTCGCCACTGCACCATTGGTCGTCGCAGGCTGCGTGATGATGCGCGTCTGCCACCTCGACACCTGCCCGGTGGGTGTCGCGACGCAGAACCCGTTGCTGCGCGAGCGGTTCACCGGCAAGCCCGAGTTCATCGAGAACTTCTTCATGTACATCGCCGAAGAGGTCCGGGAACTGCTGGCCCGACTGGGCTTCCGCACCCTGCAGGACGCCGTCGGCCAGGTGCAGATGCTCGACACCACCAAGGCACTCGATCACTGGAAGTCGGCGAAGGCGGGCAAACTCGATCTGTCGCCGATCCTGGTGCAGCCGGATTCCCCGTTCATGAACCAGGACCTGTACTGCTCCGGCAGCCAGGACCACGCGCTGGACAAGGCCCTCGATCAGCAGTTGATCGCACAGGCCCGTCCCGCGATCGACAAGGGCGAGCGGGTGTCCTTCACGTCGAAGATCGCCAACGTCAACCGCACGGTCGGCACCATGCTCGGCCACGAGATCACCAAGAACTACGGTGCGAACGGACTGCCGGACGGCACCGTGATCATCGACTTCACGGGTTCGGCGGGCAACAGTTTCGGCGCGTTTGTGCCCAAGGGTGTGACGTTGCGCCTCAAGGGTGACGCCAACGACTTCGTCGGCAAGGGTCTCTCGGGTGGTCGCATCGTCGTCGCACCCGCGGACAACGCCCCCGATGGCTTTGTGGCAGAAGAGAACATCATCGCCGGCAACGTGATCGGATTCGGCGCCACCGGCGGCGAGATCCTGCTGCGCGGAGTGGTCGGCGAACGGTTCTGCGTGCGTAACTCCGGTGTCACCGCTGTGGTCGAGGGAGTCGGCGACCACGGCTGTGAGTACATGACCGGTGGACGGGTGGTGGTCCTCGGATCGACCGGACGCAACTTCGCGGCCGGCATGTCCGGCGGCATCGCGTACGTCTACGACCCGGCCGGCGCATTGGCGGCGAACCTGAACACCGAACTCGTTTCGCCCGAACCCCTCGAAGCCGACGACCTCGAGTTCCTCGAGGGCATCGTGAACAAGCATCGCAACGAGACCGGTTCCCCGGTCGCACAGGCGATCCTGGACGACTTTGCGAACAAAGCGCAGAACTTCGTCAAGGTGATGCCGCGCGATTACAAACGCGTGTTGCTGGCCATTGCGGCAGCGGAGAAGGACGGACGCAGCGTGGACGAGGCAGTTATGGAGGCCGCACGTGGCTGATCAGCGAGGTTTCATCAAGCACCCGGAACGGGAACTGCCGCAGCGCCGGCCGGTACCGCTGCGCCTGATGGACTGGAAAGAGGTCTACGAGGATTTCGACAAGGAAACCCTCAAGACCCAGGCCAGCCGTTGCATGGACTGCGGTATCCCGTTCTGCCACAACGGTTGCCCGTTGGCCAACCTCATTCCCGAATGGAATGACCTGGTCTACAAGGACCGTTGGGCCGACGGCATAGAGCGTCTGCACGCGACCAACAACTTTCCGGAGTTCACCGGACGGCTGTGCCCGGCGCCCTGCGAGGCGTCCTGCGTGCTGGGGATCAACCAGCCCGCGGTCACGATCAAGCAGGTCGAGGTCGAGCTGATCGACAACGCCTTCGACGAAGGCTGGGTCACCCCGATCCTGCCCTCGGTCAAGACCGGCAAGTCGGTGGCCGTGGTCGGATCGGGTCCGGCCGGACTCGCCGCCGCCCAGCAGCTCACCCGCGCAGGCCACGACGTCACCGTCTTCGAGCGGGCCGACCGCATCGGCGGACTGCTCCGCTACGGCATCCCCGAGTTCAAGATGGAGAAGTGGCACATCGACCGCCGTCTCGAGCAGATGGAGGCCGAGGGCACCACGTTCCGCACCGGTGTCAATGTCGGTGTGGACCTGACCGTCGAACAGCTTCGCGCAGACTTCGACTCGGTGATCCTGTGCAACGGGTCCACGGTGGGTCGCGATCTGCCGATCCCCGGCCGTGAACTCGACGGCATCCACCAGGCGATGGAGTTCCTGCCCTGGGCCAACCGGGTACAGCAGGGCGACGACGTCCTCGATGCCGACGGCCAGCCGCCGATCACCGCCAAGGGCAAGAAGGTCATCATCATCGGCGGCGGCGACACCGGTGCAGACTGCCTCGGTACCTCGCTGCGCCAGGGCGCCGAGATCGTGCATCAGTTCGAGATCATGCCGCGTCCCCCGGAGGAGCGAGCGGAGTCGACACCGTGGCCGACCTACCCGCTCATGTTCCGCGTCTCGTCGGCCCACGAAGAGGGCGGCGAGCGTGTCTTTTCCGTGAACACCGAGGAATTCCTCGGCGAAGACGGACGGGTCACCGGGTTGAAGGCGCATGAGGTCGTGATGAACGCCGGACGTTTCGAGAAGGTCGAGGGCAGCGAGTTCGAGCTCGAGGCCGATCTGGTCCTGCTGGCCATGGGCTTTGTCGGTCCCGAGCGTGGCGACTTCCTCGACAAGCTCGGTGTCGCCTACAACGAGCGCGGAAACGTCAAGCGTGGCAACAACTTCGAGTCGACCGTCCCGGGTGTGTTCGTGGCCGGCGACGCCGGCCGTGGCCAGTCGCTGATCGTCTGGGCGATCGCCGAGGGACGTTCGGCAGCAGCTGCCGCCGACACGTACCTCACCGGTTCCACACTGTTGCCGTCACCGATCGAGCCGACGCAGGCACCTCAGCGATAGCCGCTGCGGAATCCTCTGTGACCTGAGAGGATGTGCACGGGCGGGGGAGCGATATCAGATCGTTACCCGCTCGGGTTGTCGGATCAGCGGAGGAAGCAGCATGCGGTTGCGTCGATGGGTCAGTGCGTTCGCGGCGGGGGTACTGACAGCGGGAACGCTGACGGCTCTGGCCACTCCGGTGGCGGGAGCCGATCCCGCGGACTGTCCGGAGCTCTACGTGTTGGCGATCCCGGGTACCTGGGAGAAGTCGGCCGACGCTCAGATCCGGGGCATGCTCGCATATCCGACGACGGGTCTGGGTCCGGAAACGAAGACCCAGCTCGTCGGATACAACGCCACCGCTTTCCCCTGGGACGACGGCGGCAGCATCTACGGTGAGTCCAAGGCGCAGGCCGTGGCCAACGCCGAGGGTCTGGCGGTCGTGATGACCCAACGGTGCCCCGGGGCCAAGGTCGCTCTGATCGGCTACAGCCAGGGCGCGGACGCCGCGGGCGATGTGGCCGCCGACATCGGCACCGGACGGGGGGTCATCTCTCCGGCCAGGTTTGCCGGCGCCGTTCTGCTCTCCGATCCTCGGCGGTCCAAGCAGGATGCGCTGATCGGCCCGAAGCTCAGCGGCGAAGGTAACGGCGGCCCGCGACAGGGCGGATTCGGCTGGGTGAAGAACCGTACCTTCACCATCTGCGAGCCGAACGATCAGTACTGCAATGTGCCCCGCGACTACTACATCTCCCGGATCGTCGGCTACCTCGCCGAAACCAGTGACCCCAATCCGGATCAGGTCGCCCAGTACCAGCTCGAAGCCGCCGCGATCGTCGGCGAATTGATCACCCGGGGTGGTCCGGGCGCACTCGTCGACGAACTGAGCAACGAAAAGGCCCGAGCGCAGATCGTTGCCTTCGACAAGTTCTTGCAGTCGGGTTCCCACACCAGTTATGGCGACTTCGAGGTGCAACCCGGGGTGAGCGCACTGCAGTGGGCACGTAACTTCCTCGCCGGTCTCGCCTGAGTCCTGTCGCGTTACCCTTGTGACTGCTGGGGCAGATGTGACATTCCCGCGTGTTCCTCCGAAGGATCGCAAGTTGGCCGGCGTAATGTGACCTGGGCAACAACATGAAGGATCTCAGGGTGCTGACCTGCGGAGAGTAACGACGCGAAGGCCCGGCACGACACATGACACAGACGAATGGGACGTGCCCGGCGACCACCACCAGGGCTGTCCGCAGTATCATGAATACTGTCCGCTGTAGTAAAATCAGGATGTGATCCGTCGTGAAATTGGCGAATTCCCGCACTCGCCGCCGCAATCAACTCCTCGCGAAGACCCCTCACCTCTTCGGGTTGAACGGGCTGATCGCCCATCGTCGGCTGGCCCGGATGCTTCCCGAGGACGGCGAGCGTCTGGCGACGTCGGCCGACCTTCGCCGCTTCAATCTCTGACGACCCGATTCACTCCGTGATCATGCGGTCCGCGAACTCGGTGATCACCTCTGCGGTGAGTCCGGGTTGCTGCACCACGAAGTAGTGGCGCGCCGGGCTCAACGCCCGATAGTCGGCCCCCAGCATCGCCGCGTACCGGCGTTGCTTCCATTCCCAGTAAATCCTGACCGGGGTACGTCGACCCGAAACCGCTGACACGACCAGCGTCGGAGCGAGCAGTTCGGCGCTCGGACGCAATCTGATCAGTTCGGCGTTCAGCACCCCGAACGCCGTCTGCTCCACCAGGAGCGCGCGTGGATAGTTATCGCCGCCGAACACCTCGGCGATCCAGGATTTCTGTTCGTCGTCGAACCCATCCGGTGCTCCGGGGTACGTCGCGATCGCATGGCCGATGACACCGGCGGAGCGGGGCAGCGGCAGCTTGTTGATCAACGCGGCAGCCACGTGCGCGAATCGGTTGCTCCAGCTCGGGGGCACGACCTGTACCGGAAACACCACGTACGAACCGTCGAGCATGATCACGCCCGCAACACGATCGGGTCTGCTGCGCGCATACGCCTCGGCATACAGCGAGGCCAGCGAATGCCCGACCAGCAGAACCGGCTCGGTGATGCCGAGGGTGTCGAGAACTGCGTCGATACGTTCGACCTCGGCGGCGATCGACGGGACTTGCCCTTCGGGCAGCGGCTCGGAGAAACCATATCCGGGCCGGTCGTAGCGGATGACCGTCCATCGGTCCTCTAGCAGCTCGGTCACCTGCTCGAAGTCGAACCAGTTACCGCCCAGCGCCGCCAGATACAGCAGTGGTGGGCCCTGTCCATCGACCACCACATGGGTGCGCAGGCCCGCGATGGTCAGGAAACCCCCGGGCGGCTGCACCGGGCCAGTCTAGGTGGCGGCGACCTTGCCCGTCCTTCGCGCAGTTCCGGTGAACCCGGCGATCACGAAGAGGACGACCAGAGAGGCCAGGGCCCCGTATCCGATTGCCTTGGCCGTGGTCACCGCCGACGCTTCGGTGGCAGGTCCGGGCTGTTCGGGTTCTGCGGCCCGCGCCTCGTCCCCGGCCGGTGCCTCGGGCTCGTCGACCGTCAGCGACTCGGTTGCCCGCTTGAGATCGTCACCGATCGAGGTGAGGACACCACCGAGCTGGTCCACGCCATCGGTCACCTGCTCGGCGGCGGCCACCGCGTCGGTCCGGGCGCCGGACAGGGTCGCCAGACCGTCGCGGAGTTCGACCGCCGACGTGTACGCCGACGAGATGGCGCTGTTGGCCGAGGCCGCCGACGTCTGCACCGAGGAACCGAGATCGGTCAGGGAGGTCCGCAACCCGGCAACCGAATCGAGATCGGCCGAGAGGGCTCGCGCCGACGTCTGCATCGCCTGCAGACCGTCGCGTGTTTCTTTGGACCCCGGCGCCTTGACCGTGTCCAGGGTGGTCAGCAGCGGACTGATGAGCTGGTCGAATTGCGTGGCGACCGCGGACAGATTCTGTGCCTCGCCGACGGCGTCGCCTGCCGAGGTGCTCGCGGTCGCGATCTGATCGGCCGCGACCGTCAGATCGGGAGCAGAGCCGAGTGCCTGTACGAGTTGATCGGCACCGAGCCGCGCGGTGTCGATGGAGTCGAATATCTGCTGGGCGCTCGAGGTCACCGTGCTGATCCCGGAGGAGGCGCTGGTTGCCGCGCCCGACAGGAACCCGAACAGCAGTTGCGCTTCCTGCAGCGAGGTCCGCGCCGATTCGACCTTCTCCGATTCGACGTTCCCGGAGTCCGGTCCGGTGGGCGGAGCCGTCGGGGCCGGTGTGTATGTCATGGCGAAAACCAGTGTCCCGGTACATATGCCGATCAGGACGACCGTCAGGAATATGGGAGCGGACCCGAAAAGCCGGGTGGTCCAGCGTGAACCGGTTCGCCACAGCCGGACAACGGGGTCTGGGAGGTGCAACGGTCGTCCTTGTCGTCGGCGTGATACCTGCGGTGCCGATTGTTCGGCGGCACACGCGAGCACACCACGCCGACCTCGCCATCACCCCCCGCGGAAGCTGACGATCAGCTGACGGTTTCGTCGGCAACGGGAAGAACCACCGTCACGACGGTACCCACGCCCGGCGCGGACGTCACCGTGGTCGTCCCGTTGTGTGCCTCGACGATGGCCTTGACGATCGCGAGCCCCAGGCCCGAATGTCCCTGTGTCCGTGCGCCACCGGGTTCCGCCCGCCAGAAACGGTCGAACAGGTTCTCCAGTTGGTCGGGAGGGATCCCATCTCCGTGGTCGCGTACCTCGACTCGAATGTCGGGCCCGGTCGTGACCAGGACCTCGATCGGCCGGTCGGCCGGCGTGTGCTCCTGAGCATTGCCGATGATGTTGCCGAACACCTGCCGAAGACGATGCGGATCGCCGAGGACCGGGGCCGGGCCGGTGCAGCGGAAGAAGATCTCCCGTTCCGGGGTGACGACCCGGGCATCGGACACCACTTCGCGGACCAGATCGCCCACATCCATCCGGGTCAGGTCGAACGGCACCCCGGCATCGGTGCGGGCGAGCAAGGTCATCTCATCGAGCAGATGACGCATCCGCCCGGTCTCCGCCTCGAGCCGGGCCACCATCAGGTCGATGTCGTCGGCGCTGGTGAGGCCGCCCTGGAGATAGTGATCGATCCACGAACTCATCGTGGTCACCGGTGCCCGGAGTTCATGGGAGGCGTCCGCGACGAAGTTGCGCATGCGGTGCTCGGCGTCCTGACGGGCTACGAAGGCGGTCTCGAAAGCAGTTGCCAGAGCGACGATCTCGGCGCCCGAGTTTGATCGGGCCACCTGTGAGACGACCGTCTGCATGTCGTCCCCGTCGGGGGTGGCCGCAGCGTCGGCCATCACCTCCAACGGCCGCAGCCCGCGCCGCAACAGGTAGGCGCCGAAACCGCCGACCACGATCATCGACGCGAAGGCGCCGGCGACGGTATACCAGAGCAGGCGCTCGACGAGCAGATCGTTGTCGCGTTGGTCGAGGCCGATGATCAGATCCGTGACCTCCACGGTCGAGGCGTTGTCGACGATGACGATCCCGGGTGCCGGAATGCGGGTGACGGCGTAATTCTCGGATCCCACGGTGATCCGCTTGGCCTGGCCGGCTGCGAGATCCGCTGTCGCGCGCACGAACGTGGCCCGCTCGGCCGATGTCAGATCGCTGCCGGCCGATCCGATCATGTGGCCTTGGCCCGCGGAATCGACGACGACGAACACGGCGAGAGAAGGGAGTAGGGCCGCAACCTGCTGCGCCGGGACCTCGATGGGTGAGACCGCGGACAGTGCGGCCTCGATGCGATCCGACGTGTTGATCAGTTGCGCGTTGGCGCGGTCCTCGAGGTAGTCGCGGACCAGGACCACACTGAGCAGTGGCGCGACCAGAGTGATGACGACGGTCAGCAGTCCCAGGGTCACGCCGAGGCGGAAACGGAGGGTCCGCGGGGTCCGACTGCTCACCGGGACGCGTCCATCGTGTATCCGAATCCGCGGACCGTGTGGAGTAACCGCGGATGGTCGGGGTCGTCGATCTTGCGCCTGATGTTGGACACGAACCGTTCGACGACGTTCCCGTCCCGGCCGAAATCGTAGCCCCAGACCTGATCCATGATCTGCGATTTGGACATGACGTGTCCGGCGTTCACCATCAGATACTCCACCAAACGGAACTCCGTGGCCGACAACGAGATCGGCGCGTCACCGCGGGTCAGCCGCCGGGCGCCGCGATCCATCCGGAGATCACCCACCTGCAGAACATCCTGGGGCGGACCGCCCGAACCGGCGCGCCGGATCAACGCGTCGATGCGGGCCAGCAACTCGGCCATGCTGAACGGCTTTGTCAGGTAGTCGTCCCCACCGAGCCGCAGGCCGCGAACCCGGTCCTCGATTGCGCTCCGAGCGGTCAGGAACAACACCGGGGTGTGTTCGTCGCGGCGGCGGATCAGCTGCACGACTTCGAAACCGTCGAGGCCGGGCAGCATCACGTCGAGGATGACCACATCGAACGGCTCCGCCAACGCCTTCATCGCGTCGGTCCCGGTGGGCGCGGACACCACCTGGTAACCGCTGAACTCGAGCGATGAGGTGACGATCTCGGTCAGCTCCGGATCGTCGTCGATCATCAGGACCCGTGGCGCCGGGTCCTGATCATCGCCTGTCGTGTCGCGCTGGCCCATCGCGATCGGAGCCTACCTGCGCCCGCCCACCAGGTCTCGCATCTGTTCCCGGCGATCGACGTACTTCCCGTAGCGCCGGCGGGCCCGGTCGATCTTTGTCGGCGAGTAGAAGCGCCTGGCCCAGTACGAATCAGGATGGGCCAGGCGGATCGAGCCGAAGAACCCGAGCAGTGGTACCGGCAGACCGATCAGACCGGTGGCAACCTTGCCCTTGAGCAAGCAGATGACCGTATAGAGCAGGTGGGCCACCACGCCCGCCGCGACGAGGGTGCCGCCCAGGGCATTCGAGTGCGGTTCGTTCTCCCCGATGGGAGAGGTGGCGATGAGCATGGCCAGCCCCACCACGGCAGCGATCATCACCGCGTCGATCGACTTGCGGCCCTCCTCGGTCCAATAGACGTCCTCCAGGTGCAGCCACAGCGCGAACTCGTCGAGGGCCAGCGCCGCCCCGATTCCGAACAGGGCGGCCAGCACCTCGAGCCATGGCGCTTCCGGCCGGAACCTGAACTCGAGCAGCGCACTGACAAGAACCAGCAGGATGCCCCACACCTGATGATGGATGTGGACGCCACCGATGTAGATGTCGTTCACCGGGCCCGAGCCGAGGTCGTTGTCGGGGTTGTTCTTGCGGGCCTTGATGGACAGTGTCACCCGCCGGGTGATCCCGTACGCGATGATGAAGCCGATCAAGGCCGCCAGTGCGGCCGAGCGGCCGGTCTCGACCACATGTGTGTGAAACCAGTTCACGAGCTCTAACCGCCGCTCTACTTGGGTTTCGCGAGGGGGAATGCGAGCGTCTCGCGGATCGACTGCCCGGTCAGTAGCATGACGATCCGGTCCACGCCGATGCCCAGACCGCCGGTCGGCATCATCCCGTGTTCGAGGGCCTGCAAGAAGTCCTCGTCGAGTTCCATGGCCTCGGGATCACCGCCGGCCGCGAGCAACGACTGCTCGGTGAGGCGTTTGCGTTGCTCCACCGGATCGGTGAGTTCGGTGTAGGCGGTGCCCAATTCGACGCCCCAGGCGACCAGGTCCCAGCGTTCGGTGACACCCGGAATGGTCCGGTGCTGGCGGGTCAGCGGTGACACCGACGTCGGGAAGTCCTTGTAGAACGTCGGGAACGTCGTCTGGTCTTCGACGAGGTGCTCGTACATCTCGAGCGCCACCTGGCCGGCATCCCAGTCGTTGCGGTACGCGATGTCGTGCTTGTCGCACAGCTCTTTGAGGTACTCGACCTCCGAGTACGGGGTGACCTCTTCGCCGATCGCCTCGGACACCGCGCCGTGCAGTGTCTTCACCGGCCATTCACCGGAGATGTCGACCTTCTCGATCTCGCCACCGGGGCCTTCGATGAAGACCACCTGCTCGCCATGTGCGGCGATGGCGGCGTTCTGGATCATCTGCCTGGTCAGGTGCAACATCCGGTCGTAATCGCTGTGTGCCTCATAGGCTTCCAGGCTGGTGAACTCCGGGTTGTGTTTGAAGTCCACACCCTCGTTGCGGAAGTTGCGGCCCATCTCGAACACCCGCTCCATGCCGCCGACACAGAGCCGTTTGAGGTAGAGCTCGGGAGCGATGCGCAGGTAGAGATCGAGATCGTAGGCGTTGATGTGGGTGCGGAACGGTGCTGCGTTGGCGCCGCCGTGGATCTGCTGCAGGATCGGTGTCTCCACCTCCAGGTAGTCCCGGCCGGAGAGGAAGTCACGCATCGACTTCACGATCGCGCTGTGGACCCGCATCAGCTCACGGGCCCGCGGATTGACGGTGAGGTCCACATATCGTTGGCGAACCCGGGCTTCGGGGTCGGTGAGCCCACTCCACTTGTCCGGCAACGGATGCAGGCACTTGCCGAGCATCCGCCAATCCTTGGCCAGCAGCGACAACTCGCCCTTGCGACTACGTCCGACGGTACCGCTGACCTCGATGAGATCGCCGAGATCGACGATGCCCGCGAGATCGAGCGCGTCGGGCTTGAGTGCACTCGAATCCACCAGTACCTGCATGTCGCCGCTCCAGTCGCGCACATCGCAGAACACCACCTTGCCGAAGTCGCGCATCCGGATCACGCGTCCGGCGATGCGGCCGGTGGTGCCCTCGGGCGCGGCCACCGCCTCGGCGATGGTGTGGGTGGGCGGATAAGCCGGTGGGTACGGATCGATCCCGGCGGCGGTCAGCTCGTCGAGCTTGGCCAGCCGCACCCGGACCTGCTCGGGGCGGCGCGGGCCGCGATGCTCTGCCTCGCCTTCGCTTTCGATCTGTTCGGCGATCTGCTCGATGTCCACGCCCGGCGGGATCGACGACGAACCACCGGTGAAGTCGCCACCCCTGTCGAACTTGGGCAGCTTCACGAAACCTTCGTTGACCACCGCCGCGAGACCGACGCGCGGAACCGTTCGGGCGTCCTCGAAGCAGAGGAAGCGTGGCACCCACTCGGGCTGGTACTTGGCGTTCGACTTGTAGAGCGACTCCATCTGCACGTACTTCGAGGCAAAGGTCAGCGCGCCGTACATCGCTCGCATGATCGGGCCGGCGCCGATGGTGCCGCCTTCTTCGAAGACCGCGCGGAAGGCCGCGAAGTTCATCGAGATGTAAAGGATCCCGAATGCCTCGGCATTCTCGGCGAACTCGGTCACCATCGTCTCGGTCAGGCCGTTGATCGAATCGTGGTCGCGCCGCATCACATCGAGCGAGGCGCCGGTGGCGCCCCACGGTACGAACGAGAGCATGCCGACGACCTTCTCGTCATTCGTCCCGGCATCCTGAACGGCTTCGACGAGGATCGAACGACCGTCCTCGGGGTCGCCGAGACGGCCGAGGGCCATCGAGAAGCCGCGCTCCTCGTCGGTGTCCCGCCAGGCGTCGGCGCGAGCGATCATGGCGGACATCTGTTCTGGCGTCAGGTCCTCGTGCCGGCAGATCCGGACGGTGATCCCGGCGCGCTTGGTCCGCGCCACCGACTGCCGAACCGCTTTCATGTCAGGCCCGTTGAGGTTGTAGCCGCGGGCGTGGATGATCGCCTCGTCGCCGATGTTGAGTGTTTTGAGTCCGGCGGCGGCCCAGTGTTCGGCGCCGGTGACACTGACCCCGATCGCGCCCGGATGCCAGCCGTACCGGTCGCAGACCTTGAGGAATTCGGCGATCGCGTCCGGCCAATATTTCTTGTCGCCGACCGGATCTCCGCCCGCCATCGCGGTGCCGACCTCCACGCGGTAGGTGATCGCCGCCAATCCGTTGGGGGCGAACACCACTGCCTTGTCGTGCCGCGTCGAGAAGTAGGCCAGTGAATCGTCGCCGCTGTATCCCTTGATCAACAGGCGGATCAGGCGTTCGTCGTCCGGCGTCATCGAGTTGTCCGAGCGCTGCGAACGGAACAGGATCAGCGCCGCGGCGATGAGCGCAAGCGCACCGAGGACGCCGAGCAGGGTGTCGATCGGCTGATACGAGTGGTACTTGTCGTAGTCGGTCGAGATGTCGACAGATCCAAACGTCACAACATGATTGATCGCATATGGCAAACGGTGGGGCTGCGGAAGTGTGTTCGGCCAGATCTCGACGAGCGCCCACCCGATGAGTGATGCGGCGACCAGGCCGGCGACCAGGACCCCGAGGGCGCGCCAGACCGCGCCGCGGCGGACCTTTGTATAGAACTGCTGGTAGCTGGCAACGAGATACGCCAGGGCGAGCAACTGGAGCGCGAGTCCGATGAAGATGTTGATCCGGACCACGGTGTTCACACCGTTCTCGGACGCCAACGGTTCGAACAGGTAGACAACGTTGGCCGTACCGAACACCAGGATGTAGGCGACGGTCAGCCACCATGCGATGCGCTTGCGGGAGGCGAGCGCAAAAGCCAAGAGCGCCAGCACAAGAGCCCATGCCAGGCTGGTGTCCGGCGCCGAGACGATGTAGTTGTCGATGTACTCGCGCGGTACTTCGGTGAGGCGCCGGAACTGGTACGAAAGGCTGCTGAGCAGGGAGATCGCGGCCAGAACGCCGACAAGCCGGCTGGTGTGGCGAGGAGCATTCCGGAACCATCCCGCAGGCGGTGTCAATCTCGATGGTTTGGCAATGGGTGAGCTTGTCTCGGTGATGATTTCGGGTGTTTCGACGCTCACAGGTGGGTGCCTTTCCGCAGCTGGTCCGTAACAACGTTAACGTGCGGGTGAGAGGATTGGATCGTGAGCCGACAAACAGTTCCCATCCGTGATGACTCGATCCGTCTGGGCCAGTTCCTGAAACTGGCCAATCTCATCGAATCCGGGGCCGAGGCCAAGGAGGTGATCGCCGACGGCCTGGTGAGTGTCAACGGTGAGGTGGAGACCCGACGTGGACGGCAGCTCGTCGTCGGCGACGTCGTGGAGATCGGTGGCTTCGAAGCCGCCGTGGGGCCGCCCGAGTGATCGGCACCGTTATTACCCGCCGGTAGGAAGTGTCGTTAGGCTGGGGCCCATGAGCGAAACGACGTTTGTACCAACCGCCGACCTCGTCGATGAGATCGGCCCGGATGTCCGCAGCTGTGATGTCCAGTTCACCCAGTACGGCGGCACCCGGGAGTTCGTCGGACCGGTCACCACCGTCAAGTGCTTCCAGGACAACGCGCTCCTGAAGTCGATCCTCTCCGAACCCGGCAACGGGGGCGTCCTGGTGATCGACGGGGCGAACTCGTTGCACACCGCGCTGGTCGGCGACGTGATCGCCGAGCTCGGCCGCAGCAACGGATGGTCGGGGATCATCATCAACGGGGCGATCCGGGACTCCAAGATGATCGGTGGGATGGAGATCGGCGTCAAGGCGCTCGGAACCAACCCGCGCAAGTCGACCAAGAGCGGCGTCGGCGAACGCGATGTCCCGATCGAGCTCGGTGGTGTCACATTCAATCCAGGCGACCTCGCCTACAGCGATGACGACGGCATCGTCCTCGTCGCGCCTGCGGAGTAGGGGTGAGCACCATGGCAAAACCTGATCAGAGCACGTTCGACCGGCTTCGCGAGCTGGTCGCGATTGACGATGTCGAGCACCGGCCGACCCGGCCGGTGCTCGAGGCATTCAGTGGCACCGAGATGACGACGATCCCGGTGGGTACCGCAGACGACGTCACGGCCGCCTTCGAGAAGGCACGGATCGCGCAGGCGGAGTGGTCGAAGCTCTGGCCCCGGGAGCGGGCCCGGGTCCTGACCGATTTTGCCGACCTGGTGATGAAGAACCGGGCCGCGCTGGCCGACATGGCGCAGGCCGAGACCGGCAAGGCCCGCGGATACGCCCAGGAGGAAGTGCTGGATGTGGCGATGACCGCCCGGCACTACGCCAAGACCGGCCCCAGGCTGCTGGCTGCGGGCAGGGTCAAGGGAATGCTCCCCGTCGTGACCGACACCCGGGTGCGATACCAGGCAAAAGGCGTGGTCGGGGTGATCTCGCCGTGGAACTACCCGATGACACTGGCGGTGTCCGACGGTCTGGCCGCGCTGATGGCCGGCAACGCGGTGGTCCTCAAGCCCGACAGCCAGACGCCCTACTGCGCACTCGCGGTGGTCGAACTGCTCTATCGGGCCGGTCTGCCCCGGGAACTGTTCGCGGTGGTGCCCGGACCGGGATCGGTGGTGGGCCAGGCGATCGTCGCCCACGCCGACTATCTGATGTTCACCGGCTCCTCGGCCACCGGCGCCCAGCTCGCCGAACAGGCCGGACGCCGGCTCATCGGATTCTCCGCCGAGCTCGGCGGCAAGAACCCGATGATCGTCACCAAAACCGCCGACATCGACAAAGCGGTCGAGGGGGCGGTGCGCGCGTCCTACTCCAATTCGGGACAGCTCTGCATCTCGATCGAACGGATCTACGTCGAGAACTCCGCGGCCGCCGACTTCGCGGCGAAGTTCGCCCGCCGGGTTGCCGCCATGACCATCGGCGACGCCTACGACTTCTCCACCGAGATGGGATCGCTGGCGTCGGCGGCGCAGGTCGACACGATCGAAGCGCACGTCGAAGACGCCAAGGCCAAGGGCGCCACCGTCCTTGCCGGAGGCAGGCGGCGTCCCGATCTCGGCCCGTTCTTCTATGAGCCGACGGTGCTGGCCGGTGTGGAAGAGGGCATGGACTGCTACGCCGCCGAGACCTTCGGTCCGCTGGTGTCGATCTATCCGGTCGAGTCGGTCGATGAGGCGATCGAACGGGCCAACGACACCGAATACGGTTTGAACGCAAGCGTTTTTGCCGGGTCGTCCGAAGAGGCCAGAAAGATCGCCGCAGAACTACGCGCCGGAACCGTCAACATCAACGAGGGTTACGCGGCGGCCTGGGGATCGACCGCTGCCCCGATGGGTGGCATGGGCCGATCCGGTGTGGGGCGTCGCCACGGTGTCGAGGGACTGCTCAAATACACCGAACCGCAGACCGTCGCCGAGCAACGCATCATCGGTCTCGGCGGCATCAAGGGCGTCCCGCGTTCGCTGTTCATGCGGATCGTTCCGGTGTTCGTCAAGTCGCTGAAGTTCCTGCCCGGCCGCTGATCCGTCCGCGACCGGGCTGGAACGACAGATCGTCAGGAGCCCGGTCGACGGCGGCGGACGACCACCACGATGGCGACGGCCAGCAGCGCTGCGACCAGCCAGCCGAGCTCCTTGCGTGGCGACGGTCGGGTGGCGGTCAGCGGAGTCGGCTCGGTCTGCTTGAGGGCGGTGAATCGAGACGGCTGTTCGGGGTTGGCTGCGGCCGGAGTCCCGGTCGGTTCGGCCGCCGGTTCGGTGCTTGCGACCGGTGTGGGCGGCACCGTTGCGGGCGGCTCGGCCGGTCCGTTGGCGGCCACCGCCTGGGCCGGGGTGGACTTCGGCGGCGCCGTGTTGCGCGGCTTGTCGGGTCCGCGCCGGACCGGGGGCTTCTGGGAGCCGGTCTTTTTGGCCGCAGTCTTCTTGGCCGGTGCTTTCTTGGCCGGGATCTTCTTTGCGGGTGCCTTTTCGGCGGCCGGTTTCTTGGCGGCGGCCTTCTTGGCGGGAGCTTTTTTCGGCGGCGTCTTCTCGGGCTCCGGCGGGCGTCCGGGCGTACCGTCCGGTTGCGGCTCGGATGCGGGCTGTGGGTCCGGGTCTGCCATGCGGTGCTCGCTTCTTCGCGGGATCAGACGAACAGGGGGGTTTCGGCGGGGGCGGACCCCCTACTGCGTCGGCGGGTGCGTGCAGACAATCATGCCTGTCCCGAGCGCGGGCGGCTCAGTTGGGTGCGGTCGATCCCAGGCCGGCGGCCAGTCCGATCACCACGGCCATGACCAGTACCTCGGCGACAGCCAAACGGAGAGAGGACGTTTCGGGGAAGCGGTGTCCGGCGGCCGCCGGTACCCAGCGTTTGCGCAGATAGACGGCGCAGATCAGCAGCATTGCCAGTCCGGCCGCCTTCGCCAGGAGGATCCGCCCGTACCCGGTCGTCCACAGCTCCGACAGCGAACCGAGCTGCAGGACTGCGGCGACCACACCGCTGCACACCAGTGCGAGTACGCACCACTGGGCGTGACGAGAAAACCGCGGTAGTCCCCGCGCCCACGCCTTGCGGCCGCGGGCGGTCAGGGCCAGCGCGATCAGGGCCCCGCACCACCAGGCGGCGGCGAGGACATGGACCGCGAGCACTGCCACCCCGCCGGTCTGTCGGCTCAGATGTCCGGTGATCGGCACGATGACCAGCCCGAGGGCCGCCAACGCGGCCGCGGCCTCCGGCGCCACCAGGTTCGGCCGGCGCATCCAGACGATGGCCGCGATGCAGATCCCGACCGCACAACCGGCGCTGATGATCGCCGGAGTGGCACCGCCTGCTTCGACGAAGTCGCGGACCCCGAGCGCGGTGGGGGACTGCCCGACCCGCTCGGCGGCATGTAGCCAGGCCGCCAGCACTGCGGCGACGGCCCACAGCCCCGCCGCCCCGGACATGAGCCGCAGTGCAGTCGGGTCGGCGGGGTCACCACCGAGGTGTCGAAGTCCGGTCAGTCCGAGGACGGTCATCGCGGCGACGAAGGCGACCGCCTGGGCAAGAGCATCGGGCTCGGGTCCGGCCGGGTGCGCGACCAACGCGGCCAGCGCGGCCCCGACACATGCCGCGGGTACGGCACCGAGCAACCACTCGCGCCGTGCCGTACCCGCAGTCATGTGGCTACTTCTTGCGCTGCGGCCGGAGCGCAAATGCCAGGCCGCCGGCGAACAGCACCACCGCGCCGACGATGAACGGCCACACCGGAACTCCCGACGACGCCGAATCACCGTCGTCGACCGCTTCACCGGGCGTGCCCTGGCCCTCGGTGGTCAGCGTGAACGTCAGCCGGCCCTCCACCGGGTGGCCGTCGGCCGAGGTCACCCGGTAGTTGATGGTGTAGACGCCCGTGGGCCCCAACTCGGAGACCGGTGCACTCATCGTGCGGCCGGTGACCGTGGCTTCGCCGGATTGCCAGTAGTGCTCGTCCGGTCCGACCACGGTCAGGCTCGGAAAGCTCTCCTGCATCGGCTCGTTGAAGGTCAGTGTCACCTTGGACGGTCCGACCGCCAGCGACGCGCCGTCGGCGGGATCCGAGCTGATCAGCGCTGCATGTGCCGACGCGATCGGGGTATTGGCAATACCCGCCAACACCGCGAAGACCACCGCGCCCAGCGTGAGGACGATGCGCCTCATCGGCGTGAGCGCAGCAGTGCGCCGATACCGATACCGATACCCAGTGCGCCCAAGGCGATTCCGATGCCGCCGAGCCAGCGCGCGGTGTTGTCTTCGGAATGCTCATCTGCGTCGGAGTGGGCATCCTCGCTCGCCGAATCGCCGCCGTGGCCGTGACCGTCGGCGGACTCCGCACCCAGCGTCACGGTCGGGGCGGGCTTGTCGGGCTCGGGCTCACCTTCGCTGGTGGGCTGATCCCAGTTGACGACCTCTCCGTCGGAGTAGGTCTGCACTGCCGGGAACTCGACGGTCTCCTGCTTGGGCAGCGGACCGGCCGAGAGCGGGAACTGCATGAACTCGCCGGGCTGAATGCCCGGATTGCCCTCGACCGCAGTCCAGGTCACCGACGTCGCCTCCTCGGTGGTGGCGTCCCTGGTGATCTCGGCGGTCCATCCCGGAATGGGCTCGGTGCGAGCGGATTTCAGGTTCGGCAGGGTCACGCTCACCGAGATGGTGCCGGCAGTGTCCGATTCGTTCGGAACCCGGAAGTTGATGACGCCGTAGCCGCCCTGGGTGAGGTTTTCGCCGACGGCGCTCACGTGCGCCGAAGCCGAACCCACACCGAGCAGTGTGCCGGACCCGACGAGGGCGGTGGTGGCGATGCCGGCGCCGATGAGCCGGACCCGCCGCGAGAATGAAGACATGCGTGATTCCTTTGGTAGAGAAGAGGTGTCATCACCCGACCAGGTTGCCGGGTGGTGAATGTGGCGAGTGGAATCAGCTCGCCGGTGGACCTCGAACCCCGATGCCTCCGGGGGCGATCAGGGTGATGAGCGGTTCCGGGGCCGGGGTTTGTGGTGTACCCGGCCGATTGCGGTCCGTGATCGGTACGCCGATCAGGAATCCGAGCCCCCGCAGGACCGAGGTGATCACCTGGTACAGGCGGTCGGCACCGGAGATCAGCAAGGCGCATATCGGAATTGCGATGAAGTGCGTGATCAGCATCGCGGCGGTGTTGCTCTGGTGCGCCATCGCCATCGGCTCGGCGACCGCCGTGAGAGACACGTGCGCGGCAACCTGGGTGCCGGTCAGCAGGACCAGGAATCCGGCCGCGGTCATCAGGTGCCTACTCAGGGCTCCGGCGGCCACACCGAGCAACATCAGCAGGAGCAGCCCCGGGGTGCCCGGGAGATGGCCCGACGCCGCACCGTGGGCGGCAACCGCCAGCGCCGGTGCGGTGAGAGCAACTGCCAGTGGGGTCAGGGACGTACTCCGAGTCGTGCCAGCAGATCGGCGTCGATGGCCTCGAGTTCCCGAGAAATGGCCGCGTGCGCGCTACGACGTCGTGCGGCGGGCATCGTCTCGGCGGCGGCCACCGCTGTCGACAGGTCGGACAGACGCTGATTCATGATCGTCGTGAAGGTCTTGGTCTCGGCGTCCGCGGGGTGCTTGGCGGCCAAGGTCTGCAGCGACTCGTTGGCGCCGGCGATCCGGGCCGACAGCGCCGCGCCGTGGCCGCTGTATTTGTTCAGTTCGGCAACCGGCACCCCGGCGCGATCGGCCTGGATGCGGCTGATCTGTTCCCGCGCGGCGGTACTGGCGCGGTAGGCGAGCGGCACGAGGACCGGGGACAGCACCTTGGCAACCGACAGGTAACGCTTTACGCGCGTGGGCGAGAGCACTTTGCCGTCGGCGACGGCCTTGGCATTCGCCTGGGCGATCTTCAGGTTGGTCGAGTTGGTCGCCTTGGTGAGCTTGGCGGCGTTCTTCTCGGACTTCGCCTGCGACTTCTGCGCCTTTTTGGCGAGCTTGCGCTGTTGCTTGAGTCCGGCCTTGGCGAACTTGCGCCCGGACTTGTCTCCGAGGCGCGCTTCGAGCTTGGCTTTCGCCTTGAGTGCCTTGGCCTGGGCTTTACGCTCCGCCCGACTGATGCGTCCCGACTTGAACAGACCCATACGGTTCAGACCCTCTCGTAGTGACCACCCGCCTCGCGCCATCTCAGGCGGCCTGCACAATTGTCGTGCAGTTGCGGTACAAGCATTACATAGCGTGGGTCCGGCGCATGCACCGCTGACGCACACGAGAGGATGGTGGTGATGGCAATTCGTTCATCGGTGCCATCCGGCCCGAAAAGACCCCCGTTGCTCAGTCCTCGCGATCTGAGTGGATGCGAGCATCGGCTCGCCCGCGATTCCCTGTTTCCCAAGGTGGAGTCGGTTCCCGACGACCCGTCGGTCGTGTTGCGCAAGGAAGCGGCCGCCGCGCACCGCGAGCGCGTCCGGGACATGCTGCACGGACTGCACGCCGCAGAGCTGCACCGCTGGGCCGACGTCAGTTCGGGCCGGACGATGCGGGCGCGGATGAAGGCGACCGTCTCTGCGATGAACGCGGGCGCCAAGTGGATCTGGGGCGCCACCCTGCCCGACGATCCCGAGGCCGGTCGCCGCGGCTGGGCAGAGCTGCTGATCAGGGTGGATTCCGGCTTCGTGCCCGTCATCGTGGTGAATCACAAATCGTTCGATCCCGGTTCGGGCGCAGTGACCAGCCCGGTTTGGGGATGGGTGCCGGCACTGGACGAGACGCGCAAGGTGCGCAGCAATGCCCGCGACACCATCCGTCTGGCACACCTGTACCGGCTGTTGCAGACCCTCGGCATGGCCGCGGCCACACCGGCCGGTGGCGTCATCGGCCTCGACCCGACCGCGATGGTCGTCCATGACCTCAGCGACACACTCGTCCGCTACGACGAGCTGCTGACCCGCCGACTGGCGATCGCCCGCGGCAGGGTGGCGACCGCGCCGTCGCGGATCGGCGAGTGCCGCAATTGCGTCTGGTGGAGCGCCTGCGGGCCCGAACTCGAGCAGGCCCACGACGTGAGCCTGGTGGTCAATGGCAATCTCACCCAGATGCTCGCCACGGTCGGGGTGCGGACCATCGACCAGCTCGCGGCGTACGACGGCCCGCTTCCGGAGGGACTCTCCAGTCTCGAGGATCCGATCCTGCTGGCCCGGGCCTATCTCGCCGATGTGAAGCTGATCCGCCGGATGCCCGACGTCGAGGTGGCCCGCGCCGATGTCGAGGTCGACATCGACATGGAGAGCTACCAGGACGACGGCGCGTATCTGTGGGGCACGCTCCTGACCGACAACACCGATCCGTCGCGCCCGGTGCGGTACATCCCGTTCGTCACCTGGACACCGTTGCCGACCGTGGACGAGGCACGATCCTTCGCCGAGTTCTGGGGCTGGCTGATGACGGAACTGCAGACGGCCATTGCTGATGGCAAATCATTCGCGGCCTATTGCTATTCGCAACAGGCCGAGAACAGATGGCTGCTCGGTTCGGCCGATCGATTCGCCGGATATCCGGGGATCCCCACCCGCGACGAGGTCACCGCGTTCATCAATTCTGAGCACTGGGTCGACATCTACGAAGCGGTGAGCCGCAATTTCCTCAGTCCCGAAGGAAAAGGCCTGAAAAAGATCGCACCCCATGCGGGCTTCCGGTGGCGGGATGACGAGGCCGGCGGTGAGGCGTCGATGCAGTGGTATCGCCGGGCGGTCGGACTCGACGGCGACGAGGTCGACCACACCCAGCGCGTGCGGTTGCTCGAATACAACGAGGACGACGTCCGGGCCACCAAGGCGTTGCGGGAGTGGATGGACGGCGGGGGAGCGCAGCACATCCCGCTCGGATCAGAGCTGCCGGCGCCGGACCTCGCATCCGACCACTGACTCCCCCCGCGGGCGGTGTGGTCGTCGGTCCGGATGCCAGTGGTGCCGTCAACTCCGAAGTGCGCCACGCAGTGATTCGAGGAACGAGCCACTGCCCAGGAGTGCGAGCGCCCCGAGGATGAGCAAGCCCGCAGGCGCGAGATCGCGTGCGGTGTCCGCGCCGGCACAGCCACCCGAATCCGTGGTCCCCACAAGGCATTGCGCGGAGGACGATACCGGATCGATGGCTGTGCTGACGGGTACGAGGGTCGTGTCCAACGGTTTCTGCAACGGTGGACTCCGGCGGGTCGCTGCCGTCGGGGCGGGCGCACTCGTCGCGGGTTCGACCGTCGGGACGGACTCGACGGCGATACCGCCACCGTTGGTGCCGCCACCACCTCCCGGACCGCCGCCGGTCGGCGCGACCGGCGCGAGGCCGGCGTCCCGATCCTCGGGTGTTGTCGGGGTGTTCTGCTTCGGTGGCTGTCCGGGCGGCCTGGTCGCGGTCTGCTGCGAGTTGTTGCCGGAAGACGTCGATGTGGCGCCCCCGCCGGTCGGCGGGTCATAAGTCGGAGCCGGCGGCCGGGCCGGTGCCGTCGGGGTGTTCGTGGGTGACTCCGGATCGACAGGGATTTCGATGCCGGTGGTCGGACTCGTCTCGGTGGCCGATGTGGTTTCGGTAGCGCCGGCCGGCGTTGTCGTGGGGTGATCCTCGCAGTTCGACCATGCCGGATTGCAGTGTGCGGACGCGACAGAATTGGTCACCAGCAGGCAAACGCCGCCAATGAGCAAAGCTAAGGTTCCGAGGAATACCGACCACTGCAGGGTGCTGACCCGACACGCACGGTGCTCCGGCATCGATCCTCCAGGTCGGCTTCCACAAATCAGCTATTGAAATTTTCGTCTGTACACGGTTTATTCAGGTGGGCAAGTCAGCGTCGACTCCGCCCGAACCGGAAAAATCATGCATCCCCCGGAGCGCCTGAGCGTGACCGGTAGCTAATTTGCAGTAAGCTACCATATGGCAAACAGGGCATACGGCGTAGTGAATTTTCCGAACTGCTAGCCGTTCGTGCTGCGGCGATCGGCCTCACAGAGGGACATCTTTGATGCGTGTGGAGCATGGAATGACTGACAATGTGGAACCGGTGGATCCCGAGACCACCACATTCGACCCGGGTCTGTTCGCCCGGCGACTCGAAGAGCTCTTCCGGACGGTACCCGGCCCCAACGGTCGCGCTTACAGCGCCAAGGCCATCGCCAACCGGTCCACCGAACTCGGTTTCCGTCTCGGGGAGTCGTACTTGAGCCAACTGCGGTCCGGTAAGGCGAAGTCGCCTTCCTTCCGCACGGTCGAGGGCATCTCGGCGGCGTTCGGGGTGGACGTTCACTACTTCCTCGAAGACCGCGCCGCCCAGCGCACCCGCGACCAGATCGACCTCATGCGCCTGCAGGCCGACACCAACGTGCAGCTGGCGGCGTTTCGTCTCGCCGGACTGTCGAGCGATTCGGTGACGGTCGTCAACGAGTTGATCAAGGTGCTTCGCGTTCAGCAGGGCCTTCCCGCGGATCCGCCGGATCTCCTGAAGTCGTCGGAACCCGAACTCGGCCACGGCCACTCCGGGCTGCGTGTCGTCGAGAAACACGAAGCAGCCGACTAGTTCGACCGGGGGCGGTACCGGACGGGGTGATGCGGTCCGAAAGAGCTCTGCGGACGCTGTGTCGCCGCGAGCTCGCCGATCTGTTGCTCGATCTGCCGCTCGATGCCGAACAACTGTGTCGGCTCTACGGCGAGAAGCGCGGACGGGCCATCAAGATCATTGCGCATCCTCTTCCGGCGGGGATGCCCAACGGCGTCTGGATGATGGCGCAGGACGCCGATTACTTTTTCTACCAGGCCAGCACCACGAAACTTCACCGGGATCAGATCGTCATCCACGAGTTCGGACATCTGATTGCAGGCCATCAGATCCTCGGTTCTGATCCCTCGACGCTTGCCGGCGGTGCCGGCGCGGCCGTCGGGGGAAACGAGCAGTCCGTACAGGATGCGCTGGGCCGGACCTGTTATTCCGATGAGCGTGAGTGGGAAGCCGAGATGTTGGCGACGATCATCAGGGAATGGGCGGTCAGGGCTGCGCAAGGTGTAGGCCGATCGGCCGGGCACGGGGGATTGCGTGGTATTCAGCGCGTCCTCGGGGGGCATTCGGGATGGTTGTAGGTCTGGTCAACGCTGCTGCGATGGTGCTCTTCGCCGTTGCACTGTGCTGGCGTCTCGAGCAGATCCGGCGAGAGCGTGCCGGGCTTCAACCGCTGGCCTTGACGGTGGCCGTCGCCGCGTTGACATTGGCATTTGTCGACACCAACACCCAGGTGCGGGCGTGGCTGGACACAATGCTGTTCACCGGGGCCGGCCGGCTGCTGTTCTACTGCCTGCTGGCCATCGGGGTCGCCGCCCTGGTGGTCGTCTTCTTCTTCGGGACCACCGAGAGCGGTCGCCGGCGTCGCGCCGGGATGGAAGCGGTGCCACTGGTCATCGCGATGATCGGGCTCAACGCCGCGATGCTGGCAACCCCGACCCCGGTGCGGACCAGGGACGTGTCGGACTGGACCGTGCAGCACATCGGTTTCGCGGTGTTCTTCGTCATCGCCGGCAGCTATCTCGTCTACGCGCTGGGCGCCTGCGTGGTGTCGATCGCGCGTTACGTGGGTCTGGCAGAAGGGTATCTGCGGCATTCGCTGATCACTCTGCTGACCGGGTTGACGATGGTCGGCGTCGGTTCGCTCATCCAGACATTGTTTGTGGTCGGCGCCGGGCTGGATTTGTTCAGCCTTCCGGTCCTGCTGAAGGTCGCGGGCGTGATGTCATCGACCGGTGCGGTGTTGTTCCTGGTGGGGGTGTCTTATCCGATGGTGCGGGCGCGCTGGATGAAGATGCGTCATGACATCCGCCATCGAAGGCACCATCGAGAACTCGAAACCCTATGGGAATTGACCACTTCGGCGCTTCCCGAGGTGGTTTTGCCGCCACGAACCGGCCGCCGCGTCGAGGGTTCGATCAACCTGATGTACCAGCGTCGGGTCATCGAGATCCGGGACGCGGTTCTGCAACTCAGTCCGTACTTGCCGGAAGACTTCGACAGTCGGCCGATCGCGGAGCAGGCCGGCGCCATATATGCGGCCGTCGACACCTATCGGGAGGCCGGTGGTTCGTCCGGTGCGGTCCGTGAGGTGCTCGCCGGGGCCGCCGACGACCTCGACTCCGACGCCAGGCCGCTACGACGACTCTCGCGAGAGTTGGGTCGCGTGGCCCCCGGCACCACCCGGGCACGACACCGGGCGGCCTAGACCGGTGCGCGCCAAACGCGACTCCCTCTGGTGAATGCGTTGCCGGACTTCGGGTTTCATTCGTCGCGGTCGAGTCCGCGTCAGACGGTCAGCAAGACCTTCGTGGCTCGACGCTCGCTCATGGCCCGGTAACCTTCGGCGGCCTGTTCGAGCGGCAAGGTGAGATCGAAGACCTTGCCGGGATCGATGGTGCGGTTCCAGATGAGGTCGATCAGGTCAGGTAGGAAGCGGCGTACCGGTGCCGGTCCGCCGTGCAGATGGATCTCGGCGAAGAACAGATCCAGTCCGGGGAGTTCGACGTCGTGGGAGACACCGACGTACCCGACATGGCCTCCGGGCCGGGTGGAACCGATGGCCTGCATCATCGATTGTTGTGTGCCCACTGCCTCGACGACGGAGTGCGCACCCAGACCGCCGGTGAGCTCCTTGATCTTGGCGACGCCGTCGTCCCCGCGCTCTTCGACGATGTCGGTGGCGCCGAACTCCCGGGCCAGGGCCTGGCGGTCGGCATGCCGGCTCATGGCGATGATCCGGTCGGCCCCGAGCTCTCTGGCGGCGAGCACCGCGAGCAGGCCGACGGCGCCGTCACCGACAACCGCGACGGTTTTACCCGGTCCGGCCTCGGCGGCCACGGCGCCGAACCATCCGGTGCCCAGGACGTCGGAGGCCGCGAGCAGCGAGGGGATCAGATCCGGGTCGGGTTGACCGGGTGTGGCCACGAGTGTTCCGTCGGCAAGCGGGATACGGGCGTACTGGGCCTGGGTGCCGATCACGCCCATCGGGATTGCGTTCACGCACCGGGATTGGTAGCCGGCCCGGCAGATCTCGCAGGTGTTGTCCGAGGCGAAGAACGATCCGACGACGAAATCACCGACCGAGAGATCTTTCACGGCGTTGCCGATGTGGGTGACCGTACCGACGTACTCGTGTCCCATGGGCATGTGGTCGGCGGGGTCATCACCGCGGTAGGGCCACAGGTCCGATCCGCAGACGCAGGTCGCCGCGAGACGAATGATCGCGTCGGTCGGTTCGACGATCACCGGGTCCGGACGTTCTTCGACCTGTACGTCACCGGGCTGGTTCAGAATGACTCCACGCATCAGGTGTCTCCTCCATCGGGGGTGATACCTCCACACAACCAGCATCCGGTTGGCGAGGGGGAGTCCGGCGGGAAAAGGTGTGGCGACTTGTGATGGGTATTCGCGTGGCGGCCGGGCAAAACGCAAAAGCCGGGCCCTGTGAAGAGCCCGGCTTCTGCGATCGACCTGAGGTGGCCCGCTAGCGCGGAGCCATCCGCAGCGCGCCATCCATGCGGATGGTCTCGCCGTTGAGGTAGTCGTGGTCGACGATGAACGCGGCCAGCTTCGCGTAATCCTGGGGATCGCCAAGACGCTTCGGGAACGGGATGCCCGCTTCGAGGGTCTTCTTGAACTCCGGGGTGATGCCGTCGAGCATCGGGGTGTTGATGGTGCCGGGCGCGATGGTGCACACGCGCACACCGACCTGGGCGAGGTCGCGGGCCGCGGTGATGGTCATCGCGTGCACGCCGCCCTTGGAGGCGGTGTAGGCGATCTGACCGATCTGGCCTTCGAAGGCAGCCACGGACGCGGTGTTGATGATGACGCCGCGCTGGTCGTTCTCGTCGACCGGTTCCTGGCTCTGCATGCGGTTGGCGGCCAGTCGCATCACGTTGAACGTGCCGAGCAGGTTGATCTCGATGATCTTGCGGAAGAGTTCGAGCTCGTGTGGACCCTTCTTGGTCAGGATGCGGCTGGCCCAGCCGACACCGGCGCAATTCACGGCAACGCGCAGGGGGGCGCCGGAGGCTGCGATGGTGTCGAGGGCGGCCTCGACATCGGCTTCACTGGTGACGTCGGCGGCCAGGAGGGTTACACCCGGGGCCGGCTCGGCCTTGTCGATCGACGGCTGCAGATCCAGCCCGAAGACGATTGCGCCCGCGTCGGCGAAACGCTTGGCGGTGGCTGCGCCCAGACCTGAGGCTCCACCGGTGACCAATACTGCTGATCCTGAGATCTCCACGACTTGATGCCGTCCCTTCGATGAGTGTCCACGGGGAACGTCCTAGACCCCGCGTCATACACCCTAGTCAGCGACTTTCGCGGCAGCCCGGTCGGCTGCTCCCTCGAAGGTTCCGGCCGCCGCCGCGGCTTCCTCGCGGCGGGCCTTGATCAGCCAGACGCCGACCACCGTGATGATCGCGACCAGGCTCATCGTCGCAACGGTGATGCCGAGATCGTCGGCACTGATCAGTCCGTCGATGGTGAGCCACGCGGCGAAGACGAAGAAGAGGGTCGCCGCCCCCACGGCGATCGTCTTCTCCGGAAGACGACGACCGAGCATCGCGCCGACGCCGATGGCCAGCGCGTCGGCGGCGACCATGCCGATGGTCGAGCCGATCCACACCCCGAGCCAGTTGTTGTCGGTCGAGAGTGTGATCGTGGCGAGCATTGTCTTGTCGCCGAGTTCGGCGAGGAAGAACGACGCGATCACGGCGAACAGGACGGACTTGGTGACGCGGTCGGCCTTGACCGACTCGTCGTCGTCGAGGTTGTCGCCGCGGATGGTCCAGAAACCGAAGACCAGCATCGCCAGGCCGCCGACGATCGTGAGCAGATCGGAGGGGATGGACAGTCCGAGGAAGTGGCCCACGCCCACCGAGAACGCGTGTACCAGGGTGGTCGCGATGGTGATGCCTGCGAGTACCACCCACCAGCGGTACTTCAGCGCATACGTCATCGCCATCAGCTGTGACTTGTCGCCGAGCTCGGCCACGAAGATCACGCCGAAGCTGACCAGGAATGCGGTAATCACTCAGCCAACGTAAACGGCGTTCTCATAATTGCGCAACAAATTGACCACCCGCATCCACGCAGGTGGGGTGCCCTTTCCGGAAAGTTAGGGTAACCGAAACTTAGGTTTCCCTAACCCGTGAATCCCGGCACGGTCCTCCGTGCGGGTCCTGACGTGCGAGGACCCCCCGGAGAGCGAGCGGATCAGGCGGCGAGCAACATCGCCAGAACGGCGGTGTCGGGGTCGGTGGCCAGGTCCACGCCGATCTGATTTCGCATCGTGACGACTGTGCCGTCTGCCTCTGCCTCGGCCCACCCGGCGCGATGGTCGAGACCGAGTTCAGGGAGCCCCGGAAGCAGTACGCAACCCGACGCGACATCGGAACACTCTGGCAGGGACGGCCTGGTCTCCGAAGGCGGATGCAGCATCAGCAGTGCCGGTGGCGGAGTCGTGAAGTGGCCGGATTCGGCGAAGCTGTTGTCGAAGACACTGCCCACCGCCAGCATCAGACCGACCGTGTCCGGATCGCAGGCTTCGGGCCGATCCTCGATGACGCTGAAAACTGTGGTGGTCCGCAGGAATCCCGGTCGGCACGCGATGCGGACCGAAGCGACCAGCGTCTGTGTCCATTCCAGGGTGGTATCCGGCCAGCGGCCGGAGATCAGGATGCCGCGCAGCTCACCCTCCTGGTGAAAGGGCGTCAGGCCGATCGGTTTGAGTCCGGACCGCGGTGTGTGGTGTCCGGTGGCGTCCTCGTTCATGGTGACCTCCTGTTGCCGGAAGTGAATGTCACTGCTGTGGGTCGCCTTTGACCGCGTCGCGGCGTGGCCGCGGGTGTTGCGAAGCTGTCTGTTTTGCGGGGCTGTATCGGAAGCATGCCCGGTAAACGGTTGGCACACAAGCCGACTCGACTGCCAAACGGGCGGGTGGACCCGAGGTTCGGCCCCCGAACGCCAAACGGCGACCATCCCCCGGCTCGGGGAGGTCGCCGTTCGAGTAGAACTGCAGTGCAGTTGCCTGCCGCAGCTACGAGATCAAGCAGTCGCCTTGGCGAAACGCTCGGCGGCGTCGGCCCAGTTGACGATGTTCCACCAAGCCTTGATGTATTCGGGCTTGACGTTCTGGTAATCCAGGTAGAAGGCGTGCTCCCACATGTCGAGCAGCACGATGGGGGTCTGGTTCGGCGGGATGTTGCCGCTCTGATCGGTGAGCTGCAGGATCACGAGCTGGCCGATGACCGCGTCGTACGCCAGCATGGCCCAACCGCTGCCCTGCAGGGTGGCCGCGGCTGCGGTGAAGTGGGCGCGGAACTTGTCGAAGCTGCCGAACTGATCGTCGATGGCCGCGGCCAGCTCGCCTTCGGGCTTGTCTCCACCGTTGGGCGACAGGTTCTTCCAGAAGATGGAGTGGTTGGTGTGGCCACCGAGGTGGAAGGCCAGCGTCTTGCTCAGGCCTGCGACCTTGTCTGCGATCGTGCCGTCTTCGCGTGCCTCGGCCAGTTTGCCGAGCGTGGCATTGAGACCGGCAACGTAGGTGGCATGGTGCTTGCTGTGATGCAGCTCCATGATCCTGCCGGAGATGTGCGGCTCGAGAGCCGCGTAGTCGTAGTCGAGTTCCGGCAAGGTGTAGTCAGACACGATGTTCCTCTCACTATCTGGGGACCGGTCGTCCCCGCTTGGTAGTCGGCGCGCCGGGTATTTGAGGGCTTACCCAATTGAACGCAGTTCTACCCTTCCGTAGGCGGTTGGGATGTGCAATACCGCACGACGAATGCACCTCAAGCCCAGTTGAGGTTTGAGGTGTCCGATTGCGGGGGCCTACGAAGCGTGGACCACCTGTTATGCGAAAAAGATCAGGACCAGGAGCAGCGCCAGCAGGCCGACAATGCTGATGCCGGTGGTGATACACCGAGTCGCGATATTGATCGGTTCGGATCCCGGCCATGCAGGTCTGCGACGCTCGAAACGTCGGGCGCCGGCGCCGGAGCCGGTCGAGGATGCCACCCGATCTCCTGCCTGCAGCAATCAGCGTTTTCGACCCGAAGTGACTGGGGTCACAGGGGCTTGGTGTCGCACAGCTAAACACGTCTGCCAACGGGACTCAACCCGAACCGGAAATTCGGCACCCATGTTGTTACCGCGACCCCCGATCGAGGGGGTGGTTAGGATTGCCCGATGATCAGCTCCATCGCACTGCCGCGAGAGATCCGCATCGGAGCCGGGGCGATCGATCAGCTGGCCGATGTGGTCAGCGGTCTCGGGGCCCGTCGACCCCTACTCATCACCGACACCTTCCTGTCCTCGCAGGGTGCGCCCGAACGAGTGGTGCGCGCGCTGGTGGCCGCCGGTCTGGACGCCGACTATTTCGACGGAACCGTTCCCGACCCGACCACGGCGTCGCTGCAGTCCGGGCTGCGGGCGGTCCGCGACCACGGCGCCGACCTGCTGATCGGTTTCGGTGGCGGCAGTCCGATGGACACGGCGAAGGCGCTGGCGCTGCTCGCGGTCCGCGACGGAACGATGCGCGACTACAAGGCGCCGCTGCGCAACGACGCGCCGGGACTTCCGGTGGTGGCCGTGCCGACCACCGCGGGGAGCGGTTCCGAGGCCACCCAGTTCACGATCATCACCGACAGCGAGAGCGACGAGAAGATGCTTTGCATCGGGCGCGCGTTCCTGCCCGTGGCGGCGATCGTCGACTACGAGCTGACGCTGTCGATGCCGGCCCGGCTCACCGCCGACACCGGGATCGATGCGCTCACCCATGCGGTGGAGGCGTACGTCAGCCGGAAGAACAACCCGTTCTCCGACGACTTCTGCCTGCGTGCGATCGCGGCGATCGGCGCGAACCTGCGCCGGGTGTATGCCGACGGTTCGGACCGGGACGCCCGTTCGGCGATGATGCAGGCGGCGCTGCACGCCGGGATCGCGTTCTCGAACTCGTCGGTGGCACTGGTCCACGGCATGAGCCGGCCGATCGGTGCGCACTTCCACCTCGCGCATGGTCTGTCCAACGCCATGTTGTTCCCCGCCGTGACCAGATTCTCACTGGACCGCGCCACCGAGCGTTACGCGGACTGCGCGCGGGCATTGGGCTGTGCCGCGGCGACCGACTCCGACGAACGCGCGGCGGGCCTGCTGGTCGACGAGCTCACCCGGCTGTCCGTCGAGCTGGCGGTCCCGACGCCGCAGCTCAGCGGGATCACGCGGGAGCGGTGGGACGAGCTGATCCCGCTGATGGCCCGCCAGGCGATCGAATCGGGCTCGCCGGGCAACAACCCGCGGATACCGTCGGCCGACGAGATCGAAAAGATCTACGCGGAGATCTACAGCTGATACGCGAGGTCTTGGACGCCGCGAAGCGGCAACTATCATCGCCTGCGGGCAACCTGCGAGAGCGCTCGCGCGTCCAAACCTGGACGACCCGGACATATGACGTGAAAAGAACCGAGGGGGACACATGGCACGGCCGACTGCCGCGCAACTGTATGCCGCCTACGGTGACAATGCCGACAGCGACGTCACGCTACGGCTCCTGCGTTCCCGCAACGCGGTGCCGTACCTGGCGATCATGGCGGCGCGCCTGGCCGATGGACAGGTCGACGGCGACCATCTCGCGGCGGGTATCGAGAAAGACCTCGACGACCTGGCCGGGCACTGGACCGATCGTGGCTGGGAACTGCCCACGGCCGAAGATCTCCTCGACCGCTGGGTGCGGGCCGGATATCTGGCGCGCACACTCCAGAACAATTCCGCGATCGAGCGTTACCAACTGACCCGCGGCGCCACCCAGGCCATCGCGCAGGTGCAGGCAGTTCGGCAGAACCGCACGGTGGCCACCGAGACGGTGCTCGAACTCGTGATGTCGCGGTTGTCCAACATCGCGGTGTCGATCGATCCCGACCCGGGCGAGCACATCCGCGACATCGATCGTAAGATCACCGAATTGTCCAGGCGTCGTGAGGAATTGGCTGCCGGTGCGGTGCCGGTCGTGGATACCCGCCGGGTGCTCGACGACATCCGGATGGTCAGTTCGCTCGCCGAGCGCATGCCGGCCGACATCATCGGGTACGGCGAGAAGATGCGCGAGAACTCGCGGGCCCTGTTGACCACGGGCATCGATGCCGAGCAAGGATCGCATGCCGATGTGCTCAACCGGATGTTCGACGGGCATGACGCGCTGGCCGACTCCGACGAGGGCAAGGCCTTCGACACCTTCTACACACTGATCGCCGATCACCGCCTGCGGGAGGATCTGGAGTCGAGCATCGCGCGGATCGCCACCGGGCTGCCGAATCTGCCGCCCGATCTCCTCGACACCCTGACCGGCTTCATCGACCGGATGTGGGATGAGGTCCAGGCGGTCGACGAGGTCCGCGGGCAGGTCTATCGACGGATCAACACCTTCGTCAAGGACGGTGACTTCCTGCACTACCGCGCGTTGCGTGCCCAGATCGCCGATGCCCAGCGGGCCGCCCTGGCCGCCTTCGTCGAGGCCGGCCCGGGCCGGGACATGGGGATCGAGGTCCCGATGAGTGCTGCGTTCACCAATTCCGTTGGCGCACTGGTGTTCCACGACGGGATCGTCGATTCGCCGGGTGCGGTGGCCGACACGGCGGGCGAGATCAGTATCAACCCCGTGGACCTGGTGGGTGTGGAGTCGATCGACTGGCATTCGCTGACCGATGCGGTCAACGAGGCGCTCGATGGAGGCCCGGCCGGAATCGACGAGGTGCTGGCCCGGTTGCCGAAAGCCCGGACCGGTGACGTCGTCGGCATCTGGTCGCTGGCTCAGCGCCATGGTGCCACCGACAACGACAGTACCGTGACCGTGCTCGCCCACACTGCTCGCGGCCTGCGTGAAATCCACTTGCCCGCAGTGCATTTCACCAGTGCTCTACCCGACCCGATCACGGCGTTGCCGCATGAGGTGATGCACTTGCTCGATGAACCAGACGCCGAAGCCGTCCCCGGTGCATCCGCCCCCAGTTCTACCAGGAGAGGTCGATGACCACATCGGAAGATCAAGTCCCCGAACAGGCGGACGCAGTACCAACTCCGGCGCAGCAAGACGGCGATGACCTGTTCGTCGACACGCCCGGGGCTTTCGACGCGCCGCCGGTCGACCTGTCTCACTTCGCATTCGACGGATCGGTGCCGGTCGGGAGCATCAGCGAGGCGCGGGTCGACGCACGCTTCGAGGGTGACACCTCGGCGCTGCCCGCACCGGTCTGCTACGCCCTGCAGGAACTTGTTGCCGCAGCACATGTCTCGGTTCGATCGCGCAACTGGAAGACAATCGAGATCCACGAGGAGATCATCCGGTCGAGGCTGTCGGAACTGAACCTGCAGCTCGAGATCAACCGGGAACACAAGTACGCGTTCACCAAGCAGGTCTCGGAGAACGATCCGAGGCAGCGCAACATTCTGCGGGCGCAGACGCTGACGCTGGCGGCGTCGGTGCTGGCCCTGTTCCTGCGCCAGAAGTACCTGACCAGTGCCGATGAGTCGGTGGTGGTCGAACGCGGCGAGATCATCGACCACATGCTCACCTACAAGCCGGTATCGGACACGGATGAGGCGGGCTTCGTCAAACGTATCGACGCCGCGATCAATCAACTCGAGTCCCGCAAGATCATCCGGGCACTTCCGGGCACCGACCGCTACGTGGTGCTGGGGGTGATCGCCTCCCTGCTCGGGCCCGAGCAGGTGGCTGCCTACACGGAGGCGTACCGACGCCTGGCCGGTGACTACGAGGAGGCCGGTACCGACCTGGCCGAACTCGATGACCAGGAGCGCACATCATGACCGAGATCCTGGAGCAAGACGAAGCCGCAGGCGGAGCTCGCCCGGTTGAACGCGAGGAGGCCGGAAACAAGACCCGGCCGACCGAACTGGCCGGCAAGCGCACGATCAACATCGGGCAATTCCGTTTGACCAGAATTCAGATGGTCAACTGGGGCACCTTCGACGGATACAAGGACTATCCGATCGACGAGCGCGGCGTGATGCTCACCGGGCCGTCCGGGTCGGGTAAGTCGTCGATGATGGACGGTCACTCGGTGGTCCTGCTACCGACCTATGATCAGGTCTTCAACGCCTCGGCCGACCTCACCGCCAAGGGAGCCAAGAAGGCTGCCCGTTCGATGGCCGACTACGTGCGGGGCGCATGGGCCGAGAACGACGACCGCTACAACCAGTCGCAGGTGCAGTACCTGCGGGCCGACGGTGCCACCTGGTCGGCGATCGCGGCCACCTACGACAACGGTGCCGGGTCGGCGACCACGGCGGTCGCGATCAAGTGGTTCCCCGGTTCGGGGACCGACGGCAGTTCGCTGCGATCCTGGTACCAGCTGCACGACGGGCACTGGGATCTGTTGTCGCTCAACGCCTGGGCCCAGAGCGGCTTCGACATCAGGCGGTTCCGGACCAACAATCCGACGGTCGAGTGTTTCGATGTGCAGAGCGCCTACCAGGAGGCGTTGCGCCGGCGGGTGGGCATCGGCCAGTCGTCGGCCGCGTTGTCGCTGATGGGCAAGGCCAAGGCGATGAAGAACGTCGGTGACCTCAACCTGTTCATCCGGACCTACATGCTCGACCGCCCGGAGACGTACGCGAAGGCCGAGCGGTTGGTGGAGAACTTCACCCAACTCGACGAGGCCTATCAGGCCGCCGCGCGCGCGAATGCGCAGGAACAGGTGTTGCGACCGATCCCGGAGGCGTGGAAAACCTATTGCAGCGCAGAGGAATCCACCACCAGGGCCGGAACGCTGCTGGGTCCGCCGATGCGTGGCTTCATGCGCGAACATCGGATGACGTTGCTACAGGAGCGACTCGATCGCATCGACGCCGACCGGTTGCGCCTGGACAACGAGGTCGCCAATTGGGAGAACCTGGCCGACGAACGCGAAGAGCGCCACGGGTCCCTGCGTGATCAGCTGATGTCCGAAAAGGGTGAGCTGACCACCCTGGAATCAGAATTGAAGTCGTTCGAGCAGCAGGTGACGGCACGTAACCGGGCCTATGAGCGCTACTCCGCGTTGGTCGGCGGACTCGGCGAACAAACACCGGAGACCCAGGACGAGTTCGCGGCCCTGAGGTTGCGCGCACCGGAGATCGCCCGGGCAGCAAGGGAATCGGCGGATCGCCTCGCGACGTCGGCCCACTCGTTCTTTGCCGCCGAGACCGATGCGCGCCGTGCATACGAGGGTGCGGTCGAAGAGCTGTCGAGCCTCAACACCCGTCGGTCGCTGCTGCCCCGTGAGGTACTCGGGCAACGCGACGGGATCGCGCAGGCCACCGGTGTGCCGGCCGACGAGCTGCCGTTCGCCGCCGAGCTGATCGATGTGGACCCCGACGAGAAGGAACGTTGGGCCGGTGCCGCCGAACGGGTGCTCCGTGGCCTGGGTATGACGATGCTCGTCCCGGAGACCCACCGGCGCACCATCGGTGATTTCGTCAACCGGACAAACCTCGGTGGTGTCCTCGAATACCGTGTCTACCAAGAGAATGCGCCGGCGCCGAGCGTCCCGGTCCCGGGATCACTCGCGGAGAAGCTCCTCGTCGACCAGCGCCACCCCGCCGGGGCATGGCTGGCGAACGTGGTGGCGCACAGCGCCGAACACATCTGCGTCGAGCTGCCTGCGCAACTCGAGAACCACCCGTTGGCGGTGACACCGCAGGGCCTGGTGAAGTCCGGTCGTGATCGCTTCCGCAAGGACGACCGCCGGTCCGTGTCGGACCGTACCCAGTGGATCCTAGGGTCGAACACCGACGGCAAAAGAGCCGCCCTCGAAGAGTCCCGGGATCATCTCGAAGCGGTGTACCGGGAGGCCCGGCAGGCCGCGCAGGACAAGCGAGATCTGTTGGAGCAGAACCGGGAACGCGCGAAGAACGCCGACGCGCTGGCCGGGTACGCCTCGTGGGCCGAGCTCAACTGGTGGTCGTCCCGCCGCGATGCCGACGAGCTGAACGCCCGGATCGATCGCGTTCGCGAGAACCGGGTCGACCTCGCCGAACTCGAAGAGCAGGTGGAGATCGCCCGCGCCGACTGGCGTGAGGCGGTGGCGCGCGTGGGTGCCCTCGGTGATCAGCTGGGCCACATCGGATCTGACTGGGACCGCTGGTTCGCCGAGTTCGAGCAGGTCAAGGCCGAGAACTTCAAGATCGACGACGACGACCGCGAGTACCTTGCGGGCGTGCTCGCCGAGACCTTGGCCGCGGGCGGCAAGACGCTGACCCTGGACAACTACGGCGAGGTGCGTTCGGACCTGCGCAATGCACTCGAAGCGATTGTCGGCAAGGCGAATGCCGAGCGCGATGGCGCGGAGAACAAGGTCGTGCGGGCGGCGGAGGCCTTCTTGCGGGAATGGCCCGAGGCGTCGGCGAACCTCAGTGCCACCGTCGAGTTCGCCCCCGATCTGGTGTCCATCCACACCAGCCTGGTCGAGCACGGTCTGGCCTCCACGCAACAACGATTCCGGCAGCTGATCACCACTGATATCAGCCATTCGGTCTCGAATCTGTACAAGGAGATCGCCGACACCAACAAGCGCATCACCCGCGGTATCGCCGAGGTCAACCTCGGACTGCGCCGCGTGGACTTCAACGAGGGCACGTATCTGCAGATCGCGCAGCTGCACAATCCGACTGATGAGTCCCGGGAGTTCGCCAAGATCGTCGATGCGATGATCCGTGATGCCCCCGCCGCCAAGGGCGGCGACGGAGCGGTGCTGGCGCGGCAGTTCTATCGGATCCGCGATCTGGTGGCCCGGCTCACCGGGACCGATGCCGAGAGCCGTCGCTGGTGTGACAACGTCCTGGACGTCCGCAACAGTTACACGTTCTACGGCAAGGAGCTCGCGGCCGGTGCGCCCGCGGACGATCCACCGGTGCACACCTACCGCAACACCGCATCGAACTCCGGTGGCGAGCAGGAGAAGCTGGTGGCGTTCTGTCTGGCCGCGGCGCTGAGCTTTTCGCTCTCGCACGGGGAGGACCACAGGCCCGGCTTCGCGCCGTTGATGCTCGATGAGGCGTTCAGCAAGTCCGACGAGACCTTCAGCTCGCAGTCGTTGCGGGCGTTCGAACAATTCGGATTCCAGCTGATCATCGCCGCCCCGATCCGGATGGTCGGTATCGTCGAACCCTTCATCGGCCAGGTCATCCTGGTGGACAAGCAGGTCGGTGAGACCGGGGCTCGCTCCGATGCCCGGGCCGCCACATTCGGCGAGTTGGCCGACGCGCGGACCTCGGGTGGTCGTAAATAGAAACGGGTGAGCCATGACCGGGCCGATCAGCTTGCGGCAGTGGAACCGGACGCTGTTGCAGCGGCAGCACCTCCTCGAGCGGGTTGATGAGGACGTGCTCGACGTCATCGATCGCTGCGTGGGATTGCAATCCCAGGACCCGAAGGTGGCGTTTTACGGATTGTGGTCCCGGATGGCCGATTTCGACCCGGCGGACCTCGATGAGCTGATGACCGGTCGCGAGGTGGTGCGGATGGCATTGCTGCGCAGCACCGTGTTCCTGATGGACGCCGAAGACGCCCGGTGGGTGCGACCCCTCGCTCAGGCGAGCATGGACCGGGAGATGCGGAACAACCACGTCAAGCATCTGGCCGGCGCCGATCCCGACGACGTGGCCCGGTACGGACGTGAGTTGCTCAGCGGCACAGAGCTTTCGGTGAAAGATCTCACCGCCGCCCTGGCGCAGCGTTGGCCGGAAGCCGTTGCGGCGTCTTTGGCAACCGTGGTCCGCTGCCTGGTGCCGCTGGTCCAGGTACCGCCGCGGGGGACGTGGGCGGGTTCGGCGACGACCACCTACCGCCTCTACGACGACTGGTGTGGACCGGGCGAGTCGGCGGTGACCGGGGACGAGGCGGTCAAAGACCTCATCCGGCTGTATCTGCGCGGCTTCGGCCCCGTCACGATCAAGGGGATTCAGAGCTGGGCGGGTATGACGCGACTACGTCCCGTCGTCGAGGCGATGGAAGCCGACTGGGAGCTGGACAAGGTGACCGGCCCGGACGGCGAGGAACTGTTCGACCTCGCAGGCATGGGCCTTGCCGACGAAACACTGCCCGCACCGGCTCGTTTGGTGGCGCCCTTCGACAACATCGTCGTCGCGCAGGGCACCGATCGCCGGCGGGTGGTTGATGACGAAGTGTTCCAGAAGCTGGTCACCCCCAATGGAAGGTCGCCGGGATTCGTGCTGGTCGATGGCCGCGTGGCCGGGACCTGGAAGCCGGTGAAAGACGGCAAGAAGACCACCGTCGACATCGAGTACCTGGTCAGGGTGCCCGCGTCGGAGAAACGCGGTGTGGAGTCGGAACGCGAACGCCTCACCGCGTTCTGCAACGCCTGACTGCGCTACCGGACCTGCATGGTTCCCGAGCACGACGTCGTGGGGATGGCCCACAGGGCGTTGCTGTTGACCGCGGAGAAGGTGAAGTCGATGGTGCCCGCGCCGGTGTTGAGATCGAAGCGGGGGCCTCCGCCGAAGCCATCGATGCGGTCGTGGTCGAAGGCGGTCCCGGCGCGCCCGGTGCTGCGGTTCCGCCAGTCCAGGCGGCCCGCCGAGTCATAGCCGCCATTGCGGATGAGGGCTCCCCACGGGGTAGAGACGTCCTGCACGGCGGCGTCCACGCGCCCGGGACCTTTCTCGGTTACGAAAAGCCGAGCGGGACTGAAGGGCTGATCGATGATGTAGGGGCTCAGACCCCAACAGCGGGTCATCGGGACAACAGTCTCCGCGGAGGCCTGTCCGGCACCGATGGTGCCGATTCCGATCGTGGTGGCAAGTGCGAACAAAGCCGCAGCGGCATTGCGCCGGATGTTGTGGTGAGCCATGGTGCCTGTCTCCTATGTGTCGAGGTGAAGCCCGGTCGAGCTCGAAACGTGCGTGAATGTTCGGTGTATCGCCGGTCCCGCCGAAACTGTTTCGGCCGGACCGACATTCATTCACCTGAATGACCGGTGCGTGGCGATGCATCGGTGTTCAGTCGGTCGGCCGGGACGCGTTCCATCCGGGTCCAGCCCTTCAACCCACGCGCCTCCAGCGCCGCCAGGAGCCCCTTCACGGCCGGCGCGGCTTCGAATGTGGTCGCGTCCAGCAACTTGATGAGTGGATCGTCCAGGCCCTCGAAGTCGGCCTCGCCGGCCTCCTCCGCCAGTGTCATCTGTCGCTCGATGATGTCGGCGACCTCGTCGATCCGTGGATCGTCGGCAGGCCAGTCGAATGCACCGTTCAGCAGGCTGTAGAGGCGCATCACGTCGGGGTGGTCCAACTGTTTGTGCTTCCCGGCGATGGCGCCGTCGATCTGGTCCGGTACCTGGGCGGCGATCATGATCCAGGCATCTCGCTCAAGCTCGATGTAGCGCTCCTCGACGCCGAGACCGCGTAACCGGTCGAGATAGTCCACGACACTCTGCGGCAGCGCCAGGTGTTCGCCGCCAGCGAGCCTGGTGAGCCGCTTGCGGGTCTCTTGCAACCGGTGGATCTCGGCGCGCAGCTTTGTGTCGATCTCCCCGAGACCCGCTGCGAACTCCGCAGAGTCGGCGTCGAGCAGTTCTTCCACCCGGGCCAGCGGTACACCGGCATCGGCCAGCGTGTGGATTCGGATCAGTGTCACCACCGCGTCGGCGTCGTACGTCCGATATCCGGAGTGGTCGCGTTCGGGCTCCGGCAGCAGCCCGATCTTGTGGTAGTGGCGGATGGCCCGAACCGTCACTCCCGCGTAGGTCGCCAATTGGCTGATGGTGAGCATGGTTTTCAGCCTGCCTCAGCTGATCTTCCGGCGGTAGGTGATGTTTGCGAACACATATGCCATCACACCGATCCCGACGCACCAGGCCACTGCGACCCACATGTCGCCCCCGACGGACCCGCCGGCCAACAGATCACGGAGCGTGTTGACGATCGACGTCACCGGTTGATTCTCGGCGAACCAGCGCACCGGTCCGGGCATGGTCTCGGTCGGCGCAAACGCCGAGCTGACGAACGGCAGGAAGATGAGCGGGTAGGCGAACACGCTCGCACCCTCCACCGTCGTCGCGGCGAGGCCGGGGATCACCGCGATCCAGGTCAGCGCGAGGGTGAACAGCAGCAGGATGGCAATCACCCCGAGCCAGGCCAGAATGCCTGCGTCTGAGCGGAACCCCATCAGTAGGGCCACGCCCACCACGATCACCAACGAGATCACGTTGGCGACGAGTGAGGTCAGAACATGTGCCCACAGCACACCCGACCGGGCGATCGGCATGGATCGGAAGCGTTCGAAGATTCCACCCTGGACGTCCTGGAAGAGCCGGAATGCGGTGTAGGAGATACCCGAGGCGACCGTGATCAGCAGGATCCCGGGCAGCATGTAGTCGATGTACTCGACCGAACCGGTGTCGATTGCACCGCCGAATACGTAGACGAACATCAGCATCAAGGCGACCGGCATGAGTGCGGTGGTGATGATGGTGTCGATGCTGCGCGTGACGTGACGCAAGGTGCGTCCGGTGAGGACGGCGGTGTCGGCGATGGACTGGGTGACCATTGATCTTCCTTACCGGGACGTCGAGTGGTTGCGGGCTTCATCGCCGACGACCGCGAAGAAGACGTCTTCGAGCGTCGGCTGCTTCTCGACGTACTCGACCTTGGTGGGCGGCAGCAGAGCCTTGAGTTCGGCGAGGGTGCCGTCGACGATGATCCGCCCCTGATGCAGGATCGCGATCCGGTCGGCGAGATGCTCGGCCTCTTCCAAATGCTGCGTTGTGAGCAGAACCGTCGTGCCGCGCCCGGCGAGGCTCTTCACCGTGTCCCACACCTCGATACGCGCCTCCGGGTCGAGCCCGGTTGTCGGCTCGTCCAGGAAGATCACCGGCGGATCACCGATCAGGCTCATCGCGATGTCCAGGCGGCGTCGCATACCACCCGAATACGTGGAGACCTTTCGCCCGGCCGCTCCGGACAGCGAAAAGCGTTGCAGGAGTGCTTCTGTCGTTGCACCTGGGTCCTCGAGGTGGCGAAGCTTCGCGATCAGGACCAGGTTCTCCCGACCGGTCAGGATCTCGTCGACCGCCGCGAACTGACCCGTGAGACTGATCGACTTGCGCACATCATCGGCCTGCGACGCGGTATCGAAGCCGTTGACGTGGGCCGTCCCCGCGTCGGCCGCCAGCAGTGTCGACAGGATCTTCACGACGGTCGTCTTGCCCGCCCCGTTCGAGCCGAGCAGCGCGAGGATACTGCCCCCCGCCACCTCGAAGTCGACGCCCTTCAGGACCTCGAGCTTCCCGAATGACTTCGCGAGCCCGTGCACGCGAATCGCCGCACCGGTCACCGTCGCTGCTGAGACCACCGTCTATCTCCTTTCGTAGGAGCAGATTCCGTCGGTATGGGAGCTCCTACGGCAAGCATGGAGGGTTGACCCTGCGTCAGGGTCAAGCGGAAATGCAGACGGCTCGCGTTGTTCGATCGTGGATGGGGGAGAAGACGTCGCCGGCGTGCGTCACTGCGCCAGGTTTCCCGACCGCGGATTACGATGGGTGATGCAGTAACGCCGTCCGATCGGGTCTTCCATCACGGTCCAGAAACGATGGTGCTCAATGACTTTGGCGCCCCATCCCTCGTGACGGGCGACCTCTTCCTCTGGGTGTGTGCTCGCCAGATCCAGATGACCGCCGGTGTGGGGCGATTCCACGCGCTGCAACATGATGCGCAGTGGCATGTCATCGGGGCGCCGTAGGTTGCGGAACTCCGGCAGCAACCCCTGTCGCCACGGCCAGGCGGTCAGCGCCGCCCAGAAGTCGCATTCGGTGTCGTAGTCGGCAGCCGGGATGTCGATACAGAGTTGGTCGATGATGCTGATCGTGTCGCCCGGCCAGCGGATCGGCCGGGAGCGGCGGCTCTCGCCCTGCCAGGAGACCAGGCAGAAACCGAAACCGCCCGGCGATCGCAGGACCACCACATCGGAGTTCTTCGAGACCACGGTGGCGCCGAGCGCCCTCGCCTGGTCGATCGATTCGCGCAGATCGTCGACGTGGAGGTCGAGGTGGACGCCGCCGTCGCCGGATTCGAGCCGTTGGACCCGCAGGTGTGGGTCACCGTTGAAAGGTTCGAGTGAGGCGAACTCCCGGTGGGCGCCACGCGCCGGGGACACGGTACTGCCGGCGATCGCCCGCCAGAACGTCACTTCGTCGCTGAAACTGTCCCGCGGGAAGTCGAGGAGGGCGGAAAGCCATCGGACCGTCATACAGGTCAGTGTGGGGGCTCGGGGCCGTCGCTGCCCGGGCATTCCATCGGACGAGTCCGCATAGTGTGGACTGATGGGTCCGTTGAAGAAGATCGCACGCATGGTGGCAAAGGCGCACGCCGACAAGGTTGCAGTGGTGCGCCTCGAGGGAATCATCGGCGGGATCGGGCCCGGCCGCAGTGGGCTGACCGCTGAGAACCTCGAATCGAACCTGACGCGGGCATTCGAGACAGAACGTCTCAAAGCAGTTGTTCTGGTCATCAATTCGCCCGGGGGATCGCCGACGCAGTCGGAGTACATCGCGGAGCGGATCAGACAGTTGTCGTCGGAGAAGGGTGTGCGTGTCCTGGCATTCTGCGAGGACGTCGCGGCCTCGGGTGGTTACTGGATCGCCTGCGCCGCCGACGAGATCTATGCCGCGCACACTTCGATCGTCGGTTCGATCGGCGTGGTCTCGTCCGGTTTCGGGTTGCAGGACCTGATCAGCCGCGTCGGGGTGGAACGTCGCGTCCACACCGCGGGTGAGAACAAGTCCCGGCTCGACCCCTTTATTCCGGAGAAGTCCGAGGATGTGGCGTGGTTGCGCGGTCTGCAGGATGACCTCCACGCTGCGTTCATCACCTGGGTGCGGCAGCGGCGCGGGACAAAACTCGTGGGGCCGGACGCGGACCTGTTCAACGGTGACGTCTGGGTCGGTCGTGCGGCGGTCGATGTCGGACTGGTCGACGGTATCGGAGTACTGCGGTCGGTGATGGCCGAGCGATTCCCGGATGCCGAACTGGAGATCATCGCCTCGCCCAAGCCGCTGCTGGCCCGGCTCGCCGGGGGTGTCGCAGCGGACACCACCGTGGCCGGTGTGAGCGCCGAGGCGGTCGACGGATTCGTGGGCGGCACCATTTCGGCGGTCGAGCGCCGGGCGCAATGGATGCGGTTCGGGCTCTAGATCGCTCCCTGATCCGGCGCCAGAATGCAAACCCGCTGGTGGTGCAGAAGTGACTGGTGGGGTTGTGGATAAGTGGGCCGTCGCCGGAGATCGCCTGTGAGTAGCCGATGGACTCAGACCGAAAGTTATCCACAGGCACCTTCTAATGTGCTGGTTCAGGGCGCGCGGACAAACACTCAACCTGTGGATGAGGCTGTGGAAACTGTGGAGAAGTTATCCACAATGCCCTCCGGGGAGTGACTCGGGTCACACTTTCAGTTGAAGTTGGTGACATAACATGTCAGATGCTCAATCGTTGACTGGGATTCGTCACGGAATTGAACAAAATAAAGGCCCTGTGGATAACTTGTTCATAAGTCCCAGCTGGTGCCGTTCGGGGGCAGTGCATGCCACCATGGTCAACGTGAGTATGTCGGAAATCCCTTCGGTACCCGTGACCGAGCTGCCGGCCGATTTCGTCGGCGAGACCAACGCGATTCTGCTGGACGTCCGTGAGCCCGACGAGTGGGCGGAGGGCCATGTGCCGGGTGCCCTTCACATCCCACTCGGGGACGTGCCCGCCCGCATCGACGAAATCGACCCTGATGCCCACCTGTATGTCATCTGTCATGCCGGTGGTCGGTCGGAGCGGGCACTGCGTTATCTGATGCAGCGCGGATACGAGGGAGCGAACGTCATCGGCGGCATGATGTCCTGGGCGCAGGCCGGTCGACCGCTCGAATACGGATCGGGGGCAGGGGGAGCAGGCCCGGTCCCGGGGAATTCCCCGTGAGCCGACCACCTGGCGCACCACCGGCCCGGGACTACTGCCCGAACTGCCGCATCGCGGGGCCGCACGATCCCGGTCGGCCCCAGTGTCCGCGGTGTGGGGGTCCACTGACCCCGCTGGATGCCTACGGCCGGATCGCCCATCCGGGTTCGGCTCCCGGTCCGCAGGCGGGTGCGCCGCTGACTCCCGGCCCTCCGATGACGCAGGCCGAGCGCAATCACACCTACGTCCCGCCCCGGACAACCGGGGTCCGGGTCCCCCGTCCGGCGCAGCGGCCCCAGCGGCCAGTGAGATGGGTGGCGACGATTCCGGCGGCGGCGCGAGCGGCCGGTCCACGCCGGCGGGTCGCGACGGAACCGACACCGACGCCGCACTACGACCACAACCCGGGTTGGGGTCTGGTGGACACTCCTCTCACCGATCAGGCCGAGCCGGAGAAGACGTTCATCGAGCGGATGGCGGCGAAGCTGCCGCGGCTGCTCATCGGGTCCGCGGGGGTGCTCACGCTCGCCGCAATCGCCCAGACCTGGTTGTACGTCCTGCTCGTGATCAACCTGGACGCCCCGATCGGTTACGCGATGGTCGTGAGCGCGCGGACCGCGGTCATCGCCACCGGGGTGGCCGCCGTCGGCATGATGGTGGCGTGCCTGTTCGCCCTGGCCGGCTGGCTGATGGAGGAGCGTCGTGCGGCCTATGCCCGGCACGATCAGCGCGATCCCCGCTCGCCCGAAGAGATCATGTTGGGCTGTTGGATCCCCGTCCTCAACCTGGTCAAGCCCCTGGCGTTCTTCCGTGAACTCCTCGACCGCCGCGATGACCTGCTGCCCGACTACACCGGCAAACGCCTGTGGTGGCTGTGGGCGGGTTGGCTGGTTGTCAATGGACTGGTCGCGACCGGCGTCGGCATCCGCATCTTCGCCGACACGCTGGTGTGGCAGTCGAACGCACTGCTGCTGGTGATCGTCACCAACCTGCTCAGCGCCGGCTTCGCGGTGGCACTGTGGTGGACGATCACCCGACTCCTGGCGCGGGAGGCGCCGGCAACGCTTCCGAAGCGGTTCGTGGTCGCGGCATGAGTGACACGGCGAGGGTGGTCCGGCAGGAGAGACCCGCGGTCGTCGCGCACCGGGGTGCCTCGGGTCATCGGCCCGAACACACCCTCGCGGCGTACGAACTCGCTTTGGAACAGGGCGCGGACGGACTCGAATGCGACGTTCGGCTCACCGCCGACCACGAATTGGTCTGCGTCCACGACCGCACGATCGATCGCACCTCGGACGGTTCCGGTGTGGTCAGCGAACTCACCCTTGCCCAGCTCCGGGAGTACGACTTCGGTGCGCGGCACAGCTCTGGTCAGCACGCGCAGATCCTCACCCTGACCGAGTTGCTGTCGCTCACCCTCGACTGGAAGCGGCCGGTGCGACTGTTCATCGAGACCAAACACCCGGTGCGTTTCGGCGGGCTGGTCGAGCAGTTGTTGCTGGCCGAGCTGCAGCGATTCGGTGTCGCGAGTCCGGCGTCGGCCGACCACAGCCGGGCGGTGGTGATCTCGTTCTCCACCGCTGGTGTCTGGCGGATCCGCCGTAACGCCCCGATGCTGCCCACGGTTCTGCTGGGCGACACCGCACGCTTTCTCGGTGGCAGTGCGGCGACGGCGGTCGGTGCCACCGCCATCGGGCCGTCGATCTCCACGCTGCGGGAACATCCCGACGCCGTCGACCGTGCCGCCGCCGCGGGTCGCGCGACCTACTGCTGGACGGTCGACGAACGCCGCGACGCCACATTCTGCGCCGATCTGGGCGTCGGATGGATCGCAACCAACTACCCCGACCGGGTCCGGGGTTGGCTCGCTGCGTAAGTTCGGGGCGTGGCAAAGAAGAGTAAACGTGGCAGTGGACCACGCCCCGGAAGTAATCGCGCCGAGCGGGTGGCAGCCCGGAAAGAGCGGCTGGCCGAGGCGGTCGCGCAGGTCCCCCGTCCGTTCGCCGGCCTCGCCGCCGAATGCGACCTGGTGGCCCTGCGGTCGTTCGTGGCCTCGGCAACTGCTGACCTGCCCCTGATCGCCCCGGGCGCCAACCCGGTCCGGCTGGTCACGGTGCTGCCCGGAGCCGGACCCGCACTGGTACGCGAAGAGGATTCGGCGACTGTCGGCCTGGTCGCGTTGCAAACCCAGCCCGAACCCGAAGAACCTGGCCATGCCCTCGCCGCCGCTATTCAGTGGGCGACCGAAAGTGCTGCCGGAGAATCGCTTTCGCAGGTCGATCCCGCTGACTCCAAGCCGCTGACCGAGGTGCTCGATCCGGCCGGATCGCTGACGGTCACCGTTCACGACAACTTCAACTGGTGGATCGAAGGGCAGGCCGATCCGGCCCCGCAGATCAAGGCCATGATCGAACAGGCCAACGAGGCGATCATGCCGACCGCGCGTCTGGAAGGCGATTTCGTCGGCGCACCGTGGTGGGTCGACGCCGGTGAGCGTGCCCATCTGCGCTGGGTGCGGCCCGAGGACGAAGACGAGATGATGGCCGCCCTGGCCCGCGTTCATGCCGCCGGCGGCCTGACCCTGGGTGAGGGGTCGCGCTTCGCCGGCTCGTTCCGCACCCATGGACTACTCGTCCCGGTGTTCGACCTCGACCGCGAACTGCATGCCCAGGAATGGACCGCGGGCGCCGAGCGGTTCAACGAGCTGCTCAACGAGGCCCTGGCCACCGACGCCGAGCTGACCAGCGAGCAGCGTCGGTCGCGCGACGGGATCCGGGCACGTCAGGTCACGTTGCGCTGATAGGCGCGACACCGTAGAGCTGACATGACAAAGCGGGCCCGACCGGATCAGATCCGGTCGGGCCCGCTTTGTGGTGGAGGAACTAGAGGCTGCCACCGGCAACCGCCGGTGCGGTCACGTCGGGACTTGCGGCCGACGAGATCTCCCTGGCGATGAAGTTCTCGAGGTCGAACAGGTTGCCCTCGCAACGCTGCGCGACGGTCTGAAGGGTGCGCATGGTGGCGACCTCTTCGAGCTGTTCCTTGAGGAACCACTGCATGAACTGCTCGCCGAGGTAGTCGCCCTCTTCTCGGGCGGCCTTGGCCAATTCGACGATCTGGTCGGTGACACGCTGTTCCTGTGCCAGTGCCAGCTTGATCGGCGCGCGGTAGTCGGCGAACGTGTTCTCCGGCTGATCGATGCCCGGAGTATGGACGGCCATGTCGCGGTCGAGGAAGTACTGCATGATCATCATCGCGTGGTTGCGCTCTTCGACGGCCTGGCCGTAGAAGTGCTTGGCAAGCTGCGGAAGGTCTTCGTTGTCGTAGTACGTGGCGACTGCGATGTACTGCTGCGCCGACGAGAACTCATTGCGGATCTGGTCGTGCAGGAGCTCGTGGAAATGCGTACGTTTGGTGCTCATGGCACCGAGCGTAGGTACAGGTCAAAGCCCTTGTCATCCAAGCTCATCCTTACTTAGGGTGGCTTATCCAAAGTCTTCGGAGGGAAGGATAACCTTGGCTGCCAGCGGTTTACGCGATCGAAGTCGACCAGGTCATCCACACCCGGTTTGACGGTTGCGGCCTGGAGTGTGAGCAGGATCGGGCGCGGACTTCACCGAAACCCATTGCCCTGATTGATATTACGGCACCTCACAAAGCGGGTGCATTGGTTGAGGATGGAACGCGCATCTTGTGAGAACGTCATTCTGTGTGCCCCGTCACCCATCTGAAACGTGTTCTCGCTCAGGGTTCGACAACCACCGCGGTGTGGCCGGGATCTCAGTTCCCGCGTGCAGTGGACATGACGTGGTTGATGACCAGCGCGGCGAGCATGGCGACCGATCCGATGGCGCCGATTCCGAGGGCCAACTGGAGTCCGTGGCCGGTCGGACGCAGATCGGGGCCCATGTGTGCGGCCAGGACTGCGCCGGACAGAGCGCTGCCGAAAGCGCCGCCGACGGTGCGGAGTACCTGATTGAAACTCACCGCACTGCCAAGTTCGGTCTGCGCGACGCTGCGGGCGATGAGGGACGGCATGGCCGCGTAGGTCATGCCTGTCCCGACGCCGAATCCGAAGGTGCCGATCAGGATTTCCCACAGGGAGTTGTGATCGAGGCTCAGGTGCACGCTGGAAAGTGTGAACAGTCCGGCACCGACCAGCAGGAGCGTGCGCATTCGGATGCGATGGGCGATCCTGCGTACCAGGCGATTTGCGCCAAAGCTGCCGACCGACAGCGGTAACAATACGAATCCGGCCCAGAACAGCGGCATCGCGATTCCGTACGACGTGGACGTCGGCGCCTGGGCGATGAGGCTGACGATCGACAAGCCGATGTACATGACTGCGCCGAGTCCGATGGCGGTGCCATTGGCGACGAGGACTTCGGCGTTGCGAAGGACGCGCAGGTTGACCAGGGGGTGCGCGGTCTTGAGTTCGGCGACCGACCACACCGACAGCACAACCGCTGCGGCGCAGAAGAATCCGATCGTCCACGGCGAGGCCCAGCCCCACTTGGCGCCTTCGCTGATGGCCAGCAACAGGCAGGACAACCCGAGGCCGATGAGCATCGCGCCGGTGAAGTCGAAGGGCATGTGCGGCGCTCGGGTATCGGGGCCGGCGGGCACGATCCGCCAGACCACCGCGAGTGCGACCACCAGGAACAACACGGCGAACCAGAAGGCAAAACGGAAGTTCAGGGTCGAGGCGAGGATTCCGGTCAGTGGATAGCCGACACCCAAACCGGTTGACACCGTGACGGACAGGCTCGAGATCCCCGCGCGGACATTGCTTTCGGCGAGATAGCGCCGGGCCAGGGCGATGGTCACCGGAACGATCCCGTAACTCAACCCCTGCAGCGCCCGGCCGAGCAGGAAGACGGCGAAGTTCGGTGCGGTGGCAGCCAGGACCGAACCGACGAGAATGCAGGCGAGAGAGGCGAGGAGAAGCCGCTTTTTGTGAGGGCCATCGCTGAGCCGGCCCATGATCGGTGTCGAGATCGCGCCGACCAGGAGATTGATCGTGAGCATCCACTGTGCGGTGCTCACCTCGACCTCGAACTCGTGCGCGATGGTGGGGACCAGCAACATGCCCAGCGAACTCACCACGGCGGTGGTCAGAGCGGCAAAAACCAACGCCGGCAACAGTCTTGGGTGGACCGAGGTTTCGGTGGACGGCGTCGGTTCAGTTGACACGATCATCGGCCACCAACTTGTGGAGTATCGGGATCAGGGCCTCCAGGGTCTTCTCCTCCTCGCTGGTCAGGCGCGCTGCGATCGCCTCCTGTAACCAGTCCGCGCCGATTGCGCGCTCTTTGGCGAGTCGGGCGCGACCGGTGTCGGTGAGTTCGATCCAGATCCGGCGGCGATCGCTGTCATCCGGGGTGCGGGCGACGAGTCCGAGCCCTTCCATCTCCCGTACGGCTGTCGTGATCGCCTGGGGGGTCACCTTTTCGGCTGCGGACAATGTGGATGCCGTGGTCGGGCCGTGTTTGGCGAGATATCCGAGGATGCCCAGTTTGCCGACCGAGATCGTCCGGTCGGCGGTGAGTCTGCGCCAGAGCGGATGTAGTGCTGCGCGCAGTTGCTGGGCAGTGGACCGGGTGGAAGACACGCCAAAAATTCTACAACCAGATTGATCAATCTAGTTGATCAATTTTGGTTGTGTTCGTCACTGGCGGGGGTTTTGCCGACTCGACCTCACGCGGGTTGCAACTGGTCGATCTGGTTTAGTGTTCGTCAACCAAACAACAAGAATGCGCGCAGTACCGGCATGTGCGCGGCAGGAGGCGGCGCGTGACCGACATGCTCGACACGATCAGCAGCTGGGTGTGGAGTCCGGTACTCGTCTACTTGTGTCTGGCGGTGGGTGTCTACTTCACGATCCGCACCCGGCTGGTGCAGGTCAGGCAGATCCCGGAGATGCTACGGCTGATGTTTCAAGGGGAGAAGTCGCCGTCGGGTGTCTCGTCGTTCCAGGCACTCTCGCTCTCCCTCGCCGGTCGGGTGGGCACCGGGAACATCGCCGGGGTGGCAACGGCGATCGCGTTCGGTGGTCCGGGCGCGGTGTTCTGGATGTGGACCGTTGCGTTTCTGGGGGCCTCGACCTCCTACATCGAGTGCACGCTGGGCCAGATCTACAAGGAGAAGGACGCGGCCGGGATGTACCGCGGTGGTCCGGCCTACTACATCGAGAAGTGCATGAAACAGAAGTGGTATGCACTGCTGTTCGCCGCCGTCACCGTCATGGCGACCGGATTGTTGATGCCGGGCATCCAGTCGAACGGCATCACCGCCTCGATGGGCAATGCCTGGGGTGTCTCGAAATGGGTTGTCGCCCTCGGCATCAGCATTCTCTTGGCAGTCATCGTCGTCGGTGGCATCAGGCGGATCGCGTCCTTTGCCGGCATCGTCGTGCCGTTCATGGCGGCGGCCTACATCCTGATCGCCCTGGTTGTGGTGGTGGTGAACATCGGTGAGGTCCCCGAGGTGATCCGCCTGATCTTCGCCAGTGCCTTCGGCCTCGAGGCAGGCTTCGGTGCGGTGGTCGGTCTCGCTGTCGAGTGGGGCGTCAAACGCGGCATCTACAGCAACGAGGCCGGGCAGGGAACGGGCCCGCACGCCGCGGCCGCCGCCGAGGTGTCACACCCGGCCAAGCAGGGTCTGGTGCAGGCGTTCTCGGTCTACATCGACACGCTGTTCGTCTGTACCGCAACCGCTTTCCTGATCCTGTCGACCGGCATGTACACGGTCTGGGAGGGCGGCTCGACCGACGGCGAGGTCATCACCGACGGATTCGGGCAGGGGGCCGAACCCGAGTCCGGGCCAGGTTTTGCCCAGGCTGCATTCGACACGCTGTGGTCCGGTGCGGGCGCGAGCTTCATCGCGATCTCCTTGGCGTTCTTCGCCTTCACCACCATCGTCGCCTACTACTACATGGCTGAAACGAACATCAACTATCTGCTGCGCGGCGTCCGCAACAAGTCGGTACTGCCCGTCGCGACGCGGGTGTTACAGCTGGTGTTCCTGGTCGCCACCGCGTACGGCGCGGTCTCGACGGCCGAGGGGGCCTGGATGCTCGGCGACATCGGTGTCGGGATGATGGCCTGGCTCAACATCATCGCCATCCTGATCATCCAGAAACCAGCGCTGATCGCACTGGTCGACTACGAACGGCAGAAGAAGTCCGGCCTCGATCCACAGTTCGATCCGATCGCGCTCGACATCAAGGGTGCGACCTACTGGGAGAAGCGAAACGAACGCCAGGCCGCCGACGTGGGTATCGGCTAGCCGCTCAGCTCGTCTGAAGCAGTTCTGGCGGCACCTTGTCGCCGTCGGCGATGGCCTTGAAGAACTGGGTTGTGTTGTCGCCCCAGGCCAGTGAATCGCCGTCGTCGGTGAAGACCGATCCGGCATTCGGGGTGGTGACGGTGATCGGATCGCTGCGTAGCGCCCAGGCGAGCCGCGCCAGATGCCAGAGGTGATCGCCCTTGTCGACGGTCAGTGAGTCCACGACACCGTTGACCAGAGGCCAGAAGCGGAACGGGTTCAGGATCGTCGAGGCGCTGGTCGCCTTCTGCATCAGCGCGGCCATGAACTTCCGCTGATTCACCACGCGGGTGAGGTCGGCGTTGGCAAATGCGCGGGTGCGGACGAAGCCCAGTGCCTCACGTCCGTTGAGGGTTTGGCAGCCGGCCTGCAGGTTGATCCCTGCCAGCGGGTCGTTGATCGGTGCGTCCAGGCACATTTCGATGCCACCGACGGCGTCGACGATCTTGTCGAAGCCGCCGAACCCGATTTCCGCGTAGTGGTCGATCCGCAATCCGGTGTTGGTTTCGATGGTCTGCACCAACAACTGTGGTCCGCCGATGGAGAAGGCGGCGTTGATCTTGTGTGCACCGTTGTCGGGGATGTCGACGTAGAGGTCGCGGGGGATGGAGATGATCATCGGTTTCCCGCCTGACCCGTAATGCACCAGCATGATCGTGTCGGTCCGGGAACCCTCGCTGTCACCGGTGGACAGGGCGGCGCGCTCGGCGTCGGTCAGTCCTTCACGTGAGTCGGATCCGACCAACAGCCAGGTGGTTCCGGCGCTGCTCGCGACCCGGCCGCCGTAATTGGACAACGCGTCCACCCGGTTGAGCTTGGTGTCGAAGTAGACCAGCAGCCCGACCGTGCCGAGCACCATCACGAGCAGCAGGATCATCAACGTGCGCAGGATCGGGAGCCGCCGACGTCGCCGCTTGCGAGCCGGCGGGACCGGTGGTCCCGGATCGACCCGGCGCGGTGGTCCCGCCGGCGGCTTGGGAGGTTGACGGTTGTAGGCCATGACCGGCGGCGGGGGGCGCTGTGCCGGTCGGGCGGTCCGCGGTTCCGGACTGTCGGCCTGGGACCAGGCCCGTGGGGGCTGGTAGCCGGGGCCCGCTGCCGGAGGCGGGGCCTGCGGCGATCTGACAGGCGCCGGAGGCGGGGCCTGTGGCGATCTGACAGGCGCCGGTTGTGGTGGCCCCTGGTGCGGCGGACGCCCACCGGCGGGTTGGCCGGGCGCCCGTTGCGGAGGCGGACCGGCCGGGCCGGGCATCATGCGCCGCGTTCGGCCGTTTGCCGCGGGGGAGGCGGGCGGTGGGACCGGACCCTGATCGGGACGTCTCGCACCGCCGCGGCGGCGGATGAAGGGCTCGTCCTGGTCGGTCATTGCACAGACTCTAGTCAAGCCAGCTGAGATGGTCTCTCAGGACTGCGTACCCGACAAAGGCGACGGTGTCGATCAATGCGTGTCCGATGATCAGTGGCCACACCCGTCCGGTGCGCTGGAAGACCCGGCCGTAGACCAGGCCCATCAGCACGTTCCCGAATCCGGCGCCCAGTCCCTGGTACAGGTGATAGCCGCCGCGCAGAACCGCTGAGAACACCAGGCTGCGATTCTCGGTCCAGCCGAGTTGGCGCAGGCGGGTGATGATGTACGCCACCACGAGCAGTTCTTCTGCCGCCGAGTTCGCCATGGCCGAGAACACCAGCATCGGCAGGCGCCAGAAGGTCTCGTTGAGATCCGAGGGAACCACTTGGATATTGAGATCCATCGCGCGGGCCACGACGTACAGGCCCAGGCCCGGAATGCCGATCAGGGCGGCGAGACCCATGCCCAGCGGGACGTCGAACTTTGCTCGAAGTGCCGGTAACCCGATGCGCGCCAACGGAACCCCGGCTCGCCAGATGAGGTACACGGCCAGTGCGGCGATACCGAAGAGCTTGGTGGCAGAGAGTAGTTGCCGGAAGAAGTCGATGACGCCGAGGTCGGTTGAGCTGGCGTTCAGGGCCACGGAGCTGCCGCTGATACCGGGCTCTGACATCGCGTCCTCGATCAGGGAAAGGATCGACGACGCCGCGGACAATCCGAACGTCAGAACCAGGACGATGGTGATCTCGATCCCGATCGCGCGTCGCTCGGTCGGGTCGGTGACGATCTCCGGCTGCGCCGGACGTGCCGGTTGCAGCCACGGGCGCAGGTTCACCCGGTTGAGGTTACTGACGGTCGAACAGGAGGGGCCTCAGGCTTGGCCGGGCAGGCTGTTCAGGAAGGGGCAGCCGGCGAGCGCCCGGATCGCCCGGGACAACTCGGGCAGGTCACTGACCGGTCGAGGGAATGACAGTCGAACGTCGGAGTCACTCTCGCAGCCCTCGACGCGAAAGCTGATGCCGAAACGGTCGATTCCGAGGGGGCGGACCCGGCCGTCGCGCAGTTCCACCGGTAGCCGGTTGCTCAGCGCGGTGATCATGTCGGCGTGATCGCTGTCCATGTGTGCGACCCAGTCGCTTTCGAACTCCCAGAAAGGGTCGGGATCAGCGGTGGCGAGCTCGGAGGACGTCACCGAGGCGGCACCGGAGCTGTTGGCCAGGACTGCGGAGGTCAGGCCGAGGCGGAGCAATGAGTAACCGTGGCCGATGTCGAGGAGGCCGGGCGACGGATGATCGGTGGCGATCTCGCAGGCCAGGTCGCGTTCGAGGTCCGACGGAACCGAATGAAGTGTGCCGTTGAGCCAGATGAGGGAGCGAACCTGCTCTCGCAGCTCGATGGGGGCCATGTCGGTGACCTCCACCATGGCGGGGAGCCCGCCGCTGCCCGCCTGCCAGGCCAATGCGCAGGCGGCGCTGTCGGAGGGGACCAGGACGAACGCCTGCGAGTCGTACAGATGCACCATCGTGACCGGTGCCGGCTCGCTGCCCTCGATCGCGAGCATCGCGTCCGTCACGTGCATACATGCGGTCCGGATGAACTCGGCATCGGTGGGGCGGTCGATCGCTGTTTTTGTCATCTGCGGTCCTCGGCGACTCGGTTCACGCTGTGTAGGTAAAGCTACCCTAACCATGCGCCACGATCGAAGGCAAGCCTCAATTTGCTTCAGCTCCTGCCGTAACCTCGGAACGTGCCTGCGATCGCCTACTTCGGCCCATCCGGAACGTTCACCGAGATGGCCCTTGACCGTCTGTTGATCGAGAACCCGTGGCTCACCGCCGAGGGTGACCTGGATCGGATCAGTGCCAACAGCCCCGGTGCAACCCTGGGTCTGGTCCGCGAGGGGCAGGCCCGATACGGGTGTGTGCCCATCGAGAGCTCCATCGAGGGTTCGGTGCCGGCCACGCTCGACGCACTGATCAAGGGCAGTCGATTGCAGATCTTTGCCGAGACGGTCCTCGACATCGCGTTCACCCTGGCCGCCCGAGATGCGATGGCACCCGAGAAGATCAAGACGATCGGGGCTTATCCGGTGGCCGCGGCGCAGGTCCGGGAAACACTGGCCGCACGGTTCCCCGGCGCTCAGCTGGTGACGAGCGCCTCGAACGCGGCCGCGGCCCAGGACGCGGCGGACGGTGTCGTCGACGCCGCCGTGACCACGCCGGTCGCGGCCCGCCTGCACGGTCTTCACGACATCGCCACCGGAATGGTCGACTCCGACGAGGCCGCCACCCGGTTCGTCCTCGTCGGCAAGCCGGGCCCGGTGCCCATGCGAACCGGACAGGATCGCACCTCGGTCACGTTGGATCTGCCGAATGTGCCCGGCTCGTTGATGTCGGCGATGTATGAGTTCGCATCTCGGGGAATCGATCTCACCCGGATCGAATCGCGGCCGCGGCATACCGGGGGTTTCTACTTCAACCTCGATGTGGTCGGGCATCTCGATGATTCACCCATCGCCGAGGCGCTGGGGGCGTTGTACCGCCGGGTTCCGGTCCTGCACTTCCTGGGTTCGTGGCCGTCCGCACGACCCAATGGGACGCCGCCGCCCCGCCACGCGGCGAGTGACCGTTGGCTCGAATCCATTCGGTTGGGTCTGGAGCCATGAGCCGGCTGTACCTGGTCCGTCACGGTGAGACCACGTCAAATGTGCTGCAGCGCTTGGATACTGCGTTGCCGGGCGCCAATCTGACCGATTTCGGTGCGCGGCAGGCCGTGCGCTACGCGCTCGAACGTCCGGAACCCGAGGCGCCGGTCCTCATCTCGTCGGTGGCCTCCCGGGCGCAACAGACGGCCGAACTGATCGGGTCGGTGTGGTCGGTTCAGAATCAGGTGCGCGACGGGCTCTTCGAGGTCCAGGTCGGTGATCTGGAGGACCAGACCTCCGAGGAGTCGCATCAGGTCTTCGCCAAGACCGTGCGCAGTTGGTTCGAGGGGCAGACGGGGGTCCGGATCCCCGGGGGTGAATCACTCGACGACGTGTATGCGCGGTATCTGCCGGTCATCGACGAGATCGCCGACCAGTACCTGCTCGACCCGGAGGCTCCGGACGTCCACGTGGTCAGCCACGGTGCGGCGATCCGGCTCATCGCGGCGCGCCTGGTGAACATGCCTGCCGAGTTCGCCCTCAAACATCACCTGAAGAACACCGGCTCAATCGAATTGGAGCGCACGCCGGACGGCTGGACGTGTACGCGGTGGGGCCTGGAACTGCCGCCGTTCCACACGACCGACCCCGCCGAACTCGCCCGCGACCCGATGGGCTGATGTCCGAACGACGGCCTGTCGCCGGTCGGGAAGTGGTCAGCCCCAGCCGTTGGCGTGCAGCCAATCGTCGGAAATGCCGAAGTGGTGCGCGATTTCATGCACAACCGTGATCGCCACCTCGGAGATCACCTGCTCTTCGTTCTCGCACATGGCGAGGATCGGATCGCGATAGATCGTGATGGTGTCCGGCAGGGTGCCGCCGTAGTGGCTGTCCCGTTCGGTCAGCGCAATGCCGAAATACAGCCCGAGCAGGTCGGGTTCCTCGTCGTTGAAGGGCTCCACGAGGATCACCACGTTGTTCATCGCGGCTGCAAGATCTTCGGGGATGGTGTCGAGGGCGTCTGAGACAAGGTTCTCGAAGTCCTTGTGGGTCATCGCAACCGGCATCGATCACCCGCCGCCGGCCGGGGCCGGGATCTCGAGGGTCGGGTTGACCTCCACGCCCGGCGGTAATGGCACCGGGGTCGGGACGATGCGGCCGTCGGGATTGTCGGCGGTCGGCGCCGGGACCTGACCGTTGATCAACAGATCTCCTCTGGCGTCGCCGACGAGGGTCGCAAAACCGCCTGAGTCGGGCAATCCGATGTAGCACACGGAGGTTCGGCTCCCGGCCATCCAGCTCGTCTCCGCCAAGGTCGACCACTGCAGGTTGAGTGTGGTCTGGGCAAGACGTTCCGCGCTACCGAGGAACTGATCGGTCAGCCCCGGGCAGGTCGCCTTCAGGTAGTCGTTCTGTGCCTCGATACTCGGCCAGGGCCGGCCCGAGAGGGCGTCTCCGAACTCGACACCGAGGTCGACGACACCGGTGACCTGAAATGCATGGGGCTCGGAGCAATCCACCGGATCGGTGGGTTTGCGGGTGGCGGGATCGATCCCGACACAGGTGCCCACCGGCCACTGCTGGGCCTGGTCGAGGTCGCGGACGAAACCGGTGAACGGCGTAAGTGTGCCGGTGGTGCCCGACAACTGCAGGCCACACCGCAGGCTGCGTTCACCGGCGTTCCACTGTTCTTCCGAGGGATACATCAGATTGACCGTGAAGCGGCCCGCCGGATCGAGCTTGCCGCCGAGATAGTTGTTGACGACCGTGGGGCAGTACTCGTCCCGGATCGTGTTGAACTGGTCGGGGCCGGGCCAGGGGGCGTCCTCACCGAATTGCACACCCGGGTACACGGCGGTGTCGACGGCGCCGGCCACCTCGAACATGTGCTCGGTGGTGCAGTCGACCAGGGACTGTTTGCCCGGTTCGGCCAGTGGCCAGGTGAGGCAATCGCCGGCCTGCGATTCGGAGAACGGCGTGGACTTCGGCGTCGGCTCCGTGGCCCCGACCTCATCGCGCTGGACCTTGCCGGCGTCATCGAAACCACCGAACAACCCGACCACTGCCGCACAGACCAGCGCACCCACGAGGATCGCCGCGAGCAGAACTCTGATGGGGTGCTCGTGCATCAGCTGCCCGAACCGACCTCGCCGGTTCTCCACGGTGGAATCGTCGCCTCCCTGCGAGGTGGAACCGTCACCCTCATGCGAGGCGGAATCGTCACCTTCTTGCCTGTCAACCATCGCTGTCCATCATGCCCTTGTCGGCGGGCGCCGTGGCGGGATGGGGCGGACAGCCGGGCGCCGGGGGTTCACCGAGGGCGCTATCGTCGGCCCATGGACCCGAATGTGCACGGCGAATCGGCCGATCCGAAAAACCTTGACAACACCGAGCCACCGGCCGACGTGGCCGAGCTGGCCGGTCGGATGTTCGAGATGGCGCGCGCCGGCGACCTGGCGATGTTGCAGTACATCGATGCGGGTGTGCCGGTGAACCTGACCAACCAGTCCGGCGACACGGTGCTGATGCTCGCGGCCTATCACGGCAACGCAGCACTGGTGAAGGGCCTGGTGGAGCGGGGTGCCGACGTGAATCGTCCCAATGACAAAAACCAGACCCCGTTGGCGGGCGCGGTGTTCAAGTCCCACGACGAGGTGGTCCGGGCGTTGATCGACGCCGGCGCCGATCCGGATGCCGGCACTCCCACCGCCCGAGACGCAGCCCACATGTTCGGCCGCGAAGATTACCTCAGTTTGCTCGGCAAGTAGGGTTTCACACGTGATCGACCTGAAAATTCTGCGTGAGCATCCTGATGTTGTCCGGGCTTCCCAGCGCACGCGCGGTCAGGACCCGGCCTTGGTCGACGTGCTGCTCGACGCCGACACCCAACGCCGCGCCGCCATCGTGGAGGCCGATCAGCTGCGTTCCGAGCAGAAAGACCTCGGAAAGCTGATCGGTAAGGCACCCGCCGAGGAGAAGCAGGCGCTGCTGGCCAAGGGCAAGGAGCTGGCCGAGAGGGTCAAGGCGGCGCACGCCCGCGAAGCAGCCGCGAACGAGAAGATGGTCGCTGCGCACCGCGCGATCAACAACATCGTCGCCCCGCAGGCTCCGGCCGGTGGTGAACAGGACTTCGTCCTGCTGGAGACCGTCGGCGAGATCCCGGAAATCGAGAACCCGAAGGATCACCTCGAACTCGGGGAGAACCTGGGTCTGATCGACATGGAGCGCGGTGCGAAGGTCTCTGGTTCGCGCTTCTACTTCCTCACCGGTGCGGGCGCGATGCTGCAGCTCGGCCTCTTGCAGCTCGCCGCGCAGAAGGCGACGGCCAACGGTTTCACGATGATGATCCCGCCGGTCCTGGTTCGCCCGGAGGTCATGGAGGGCACCGGATTCCTCGGCGAGCACTCGGCAGAGGTCTACCACCTCCCGGACGACGATCTGTTCCTGGTCGGAACCTCTGAGGTGCCGATGGCCGGCTATCACATGAACGAGATCCTCGACCTGTCCGACGGTCCCAAGCGGTACGCCGGGTGGTCGAGCTGTTTCCGTCGGGAGGCCGGGAGCTACGGCAAGGACACCCGCGGCATCATCCGGGTCCACCAGTTCGACAAGGTGGAGGGGTTCATCTACTGCCGCCCCGAAGAAGCCGAGGCCGAGCACGAAAAGATCCTGGGCTGGCAGAAGGAAATGCTGGCCGCCATCGAGGTGCCGTACCGGGTGATCGATGTCGCCGGTGGTGATCTCGGTTCGTCCGCGGCCCGCAAGTTCGACTGCGAGGCCTGGGTTCCCACCCAGAACACCTATCGCGAACTGACCTCGACATCGAACTGCACCACGTACCAGGCCCGCCGGCTGCAGGTGCGGTACCGCGGCGAGAACGGCAAACCGCAGATCGCCGCGACGCTCAACGGCACCCTGGCCACCACCCGCTGGATCGTCGCCATCCTCGAGAACCACCAGCAACCAGACGGCAGCGTGCGTGTCCCGGAAGCGCTGGTGCCCTTTGTCGGCACCGACCTGTTGACCCCTCGCTAGCGGATCACGCCCCGACCGCGGACTGCCCGTCCTCGACGATTTCCGTGCGCAACTCGTCGAGGCGGTCCCGGTATTCGACGAGTTGGTCGATCCGGGCCGACAGTTGGTCCCGGCGGTTACCGATCAGCAGCAGCGCCGCGGCGCGATCGGCGTCGTCGACCTGAGCCGGCTCAGCGCAGATGGCCTCGATGATCTGCGCGGATTCGGTCAGGGTGAGTCCGGCGGCGAGCAGGCAGCGGACGTCCTCGACGGTGCGGACGTCTTCCTCGTCGTAGATCCGGTACCGATTTGCCATGCGCTGCGGTTTGAGCACCCCGGCGCGTTCGTAGTGCCGGACCATCCGCGGCGTCGCGCCGGTCCGGGCGCAGAGCTCGCCGATGCGAAGCGCCTTGCGCTCAGGTGACCCGGGTGTCGGTGTTGACATTGACATTGATGTCAGACATTACCGTCGGACGCATGACTTCGACAGTGCTGATCGTGACCACCCATCCGGATCGCTCGTCGGAAACCTGGCGGCTCACGGAGTCGTTGGCGGCCGGTGTCACCGAGGCCGGTGGCAATCCCCGTATCCACGACCTGTGGCGAACCGGCTTCCAGCCGACATTCGGTCCTGCCGACCTCGCAGCATTTCGTCGCCAGAGTCCACCGCCGCAGGACGTGCTCGCCGAGCAACGACTCATCGAAGCGGCGGATGCCGTCGTTGCGGTGTTCCCGGTCTACTGGTGGTCGGTCCCGGCTCTGCTCGCCGGTTGGATCGAGCGGGTGTTCACCGGTGGGTGGGCCTATGAGGACTCCGAAGATGTGGTCGATTTCCGCACCGCGGTACCCGATCTGCATTTCGTGGGGGTCGCGGGCGTCAACGAGGACACGTTCGTCCGCCGCGGCTACCACGATTCGCTCACCACGCGCCTGCTCGGTGGTCTCGCAGACTATTCGGGGATCACCACCGCGAGTGTGACCCTCCTTTATGACAGCCACGCCGAACAATCCGAGGTTCACGCGCGCCGGCTCCGGGAGGCTCGTGAGACGGGTCTGAAGATCACCGCCGCGATCACTCCTTGCCCACAGCACGCGTAACGCGTGGAAGCGGAGGTGAATTCGGGCCGATCCCCGACTTCGTGCGTGGGTAGAGGCAGATCAGGTTCTTTGCCGCCATACTGCTGAGCATGATCATCGGAGTTCTGGCGGCGCTGTTCGCCTGCGTGGCCTACGGCGTCTCGTCTGTGATGCAGGCGTACGGCGCGCGCCAGTCCAAGCAGAAGGCCGTCGCCGACGGGCTGGAGGGCTTCGAGACCGGATCCGGCGCGCCGTCGATGAAGTCGACCATCGCCGCGGCATTGACGCTGGCGTTCATCGTCGGAACCTGTTTGGACGTCTTCGGTTTCATCGGTGGCGCGGTCTCGGCCCGATTGGTCCCGCTGTTCCTGTCGCAGACGATCATCAGTGCCAATCTGGTGGTGACCGCGGTCCTGGGAATCTTCGTGCTGGGTATCAGCCTGCATCGCCGTGACTGGATCGCGATCACCGTCGTGATCCTGGCCCTGCTGGCACTGGGCTTCTCGGCCGAACCCGAGGGCACCGGTCACGACTCCGAATGGTTCCATTGGGGTCTGCTGGTGATCACGGTGGCCCTGATGGCCAGCTCGGTCGGGCTGGTCCGGTGGCTCGGGTCCAGAGCTGCCGTTGCCGCGGGCCTCTGTGCCGGAACGATGTTCGGTGTGGTGGCGATCTCGGTGCGTGTGATGGACGGCATCTCCGACTTCGACCTCGGTGCGATCCTGGCCGATCCGGCCGCGTACGCGCTGGTGATCTCGGGTGTCGGCGGCTTCTACCTGCATACCGTTGCGCTGCAATTGGGTTCGGTCAACGGTGCCACCGCGGCCCTGGTGGTCGGCGAGACGGTGATTCCGGGGTTGGTCGGTATCATCTGGCTCGGCGACAATGCCCTTCCGGGCCGAACCTGGTTGGCTGTCCTCGGTTTCGTCTTTGCGGTTGTCGGGGCTGTTGCGGTCGCCTGGTCCGGGGCGGTGGAGGCCAGTGCAGAAGCAGAGCGAGGCGGAGAGAAGGCAATGGCATGAGTACGTCGGTATATGAGCGATCAACACAGATGGTGCGATTCGACCAACTGTCGATGGCGATGACAGAAGCGCTCGCGAAGCACGCCGAGAGTGAGCAGTTGGTGCTCGCCGACGACATGCCCGCGTGGCTGACCCACAGCGTGAACAGGCCGTCCACATCATTGCTGGGAAAGCTGTTCGGGCGCAGGGCGGATGCGACCGACAAGGACACCGAACACCAGGTGCTGGTGGTACTGCACACCACCCACATGGTGGTGGTGACCTCCGGCCGGGATCGTGGCACCGACGCGATTTCCGTACCGCTGACGCAAGCATCGGTCCGGGTCGGCGGTGCCCTGGAGGATTCCTTTTCCGCAGTGGAGGATTCCGGTGTCACCGTTGGCGGGTTCCCCGGCGACCACGGCCAGGCCGGCACGTTCTACATCGGTCTCGGGCCGGAACCGGCCGGTGCCGAGTGTGCGGAGGCGATCCGCGCGGCGATCACCGACGCCAAGAATCCCTGAAGACGTACCGGGGCCACTGCTCACGCGGACAGAGATTCTCGCAGATCCTTGTCGAGGGAAGCCCGGACCAGCGCCGCGGCGAATTGGGCAGTGGAGCCGGGGGCGAGTTCGGCCAATGCGCCGGGATCATCCGGTAGCCCGAGATCCTCGGTGACCCCCCGTGCCTTCTTGTCGAAGTACGGGGCCGCCCACGGCCACACGTCCTGGACCTCGCGGAGGAAGATGTCGGAACCGACCGGCCCCAGCCCGTTGAATTCCTGCAACAGTTCCCGGGTCCGGGCGACATCGTTCTCGGCGACCTCCGCGAGTTTGCGTAGATCGCCGCCGTAGGTGTCGATCAACCTGTGCGACAACTCGTTCAGCCTCGTCGCGGTGCTCTCGTCGTAGCGCACGTAGTGTCCGCGGCCGAGTGCCTTGATGATGTCGGCCCGGTCGGCCTCGATCATGGCCTTCGGGCTGCGCAGTCCGGCACCGAACAGCTCACGGGCGGCGGCAACGGCGATATCGGCCGATATGCGGGCACTCAACAACATCGTCAGCACGAGTAGTTCGAAGAGTGGCGAAGGCGCGTCACGCAGTTTTATGCCGGCCTCTTCGGCGTAGGTCGGTCCGGCCCGTTCACCGAGTTCGGCAGCTATGGCGCGTTGTCGTTTGCTGGTCACCGCGGGTTCCCCTTCCTATCCGAGGGCCGGATACCCGGTCGACGGGATGCCTGAACATCGGGTTTGTGCAGCGTCTGCAGCGGGTATTCGCCGGGGGACCGTGCTGTCGACACGAGGGGGCAGACGATGCCGAAAACGACCAAGTTCGGTGGGGCCAAGAAGAGCGAACTCCCGAGCACACTCAAGAAGTCGGATGCCAAGGCCCAGCGGACATTCGCCAAGTCTTACGACTCTGCGATGGACGAGTATCACGACGAGGAACGCGCACACCGGGTTGCGTATTCGGCGCTCAAGCACGCCTTCGAAAAGGTCGGGGATCGCTGGGAACCGAAGAAGAAGAAGGGGCCCTCTGACTCTCGGGCCAAGAGCGGAGGCCCCGACGCCGGTGGCGAAACGGCCGAAGGTGTCGATGCCTCAGCCGGCAAGAAGCACCTGATGGATGTGGCCCGTCGCCTGGACATCTCGGGTCGCTCGACGATGAACAAGAACGAACTGGTCTCGGCGATCAAGAAGGAGAACCGGAATCAGACGGCCCGGAACCGGTAGGCCGCCGGCGGCCGACACCGCCGAACGTGCGCGCCCCGGGGCATCGGTGCGGCGACCACATTAGGATCGACCCCGTGCCGGTCAATCGAAGTCGCAAGGCCAGACATGCGCGAAAGCGCAAGCGGCGGATGGATGCCGTCGAGCATGACCTGAGCCCCGAGCAGTGGGCCGAGTTGAAGGACGCATGGGGCGGCTGGGCCTATTGCGGTGCGACCGACAAGCCGCTGCAACGCGATTGCGTCCTGCCGATATCGAGGGGCGGGCGCTACACGATCGACAACATCGCGCCGGCCTGCGGCTCCTGCAATGCCAGTAAATGCAACGACGAGGTCACCGGCTGGTTGCGGCGTAAGAAGCTCGACGAACGAGCATTTCTGGTGCGATACGCCGAGGTCAACGCGGCGCGACGACGTGCCGCGTTGACCACCTCCGGGCTGCCGCAGGTCACGGCTTCAGAAGAATCTTGACGGCTCCATCCTGCTTCTTCTGGAAGATCTCGTAGGCGTGCGGCGCCTCTTCCAGAGATAGCTCGTGTGTGGCAAAGGTGTCCACGCCCAAAGGATCGTCGTCGGTGAGGAGCGGCATGATGTCGTCCACCCACCGCTTGACGTTGGCCTGTCCCATCCGCATCGTGATCTGCTTATCGAACATTGTTCCGAGCGGGAGTGGGTCCATATCGCCTCCGTAGACCCCGATCAGTGAAACGGTGCCGCCACGCCGCACCGCGTCGAGGGCGGTGTAGACCGCGCTGAGACGGTCCACGCCGGCAGTCTTGAACAGCGGCTGGGCGATGGCGTCCGGCAGCATGCCGGTCATCGCCTGGATCACCTTGGCCCCCAGCGCACCGTGTGCTTCCGCACCGACCGCGTCGATGACGGAATCGGTTCCCCGGCCATCGGTCCGATCACGGATGATCTCGGCGATGTTGTCATTCTCTGAAAGATCGATGGTGTCGATACCGCGTGCCCTGGCCCGTTCGAGGCGCTCGGGAACGAGGTCGACCGCGGTGACCTGGTAGCCCTTGTGGGCTGCCACTCGGGCCGCCATGTCACCGATCGGACCGAGGCCCAGGACTGTGACCGAGCCACCGTCGGGGATGTTGGCGTACTCAACCGATTGCCACGCGGTGGGCAATACGTCGGAGAGATACACGAACCGCGAATCCGACGGACCTTCCGGCACCTTGATGTGCGTGAAATCCGCATGCGGGACACGAAGGTATTCCGCCTGGGCGCCGGGCACCTGACCATAGAGCTTGGAGAAGCCGAACAGGGCCGCCCCCCGCCCCTGAGAGGTCACCTGTGTGGTCTCGCACTGGGTGGGTAGTTGATGGTTGCACATGTGGCAAGTGCCACAGGCGATCTGGAATGGGATGACGACCCGATCCCCGACGGACAGGTTCTTCACCGCTGAGCCGACCTCGACCACCTCTCCCATCGGTTCGTGCCCGAGGATGTCTCCGGGGGTCATGAACGGTCCGAAGATCTCATAGAGATGAAGATCTGATCCACAGATATTGGTCGTCGTCAGCGAAATGATGACGTCCGTCGGTTCTTCGATCTTCGGATCCGGCACGGTCTCGACGCGCACATCGCGCTTGCCTTGCCATGTCACTGCTCTCATATTGGCTCCTTCTCGGCGAACTCCAGGTCATCCGCCCCCGCTCGGCAGGTACCCCTCGAGCGCCTGGCGCAATCACGATGTCGATGTCGGCGCCAGGGATGGCAGAGTGGTGTTTGAGACTCACTCTCACCGGGTAAGCCCGGCGAGTGAGAAGACGATTGTGTGGATGGGACAGTATTGGACCGATCTGAATCAAAGGCCCGCGCTTCAGACGACTATTCGGATGTTGTCGGCATGATCGAGCAGCTCCGAGCGGGTGATTCTGACGCCCCTGAGACCAGCCGTCTCCGCGACGACGTGATCACACGTTGTCTGCCGTTGGCCGAGAACATCGCACGTCGCTTCGGTGGACGCGGCGAAAATCACGATGACCTCGTGCAGGTTGCCCGTCTGGGTCTGGTGAACGCGGTTGATCGCTTCAACCCGGAACACGGCTCGGAGTTCGTCTCGTTCGCCGTGCCGACGATCATGGGCGAAGTGCGTAGGCACTTTCGCGATGCGGCCTGGGCGACACGAGTTCCGCGGCGCCTCAAAGAACTTCACAAGTCGATCAACGACGCGTCGGAAGATTTGTCGCACAGGCTGGGTCGCTCACCGTCGGCCAGTGAGATCGCGGCCGAACTCGGGATCGACGCTGCCGAGGTGACGGAAGGGTTGCTCGCCAGGGGTGCGTATCAAGCACTTTCGACCGATTCCGGCGCGGCGGACGACGAGATCGGTGCGCCCCTACTCGAGACGATCGGCGAGGAGGACCCGGAGTACTCTCACGTCGAGAGTTACGTCATGATCCGGCCTGCCCTGGCCAAACTCACGGAACGGGAACGCCGAATTCTGGTGCTCCGGTTCTTCGGTTCTCAAACGCAGACCGAGATCGCCAAACAAATGGGGATATCGCAGATGCATGTCTCGCGAATCCTGTCGAGCACGTTGAAGAAGCTCCGCGAAGAGCTGGGGTCCAGCGAGACCGACATCGGTTCGCTGCTGGGTTGAGCGCGGTTGGGATGGGCGCAGTGATTGGCATTCAACGTCATGGGTACACGTGCATTGAAGTGACGGAAGGGTTGTCGCAGTGTTGAAACGGATACATCAAGCCGCGCGGGGTAACCTGCCTGGCAAAGGGGGACAAACGTAGTGGGTGACGTTATGGACATCGACGGGATCGCCGTGACTCCGGTGAGTATCCGGGTCAGAGCCGATGAGTCCCAGGTGCCGATGGTACGAGCCATCGCCGAGACCTTGGCCGTGCTCGCGGATTTCTCGCTCGACGAGGTGGCCGACATCAAGCTGGCGGTCGATGAGGCGGCGTCGTCGATCATCGGCTGTGCCGCACCGGAAGCCGAACTCACTGTGGGGTTCACCACTTCCCAGCGGGAATTCCGTGCGGTGGTGCAGTCGTGGGTGCCGGCGGCGAAAACCTTGCCGCAAACGGGCTTCGGATGGCATGTCCTCCAGACCCTCACCAACTTCGTCACCGTTCACGAAGGTCCCGTCGACAACGGCGGACGTCTGGTTGCGATCGAACTCTCGAAATAGCCCCCCGGCCTCGGCGCGACGTTCAGTCGAGTCGACGCAGAGGTGAGGTGGCGGGTCCTTCGATGATCTCGCCGTCATGACGGAAACGTGATCCGTGAAGCGGGCAATCCCAGGACGATTCGGCATCGTTCCACTTCAAGATCCCGTGCAGATGCGGACAGATGGCCGACACGCGGTGTTGGCGCCCGCCCACGGTGCAGACCCCGACCGGATGTGTTCCTTCCCGGCGAATTTCTCCCGTGCCCTCGGCGGCCGGATCCGGCGGCCCCGGTGAACCTGCCATAGCGGCACCTGCCCACCCCTTGACCATGTGCACGCCGACGGCTCCGTTGATCATCGCGGCGGTGGGGATTCCTGAAAGCTGTTGGTACCGAGAAGAATTCAACGCATTCGCCCACGGCTTCCGGTCTCCATGGAAGATGCCGGACAACATGAGTGCGGCCGCGATACCGTTAGACATCCCCCATTTGGCGTAACCCGTGGCCACCATGATGTTGTCGTTCCCGGGGACAAGTGGTCCCACATAGGGAAGTTCGTCGATGGAGACGTAATCCTGTGCCGACCAACGAGCTCGGAGCCGAGCGGTCGGGAATGATCGCGTGGTCCATTCGATGAGTTCGTCCACCAGCGCTTGTTCGGATCGGGTTCGGCCGACGGTATGGCCCGCCCCGCCGGTGAGCAACACCTCGCCGTCGGCCGTCGGAACGGAACGGACCGACCGCGACGGCTGGTCGGCAGAGAGATACATTCCGGTGGGGATCTCCTCGGACACGTCGAAGGCAGCAGCGTAGGACCGTTCGGGATGCAGGCGTGCGAAGTAACCACCGCGATCAAGAATCGGTATACCCGTTGCCAATATGACCGTGCCCGCCCGGACATCGCCCTGCTCGGTGTCCAAGACCTGGTCATCACGGTCGGTGCGCACCGACCGCACCCGGACGCCCTCGAAGATGTCGGTACCGTGCGATCGGGCTTCGCCGGCGAGGAGCGCCACCACATCCATCGGGTCGAACTGGGCCTGATCCTTCAGGACCACGGCCGACAATGCCGGGAACGCCGTGTCGAGTCTGTCCACACGTTGGACCGGAAGGCCCGCTCTGCGCGCCACCCGGAACTCGGTTTCGACGGCCTCGATGCCCTTGTCGGTCTGGGCGTAGGTGTATGCGTCCCTGAGCTGGAACGGAACGCCCTTGTCCTGCATCAGGTCGAGCAGCCATCGCTGTGCATCGAGATTGGCGTGCACGTAGTGCCTGACGGCATCGGTGGTGTGTTTGTCCGAGATGCTCGAGAGCCTGGTGCCCTGCAGCACGCTGAGTTTCGCGGTGGTGTTACCCGTGGCACCGAAACCCAGATATCGGGCTTCCAGCACCGCTACCGATGAACCCGCCTGCGACAGCAGGAGTGCAGTGGCCAGGCCGGTGATCCCGCCACCGACAACGACGTACTCGTAGCGGGTATCCGTGACCGCTGTCGAGGGCGTCTGGACATCGATTCGGTCACGCCAGAATGAGGACACCCGATCGCCATACCCCGATGTCGAGTCGATCAAACACCCTGCGGGTCGTCTCAGAACCAGAGTTCCCCGGCGTTGTCGGAGCTGCCGGCTACTCGACCTTGCTGCTGCGGATTTCGTGACCCTTGGAGGTCAGGCAGCGGCCACTGCGCAGATCCCACGACCAGCCGTGCAGGTTGCAGGTCAGCTTCTCGCCCTCGATGACGCCGAACTTGCTCAGGTCTGCCTTGAGGTGGGGGCAGCGTCGCTGAATCTCCCAGCCTTCCTTCACAATCGACGATGAGTCGTCGTGCGCCTCGGCAAACCACCCATCCGCGTATGCGATTCGCTCGTCGGTCAGGCACTTGAAGAACGTGTAGAGGTATTCGTTGTACCCACCGATGCGCCATGCGGTGAAGCGGGTCGAGAGGAAGATCGTGTTCACCCAGTCGGGTTCGTTGTCGCGCAGGACGGTTCGGACCAACTCGGGCGCGATCCGGAAGCCGTACCGGTACTTGCCCTCGTTCTCCTTGGGCTCACGGACCGTGCGGTTGGGGAAGTCCAGGACGACGGTCTCATCGCCCATGACGAGTCCGACCGGATAGCCGATCCCGTCGCAGATCTGATCGCTCTGCGCCATGATCGGCTCGAACAGCGACTTGAGCGGCGCGAGCAGCGGGTCGCCCTCGGCCGGCGCCCAGGTGGCCTTCTGCGCGGCGATGACCGGGGCGAACTTCACCGCCATCTTGTCGAGGTAGGAGGCCTTGTTCTTGCCGAAGACCTGCTCCGGCGGGTACGGATGACTGATCTCATCGAGCTGCGAACCGGTGAACTCGGCGGTGGACCCGGAGACCATCATCAGCCCGCGGTGTTTGACGCCGTCGTCGGTGCCGTGTTCCTTCATCTGGTCGAGGAAGGTTTCCTGATCGGGGAAGATGCTGGTCGGGTCGTTCTCGATGTCGTTGAGGTATCGCAGTTCCTCGTCCAGGAACATCGGGGGGCCCGCGGAGGGAATGACCCAGGTCGCGTCGACCTGCTCGATGTACGAGCGCGCCCGGTCCATCCCGCGCTGTCGCTTCTGGGCCGCGAAGTTGGCCTTCGAACGCTTCGGGATGTCGTAGACCATCGGGTACCAGATGGCGCCCGAGTACTGCAGCATGTGGACGTCGATGTGGCCGAACTGCTCGGTGATGACGTCCAGGTCGATCGGCCGGGCATCGTTCATGTTGAACACGGTGGTCTGGCCGTCGGAGACGATGATCCCGCTGTCGCCGATCGGGCCGTCCGCAGGTGCGCGCAGCGCCACGATCATGATGTCGAGGCTGCCCTTGTCATTGGTGACGGTGGTCTTCACCGAGTCCTCGGTCTCCACGAACTTGTGGAAGCCGAGTTCTTCCAGCGCCCGTCGCAGATCGGGCACCGGGTAATCGGGGAGCAGGACGGTTGCGTCCTTGTTCACGTTGTCGCGCAGGTTCTGCTCGTCGAAGTGGTCTTTGTGCAGATGGCTGACGTACAGGTAGTCGCAGTCGCCGAGCGCCTTCCAGTCCAGCTCACTGTTGTCCGGAAATGGGATCCACGACGCAAAGTATGTGGGGTTGACCCATGGATCACACAGGATGGAACCCGCTGTCGTCTGGATGTGGAATCCTGCGTGTCCAATGCTTGTGACCTGCACGTACTGCCTCCAAAATTGTGGTGCTCTTGCTGCGGTCCCCAGGGTAACGACCGGATGGGGTGGACCGCCTGCCGGCCAACGCTAAGCTCGCGGGATGGAACCGGTCTACGACACAGTCATCGCCCTGGCCCGTTCGCTCTGGGCGGCCGAAGGCCTGACGTTCACGGTAACCGGAGTCGAGAATGTGCCAAAAACCGGCGGCGCCGTGATCGCGATCAATCACACGGGCTACCTCGACTTCACCTACGCCGGACTCCCCGCTTTCCTGCAGGGCAAGCGCAAGGTCCGGTTCATGGCCAAGAAAGAAGTCTTCGACAACAAGATCAGTGGACCGATCATGCGTAGTCTGCGCCACATCCCGGTCGATCGTGGCGCCGGCGCCGAAAGCTATCGGCTCGCGGTCGATTATCTGCGCGACGGGGAACTGGTCGGTGTGTACCCCGAGGCCACCATCAGCCGCAGTTTCGAGATCAAGGCATTGAAGTCGGGCGCGGCCCGGATGGCGCACGAGGCAGGCGTCCCGATCGTGCCGACCGTTGTCTGGGGAGCTCAACGGGTCTGGACCAAGGGGCATCCCAAGCGGCTGGGCCGGACCAACATCCCCATCTCGATCGGGGTGGGCAAGCCCATCGACGCCGAAGGTGATCCGGTGGCGGTCACCGCAGAACTGCACCGGGTGATGAGCGAACTGCTGCTGGAAATCCAAGACTCGTACGGTCCTCATCCGCAGGGCGAGTTCTGGGTTCCGGCCCGTCTCGGTGGCGGTGCCCCGACGCTGGAGGAAGCCAACCGGATGGACGCCGATGAGCAGGCCGAGAAGGCTGCCAAACGAGCTGCGCGGACCGAGGCCGGTTACGGAGGCTGAGGTCGCGAAGAGTCGCGTCCGACATTCCATTCCAGGATGACGGTGGTGCCGAACGCGGTCGGGTTGATCCGAGGGTGATCGGAGAGGGCCTGCATCAGGGGGATTCCTCGCCCGCGTAACCCCGCGGTCGACGATGCCATGGCTTCCTGCCATTGGCCGTGGTCCTGGACCGTGACGCTGAGCAGGTAGTCATACCGGTTGTAGGTGGCGCGCAAATTCATCGTGCCCGGTTGGGCGGCGTCGACATACGCGTGCTCGACGGCATTGGCCAGGGCTTCGTAGACCGCCAGGGTGATCGCGTCGGCGTGGTCTTGCGCTTCCGGCACCTCGGCGTGCAACCAGCTCGCCAGGTGTTGACGAAGGCGGGTTGCCGACGCCGGATCCGCAGTCACGTCGGTGAACGCGAGCTGCGGATCCTCGATCGGCAGATTTGTCATGGTTCGGTCACCATCCACCCTTCGGTGTTACCCAGGGCGGAAGTGTTCTATGCGGTATAGGGATCGTTGCGGCGTTCTTCACCCAATTGGGCTACCGCTTCGTCGACAGTGGCGTAGATGGTCACGGTCTCGTCCAGCCCGACCAGATGAATGGGCCGGGCGGTCGCAGGTCCGTCGGCGACGACGGCCAGACGTCCGGTGGGTGCGATGTTCTCGTGTGCTGCGACCAGTGCGGTCATGCCTGCAGAGGAAAGGAAGTCGACGGCCGAGATGTCGATGATGAGCCCGGTGGGGACCCCGCTGATCGCTTCGCCGACGGCGTCGGACAACTGTGGGGCCGTGAGTATGTCGATGCTCCCACGCACGGTGAGGACAACCAGTCCGCCGTTGCGGTCGGCGGCGATGGTCAGTCCGGTGCCTGCGGGTAGATCGTTGTCTACGCGGGTGTGATTCGACTGTCGGTCGATCGAGTCCATCGAAACCCCTTGGTGCGGTGTGTCAGCTGAGCATGGCGGCTCCTCCTGAACCGACCTTGTTCATATTTGCACAGTTGATGTCCGCGGCGCGGACGTCCCGTGGGGATGCCGCTGTAGTGCCGAACACACGATGGATCAGGTGCGCGACGTCGCGCGAATCGGGCACGTATTCGGGGCGCTGAATCAGGCTGTCCGCCACGGAACCGGTATTTCGAGCGCTCGAAACAGCCGCCAAATCGCTGGTCAAAGTGCAGGGGTTGCAGCTCGATTTCGTCGGACCGGACAAGGTGCCCGCGCGCGGTGGGTGGTGCCGACGCTGCCGACCGGTCGGCGAAAAGGCAAAATGGATCAAATGCCGTCCCCGGAGTTCGTAGGCCCGCCCACACTGATCGCCAGCGATGTCGATGGCACGCTCATCGACGACAACAACCTGGTACCCGAACTGGTGCGTTCGATGATCAACAAGGCGACGTCCGCCGGGGCCACCTTCGTGATCGCAACCGGCCGTCCGCCCCGATGGATCGCCGAGATCACCGATCAGCTCGACGTCGAACCGTATGCGGTGTGCGCCAACGGTGCGATCGTCTACGACGTCGCGACCGACCGGATCCTGCACTCGCAGACTCTCGGTGCGCCCGTGCTCGAGAAGTTGGCCGAATTGGCCTATCAGCAGATTCCCGGATGTGGACTGGCGGTGGAGAGGGTCGGCAAGAGTGCTCACGACGCCGCCACGCCACCGTTCGTGGCGACGGCCGGTTATCAGCACGCCTGGCTCAATCCCGATCACATCGAGATGAGTGAAGCCGATGTGCTGTCGCAGGATGCGGTCAAGATGCTGGTGCGTCGTCCGGAGATGACCAGCGACGAGATGGCCCGCCGGATGGCAGCGGTCGTCGGCGATCTCGCGGACGTCACGTACTCCACCGACAACGGCTTGATCGAACTCGCGGCGCCCGGGGTCAGCAAGGCCAGTGGTCTCCAGATACTCGCGCGCCTTCGCGATCTACCGGTGGACGCCTCGATCGCATTCGGCGACATGCCCAACGACATCGAGATGCTGCGCTGGGCGACACGGGGTTTCGCGATGGTCGACGGACATCAGGCGGCGATCGATGCGGCCGATGAGATCGCGCCGGACAACAACCTGGGTGGCGTGGGCCAGGTGCTGTCCCGCTGGTTCTGAGCAAAAAGGAAATCCGCGCCACCTGCCTGCGTACGCACCGGTTGCAACCGGCGCGCACGAAGGCAGATGGCGCGGATTCTCGGATCAGGCAGGCGGTGCGGTGGTCGCCAGGCCGCGCTGCTCGTTGTAACTGTTGTTGAACTCGTCGATGTAGACGCGCAGGACCTCGACGATGCCGGTGATCAGGTTGAAGATCAGCGTGCCGCCCTGGAACGTCTGGCTGATGCCCTGCGGTCCGGATGTCTCACCGGAGGTCGGGAGTCCCAGGGATCCGGTCTCGAATCCCAGTGCCGCCCAAGCCGTCGCGATGGCGCCCTTGATCACCTGTGCGCCGGTGTCCGGCGACCAGTAGATCTTGCCGTTCTCGAAGTCGACGTACTTGGCGGTGCCGTCCGGGGTGGTCTGCTCGGTGGTTGTCGCGTTGCCGAGCTCACCGGTGGGACCACCGGTTGTCATCCACTGCTGGGCGATGGCGCCGGTGTCGGTGGTCGACAGGACCTCCGGATTGGCGGTCGGCAGCTGCCCGTTGCCGGCTGCGATCGCGCGGATCTGCGGCAGCGCGTCGTAGCCGAACTGGCCGGGGCAATCGGTGTTGTAGAAGTCGCGGTGGCCGGAGATCATCGGCACCGTTGCCGTTTCACCTGCGGCGTACAGGCCACCGGGGAATCCGATGGAGACCAGCGAACTCTGTCCGTTCGGATCGAGTCCGGCCAGTCGCAGCTTCCATCCGAGGAAGGTTCCGGCCGCGTTGATCATCTCGGCGCTCGGTTGCACCTCGTTGAGGTTGCCCATCAGCGACAGTCCCATGGTGTTCTCGTTGAACCCGCCGGCGTGGACGCCCTGGACGTTTTTGTCGAGTCCGCCTGCCGTGCCCTCGAAGGTCTGGCCGTATTTGTCGACGAGCACGTTGTACCCGATGTCGCACCAGCCCAACGTCTGCGCGTGGTAGGCGTAGATGCCGCGGACGATCTCTGCGGACTGCTCGGGCGTGTAGTCGTTCGAGCCGGCCGTGTGGTGGACGATCGTGTCCTTCAGTGCGTCGTCGTAGGTCGGCTCCGAGCAACGCAGCGATTCGTCGGCACCCCACTGGGCGCGGGAGATCACCTGCGGGACACCGGGAAGCACCGGCGCGGCCGGGGGCACGATTGCGGCGGCCGGGGTCTGGCCGTCGGTGGCCGGCGCGGTTGTCCCGGGTGAGATCAACGCTGCACTGATCGACGACAGGGCTTGCTGCAGCAGGTCCTGCTGCGGTGCTCCGGTGGTGGTCAACAGTGGCTGTTCCTCGGGCGTGAACACGCGGGGCGCGATCTCGCCGGGGGCGACGGTCGACGTCGGGATCGAGGTGTCGGTTCGCTGCGGTACCGGTGGTGTGGTGAATGTGGAGGTCGCCGACGGCTCGGTTCCGGATGGTCCGGCAGCAGGGTCGGCCGGTGCGGCGCCGGGTGCGGCGACGCCGTTGTTCGTGACGGCGACCTGGATGACGTTCGCCTTGCCGATCCAGATCGGTTCGGTGCCCTGCTTTTCGGGATCCTTGTCGCTGATGCCGTCGATCTTGTCGGCGGACAGCCATGGGCCCCAGGACCCGTCGGGCTGCTTTGCGCGGATGAATGCGGTGGTCTCGGCCAGTCCCTCCCAGGTCAGTCCGACCATGGAGAAGGGCTCGTCTTGGCTGATCTCCTTGACGAGCGCGCCCTCGGGGACGGCCGGTTCGGCGGGTGCGCCACCGGGGGGCGTGGTGCCCTCGGGGCCCGTGGTGGTCTCGGGCACCGCGCTGCCGGGCACCGTGGTGGCGGGAGCGGTGGTCGACGGGAGGAGGTCGGTCGGGATCATGCCGCCCGGGATCTCCAGCGGGATGTCCGGCAGGTCGATCCCGGAGATGTCGATCGGCGGGAGCGTTACGCCCACATCCGCCAGGCCCGACTTCACCAGGTTGAGAACGAGTGTCGGGACATCGTTCAGGCTGACCTGGTTGATGGTTGTCGGCGTGACCGACTGGGCGACGGGCGCATCACCGGGATCAACGGTGAGGCTCGGCGCACTGCCTCCGACCAGGATGGCGACCGGGCTCGCGACGACGACGGCGGCAACAGTGCCCAGGACGATCGAGGGTTTGGGGCGGCGATAGCGCACGTAGTTCTCCTTGTTTGTCGCACTGGTCGAGCTGGTCATCACCGACGTGTGTGTAGGCACGCCAAAGCGGGCGTCCGGCGCAACGTCGACTTCCCCTTCGACTTGTTAGACCGGCAAATCGTGTCTTTTGTGCGGCCCGAAGTCCACGACCTCGCTCGGCGTGGCGTGAAACTCGTGATGCTGTTGTTATCTCCTGTGACTTTTGTGGCTCGGCGATAGCAACTACTGTCACATCTGTCCCACTAGTCACATTGCGTGCTGATGCGTGTGTGTGAAGCCGCAGTGGGCGGAACTGTTTGAAGGGACAGCCATGCCGCGTATCCCAGGCCTGTACACCACTCGACCCATTGGGGGCCGGGCTGCGTACGGTGCCCGGTTGCGGCGGCCGGCAGTGGCCGGGGTGGCCCTGCTGATGGCCGTCGGAGCCGCCGGATGGGTGGTTCCACGGGCTGTCGAAGCAGATGTTTCGCTTGCGGTCGGTGGCGAGGTGACGTTGGTCGGGCACGGAAACGGGCACGGCCGCGGCATGGGCCAGTGGGGCGCGTTTGGTTATGCCAAACAGGGTTGGACCTCGACCCAGATCTTGGGTCACTATTACGGCGGCACCACCGCGGGGAAGGTGGACAACGTCGACGTCTCGGTAATTCTCACAGGCGAGTCGTCGGTCAATGTCTTCGCGGACGCCGGAATGAGGGTTGGTGATGTGGTGGTGGCACCCGGGCAGGCCGTGAGTCTGTCGGGTTCCACCGCCACCATCACCACCGGCTGTGGTGGTCCAGTGGTCCAGTCCATCGAACTCCCTCGATCCCTGGTCTCGCCGGTCACCCCCGGCCCGGGACGCCCGCTACCGGAACTGCTCCGGATGTGCGGTTCTGATCAGACTTTCCGTGGCTCGCTCGGCCTCGACGGCGGCAACGTGATCAACGTTGTCTCCCTTGATGATTACGTCAAAGGTGTGGTGCCGGAGGAGAGCATCGTGGCCTGGGCCGATGAGGGCGGCGCCGAGGCGCTCAAGGCCCAAGCCGTCGCCGCCCGTACCTATGCACTGGCCTCGATGGACATCAGCAAACCGATCGACGACACGATGAACTCCCAGGTCTACGGCGGATACGCGGCCGAAGACCCACGCTCCAACATCGCGGTCGATGCCACCGCCGGAGAGATCCTGCTCAAGGACGGAAAGCCGGCCTTCACCGAGTTCTCCTCGTCCACCGGTGGCGCCACCGACGGACGCGACTTCCCGGCCGTGAACGACGAGGGTGACGCGATCTCACCGCACCACGAATGGACCGCATCGGTCAGCTCGTCAAGCATCGCAAGCGAATTCGGTGTCGGTTCCCTGACCGGCTTCGACGTGATCGAGGCCTACGGCATGGGCGCGGAGAACGGCCGCGCCGCCACCGTCCGGATCACCGGTACCGGAGGCAGTGTCGATGTTCCGGCGCAGGAGGTGCGCACCAGGCTGCAGCTGAAGTCCTCGTTCTTTTCCGTGCAGGGTCAGGCGAACCCGCCGGCGATCATCGCGCCACCTTCGGGTGTCGGTGTCGGTGCCGGTGCGGTCGCGCCCGCGATACCGGTCATCCCCACGTTGCCGACGACGCCTGGCATCCCTGACAACACCGGGTCGGGCGAACTGCTCGGTCAGTTGCTGGCTCTGGCAGAGGCCGCCATCGGGACGAAGTTCTCCGAATTGGGCGGCGCTGCAGGACTACTCGGGACAGCCCTCGGACCGGTCGAACCCACCGTCACGGGAACCGGTGCGATTCAGCAGTTCCAGAACGGCGCAGTGTTCTTCAGTCCGGAAAGCGGCGCGCACGCCCTCACCGGTGTGGCCTTGGTGGACTACCTGATCCAGGGCGGCGAAACCGCTCTGGGATTGCCGGTCGAGGATGCGCTGAACACCCTGGCCGGAGAAATCGTCCGCACTTCGTCCCCGTAGGTGAACACCGAGGGAAGTCTTCCCTCGGCGGCCCTTCTCGGGACGGTTTCAGGCCACCGGGCCGGGGATACTGGGCGCGTGAGCGAACCAGGTCCGGACTCCTCATCGGCCTGGTGATCGCCGCGGTGATCGCCCGCTGACGGCGGGGTCGGCGCGACTGAGAGCTCCTGGGACAATGGTCGACGTACCACGAACAAGGAGATGACCCCATGCGTCCAGAAGCTGACGGAACGGCGCCGCATATTTCATACGTGATCGCGGGGTCGGAGGCCACCGGCGGTGCCGGGCTGCAGGCTGATCTGCGCACCTTCCGGCAACTCGACACGTACGGTGTCGGGACCATCACCTGCATCGTCTCGTTCGACCCGAAGTCCGGTTGGGCGCATCGCTTCGTTCCGGTGGATCCCGAGGTCATCGCCGATCAGATCGAGGCCGCCACCGGCGCCCATGATCTCGACGTGGTGAAGATCGGCATGCTCGGCACGCCGCAGACGATCGCCGTGGTGGCCAATGCGCTCCAGCAGCAGAGCTGGCGGCACATCGTGGTCGATCCGGTCCTGATCTGCAAGGGGCAGGAACCAGGTGCCGCCCTCGACACCGACAACGGCCTGCGCAGCGAGATCCTGCCCTTGGCCACCGTGGTCACACCGAACCTGTTCGAGGCGCGCACCCTGGCCGGCATGGAGCACATCGAGAACGTGGACGGCCTCAAAGAGGCGGCCCGGCGTATCGCCGACCTCGGACCCCGATATGTCGTGGTCAAGGGTGGAATGGAACTACCGGGCCCCGATGCCGTCGACATCGTTTTCGACGGCACCGAGTTCACCGAGCTCCGGGCGCCGAAGATCGGCGAGCAGCGAGTTGCCGGTGCCGGGTGTACTTTTGCGGCCGCGATCACGGCCGAACTCGCCAAGGGATCCGACGTGCTCGACGCGGTCCGGGTGGCGAAGGAGTTCACCAGGGCCGGGATCATGGGCCGGATCGCCACCAACATGCCACAACCGTCGATCGGGATCGCGTGATCATTCGGCCGATTCGGCTGTCATCCTGATCGTTTGCCGCCCGGTGCCCGAATCAACACCGGCAGCAGGATTCCGAAGAACAGCGCGATCGCCACACCGAGTGCGGTTTCGCCGATCCGTTCGAACAGCCGGGAGGATGCATTGTCAGGATTGGAGAATCCCAACAGCATGATCACGAAGAACGTCGTGAACGCCGGCAGGATGTAGAACCTCGAGCCGACGGTGCCTGCCGCCAGGGTGAGCGCCAGCCCGAAGGCGACGGCGTAAACCACCGTGGGTGGTGAGGTTTCGATCAGCAGCACGGCCAGTGCGCCGCCGGCGATCACCGACGCCACACGTCCGAACATCCGCGACATCTGCAGTTCCCGGGCAGGTCGCATCACCATCAGGGCTGCGGCGCAGGCCCATCCGACATGGTCGAAGTCGAGGGCGAAGCCGATCGCCGCCGCGACCGCACCGGCCGCGCCCAATCGCAGCCCGTATCCCATTCCCGGTCCTGCGGGCGGAGCGTCCCGGGCCTGCGGTTCCCGCTGCGGCAGCACGAGGCAGATCAGCCAGACAAAGGCCGATCCGGCCAGGAAAAGCGCTGTCAGTCTTCCTGATTCGCCGACAGTGTCGTAGCTCAGGCCGACGCCGACCATCGGCACCGCGAGGGTCATCATCAGTAGTCCGAGCCGGGCGAAACGAGCGGTCCCGGCCAGGAGCACCGCGCCCAGCGCAAGCCCGAAGATCACCGGCACCGCCACAATCGGATACGGCGCCACCAGTGAACCGGCCATCATCGGCACACCGATGAGCAGTCCGGAGATCAACAGAACGATGCGTTGCCGTCGTCGCGGTGGTATCCCGACCACGGCGGCCGGAAGTACACCTACGCCCAGCGCTGCCGCCGCGGCGATGTCGGAGAACGCGACCGCAACGGCGGGAACGGCCGCGACCGCGCCGACGGCAGCACCGGTGCCGCTCCAGGCGAAGAGCGGTTTACCGGGCATGGGCCACAACGCCTTTCGTGGCTGGTGCGGGTCTGGGTATCGGCGCGACCCGATGTGCTCTGTCGGAACGCTAGCAGGATCCGGTTCAGCAGAGGCAGATCTCGGCTGATCGCAACCACGAGGCGAACGCCTCTTGATCGGTGCTGTCGGTGAGCCACCACGTGATGGTCCCGTTCGCTTCCGAGTAGATGATGTAGGCGACGGTGTTGTCGTCGAAGGTGTCGAAGTAGGCGTACACCGGTTCGCCGTCGATGATCTGCGTGAACAACTCGGAAGTATTACCGGCGGCGTACTCGGCGTCGGCGATGGCCTTGATGTCCGAGGTCCCTGCGTCGAAGAGGCCGATGGCGCTCGGTGGGGCGCCGGTGGTGCCTTCGGTGAGCACTCCGGCGGCCGGGGCGCACATGATTCCGGCGATGGCATAGTCCGGACGGTCCATCGCCTGGCAGGTGTCGGCGTCGAACAGATCTGGATTGGCGTCGACCAGGCCCTGGTCGTCTGCGTCCAGTACCCCGGCGGCCGTTGATGTCTTCGTCGTGGGTTCAGGGGGTTTGGTGGTCGACGACCTGGTTGAGGTCGACGTCGAGGTGGATGTGGACGACGTGGGAATCGGCTCGGCCTTGGGGCCGTCGTCACCGCTGGAACTGGCGATCGCCACCCCGAGAATGGCGGCGACCAGCACCACCACGACCGCGGCGATCGCACCGATCGTGAGATTGCGCTTGCGGTTCGGATTCGGGCCGGGCTGCCCGGGAGGCAGACCGTAAGCGGAGGCGTGACTCGGTGGTCCGTCCGAACCGTAGGGGGGCGGCTCCGAGCCGTACTGCGCGGGAGAACCGTACTGCGGGTTCGATCCATATTGCGGGATCGTGCTGTATTGGGCGGTGGGCACATATCCGCCGCTCGGCGCCGGGGTCTCGGGGGAGTCCCAGCCGGGTGTGCCCCAGCTCGGTGCGGTCGGCGGTGGCGGTAGTGGTGCGGGCCCGGACCCGGCGGAATCGGACTCTGCGACAAGCGCTTCGAGAGCGCCGAGTGCGACCACGGTCTTGGGGTTGTCCAGTGTTGCCACCGTGCCGAGCTCACCGAGACGCTGTTGGACCAGCGGCACCCGTGAAGAACCACCGGTCAGATAGATCTGGACGTCGCCGCCGGCCCCGGCCCGGGCCAAAGTCCGTCGGGTGAGGTCGACGACCGAGTCGACGTTGGCGGCGATGAGCTGTTCGAATTCTCCGCGGGTCAATTCGAGGATGGCCTCCCGCCCGCCTCCGCTGATGTTGATGACCGCTCGCGGCGATTCCGACAACAGTTCCTTGGCGCGGCGGATGTTGTCGTCGACGGCGCGCTTGGTCGACAGATTCGCCTCCGTCCGCAGGTACTCCAGGAGTTCGGGGGCGCGTGAGGTGAGCTGTTTGTCGACCCACCGCCGGATCATGGCATCGAGGTTCTTCCCACCGAGACCGTTGCTGCCGTCGTGGGCGATCAGGTCGATCGAACCGGGCGTGGAGGTGACATCACCGATCTTGACGACGGCGACATCGCAGGTACCGCCCCCGTAGTCGACCACTGCGATCGTCCGGCCGGCGGCCTCTCCCGGTGGGATGGCCCTGGTGTAGTGCGCGATCGCGGCGCGGGGCTCGGAGATCAGGGTGATCGCAGACCTGTCGAATCCGATCAATTCGGCCGCGCGGGTCAGCACGTCGACCTCCTCGGGTGACCAGGCTGCGGGGTGCGTGAGGATCAACCGGTCGGGCCGGGTGCCGCCGCGCCGTTCCACCGCCCGGTACATGGCCGAATTCAGCACGGCCGCAATGAGATTCTCCAGCGGAAGGTCGAGGTTCCCGACCGGGACCGTGCCGGCGTTGATATGCCGCTTCGGGTGTGTGATGAAGGCGGCGGGATTGCCGGCCGCCGCGTTGACGGCGGCATCACCGACCAGCACATTGCGGTAGGAGTCGGCGTACACCGACGACGACATGATGTCGCTGTTGTGGGAGAGCGGCACCACCGACGGTGCGCCCGAACCGGGTTCGTATGCGGCCGCGGCGGTATTCGACGTACCGAAGTCGATCGCCAGCCACCATTGGTTCGCCATCGGTGGGAGTTCCTTTCGAAGTGAGTGGCCATCGGAGTCGGCCACCGCCAACGTAAGGCATCGGGGCGTTGGCGGCAGCCGATTGTCCTGTGGGTGAATGTCCTACTGCCAGACGACGGTTGACACCGTGACAGGCAATCGAATATCGAATATGTCCGGTATGCCGCTATTCGTCGCGATCAGCCGGTTCAGAGGGCGCTGGTGTCAGGGGCTTCGACACTGGAGGGGTTGACCTCGGTCCACTCGTCGGTGCCCGCTTCGTGGACGTAGGCGCTGTCGATCTCGCCGTCCTGATCATCATCGACGAACGCGATGTCGTGTTGGCCGTCGGCGTTCTCGTCGACGAACACGGTGTCGGCGACACCGTCGGAGTCGGAGTCGGAGATGGCGGTCTCGAAGTGCTCGTCGCCGTCGGTGTCGAAGGCCAGGGTTTCCGCGGTGCCGTCCTGGTCGTAGTCCTGGACCATGACGTCGCCGATACCGTCTCCATCGACGTCCACGAGGGCGGATTCGGTGACGCCGTCTCCGTCGACGTCGAAGACCTCGAGGACGGTGGCATCTTCGCTGATCTCGGGCATGCTGTTGTCGGACATCGGGTTCTCCTTGTTGGTGAGGGCTCGCGATGGGTCTCGCTTGCGGTGTTGTCGATAGGAGTGTCCGCAGGTGCCGAATGTTCCGACGACGTCGGAAATGTCGACGTCGACTACTCGGGAGAATTTCGAACCCAGTGACCGGAAGAGCGCTGCCACAAGCGAAATCGAGCGCCTCGTAACTACAGGACGAGGCTCCGCTCACCCCGCGATGAGATCGAACTCGTTGCCTTCGGGGTCGGCGAGAGTGGTCCAACGCAAACTGCCTGCGCTTTGCTCGGCAAGGATGGTCGCTCCGAGGGTGAGTATGCGTTTCAGTTCCTCGTCGTACTCGGTCGATGCGAGGTCGATGTGGAGGCGGTTCTTGACCGTCTTGCCCTCGGGAACCTGGAGGAAGGTGATGCGGGGTCCGCTGGTGGCGGGTTCGGCAGCCAGAAGGGTGGCGTGCATGGGGGAGGCGCCATTGGCGACCTCACGTCCGAGGACGGCGGCCCAGAACCGGGCGATGCGTCCGGCGTCGTGGGCGTCGTACGTGATGCCGATGAAGGTGGTGGTCATGATGTCCTGGGATCGGGTGTTGGGTGTTCGGGTTCAGATGACGGGGATGGGCAGGAGTTCGAGCAAGCCACGGTCCCCGTCGAATCCATTGCTCAGCGCTGCTGAGACATCGTCATGTGGGGTGCCGTATCGGGGCGCGCTGACCTCGTCGAGGTGTCGATGGTGCTGCTCGTCGAGTTCCATGTCGAGGGACTTCAGGTAGGCCTCGAGATGTGCGAGGGAGGAGGGTCCAACAATGGGGATCATGGCTGTGGTCGTCGGCGCGATGCGGTGACGTAACCATGCCAGTGAAACTTGGAGGGGGTCACTGTTGATCTCTTCCGCGATGCGGAGCACCGCATCGACCACCGAGGTCTTTTGCGGGCTTCCCTCGACCGCGCCTCCGCGAAGTGCCAACCGACCGGTCTGACCCTGGCGATATTTGCCGGTGAGCAGTCCGCCGGCGAGCGGGGAGTAGAGCATCACTCCCAAACCATGCGCTTGAGCCATCGGTAAAAGCTCTCTGTCCGCGGATCGTTCGGCGAGGCTGTACTCGGTTTGTATGCCAACGAGCGGAGCAAGGCCCTGTAGGTCCGCTCGCACGGCGGCACCGGCGGTCCGCCAGGCCGGGAAATTCGACAAACCGCCGTGCAGCATCTTTCCGGAGCGCACAAGGTCATCGAAACCGCCCAGGATCTCCTCCAGCGGAGTGGTGCCGTCCGGGAAATGCGGCATGAACACGTCCACATAGTCGGTGCCCAGCCGCCGCAGGCTCTCCTCCAACGAGCGAACCATGGTCTTGCGACTGTTCCCGGTCGTGCCGGGGCGCGGCTGATCCCGACGAGTGCCGCTGTACTTGGTGATGACCACGAAATCGTCGCGATCCTTGCCCAGGAGCGACCCGAGCATGGTTTCGGCCTCCCCTGCTTGGTACAGGTTGGACGTATCGAATGTGGTGCCCCCGGCAGCTACGAAGGAATCGAAGATCTGGCGGGAGACTTCAGGGCCGGCGCTGGTGCTCGTGGTGCCGAAGTTCGCGGTTCCGAGCGCGTATTCAGAGACCCGAAGTCCTGTCTTGCGTCCGAAGGTCTGGTAACGCATGAGTGCTCCTGAGGTACTTGCGGGCGTATGCTCCGTGGAGCGTATCAAATAAAACGAAGGATCATTCTTTATGCCAAAGGTAGCCCAAGAGCACCTCGACGCGCGGCGTCAACAGATCGTGGAGGCCGCGCGCAACCGGTTCGCCGATCAGGGATTCGCCGGTACCTCGATGGCCGACATCGTCGCCGAGGCGGGACTTTCGATCGGCGCAATCTATCGCTATTTCCGCAGCAAGGATGAGGTTGTCATCGCAGTCTGCGAGCAGGGCAGCAACGCGTTCCCCGAAGCCCTGACAGCCGCCGCCATCCATGACTTCCTCGAGCACACCCGAACCCTGGCCCGGGAGACCGGGCATGCTCGACTCGTGTCGCAGATCTACGCCGAGGCCGCGCTGTCTCCGGCGTTGGCTGAGGTCGTCCAACAACAACTTGCAGCCCTACGCGACAAAGTCGTGGCCCTCCTACCCGGAGGCCGGGGTGCTCGCACAGAACAGGTCGCCGAAGCGTTTGTGGCCATCTGTGTCGGCTACAGCCAGCAGCTCGCCGTTTGCGGAGATGTCGACTCCGCACCCTTCAGTGGGGCCTTGCTGACGCTGATCCGCAGTGTGGATGACCAGAATGACAACCTCCCTGGGAAGAACGACTGACCCGGTCAACGGCATCATGCCGGAGCTGATCCCACCTGCTGACCCACGCGCCACCGACTGTCGACGGCCGCGATTTTCTGTCAGTTTCCTGTCAGCGGCAATTCGACTGCGGCCCAGGCGATGTCAGAACGCTGTGCGCGCGAGCCAGGTCTCCCAGATCTGATGATCGCCGAGCACCTCGACGTTTGCCTCGGTTGCCGACAGACGACGGGTCAGTGCGAGTAGGAGATCCATTGCGCGACCACGTGCCGCTGCTCCGGCCTTGGTGTGACTGTTGTCCCAGGCGATCGCATCATCGCCACGACTGACCGACCATTCACCGGCGCTGCCGAGGGTGTCCTCGAAGGCGTGCAGGTGCAACGTGGACCCCGACTCGAGGGGAGCCGGCCTGCCTGAGCCGGGCTGGGAGAGGAGGTCGAGCCACTCGGAGATGCCGTCGGCGGCAAGGGCCGGGCTCAGCTCATAGGGAAGACCCAGCGCCAATGCGGCATCTGCTCGATGGACCGTCGCCTCGTGGAGGCGACGGCGGATCCACCAGGCCGCGGGACGGGGCCCGAGGAACGTCCAGACCGGGGTATCGGGGCCGGTGCCGGCGACCGCGTCGATCAACTTCTGGGCTCCGTCGTGCAGCCAGTCGATCGCCTGATCCGGATCGGCGGGCGGCTTCCCTCCGGCGACCGTTCGTGGATCGAGGGGTGAATCCCGCTGTTCGGCAACGATCGTAGCGGCCCAGCGGTCACCACGTCCGACATGGCGAAACAGTTGCTGGACGGTCCATTCCGGACACGTCGGCACCGGATGAGCCGGATCTGCCTGCCGGATCAGCGCGCCGAACAGACGGTTCTCTTCCACAAGCGCATTGGAGTAGTCCACCTTCGGACAGTACCGCTTCGGTCGGAGGAGGTCATCCACCAAACGCTGAGCGCCGGAACTGCCGGGCCCGATGTTCGTAGGGCAGGTAGGGGCCCTTGCCGGGGAAGATCTTCTCGCGCAGTGTGCCCGGGGAGTAGCTCTCCTGCATGATCCCGCGTTTGCGCAGTACCGGCGACACGTGTTCAACGAAGTCCTCGAAGGAACCCGGCGACACGACGTACTGCACGTTCATGCCGTCGACTCCGGCATCCTGCCAGGCCTCGATGCGGTCGGCGATCTGCTCGGGTGTGCCGACCTCACGCAGGTTGCCGAACCAGCGGACCAATTCACCGATGGTCATCGACTGACGCGGTGCCATCGAGATCAGCTTCGCGACAATACCTTCCCGTCCTTCCGGGCGTTTGGCGATTTCCCCGATGGGTTCGTGCGGGTCGAGTTGTCCGAAGTCGTATCCGAGGAAGACACTCTGTTTGGCGAGATTTGCTTCGATGCTCTGGAAGTCGGTGATCTCGTCCTGCAGCCGATGGGCCTCTTCCTCGGTACTGCCCACGACGAAACCGAGGATCCCGAGCAGTTTCACGTCGCCGGGATTGCGTCCGTGCCGCCGGGCGGCCGCCCGTACATCTGAGACGATCGGTGCTGCTTCGTCGGGGTTGAGCGCATTGATGAACAGCCCCTCCGCATTTCGGCCTGCGAAGTCGCGCCCACGTGGAGAGACACCGGCCTGGATGAGGAACGGTGTCCGCTGCGGTGAAGGCTCGCACAAGTGTGGCCCGACGACGTCGTAGAACGGTCCGACGTGGTTGATCTCGTGGACCTTGGCCGGATCGGCATACTGCTGGGTGGCGATGTCGCGGATCACCGCATCGTCCTCCCAGCTGGCCTCCCACAGTTTGTAGACGACCTCGACGAAGTCGTCGGCGCGGCCGTATCGGTCCTCGTGTTCGGGAAGTCCGGACAACCCCAGATTGCGGCCGGCGCCGGCCAGGAACGTAGTCACGATGTTCCAACCGATGCGGCCCCGCGTGAGGTGATCGAGGGTCGACATCTTGCGGGCGAAGGAATACGGCGGCTCCTGCAGGATATTCTGGGTGAGAACAAATCCGAGCTCATCGGTGGCGTACGCGAGCGCCGGGATGAGTTCGCCGGGATCGTTGATGGGAAACTGCATGCCACTGCGAACCGCGGTCTCGCGCGACCCGGAGAACGACTCGTAGGGCGCGAGCACGTCGGCGAAGAAGAGGGTGTCGAAGTAGCCGCGCTCGAGAAGTTTGGCGCACTCGACCCAGTAATCGATCGAGTTGTAGTCGAGCTGCTTGCTGCCCGGCCAGGCCCACATCCCCTGATCGTGGTGGGAGACGGAAAAGATGTTGAACGCGTTGAAGATCATCCGCGGTCGATGCGTCATTGTGACTGTTCCTCTTTCACCCCGAGCACCTCGCGGCCGACGAGTCCGGCAAGGACCTCGGTCGAGTACGCCATCAACTGACCGGCCTGGGCGTCACGCAGGTGACGCTGGATCGGCGACTTCTTGAGATAGCCGGTGGCACCGCCGATCCGGACCGCGAGCTGCGCCACATCCACCGCGACCTTGTTGGCCAGGTACTTGGCGCGGGTGAGGTCGCCGAAGAACGCGGGATCGCCGTTGTCCGCTTCCTGCAGGCCTCGTTCGTAGAGCGCATGCGCGCCTTCGAGCCGGACATGGGCGTCGGCGACCTCATGCTGAACCCACTGCTGATGGGAGAGAGGCTTGTTCAGGATCACGCGGGACGATGCGTGTTCGACGATCGCTGCCAGTGCCGCATCGGCGATACCCAGGGAGATGGCGGGCAGCCCGGCCGGAATGATCGCGAAGTCACCGAATCCGGGAGCGCGGCCACGGTACTCCTGGCGCATCAGGGTGTTCTCGAACGAGAGCAGCTGACTTCGGGTGGCTCGCAGCCCGAGTGTGTCCCAGATCGGGATGATGGTGACCGTGTCGTCCGGGATCACGCCGAAGAACGTGGGGGCACCCTCGACCAACGCATTGACCAGTAGGTAGTCGGCGATCTCGCTACCTGAGACAAACCGCTTTGCGCCGTTGAGGATCCAGCCACCGGGTGCTGCCTCGGCTTCCTGCGTGGGATTGAGGAAGCGGTTTCCGCTGGTGGGTTCGGACAAAGCGTTGGCAAATCTCTTACCTGCCAAGAACTCGTCGGCGAAGAATGAGCCGGCGACCTCTCGGGTGAGCTCGGACAAACCGACACCGGCACCCGAGTGCATCGTCCAGATCGTTGCGGTCGACGGGTCGGCCTTGGCCAGCAGTCGCACGATCTTGCCGAAGCCCAGGTAGCTCAGGCCCGATCCGCCCAGATGCTGGGGAAGGACTGCCGTGTTCAATCCGGCCGCGTGCAGCGCGTCGAGATTGCCGACCGCGATTTCGGCGCGGTCGTCGTAGTCGGGCGCCGTCTTTGCGAAACCGGTTGCCAGTTCGGCGATCGACTCGATCAACGCGCGTTCTTCTTCACGCGCGGACAGTTGCGGGGTGGTCATCGGACTCCTTCTTTCGGACGGATTGTTGCCGGAGCGTCGGCCGCTCGCGGTGTTCGGCCACGTCCGAGGTGTATGCGGCGCGACACCACACACAGAACGGCGAACGTGGCCAGATACGGAAGGGACTGGAACAGTTCGACGGGCAGGCCGAGGTTACGGGTCTGGGCGAGTAGGGCCAGGCTGTTGAAGAAAGAGAACAGCAGGGCCCCGGCCACCAGGCCAAAAGGGTTCCGGCGTCCAATGATCACCACGGCCAGTGCGATGAATCCCGCGCCGCCGGTCATCCCCGGCGAGAAGATACCGATGCTCGACAGGGACACCACAGCCCCGCCGAGTCCGGCGAACGCGCCGGCGATCACGGCTGCGGTGAGTCGGTAACGGGCCGGTGAGATGCCGCGGATGATCGCCACAGCCGGGTCGTCGCCCACCGAGCGCAGGCGTAGCCCGAATCGCGTCCGGGTCAGCACAAACCAGGACACCACGACCAGGACCAAGGTCAGGTAGAAGAACACCCCGGCTTCGGCGAGTCCGGTTCCGATCAACGGGATCCCATCCAGGAGTGAGATATTCAGTTCTGGCTGGGTGTCGACCGCGGTATTGGTGGAACCGGCGGGGTTGATCGACTGGTATAGGAAGATACTCAGACCTGAACCGATGAGCCCGATGGCGATTCCGACGATGATGATGTCGGCTCCGGCCATCGACGAGGCAAGGCCGAGTAGTAAACCCGACAGCGCACCGAGGGAAATTCCGGACAGTACGCCGAACCAGACACCGCCGACACTTGATCCGAGGACACCGAAGACCGCGCCGATCAACATCATTCCCTCGATGCCAACGTTGAAGCCGCCGGTTCGTTCGAGGAAGATCTCACCGATTCCGGCAAGGATGATCGGTGAGCACAGTGCCAGTGCTCCTGCGATGACGATTGTCCAGAAGTCGATGGTGTTCATCCGGCGGCCACCTCGACCTTCTGTGAGTCGGTGCGGGGTTCTGGTGCAGATGTACGCGGCAACAGTTTGATCGCTGCCAGGGCGAGCGCCGCGGTCAACAGCAGAATGCCCTGGCTGACGGTGCCAATGGCGGTCGGAGTGGTCCCGGTGGCCATCTGCACACCTGCCGCGCCGGTGCCCAACGCTGCGTAAACCACTGCTGCCAGCGCGATTCCGACCGGATTTCCCCGCCCGAGCACGGCCACCGCCAGACCCGCGAAACCGATACCGCCTGCGACGTTCGGTTCCAGTCGGGTGGTGACACCGGCGACCTGCATCCAACCGGCCATACCGGCGAACAGCCCGGAGATCAGCATCGCGGAGAGGACGGCGCGCATCGGGGTCAGACCCAGCCGGGATGCCAGGAGGGGCCGTTTGCCGTAGACATCGAACAGGAAGGCCGACGGTGTCCGCGTCCACCACCAGGCGGCCAGAAGGATGATGACAACGATCACGATGCCGACGTGGATTCGGCCATCGACCGGAAGTTGGGGGACCAGAGACGGTTTCGGAAGTACCGCGCTCTGGGGGCTGGCCGCGGTCTGTTCGTCGCGCAGTTGGTTGCGCAACAAATAGGTCAGCAGGAAAGCGGCCAGATAGTTCGCCAGCAGCGTGGACAGGATCTCGTTGACACCCCAACGCACCTTGGCGATGGCCGGGATCAACGACCACAACGCGCCGCCGATTCCGCCCGCGATGGCGCCGAGTGTCAACGCCACCGGCGACGGCACCGATGTTCCCAGCGCAAAGGCGACCGCCGCCGAGAGGGTGGCACCGAGGATCAACTGGCCCTCCGCGCCGACCGTGATGATCCCCGCGCGGAGTGCGATCGACGCACCGAGGGCAACCAATGCCAACGGCGTCGCATCGGACAGCGTCTGAGTGAGGTTGTAGCCGCCGCCGAATGCGCCGGTGAACCAACCGGATAGCGCAACATCCAATCTGCCGCCCGTACTCGCGATCATCACCGCGACGATGGCGAGTCCGGCAAACAGATAGAGCCCGGCGAGCACCAGTCCGCGGGTACCTGCGAACCGGCGTAGGAGATCAGGCATTGATCTGACCCCCGCTGGTGAGACCGGCTGCCGCGCGGCCGAAACGCCCGATGTCGAAGTCGGCAGTGTCGAACTGATCGACGATCCGGCCCTTGGCCATCACCAGGATTCGATGAGACAGTTCGCGGACTTCGTCGAGATCTGCCGACACCAGCAGGATCGCCGTGCCCTTGGCCGCGGCTTTGCGTATCTCTCCGCGAATTGCGGCCGCAGCACCCAGATCAAGGCCCTGGGTGGGGCCGTGCAATACGGCCACGGCCGGGGCATCGGTGGGCTGATGCCCGTCGAGTTCCCGCCCGACCAGCAACTTCTGCTGGTTTCCGCCGGACAGTGCACCCGCGTGGACACCGACGTCGAGCGGTCGGACGTCGTGGCGCTTGCAGAGGTCGAATGCAAACGCCCGGATGGACCTGGCGTCCATCATCCCGAAACGACGAAATGGCTTGGGACCACCGAGGTTGCCACCGAGCCTGCGCAACACCGCGGAATGGGTGATGGGGGAGTCGGGCAGCAGGAAGTCGGCACGAACCTCGGGGACGTAGGCGACGTCGGCTTCGTGTGCACGGCGCGGGTGACCGGCGATGTCGATGCCGTCGACGGTGATCGAACCGCCGGCGAGGGGAACCATGCCGACTGCCGCGGCGGCGAGCAAGCTCTGGCCGTTGCCTGCGACACCCAGTACACCGACGATCTCGCCTCGCCGGACGGTGAAGCTGACCGAGTCCAGGGAGACCTGATCGGGTGAGTTGATGCTGACCCGATCGAGGATCAGTCGTTGCTCGCCGCCGCCAAACGGACTCGGCACGATCACCTCTGGCGCCGCCCCGACCATCGCGGTGACGAGATCGTCGTCGGTGGTAGCGGACATGGATGCGGCAAGGGTGACGCGGCCACGCGAGAGTGCGGTGACATCGTCGGCGACAGAGCGCGCATCGGCCAAGCGATGGGTGATCAGGAGGACCGAGACACCATTTTCCGCAAGAAGTTTGAGTCGCGCGAAAAGAGTATCCGTCTCGTTGGGGCCCAGTGCAGAGGTGGGTTCGTCGAGCAGGAGGATGTCGGCGCCCTGGGCCAGAGCGATCGCCAGCTCGCCGAGTTGGCGTTGCGCGAAACCCAGATTGCGGACCGGGGTGTTGGTCCGGAGTACCAGGCCGGCCTCGGTGGCCACCCGGTCGAGCGCTCTGGAGGCCCGAGTGCGGGAGGCGATGCGCTCGGACTGATTCAAGATCAGGTTCTCGGCCAGTGTCAGTTCCGGATTGAGGCTGAGTTGCTGTGCGACCAAACCGATTCCGGCGCGGATCGCTGCGGTCCGGTTCGGGAGCACAATCGATTGACCGTCTCGAACAACCGACCCGGAGGTCGGTTGTTCGAGACCGGCCAAGATCTTCAGTGCCGTCGACTTACCGGCGCCGTTTTCACCGATGAGAGCATGGATGGTTCCGGGGGCGATGGTGAGGTCCACGTGGTCGAGCGCGCGGGCGGCGCCGAAGCTCTTGGAAACACCGTGCAACGAAAGTTGTTTCACCATCTACCGATTCCCGTGCCGTCTCGTTGATCGATCTGTGCCTGTCAGGTCAGCTGATCGGCGGGATCGTGACCGCACCCGAGGCAAGCTGTGCAGCAAGCTCATTGACCTGCTCGGCGATGTCATCGGGCAGGTTGGGCGCAGCCGCCGGCTTGTTGCCATCGGCGTAGATCAGGCCCTTGTTGGCGATGGTGGAGGTGTACGCGTGGTCGCCGAAGGTTTTGTTGTTCAGCTGCGCCACGATCTCCCGCAGCGTGGGGGTGAAGTCGAGCTTCACCAGCCCGATGTTGACGGCCTGTGCGTCCGATGACGATGCACTCGATGCGCCCAGTGTGGCCACGTTCGCTGCCTTGGCCGCCGACAGCACGCCCGGTGTGTACGCCTCGGCCCCGGTGACGATGAGCTTTGCGCCGGAAGCGATCTGGGCCTTCGTCGCCTGGTTGGCCAGAGAGGTGTCGGTCCAGCTGCCGGTGAAGATCGGGGGCAATTCGACGGCTGCCGGACTTGTCACGTCGAGACCGACGCTGACCGCCTTGTGGGTGATCTCGTTGAACGGGGCGAGCTGTCCTTCGACAACGCCGATCGGCGACAGACCGGTCTTTCCGGCGATCCACCCGGTGAGGTATCCCTGCTGGTCACTGGCGTATGTCCAGGTTTCGACGTTGGGTGTGGCCTTTTCGAGTATGTCGGCCGAACCAGTGGCCACAAAATGAGCGTCGGGGAGTTCCGAGGCGACGGTGAAGATGGAGTTCGCGAAGTCCAGACCCCATCCGATGATGAGGTCGTAACCCTGCGAGGCGTATTGGCGGAAGGCAGCTTCGGCATCGGAAGAGGTGGTGACCGACTCGCGGATCTGCAGCGAGATCGCGCCCTCGTCCTGGAGTGTGTTGCCGGCATCCGCGGCGTACTGGCTGAAGCCGCCGTCATTTGCCAAGCCGCCGAGCACGATTGCGACCTTGGGTTTGCCCGAATCGGCGTCGGCATCGGAGTCGGATGAGCAGGCGGCAAACGCGGCCACCAGGGGTATGGCGAGCAGGACGGCAAGGCTCTTGCGAAGTTTCATGATGCGGCTTTCTTGGCGGAAGGACCCAGTGTTGAGAGCTGCGCTCAACTTGTTGATAAGTATCTTCATGCGACCCGCCCCACGAAAGAAACAAAACCGCGGCGCGTAAAACCGGTCTTGCGTTTGACGGGGCGGGCTCCGGGTGATACGGAGCGTCACTGCACCACGACTCTGTGGTGATTCACTAAATCGGTTTGTTATCAATCTATTTCGCACATAGGCGAGTAACTGTGGTGCAGTGGTCCGGGTTACGGACGTGCGGTCGTGACGAAGTGGTCGTGCGCCGGTTGTGGAGCTTCGCGACCGAGGTGGTGATAACTTATCAACAAGATCCCGCCGCTGCAGTGCAGTGTGAATGCCCTCGGTGGGGCATACCTCCTCAAAACTTCTAAGGAATGTGTGTCACATGAGTGTCGAATCCGTCTCTGCCTCCGCGCCACGTATCGACGAGGGCTGGATCCGATCGTTGCCCAAGGCAGAAGTGCACGTTCACCTCGAAGGCGGCTTTGAACTCGTCGACCTGATGGATCTGGTGAAGGCCGCCGGTGAGTCGTTGCCACGTCCGGCGGCAACCCTTCTGCAGAAGATCGGGGAGGGTTTCGACGCAGGCGGCGGCACCCCTGCGGCCGAGGCCGGACTGACGCCGTTTCTGCAGTTTCTCGACTGGGGTTGCGGATTGATCCGGACGCCCGAACAGGCGGCCCGACATGCCTATCGGTTCGCGGCGCGGCAGACCGCATCCGGGATCGCATACTCCGACGTCATCATCAACCCCTGCCACTGGAGTGCCTGGCGGGACCGCCTGCCCGAGTTGTTCGACGCGTTCGCGGCCGGCCTCGACGAGGCGCATCAGGACGGACTCGCCCAGATTCGCCTGTGTGTCTCATTGCTGCGTTCACAATCGGCAACCGATGCTGTCGAGCTTGTCGAGTGGATCGCCCATTCGCGGCCGAGACATGTCCTGGCGATCTCGGTCGACGGTGACGAACGGAGATCGGGACGGGTCAGCGCAAAGTTCGCCGACGCCTTCGCTCTCGCGGGCCGCTCCGGGCTCCGTCGCACCGTGCATGCAGGCGAATCGAGTGGGCCGGAAGGTGTGTGGGATGCGGTGAACCTCCTGCAGACCGAGCGAGTTGATCACGGTGTCCGGGCCATCGAGGACCAGCGGCTGGTCGAGCATCTGATCCAGACGCAGATCCCGCTTGGCATCTGTCCTCGATCCAATGTCATCCTGGGCATCTACGACGATTGGTCGCAGCATCCGTTGATCCGACTTCGGGACGCGGGTGTGAATGTCACCATCAACACCGACGATCCGGGTTTGCTGGGTTCGACGCTGGAGGGGGACTGGGCCGTATGCGCGGCGACGTTTGGTCTCGACGAGTCGGATCTGATCGGGTTCGCCAGGGCGTCCGTGGCTGCGTCCTTCGCCGATGACGACACCAAAACCGCTCTGGTTCAACAGATCGACCAATTCGAGCTTGCGCAGGGTTTCTCACCCCTGCCGTCCATGTAACTGCCATCCAGACAGGAGACGCGATGAACCGCAGCCACGGACCCGGCGGATTCACGGTGACCGGAGAGACCGAGGATGCGCGCGTCAACCGCGAGCTGTTGCGTTATGTACGGGAGGCGTCGGCAGCGGACAATCCGTTGCCGGGCGAGTTGGATCTGATCGCGCGCTTGAACTGTACCCGCCAGCAGCTGCGGCGGGCGCTATCCGAACTCGAACGCCAGGGCGTGCTGCGACGGCGGCAGGGTGCGGCCACCACTGTCGACCCGGTGGGACTCCGGATGAACGTGCGCCTCGAGGACCAGTTCGAGCACACCGAGTTGCTGAAACTCATGGGTTATCGATCAGAGGTCGAGGTCAGGGTCTCGCGACTCGAACCATTGCCCGAGAACGTCGCAACGCTGCTCGATGCGGAACCCGGCGCACCGGCGCTGAAGATGGTCAAGCGCTGGCGGGCCGACGGCAAGCCGGCGATGCTGGCATCCGGATATCTGCTCATGCCCGACGCGTCGGAGCGTGAACTCGACGACTCGGTCTTCACCGCGGTCACCGAGGCCTGGGGCGAATCGCTGGTCTGGGAGGTTGCGACACCGGGTGCGGTGGCCCTCGACGAAGAACTGGCCGATCTGCTGGAGATGCCGGTCGGATCAGCCGTCATGACACTGGAACTCATCGGCGTCGGCGCCAGTGGCCGCCGCTTGTTCTACGCCTTCGAGCATCACCATCCCGAGTTCGTGACCTATTCGCTGCTCCGCACCGTCCGTCCGCCGTGGGCGGCCGGATGACATCCTGGGCCCACTGATGACAGAAACCGCCGGACCCGATGAACTCGGATCCGGCGGCTTTGTTGTCGGTCTGTCAGCGCATCAGTGCGCGATGACGGGTTCGGCGTTCGGGTCGATCTCGGGGATCTTGTTGGGGTAGATCACCCCGGCGATCACCGCACCAAGGGCGAAGAACCCTGCAGCCCACCAGAATGCGGTGTGGTAGCTGGCCATCGAGGCGCCTTCCATGATGGCCTGCATGCCATCTGGGCCGGAGGGGCTGTGGTCGCTGACGTAGTTCTCGGCCGAGGTGGCGGCAAAGCTGCTCAGCAGTGCCACGCCGATGGATCCACCGACCTGCTGCGCGGTGTTGACCGCCGCCGACGCAACTCCGGAATCGCTCGCCGCGACGCCAAAGGTCGACAGGCTGATGGCGTTGGCGAAGACGGTGCCCATCCCGATGCCGATCATGATCAGGCTGGGGACCACAGTGCTGAGGTAAGAACTGTCGACCTCGATCCTGGTCAAGAGGGCCATGCCCACCGCAGCAACGGTCAGGCCGACGGCCACCATCACCTTGGGGCTCAACCGGGTGATGAGCACCGAACCGGAGACCGCCGCGGTGATACCGATCGACAGCACCATCGGCAGGAATGCCAGACCGGTTTCGACCGGACTGAATCCCAGGGTCTTCTGTAGGTAGAAGGTCAAGAACAGGAACACCGCGAACATGCCGATCGAGGAGATGAGCATGACGAGGTAGGACGCGCCGCGCATCCGGTCGAGCAGGATTCGCAGGGGCAGCAGTGGATGAGCAACCTTGGTCTGCACCCAGCCGAACACGCCGAGGAGCACGAGTCCGATGACTAGCGGGAACAATGTCATGCTGTCGGTCCACCCCTTGGTCTCGGAATTGGCGAATCCGTAGACGATGAGGAACAGGCCGACGGTGACCAGGATGGTCCCGGCCCAGTCGATCGGGGTCCTGGTGCCGGCCTTGATGTGCTTGGGGAGCAACATGATTGCGCCGACCAGGGCGGCCAGCGCGAAGATCACGTTGACGTACAGGCACCAATTCCACGAGATGTACTCGGTGAGAACGCCTCCCAGCAGGAGACCGATGCCGGCACCGGCGCCGGCGACGGCACCGAAGATACCGAAGGCCTTGCCGCGATCCGGTGATCCGGCGAACGTCACGGCGAGCAGCGAGAGCGCTGCGGGTGCGAGCAGGGCACCGAAGACGCCCTGCAGTGCACGGGCGGCGACCAGGATCTCGAAGCTCGGTCCCCAGCCACCGAGTGCCGAGGCCGCTGCGAAGCCGATCAGGCCGATGATGAAGGAGTTCTTGCGACCGAACAGGTCATTGATCCGGCCGCCGATCAACAGCAGGCTGCCGAAAGCGAGCGAGTAAGCAGTGATCACCCATTGCCGATCACCATCGCTGAAACCCAGGTCTTGCTGGGCTTCGGGGAGCGCGATGTTCACGATGGTGGCGTCCAGGACGACCATGAGCTGGGCGACCGCGAGCACGGCAAGGATCAGCCAGCGATGTTTGGAGCCGGTCGATTCTCGCGACGGCGAAGTTTGGGTTGTAGACATGTTCTCTTTCAACTACGGAAGCGGAATAGGTGATTCCGATTGAGGGTACCAGAGCGGAATCGGTGATTCCACTTAGCGCTATGCTGTAGCCATGGCGCAGACAGGAGACACGTCCGACGTGCTGCGGGCCGATGCGAGGGAGAACCACCAACGCATCCTCGTGGCTGCTCGGGAGGTGTTCGCGGCCCAGGGCCTCGGCGCGAAACTGGCCGATGTGGCCAGCCACGCCGGTGTGGGCGTCGGCACGATCTATCGGCGATTCGAGAGCAAAGAAGCGCTCATCGAGGAGCTCTATGCAGAGCGACTCGGGGATGTTGCGGCCATGGTCGGTGATGCCGAGGCGCTCGCCGATCCATGGGAGGGTCTACTCCGGTTCCTTTATTCCAGCGCGACGATGATGGCCGACGATCGGGTCATGAGGGACCTGGTGTTCGCCGGTGCACCGTCGATTCCACAGACGACAGGTGCCAGCCTCGAACTGGCCGAACACATCACCGCGGCCCAGGCCACAATCAACGAGGCCGCTGATCGCCTTGTGTTGCGGGCGAAAGAATCCGGTGAGCTCCGCGCCGATTTTGAGGCGACCGACCTCCCGGTGCTGGCCTTCTCGATCCAGGCCACCGCTCAGTTCGCGAGATCGCACAACCCGGACCTGTGGCGCCGGACGATGGGCATGATCATCGACGGTATCCGGGCATCACGAACCAGCCTGACGCCGTTGGAGAGTCCGGCGCTGACGGAGGCGCAGTTGTCAGAGATATTTGCTGCCCATCAGATCGGAAAGTCCATCTGAGGTTCATCTAGACCGCGCGGCGCATCATCGAATAGGTGTGCAGCAGAACAGCAACGGCCTCCTCTTCGGCCGCCGAACCGCCGAGCAGTCCGGCGGCGTGCACCCGCCGCAGCCGCCGGTCGAGTTCGGCGACGATCGCGCTGCGGTCGGCGTGGGGCGGCAGCCCGACACGGCCACCGATCCCCGAGCCGACCAAGACCTGTCGGAGTTCGCTCACCCAGGGTGATTCGGGATCGGTCTGCGTCAGAGAACCCAGCGCCTTGAACTCCGCCATCGTGTGGGCCTGAGGACTTCGGCGCACCTGGCGCAGGATCGACCTGATCTGTCCGTCGGCCGGATGGGACAGGGCCAGATGCTCGATCTCGGTGCAGGCCGCCACCGCCCGGGTGATCAGAATCGAACGGGTCAGGTTGACGTCGATGTTGGCGCGCAGCTCGTCGACCCGCGAATGTTGTTGCAACCAGGCGTTGACGGCGTGCGCGCCCCGGACGGCGACGCCACGCGCGTGCCGAAGGCCATACTCGCCCAACAGATCCAGCAATCGGTCGCGTTGTGCGTCGGTGCCGATCGCTGGCGTCGGGGATTCGAGCCAGCGCTCCAGCTGTAGATCGGAGAGTCCGGCGAGTGCGGCCAGCGCATCGGCGTCGGCTTCGGTGAACTGACCGGTGTGCGCGGTCTGGGCCAGCAGGCCCGCCACCGGTTGGACGGTGAGGAGACCGGCCGCCAACGACGCCGCGATGGCACCGGACCGCTTTTGCGCTTCCTCGATCGGATCGATATCGCCAAAAGCGCCCTCGCCGAGGGTATCCGCCTTGGCCAGCACCCCGATCGTGTTGACCGCCGAGAAACCGAGGTCATGCAAGAACTGCACCTCGTCGGCCCGGGGAGTGGCATCGAACAGAAAGATTGCCGCATCGGCGTTGACCGACGCCTCGCGGGTTTGTCCGAAGCCGTCGATCAACGCCCGGCGGGTGGCCTGTTCGTTGCCGGTCGTGATGGTTGCCAGACCCGGGGTGTCGATCAGGACCATGCTCTGCAACAACCGGCTGGGCAGGTAGCGGTTCAGGTATGCGATGTCCTCGGTCCGGACGCCCAGTTCGCCGACGCGGCCGTCGGTCAGCGGGGCACCATGGCGATCACCTGCGATGGTCACCACCTCGGCGCGTGCGGGGGCTCCATCCTGATAGACCGCAACAACTTTGGTGCACTCGGTGGCGCCGGTGTCGGCGACCCGGTCGCCGATCAGCGCGTTGACCAGTGTCGACTTTCCGGCTTTGACCCGTCCGACGACCACCACCCGGGGCGGAGCCCACAGGTCATCCCGGATGCGAGCGGTGGCCTGAGCGAGGGGGCGGTCGATCTGTGCGATGTGGGCGAGAGCACCGGTCAATTGGTCGCGGAGGGCATGTGGCCGGGTGCGGCGGGCCGGTGGCCGGGTCACAGTGGTGTGCTCGCCTTCTCGAGTCCGGCGATCGCGGCATCGAGTTGTTCGATGAGCGAGACGATCTCGGTCTGCCGACGCGTCAAAGCACGTACGCGCTTGTCCCTGGTCGCCTTGTCTTCCTTGGCGGCCTCGGCGCCGGCGTTGATCTGCTCGCTGATCTCCTCGGTCTGGGCCCGCAGGTGTCGGCGATAAGCCACCACGATCTGCGCGCGCGCGGTCGCGACCGTGCGGTCGATCACCCGCAGCGTCGATTTACTAGTGAGCCCCAACGTCTCCCGCAACCAGGTGATCAGGTGCGCGCGGCCGTTGCGCATCGCGCGGTATCCCAGGTTGACCGACAACCAGGCACCGCCGGCCACCAACCCGATCGGCAACACCATGGCCATCGCCAGACTCCCGAAGATCGCACCGCCGACCATGCCGCCGGTCAACAGGTTGGCACCCATGAATCCCATCATCATCGCTCCGGGGTCCACCACGTCCTTCCATTTCTTCTGTACCTCAGGGGAATTGATGTCCTCGGCCACCAACGTTGCGGCCACCGAGTCCATGATGGCCTCCCATTGCTCGTCATTGCCGAACAGTTGCGCCACCACGTCGTGCAACGCCGAGGCGAAGGTGTCGAAGGACCGGGCACTGGCGGCCTGTAGGTCGGAGGTGATCGCTGCGGTGAACACCTGGGGTTGCTTGCGCAGCATCCCCCAGCCCTCACCGTTGATGCGTCCGGTCCAGTCTTCTTTGAGCCGGTTCAGGTCACCGTCCAACTGGGCGGTCGCCCGTTGCCGGGCCAGTGTGATGTCGCGCGACAGATGCTGGTCCCACTCGGTGCCGTGGTCGCGCAGGTCCTTCAGCCGGGCCTTCTTCTTGTTCAGGTCGTCGAGCGCCGACGAATCACCCTGGACCACTGCGATTTCCGTGTCGAGACGGGTCTTCATCCGGTGCATACCGCTGCGGCATACCTGCAACCCGTCGAGCATCGGAGAGATTTCCCCGTACGCCAGCAGTCCGTTGATCGCATCGCGGAGATCTTCGATCCCGGACGCGGCGAGTATCTCCTCGCGGTGCTCGGGGTCCTGGTCGAGCGCCGCCAGCGCCCGAGTGCCCGACACCCCGATCACGCTCGCGGTCCGGCCCAGCCGGCTGCGCACGATCGCGCGATTCTCGTCGGCGATGGTCCGCCAATTGCGGCGGTTCTTGTCGATCTTGGTCATCGCCACCACCACCGACCCGGAGGTCTCCGTGGCAGTCCGCAAGAACTCGACCTCGGGCGCGGTCAACGGCGCGGCGCTGTCGCAGACCATCACGATGGCCCCGGCCCGGCGGGCGGCGGTCAGGGCCAGGCGCGCGTGCCGGGGATCGAGACCGCCGGCACCGGGGGTGTCGACCAGTGTCAGCCCGGGTAGATGCAATGGATCGACGGCCACGACGGCTTCGGTGGGCAGGGCCTCGATGGTGGGGTCCTGCACGTGCTTGCCGCCCATCGTCACCCAGTCGGGCAGCTCGATCAGTGGGATCACTCGGTTCGAGTCCGGGAAATCCAGTCGCGCAGACCCGGCCGCCAGGGTCTCGTCCGGCGGTGCGAACCAGACGCTGGCGCTGGTGGTGATGTCGACACCGACCGGAGCCAGGGATCGTCCGAGCAATGCGTTGACCAGAGTGCTCTTGCCCCGCTTGACCTCGCCGACGAACACCACTGCACCCCCGGAGTCGGCGGCGTGAAAACGGGTCCGGGCAAGGTCGGCGGCCTTGGGTTGTCCGTATCTGCGCAGCGCCTCGGTGGCGGCGTCCAGCGCTTCGACCGCGTCGGTGTCGGCACGAGCGGTCACGATCACTCCCGGGTCATCGAGGGGCAGGGGTCGGGGGTCAGTCGAAGGGAGGGTTTCTCCACTGATGACTCTGCCGCATCCACCCTGGTCTGCGACATTGATCAAGTGACTGACACGAGCGAGCGCGACCTGGTTTTGCGCAGCCAAGACGGCGATCAAGCGGCCTTTGGTGAGCTGGTCACCCGGAACCGGGATCAGATCTGGGCGGTATGCCTGCGGATCACCGCCAACAAATACGACGCCGAGGATGCGCTGCAGGACGCGCTGATCGCCGGCTGGCAGAACATCGGCAAATTCCGTGGCGATTCGAAGTTCACCAGCTGGATGTACCGGATCGCTGCCAACGCGGCGCTGGCCGTCATCCGCAAGCGGCTCGACACCTCGGCCGACGGCCCGCCGGAGTTCGAATCCCTGGCACCGCGGGTCGATGCCCAGGTCGCCGATGTCGACCGCGTGCGGGCAGCCCTGGCGCTGCTACCGCTGGAGTTCCGCGAGGCCATCGTCCTGCGTGAGTTCGGTGATCTGACCTATCAGGAGATCGCCGACCAGCAAGGTGTCGGTGTGCAAACCGTCAAGAGCCGCATCAACCGGGCTCGGGCCAAGCTCCTCGAAACCCTCTCCTGACGGCCCCCCCACCCCCGATGATGTGCCCTTTTGGCGGGTCCCACCTGGGCTTTTGGTCGCCAAAAGGGCACATCATCGGGGGGCGGGCGGGGTCAGGCGAGGAGGTCGTCCCCCGGGGTGTGGTCGTCAGCGGGGAGGGGATCTGTGTGGTCGGACGGGTCGGTGTCGGGATCGTCACTGCCGAAGTCATCGGTGGTATCGCCGACAAAGAGGTCGTCCACGGGGTCGTCTGGATCGTCCGGGAGTGTGCTCTCGGTCTCTGGAATCAGGTCCTCGAAGCCGGGGCCGGTGTGGTCGAATGCTGCTTCGAGGGTCTGGTCGAAGACCGCCGGATCAACCTGGTCCTGTGCCGCGATCTGGGAGAAGATCCCGTCGAGCTGGTCATCTGGGCTGGTCACGGTACTTCTCCTGGGTCGTGGGGGTGTCCGCCGAAAAGAAGGGTCGCCGGTTTGTCAGTGATGGGAGTCGGGCCGACCCCGAAATGTTCCCGCACGGTCATGACATGTTTGTGGGCGTACCTGCCCGGCGAATCGGAGTAGCTCGACGGTTCGGTTACCCTGAACACCCGTGACCCCCCTCAAAACCAGCCCAGATGCCGCGTCCGGCTACGACCTCTTCGTGGTCGGATCGGGATTTTACGGACTGACTGTTGCAGAACGGGTGGCCACCGAGCTCGGCAAACGTGTCCTGGTCATCGACCGGCGTCACCATCTCGGCGGCAATGCGTATTCCGAACCCGAACCCACCACCGGGATCGAGATCCACAAGTACGGCGCCCACCTGTTTCACACCTCGAACAAGAAGGTGTGGGACTACGTCAACAAGTTCACCGACTTCACCGGGTACCAGCATCGCGTCTTCGCCATGTACCAGGGGCAGGCCTATCAGTTCCCGATGGGCCTGGGTCTGGTCTCGCAGTTCTTCGGCCGCTACTTCACACCGGACGAGGCCCGCGCGCTGATCGCCGAGCAGTCCAGTGAGATCGAAACCGCCAAGGCGGCGAACCTCGAAGAGAAGGCCATCAGCCTGATCGGCCGCCCTCTCTATGAGGCGTTCGTGAAGCATTACACGGCCAAGCAGTGGCAGACCGACCCGAAGGAGCTGCCGGCGGCGAACATCGCCCGGCTCCCGGTGCGATACACCTTTGACAACCGCTACTTCAACGACACCTACGAGGGCCTGCCGACGGACGGTTACACCGCCTGGCTCGAGAACATGGCAGCGAGCGACCTCATCGATGTGCGTCTGGAGACCGACTGGTTCGACGTCCGCGACGAGTTGCGGGCCCAGAGTCCCGACGCCCCGGTGGTCTACACCGGACCCCTCGACCGCTACTTCGACTACGCCGACGGCGAACTCGGCTGGCGAACACTCGACTTCGAGACCGAGGTACTCGACACCGGCGATTTCCAGGGAACGCCGGTGATGAACTACAACGATGCGGACGTCCCGTACACCCGCATCCACGAGTTCCGGCACTTCCATCCCGAGCGCGATTACCCGACCGACAAGACGGTCATCATGCGCGAGTACAGCCGCTTCGCCGAGAACGACGACGAGCCGTACTACCCGATCAACACACCTGAGGATCGCGAGAAGCTCAATGCTTATCGCGCGCGGGCGAATGCCGAGACGGCTTCGTCGAAGGTGCTGTTCGGTGGCCGTTTGGGCACCTATCAGTACCTCGACATGCACATGGCAATCGCCAGCGCCCTGACGATGTACGAGAACACGCTTGCGCCGCACCTGAAGTCCGGTGCGCCACTGGCGACAGAGGTGGAACAGTGACCGGGACAACAACAACGACAGTGACAACGGAAGCCGAGCAGTCACAGAGCCCGCAGACACACGACGCGGCAAAAACCTTGCTGCAACGCGTGATTCTCCCGCGACAGGGTGAACCGCTGGACGTCCGGTCGCTCTACCTGGTGGAGTCCGAGAACAACGCTCGACGCGCACATGCGCCGACCCGAACCTCGGTGCTGCTCGGTGCCGAGTCCGAGGTGAGCTTCCTGACCTACTTCAATGCTTTCGCAGCGTCGTACTGGCGCCGTTGGAGCATCCTGAAGTCCGTTGTGTTGCGGATCGAGGTGACCGGCGCCTGCCGCGTCGACGTTTATCGGTCGAAGATCGATGGATCCCGTATCGCGGTCGACGGCAACCTGGTTCCGATCGATGAAAACGGTGACGGTGTCATCGAATTCGAGGTCGGCCTCGAGCCGTTCGAAGACGGTGGCTGGATCTGGTTCGACATCACCACCGACACCGATGTCGAGGTGCGCGCCGCCGGTTGGTACGCCCCGATCGACGCACCGACCGGTCCGGAGACCAAGCGGGTGACCATCGGTATCCCGACGTTCAACCGTCCCACCGATGCGGTGAATGCGCTGCGCGCCTTGACTTCTGACCCTTTGGTCGACGAGGTCATCGACGCGGTGATGATGCCCGATCAGGGCACCAAGGCGGTCAAGGACGAGCCCGGATACGCCGAGGCCGCTGCTGCGCTCGGTGACCGGTTGCACATGTTCAAGCAGGGCAATCTCGGTGGCTCGGGCGGTTATTCGCGCATCATGTACGAGGCGCTCAAGCAGACCGACAGCCCGTACGTGCTCTACATGGACGACGACATCAGCATCGAGCCGGATTCGATCCTGCGGGCGCTGGCGCTGTCGCGATTCGCAAAGTCGCCGATGCTCGTCGGCGGCCAGATGCTCAACCTGCAGGACCGCAGTCACCTGCACTGCATGGGTGAGGTCATCGACCACAGCAACTTCATGTGGACCAGTGCGCCGTACGTCGAGTACGACCACGACTTCGCCGAGTACCCCTTGCGGGACCGGGAGAATTCCAAGAATCTGCACCGGCGCATCGACGTCGACGGCAACGGCTGGTGGATGTGCATGATCCCGCGGGAGACCGCGGAGAAGATCGGCCTGCCGATGCCGCTGTTCATCAAGTGGGACGACTGGGAATACGCACTGCGCGCAGCCAAGGCCGGCTATCCGACCGCCACCATTCCGGGTATTGCCATCTGGCACATGGCCTGGAGTGACAAGGACGACGCCATCGACTGGCAGGCGTACTTCCATCTGCGGAACCGACTGGTGGTCGCTTCGATCCACCACGAGGGTTCGATCTCCGGGATCCTTAAGTCGATGGCAAAGGCCACCGCCAAACATCTTCTGTGCCTTGAGTATTCGACGGTGGCAATCCAGAACGAAGCCATCCGTGACTTCCTGGCCGGGCCGGAACACGTCCGCGACCTGCTACCCACCGCGCTGCCGAAGATCGCGGCGATGCGCAAGCAGTACCCCGATGCGGTGGTCCTGCCCTCTGCCACCGAGTTGCCTCGGACCACCGGCGAGGCAACAGGTTTCGGGATGAGCATTCCGACGAATCCGATCACCAAGATCCGGTCGCTCAGTGCCAGCGTGGTGAACAACCTACGTCCGGCCGATCCGCGTCATCACGAGGTCCCGCAAGCCAATTACCCTCCGCTGCAGGCGCGTTGGTTCAGCCTCGGCCGCGTCGACGGGGTCACTGTGACCACCGCCGACGGTCGCGGAGTGGTCTACCGTCAGCGGGACCGGGACAAGATGATCGCCCTGGCCAAAGAGTCAGCTGCCCTGATCAAGGAACTCCGCGCTCGCTTCCCCGAGATGCGGGAAACCTACCGATCCGCGCATGCGGACCTGACCAGTAAAGAAAGCTGGGAGCGTGTCTTCGGAATCGATTGAGGTCGAGTGCAGTCCCATCGGTGCAGTGCGTGGCGAGACCAAGATTCTGGTCGGGATCCAGCGTGCGCTGATCAACAAACCGGGAGCGGTGAGCGCGGCTCGGGGGCTCTCGCATTTCGGTGAGCACTCGCTGGGCTGGCTGGCGATTGCCGGTGCGGGGGTGGCTGTTTCGGCTGCGCGCGGTGACATCGAGGGCCGCAACCGATGGGCGATCGCCGGAGTGGGCGCCTTTGGTGCGCACGCCGCGTCGGTGGTCATCAAACGTGTCGTCCGCCGGAAGCGTCCACATCACCCCGACATCAAGATCGGTGTGTCGACACCGAGCAAACTGAGCTTTCCGTCCTCGCACGCCACCTCGACCACCGCCGCGGCGATCCTCATCGGACGGGCGGCCGGACTGAACCGGACTGTGCTGCCCGCGGTCATCGTGCCGCCGATGTTGATGTCACGACTGGTCCTGGGCGTGCATTACCCGACCGATGTGATCGGTGGAGCGCTGATCGGTGCCACCTGTGCGGCCGCGCTGACCACAGGTGAAAGACTGATCCGAACCGAGAACCGAGGAGTGCAGTGAGCGAGGAGCCGATCGAGCACGGCGCGTTGCGTGGCCCGCCGAAGAATCTGGCAACCGGCCTGGTCAAGGCCGTCAGGCCACGGCAATGGGTGAAGAACCTTCTGGTGTTGGCCGCACCGCTGGCCGCGGGGGCGGTCGACGAGGGTGATGTCCTGGCGCGGACCGCGATCGCGTTTGTCGCGTTCTGTCTGGTGGCGTCGTGTGTCTACCTGATCAACGACGCACTCGACGTCGAGGCGGATCGCAATCATCCGACCAAGCGGTTCCGTCCGATCGCGGCCGGAGTGGTTCCGGTGCCGCTGGCCTTCGCGCTGGCGGCCGTCCTGGGTGCGGTATCCATCGGCATCTCGTTCCTGGCGAACTGGCAGCTCGCGGTTGTCATCGGCGTCTACCTGGTGATCCAGCTCGGCTATTGCTTCGGACTCAAGCACGAACCGGTCATCGACATCTGCATCGTCTCGTCCGGCTTCCTGCTGCGCGCCATCGCCGGTGGCGTGGCGGCGGAACTGCCCGAGGGTCTGTCGAAGTGGTTCCTGTTGGTCATGACGTTCGGGTCGCTCTTCATGGCGGCGGGCAAGCGGTACGCCGAGCTCCAGTTGGTCGAACGCACCGGCGCCAAGATCCGTAAGAGCCTCGAGTACTACACAACGACGTACCTGCGATTCGTGTGGACGCTGTCGGCGACCGCCGTCGTTCTCTGTTACGGCATGTGGGCGTTCGACGCCGACAGCGGACATGACGACAACGTTTGGTATGCCCTGTCGATGGTGCCTTTCACCATCGCAATCCTTCGCTACGCCGTGGATGTTGACGGTGGTCAAGCGGGCGAACCCGAAGAAATCGCGCTCGGCGACCGTGTTCTCCAGCTGCTGGCCATTGCCTGGTTAGTATGCGTGGGTGTCGCGGTCTATGCCATCAGTTGAACCAACGGTTTTGGGCCGCAGGATCAATCCGGCCACGATCTCACTGTCCATCAGTGCGGTCGTGGTCGGCGTCATATTCGGTTACGGAGCATGGCAGCGTCGCTGGATCGCCGACGACGGACTGATCGTCCTCCGGACGGTTCGCAACCTGCTGGCCGGCAATGGGCCGGTCTTCAACAAGGGTGAGCGGGTCGAGGCGAACACCTCGACGCTGTGGACCTACCTGATCTGGTTCTGGAGTTGGGTGACCGACGCCCGCACCGAGTACGTGGTGTTGTGGATCGCGCTCGTTCTCTCGGTCGTGGCCGTCCCGTTGGCGATGTACGGAACCGGGCGGCTGTACCGCATCGACAAGGGCCATGGCGCGGTCAATCGCGGCGCGATGTTGCTGCTCCCGCTCGGGGCGCTTGTCTACATCGCCCTGCCGCCGGCCCGCGACTTCGCCACCAGTGGTCTCGAGACCTCGCTCTGCATCTTCTGGGCCGCCCTGTTGTGGTGCCAGCTGGTGGCGTGGAGTCAGCGACAGACCCCGTCCGGACGCCTCGACCGGAAACAGACCAGCACCACACTGGTCCTCGGATTCACGGCCGGCCTGGCACCGCTGATCCGGCCGGAGCTGACGCTTGTCGGTGGCTGCGCGCTGTTGCTGGTGGTCTGCGCACCGATGACGTGGCGGATGCGGCTGGCGTTCGCAGCGGTGGCCGGCCTGCTCCCGGTGGCCTACCAGATCTTCCGGATGGGCTACTACGGCCTGCTGGTCCCCAACACTGCGGTGGCCAAAGACGCCAGCGGCTCGAAGTTCGAACAGGGCTTCCGCTACCTCGGCAACATGTTCACCCCTTATCTGTTGCTGCTGCCGCTCATCGTCGCGGTGATCGCGGCCGCGGTGGCCTGGTTCCTGCGCAGTCGGCAGGTCGATTCCACCGCCGATCGCGACCGCGAGGACCAGGACCGAGGATGGCGGGCGCGGACCGCGATGGTCAGCCGCAGTCTTCAGACCCCGACCGCCGTCGTCGCCCTGATCATCGTCACCGGATTGGTCGAGGCGCTCTACTGGGTTCGCCAGGGTGGCGACTTCATGCACGCGAGGGTGCTGCTCGTTCCGCTGTTCTTGCTGATGCTCCCGGTGATGGTGATCCCGATCGTCATCCCGACCGCGTTGGGTCGCGACCAGATCGTCGGCTGGGTCGGTGCCGGGGTGATGACCGGTCTGTGGGTGACGACCGTGGCGTGGGCCGTTTCCACCTCGTACGTCGCCGGTATGACGAACGGCACGGAGATCGGCCGTGGTGGCATCGTCGATGAGCGGCGCTATTACATCCAGAACATCGGTGTCGAGCACCCGATCACGGCCGAGGACTACCTGGGCTATCCGAGGGTCCGGGCGATGGTCGAATCGATCGCCGAGCACCAGGACACCGGTGGAGTGCTGCTGCCTTCTCCGAACTACAACGAGTGGTACTTCGATCCGCTGCCGGTGCCGCCCCCGGACAATGTGGTCAAGCAGCTCACCGTGTACTACCTCAACCTGGGTATGACCAGCATGAATGCGCCACTCGACGTCCGGGTCATCGACCAGATGGGTCTGGCATACCCGATTGCTGCCCATTCGGATCGACTCCCGGATGGACGGATCGGTCATGACAAGGATCTGGACCCGGAGTGGGTGGTCGCCGAATCCGGCGCGTATCCGCGATACCCGGTATTGCCGCCGTTCATCAGTCAGGACGGGGTCAGGCAGGCTCAGGTGGCGCTCACCTGTAAGCCCACCGAGGATCTGATCGCCTCGTACTCGGCGCCGTGGACGTTCGAGCGATTCCGGCACAACGTGCGGCAGGCGGCAGGCTTCACGTCGTACCGAATCGACCGCAACCCGCTGTACGAACTGCAGCGGTGCAACCTGCCGATCCCACCCCCCGTTTCCTGATCGTGACAATCAGAATCTGTGGGCTCGCCCAATCGTTACCTGAAAGTTATCTGTGAATGTGAGCGTCAGGGCAGGTGGGGCGACTGAGCTGGGAATGTGACCCAAAGCAAGGTCTCGGAACTGTAACGCCGGGTTTTACAGGCACGATAGTCATCGAGAACCTGAATTTGGGCAGGTCGCAAGGTCGTTCCGGGCGTGATGAATCCAGTCGTAGGGTTTGTCAGGCAAGGGCCTATCCAATAGGCTCCCTTCGTTGCCGGAGTGCGGGACCCATGTGTCGCCGGCTGTGTAACAGCTGAGGGACCTTGGTCCACCGGAGAGTCCTCGTGGCCGATTGTTTTCCAAGGCACCCCAGCCATTGGCTGCGGTGCTGGACAGAAAGAGAGTTTCATTCGATGCGCGTACGCAGACCTTTCGGGCGAGCGGGATTCGGCAAGCGACTTGTCGCTGCCTTCGCCGCACTGGCGACCATCTCCGGAGTCGGTGTGGTTGCCGGTACCGGTACCGCCGGCGCCTGGGGCTCCTACAGCGGTTTCCAGGAGTTCCGAGTCGATGGCTGTGGGATGCCCGGGGGAGTGAAGGTCCGTTCGTGGACCAAGCCCGGCAACTACAAGACAGTTGTCCTGCTCGACGGCCTGCGTGCAACGAATGACGTCAGCGGCTGGGAACACGAGACCAACGTGCAGAGCATGGTCGACCGCGGCGTCAACGTGGTCATGCCTGTCGGTGGTGCCGCGAGCTTCTACAGCGACTGGAATGCACCGAGCAATTTCAACGGTCAGACCTTCACGTACAAGTGGAACTGCGTCATCTCGGACACCCTGCCCCGGGCCTTGGCCAACCGCGGCATGATCCCGTCCGGAAAGCTCGCCATCGCCGGCATCTCGATGGGTGGTAACGCTGCCCTCGTTGTCGCCGCGAACAACAAGAACTGGTACTCGCACGCCTTCTCTTTGTCCGGTTACCTGAACCTGTCGGCTCCGGGCATGAAGTCGGCCATCCGCGTGGCTCTTCTCGACGCCGACGGCGGACCGTGGAATGTCGACAGCATGTGGGGCGCACCATGGAGCACCCGCTGGTACGACAACGACCCGTTCGTGCAGATCACCAAGATGCATGGCCTGAATGTTCGCGTCGGCTCCGGTACCGGTATCCCGGGTGCGCACAACGTCAACGAGAATTTGGTCAGTATCGTGCAGGGCGTACCGCTCGAAACACTTTCGCTGGCGCAGACCCGTGCCTTCGAGGTCCAGGCCTTCGTCAACCGCGTCAAGCTCACCACCGATTACCCGCTCCAGGGCACTCACGCGTGGGGCTACTGGCAGGACATGATGTGGCGCGCACTGCAGCAGGGATGGTTCCACGGATAGTTCGACCGTGACCCTCTGGTCACAAAAATCACACCAGTAACAGGTGTGGCAACCTCAAAACCGAACGCCCTACGTGTATGAAACACGTAGGGCGTTCTGTTTTTTGTTGATGTACGGAGCGGAGTTCGACCCGGATGTGCGAAGAAACGGCGCAACGGAGTTCGGCCAGAGATCTGGTTTTGATCGTGACTTGAGGAGTAGAGGTACATGCGGCAGAGATTTGTGCGCGGTGCATTGGGACTGATCGCCGGCGCGGTGGCAGTGTCCGCAGTGCTGGGAACGTCGACCGCGGCCGCCGCGCCTCTGCATGCGGCCCCCGGGCCGGTGTACAGCGCACCCGCAGCCGAGGTTCCGGGCGTCAAGATCACCAACACCTTCTGGTACTCCGACCGCCGGGTCGCGATGTGGGTCTACTCGCCGGCGATGGGCACCAACATCCAGGTGCAGTTGCTGCTGGCGAGGGACTGGAATTATCGGCCGTCGAACACCTTCCCGCAGATGTACATGCTGGACGGTCTGCGCGCGCAGGAAGACCAGAGCGGCTGGATCATCAACACCAACGTCGAGGACTTCTACAAGGACAAGAACGTCAACGTCGTCATGCCCATCGGCGGCGAGTCGAGCTTCTACGCCGATTGGAAAGCGCCGAACAACGGCAAGAACTACCAGTGGGAGACCTTCCTGACGAAGGAGCTGCCGCCGATCCTCGAGAAGCAGTGGCGCTCGACGGACGTCAGGGGCGTCGAGGGCCTGTCGATGGGCGGTTCCGCGGCGATGATGCTCGCCGCACGTAACCCCGGCTTCTTCAAGTTCGCCGCGTCGTTCTCCGGCATCCTCCAGCTCAGCTCGTTCGGTATGCCGCAGGCCATCCAGTTCGCGGTCAACGATGCCGGTGGCTACGACGCCTCCAAGATGTTCGGGCCGCCGACCGATCCGGCCTGGAAAGAACACGACCCGTACGTGATGGCGGAGAAGCTGGCCGACACCAGCCTCTACGTCTCGTCGGGTAACGGCCTCGTCGGCCAGTACGACACCCTCTCGACCATCCCGGGTCTGGCCACCAACTACGCCGGTGTGGGACTCGAGGTGCTCTCTCGGGTGACCTCGCAGCAGTTCGCGAGCCGGCTGAATCAACTCGGTATCCGTGCGCAGGCCGTGTACCGCGACTCCGGAACCCATACCTGGCCGTACTGGCAGTTCGAGATGGAACAGGCGTGGCCGCAGGCGGCCGGAGCCCTCGGGCTCGCCGCCGACCGCCCGGCATGCAGCACCAGTGGCGCGATCGCGCCGGTGTACAAGGCCGCCAAGTCCTCGCTCGGTGAATGCCTGACCCCCGAATACGACGTCCCCGGTGGTCGCGCCCAGGACTTCCGTGGTGGTCGGATCATCTGGTCGGCCAAGACCGGAGCCCAGGTGGTGGGCGGCGGCATCGGTGGCGCCTACGTGGCCGCCGGTGGTCCCGGCGGTTGGCTCGGATTCCCGACCAGCGGCGAGTTGGCCACACCCGACAAGGTGGGTCGCTTCAACCGCTTCCAGAACGGCAACATCTACTGGACCCGCACGACCGGTGCCCATCCGGTCGGCGGCGCAATCCTGGCCGACTGGGGCAAGAGTGGTTACGAACGCGGACCGCTGAAGTACCCGACCGGTGACGAGATCGACACCCCCGGTGGCAAGGGCCGCGTCCAGGCCTTCCAGATCGGCGCCTACTACTGGAATCCCGCCAACGGCGCGCATTCGGTGCAGGGCATGATCCTCGAGAAGTACAGCAAGCTCGGAAACGAATCCGGCTGGCTGGGCTTCCCCACCACCAATGAGATCAGTCTCAAGGCCGGCGGCAAGCTGAACGCATTCGACGGCGGCAACATCTACTGGACCCCGGCGAAGGGTGCCTTCGCGATCGCACCCGGACCGATCTTCGAGGCGTGGGGCAAGGCCGGCTACGAGAACGGCAAGCTCGGCTACCCCATCAGTGACGATGAGCCGATAACCGGCGGAACCCGGGTGCGTTTCGAGGGTGGTTCCATCGAAAACGTCAACGGCGTTGTCACGGTCAAATAATTTCCTCAGATCGTTTCGGTAGCCTGGCGGAGGCCTTCGGGCACCTGACCGCACAGACGACGCTCCCAGCGAGGGCGCCGGAGAAGGAAGTGACATGACAGGCAACATCATTCGGGCCGTGACCGTGGGCGCAGCGCTGCTGGTGACGGCAGCGCTGGCCACCGGGTGTGGTGACGACGACTCGACCGCTTCGGCGCCCACCAGCGCGGTGAGCACCTCCAGCGTCGCGGTCAGCGCCACCAACAGCGCGGAGCCCTCACCGAGTGAGAGCGCCCCGTCTTCGGCCGTCACGTCGACGAAGGTGACCAGCAAGGCGCAGCCGGACGACACCGAGGGACTGCCGGCCACCGGTCCGGCCTCCGCGCAGGCCCCGGCCGGCGTCGATCCCGACGACAAGATGCAGGCGTACCTGGCCGAGCTGAAGAAGCAGGGCGTCACGATCCCGAACGACCCCGACAACGCGCTGGCGATCAGTGCGGGCCAGACCGTCTGTGAGGGCAAGAAGCAGGGGACCCCGTCCGCCAGCATCAAGATCTTCGTGGTGCCGATCGTCGGATCGGGGACCACTGACGAGGCCAAGGCCGCCTCGGACGCCGACAAGGTGATCAAGGCCGCCGAGTCGAAGCTCTGCTGACCGGCCGACTTCGATGACACCCAAGAAACGCAAGCGGGGCAAACTGCTGCTCTTCGCCATCCTCGGTCTGGCGATACTGAGCATCATCGCGGTCATCCTCGTGGTGATCCTGATCATCAACCTGCTCAAGCCGGAACCCGTTGGGCCGGAAGGCCCGTCGCAGACGCCGTCGACCTCGGTGCCGCGCCCCACGGCGCAGCCCGCCGATTGTCCCGATGTGCAGGTGATCTCGGTTCCCGGTACCTGGGAGTCGTCCAGCAACGACGACCCCTACAACCCGACCGCGAATCCGGAGTCCTTGATGCTCAAGGTTTCTGGCCCGCTGTCGAATGAGTTCGACGCCTCGCGGGCGGACGTCTACACCGTTCCCTACGTCGCGCAGTTCCGGAATCCGACCAATCTGCAGGACCGGCAGACCGACTACAACGTCTCCCGTGCCGAGGGCACCGAGAAGACCCGGGCGAAGATCGCCGAGGTCAATGCGCAGTGCCCGCTGACCAGCTTCGTGCTGATGGGCTTTTCGCAGGGCGCGGTGATCGTGGGTGACATCGCCGGCGAGATCGGCAACGGCAACGGGCCCGTCTCCCAGGACCTGGTTCTGGGTGTCGGCCTGATCGCCGATGGGCGCAGGCAGCCGAACCAGGCGGAGAACGCCGGCCCCGATCCCAGTGGTGTCGGCGCGGAGATCGCCCTCGACATCCTGCCGATCCCCGGCATCGACCTGACCGGTCCGCGACCCGGCGGTTTCGGTGAACTCACCGATCGCACGTATTCGCTGTGCGCGCCCGGTGATCTGATCTGTGATGCACCGACGATCTCCAACCCCCTCGAAGGCATCAACAAACTGATGGGGGCCATCAACAATCCGGTGCACGCGATGTACAACACAACGAAGTACTGGAGTGACGACGGTCAGCCCGCGACGGTCTGGATGACCGACTGGGCACGCAGCGTCATCGACGAAGCGCCGTTCCCCAAGCACGAATAGCCCGGTTGGCCGGCACCGGTATTCCGGTGCCGGCACCGCCTATTTTGCGCCGCCTGGCCGCGGAAGTAACGTGTGACGCCGAACCGCACGGCGTCGGGTGAGCCGATGGACCGCGGGCCATGCGTATCAGGTAGGAGAAGAGATGACTTCAGCTGCGGCGGACTCCGGTCTGCGCAAGTTCCGATTCGGAGCAGGCGGCGAGGGCAACCGTGACGAGGGTGGTGCCCGCAAGTTCGTCAAACTCGCGCAGACCGCCGAAGAGTACGGTTTCGACACCTTCGCGGTGCCCGATCACCTCGGCAACCAGGTCGGTCCGCTGGCGGCACTGGGTGCGCTGAGCCAGGCCACCGACCGGATTCGGCTCGCGACCTCGGTCCTGGCCAACGGCTACCGTCATCCCGCCCTGCTGGCGAAGGAAGCCACCACCATCGACGTGCTGTCGAAGGGACGCCTCGAACTCGGTATCGGGGCCGGGTGGATGAAAGAGGAGTTCGACAAGGCAGGCATCGAGTTCGAGTCGCCGGGCGTACGGATCCGTCGCCTGGACGAGTCGTTGACCATCCTCGACGGGTTGTTGCGCGGCGAAGAGGTCAACTTCTCAGGTGAGTTCTACAACATCAAGGGACTCGTCGGCAGCCCCCGGCCACGGCAGGGACCACGGCCTCCGATCGCCGTCGGCGGTGGTGGTCCGAAGATGCTGGCACTGGCCGCCAAGCACGCCGACATCATTTCTGTGGCCACCGGCACCACCGCCGACGGCAAGCTCCGCCTCTCGGACATGACGATGAAGAAGACGGTCGAGCGGGTGGACCGTATCCGGCAGGCGGCCGGCGAGCGTTTCGACGAGATCGAACTGAACTGGACGATCGCCACCATCGTCATCACCGATGACCGCGAGGCGACCGCAGAAATGGCGCTGGCCGCCCTTGACCAGGGATATCCGCCTAACATCGAGATGGATGTGAAGCTCTCGGTCGAGGACATCCTGGAGTCGCCGTACCTGGCGTTCGGCTCGTTCGAGCAGATCGCCGAGCAGATCCGTGAGGTACGCCGTCGCACCACGATGTCGTACGTCGGCGTATTCCCGACCCAGATGGACGCGTTCGCCCCCATCATCCCGCTTCTCAAAGGAGAGTAGACACGGCCCGCGCGTTCGTGGCGTAGGTTGTCTTTCGGCCACCGCCGAAGGCGGGTGTCCCGGTGGGTGATGCTCAGGAGTTGGACACGGCCGCCGGTAGTATGTTGAGGGTTTGGCTCGGGCCGCCATGGCTGCGAGTCCTATTTGGCTTGACATGAAAAGTAGGGAACCCTGTTGAAGACGAATCCGAAGGTGATGCTCGGCCGTTCGGCCGACATGACACCCGCGGTGAAGCGCGACAGCGGTGACCCGATTCGGGCCGGCGCCCCGGCCGCTATCAGGAGTGCGAATGAACAACGAGTTTGACCAGTTTTTGGACGAGAACGGCAACCTGTTCTTCACCGAGGACGCGACTCTGGTCGACTACGTGGAGCGCAATGTCGTCGAGCAGGCCGATACCTTGGCGTATCGGTTCATGGACTACAGCCGCGAACGCGACGGCGAAGCCATCGACCTGACCTGGGCACAGTTCGGCAAGCGCCTGCGTGCGATCGCAGCGCGACTGCAGCAGGTCACCAAGCCCGGTGACCGGGTGGCGATCCTTGCCCCGCAGTCGCTCGAGTACGTGATCGGTTTCTTCGGTTCGCTCTACGCCGGCAACATCGCCGTCCCGCTGTTCTCCCCGGATGAACCCGGCCACACCGACCGGTTGACCGCCGTGCTGGCCGACTGCAAGCCGTCCGCGATCCTGACCTCGACGAAGTCGGCCGAAGCGGTGCGCGATTTCTTCAAGCCGCTGCCTGCCAAGGACCGTCCTCGCGTCATCGCCATCGACGCCGTCCCCGATTCGGTCGGGGAGACCTGGGTGCGTCCCACCCCCAAGCTCCATGACACCGCATACCTGCAGTACACGTCGGGTTCGACCCGGGTGCCGGCCGGTGTCGTCATCACGTACGAGTCCGTCGCCGCGAATGCGCTGCAGATGATCGATGCGATCGAGTTCGACCACAATTCGCGTGGTGTGACCTGGCTGCCGATGTTCCACGACATGGGCCTGTTGACGGTGATCCTGCCGGCGCTGGGCGGCAAATACATCACGATCATGAGCCCGCAGGCTTTTGTGCGCCGGCCGGGCCGGTGGATCCAGGAGCTCGCCGCGATGGCGGACCGCGCGGACACCTTCGCCGCAGCCCCCAACTTCGCCTTCGAGCACGCCGCCATGCGTGGCGTGCCGAAGGACGGCGAGAAGATCGACCTGAGCAACGTCATCGGTCTGATCAACGGCAGCGAGCCGGTCACGGTCAGTTCGATGAAGAAGTTCAACGACGCGTTCGGGCCGTACGGACTCCCGAAGACCGCCATCAAGCCGTCGTACGGCATGGCGGAGGCCACTCTGTTCGTTTCGTCGACCAAGCGCGACAACGAGGCGAAGATCATCTACGTCGATCGCGATGAACTCAATCGCGGTCAGTTCAAACTGGTCGACCAGGACGCGCCGGGTGCAGTGGCGCAGGTGTCGTGTGGGCAGGTCTCGGTGAGCCAGTGGGCCGTGATCGCCGATTCGGAGACCGCCACCGAGCGTCCCGACGGACACGTCGGTGAGATCTGGTTGCACGGGATGAACATCGGCCACGGCTACTGGGGTCGTCCGGAGGAAACCGAAGAGACCTTCAACAACACCCTGAAGAACCCGTTGCCGGTGGGCAGCCACAGTGAAGGCGCCCCGGCGGGTGCCAAGTGGATGAAGACCGGCGACTACGGCGTCTGGTACGACAACGAGCTCTACATCACCGGTCGCGTCAAGGACCTGGTGATCGTCGACGGCCGCAACCACTACCCGCAGGACCTCGAGTTCTCGGCCCAGGAGGCCAGCCCCGCGCTGCGTCCCGGGTTTGTGGCGGCCTTTGCGGTGCCGGCCAACGAATTGCCCGAGGTCGTCTTCCAGAACTCGGCCAGCGGCCTGAAGTTCGACCCCGATGATGCCTCGGAGCAGTTGGTCATCGTCGGCGAGCGTGGCCCGGGCAAGAAGGTCGATCCCCAGGAAGTGGCGGATACCGTCCGCGCTGCGATCGCACAGCGGCACGGCGTGATGGCGCGCGATGTGCTGATGGTTCCGGCCGGCTCGATCCCGCGAACCTCCAGTGGCAAGATCGCCCGACGGGCATGTAAGGCGGCGTACATCGACGGGAGCCTGCGCGGTGGTTACCAGCAGACCGCGTTCCCCGATGCGCCGATCGAGAACCAATAGTTTGGAAACCCCGATGCCTGAACTGAATAACGAGCCTGACGCTCTGACCTCGGATGACAAATTGCCGGGCTCCAGTTTCGGGCCGGGAGACGGAACGGATCCGGACGGCGACGTGGATGTGTCGCCGGTGGGGTCGGACACCGACTCCGGTGTAGAACTGCACGACGACGAGAAGGCCGGGGACATGACGGTCTCGGAGCTGAGGGAGTGGCTGCGGGGCTGGGTCTCGGAGACCACCGGCCTCCCGCTCGATCAGGTCTCGGATGACCGTCCGATGGAAGAGTTCGGTCTCTCGTCGCGCGATGCCGTGGCGTTGTCCGGCGACATCGAGGACAAGACCGGTGTGATCCTGACGGCCACCGTCGCTTATCAGCATCCGACGATCGCATCGTTGGCGAAGCGGGTCATCGAGGGCGACCCCGATGAGGGCATCGAGGACGACGATGACGCCGAGCGTTATCAGCGGGTGCGCGGCGCCGACGACGACATCGCGATTGTCGGTGTGGCAACACGTTTTCCGAAGGCCGGGCACACGCCGGAGTCCACCTGGGATCTGCTGATCAACGGCCGCGAGGGTGTCAGTGATCTGCCCGAGGACCGCTGGACCGAGTTCAAGTCCGATCCGCGGATCGCCAAGGTGCTGGCAGAGGCGAACCTGAACGGTGGTTACCTCGACGACGTCAAGGGCTTCGACGCCGACTTCTTCCAGATGTCGCCGCGTGAGGTCGAGATGGTCGATCCGCAGCAGCGCCTGGCGCTGGAGTTGACGTGGGAAGCGTTGGAGCACGCCCACATCCCGGCCAGTGACCTCAAGGGTGGCCAGGTCGGTGTCTTCATCGGCAGTTCCACCAATGACTATCAGATGCTTGCCGTCTCCGATCCGGAGGGCGCGGGGGAGACTGCCGCTTATGCGTTGACCGGAACCTCCACTTCCATTGTCGCAGGCCGCGTTTCGTACTACTTCGATTTCCGGGGGCCGTCGATCGCCCTCGACACCGCATGTTCCTCGTCGCTGGTCGCGGTCCACCAGGCCGTGCGGAGCCTGCGCTCCGGCGAGTCGGATGTGGCGCTTGCCGGCGGTGTGAACATGCTCATCACCCCCGCTGCGACACTCGGTTTCGATTCGTTGGGTGTGCAGTCGAAAGATGGCCGTATCAAGGCCTTTTCGTCGGATGCCGATGGCATGATCCGCGCCGAGGGTGGCGGACTGGTCGTCCTCAAGCGGCTTTCCGACGCCCGCCGCGACGGCGACAAGGTGCTGGCCGTGGTCGCCGGTTCGGCGGTCAACTCCGACGGACGCTCCAACGGACTGCCCGCCCCGAACCCCGAAGCCCAGGTTCAGGTGCTGCGCACGGCCTACACCGATGCGGCCATCAACCCCCGGGACGTCGACTACGTCGAAGCCCACGGCACCGGCACCATTCTCGGTGACCCGATCGAGGCCGACGCGCTCGGGCGCGTGGTGGGTAAGGGCCGCGAGGCCGACAAGCCGGTTCTGCTCGGTTCGGCGAAGACCAACTTCGGTCACCTCGAAGCCGCTGCCGGTGCTGCCGGACTCATCAAAGTTGTTCTCGCGCTTGGCGAGAACAAGCTGCCGCCGTCACTGAACTACGCCGGCCCCAACCCGTACATCCAATTCGATTCGCTGCACCTGAACGTCATCGACGAGGCCACCGACTGGCCGCGGTATTCGGGGCGTGCGGTGGCCGGCGTCTCCGGTTTCGGATTCGGTGGCACCAACGCGCATGTCGTGGTCCGGGAGGTCACCCCCGAAGACCTCGCCGAGTCGGTCGTCGCAGACGCCGAACCGGTTGCCGCGCAGGCCGTTGTCGATGATTTCCTCGACGACGATGACGACGATGAGTTCATGACCGAGGCCGAGCGTGCTGCGCTCGGCCAGCTGGCCGCGGCTCCGAAACCCGCCGAGACGGCAGTGGCCGAGGTCGATCCGACCGAGGGCTTTGCCCCCTGCGCGGTCGAGGGTTCAGTTGTCCCGCTTGTCGTTTCAGGATTCGTGCCGTCCCGCCGGCGCAAGGCCGCAGCCGATCTGGCCGATTGGCTGGAGACCGACGAGGCCAAGGCCACGCCACTGGCGGACATCGGCCGTGCGCTGGCCCACCGCAACCACGGACGTACGCGCTCGGTGGTGATGGCACGCAGCCACGAGGATGCCCTCAAGGGCATGCAGGCGATCGCCGACAACAAGAACTCGCCGATCGTGTACACCTGCGACGCACCGGATCCGGCGTCGCCGGTGTGGCTGCTGTCCGGTTTCGGCTCGCAGCATCGCAAGATGGCCAAACAGCTTTACACCGAGAACCCGATCTTCGCCGCGGCGGTCGACAAAGTCGACAAGCTCATCGAAGACGAGCTCGGCTACTCGATCGTGGAGCAGTTCCTCGACGATTCGGTCACCTACGAGATCGAGACCTCGCAGGTCGGCATCTTCACCATCCAGATCGGCCTGGCCGAATTGCTTCGTCATCACGGAGCCGATGCCGGTGTCGTCGTCGGACATTCGATGGGTGAAGCGGCCGGCGCCTACATCACCGGCGGACTGTCGCTCGGTGATGCCGTGCGCGTCATCTGCCAGCGTTCGCGACTGATGGGTGAGGCCGAGGCCACGCTGACCGGCGACGACATTCGCCTGATGGCACTGGTGGAGTACAGCGCCGACGACATCACCGACGTGCTCGCCGACTACCCCGATCTCGAGATCTGTGTGTACGCCGCGCCGACCCACACCGTCATCGGTGGGCCGGAGCCCCAGGTGGACGCCATCGTCGCCCGGGCCGAGAGCGAAGGAAAGCTCGGCCGCAAGCTGGCGACCAAGGGAGCGAGCCACACGTCCCAGACCGACCCGCTGCTCGGCGAACTCGCCTACGAGCTCACCGGTATCGAGCCGCGCTCGCCGAAGATCGGCTTCTACAGCTCGGTCGACCGCGAGGAGTTCTACCGCCCGGGTAGCGACCCCGTCCACGCTGTCGAGTACTGGACCAAGGGTCTGCGGCACAGCGTCTGGTTCTCGCAGGCGGTGTCGAAGGCCGTCGAGAACGGCCACACCACGTTTGTGGAGCTGGCGCCCAACCCGGCAGTGCTGATCTCCGTGGCCGCCGTGACGTTCGGGGCGGGCATCCATGACGCCGAACTGATCGAAACGCTGCGCCGCAAGGAAGACGAGAGCTACGGCGTGATCAATGCGCTGATGAAGCTCTACGTACACGGACATCCGGTGGACGTCGGAAGCCTGTTCGGTCAAGGTGATTTCGCTGCGATCCCGCGGACCCGTTTCGAGCGCAAGCCGTACTGGCTGACCGCATCGATCTCGGGTGGTTCGGGCGACAGCAAGATCCCGGGCTCACACGTTGCTCTGCCTGACGGCCGCCACGTGTGGCAGGTCTCGGCATCGGCCGTGACGGATCTGACCGCACTGGTGAAAGCCGCTGCCCAGCAGGTACTTTCCGATGTTCAGGTCACCGCGGTGGTGCCGTACGGCGAGCCGGTCGGGGCAACCACCCTGACCACCACGCTGGCACCCCATCCCGGTGGTGCCGGACTGCAGGTGCATGCGGCCGAAGGGAATTCGTTCCGGTTACTTCTCGATGCGGTGGTCACCGCCGGTGCGCCGGTCGCCGCGCCGGTGCCTGCGCTGTCGAATGCCGCGCAGGCGGCACAGAACTCCGGCTTCGTCGACAACACCGTTGTCACCGACCCGGAGGTCAGTGACGAGATCGGGGCCCGCTGGGATCCGAACTCCGGTGAGAGCATCGACGATCGGATGGCCCATATCGTGGCCGAGTCGATGGGTTACGAGGCAGAGGATCTACCCCGCGAGATCCCGCTGATCGAGCTGGGTCTCGATTCGCTGATGGCGATGCGGATCAAGAACCGCGCCGAGTGGGAGTTCGACATCCCGCAGCTGCAGTTGCAGGCGATGCGTGAGGCCAACCTGCAAGACGTGGTCAAGTTCGTCACCTACGCCGTCGAACACCGCGAAGAAGTGCAGGCGCTCGCCGCTCAGGCCGAAGGCCAGGGCGAACTCGACACCGCCGCACTGGCCGAGCTCATCAACTCCGACACCTCGGAGACCCAAACCGAGCCCGAATCCCAGCCAGAGCCGAAGCCGGAGGTTGCCCCGGTCGAGGCTGCTCCGGCTGAGGCTGCTCCGGCTGAGGTCGCTGCGGTGGAGGTCGCCGAACCCGCCGCACGGGTCGCCACCCCGGCCAACCTGAAGAGTCAGGCCGAGGTTGCGGCCGCAGCCGGCGCCGACGTGCCGCCGCGAGATGCCGCCGAGCGGTTGACGTTTGGTGTGTGGGCTGTGGTGACGGGCAAGTCGGCCGGCGGAATCTTCAATCCGCTGCCGGTGCTCGACGACGAGACCGCCGAGAAGTTGACCGCGCGTCTGTCCGAACGGGCCGGTGGTGAGCTCGATGTCGAGGACATCATCGACGCAGACAACATCGAGACGATGTCGAACTACGTGCGCGAGCACCTCGAAGGTGGTCTGGTCGATGGGTTCGTCCGGTATCTGCGGACTCCCGAGAAGACCGACCGGAAGCCGGTTCTGGTGTTCCACCCGGCCGGTGGGTCGACCGCGGCTTACGAGCAGTTGCTCAAGAAGTTGCCCGAGGATGTGCCCGTGATCGGTTTCGATCGCGTCGAGGGCAGCATCGAAGAGCGGGTCAAGCAGTACTACCCGAAGCTCAAAGAGATTCAGCCCGAAGGGCCGTACACGCTCGTGGGCTGGTCGCTCGGTGGTGCGCTGGCCTACGGTTGCGCGCAGATGCTGACCGACAACGGTGACGAGGTTTCGTTTGTCGGCCTGATCGACGTGGTCCGCCCGTCCGAGCCGATCCTCGACACCCCGGAAGCCAAGCGTGCCCGGCTGGAGCGCTACTACGACTTCGCCAAGCGCACATACGGTCTCGATGATGCGCCGCTGCCGATGGACCGCCTGGTGGAAGCCGACGATGAGGGCCAGTTCCGCATCATCATGGAGATGTTGGCGATGAGTGACGCCAAGATCCCCGGTGGCATCATCGAACATCAGCGCACCAGCTTCCTCGACAACCGTGCCCTGACAACCGTGGAGCCGACACGTTTCGACGGCAAGGTTGTGCTCTACCGCGCCGACCGGATGCACGAGGGTGCAATCGATCTCGAGCCGCAGTGGGCGCATATCGACGAGGACGGCCGATGGGGCGAGGTCGTGGACGACCTCGAGATCATCCACGTCGGCGGTGACCACCTCTCGATCGTGGATGAGCCCTACATTGGAAGAATCGGTGCCGATCTGACCGCTCGGTTGGACGAGATCTCGCAGGAAAGTGACAAGAGTGACTGACACGACCGCCGGCAAACTCAAAGAACTCCGCGAGAAGCTCGAGGCAGCAAAAGAACCCGGTGGTGAGCGGGCTGTCGCGAAGCGTGCGGCGAAGGGCATCGGTTCGCCGCGTGAGCGGCTGAACATGCTGTTCGATCCGGGCACGTTCGTGGAGATGGGACAGCTGGCCAAGATGCCGGGTGCCGCCGAGAGTGGCTACGGCGACGGTGTTGTCACCGGTCACGGACTGGTCAACGGCCGTCCGGTGGCGGCCTTTTCGCACGATCAGGCCGTGTTCGGTGGAACCGTCGGTGAGATGTTCGGCCGTAAGGTTGCGGCGATCATGGAGTGGGCGGCCAAGATCGGTTGCCCCATGGTCGGTATCAACGACTCGGCCGGTGCCCGTATTCAGGACGCGGTCACCTCGCTGGCCTGGTATGCCGAGATGGGCCGTCGTAGCGATCTGCTCTCCGGCATGGCCCCGCAGGTCTCAGTCATCCTCGGAAAGTGCGCCGGCGGTGCGGTTTACAGCCCGGCCAACACCGACATCCTGGTGGGTGTCAAAGACCAGAGCTACATGTTCGTCACCGGTCCGGACGTACTCAAGCAGGTGACGGGCGAAGACGTTTCCCCTGAAGACCTCGGTGGCTCGTACAACCAGGCGGCGTGGGGCAACATCCATCACCTGGCCGATGACGAGAAGGCCGCCTTCGACTGGGTCCGTGAGTACCTCGAATACATGCCTTCGACCTGTTACGAGCGCGCGCCGATCATCAATCCGGGTCTGGAGCCGGAGATCACCGAAAGCGATCTGTCGCTCAACGCCTTCCTTCCCGACAGCGACAACGCCGGCTACGACATGCGCGACATCATCATGCGGGTGTTCGACGACGGCGCGTTCCACGAGGTCGCCGAACTGTTCGCGCCCAATATCCTCACGGGTTTCGCCAGGATCGACGGGACGTCGGTCGGCGTCGTCGCCAACCAGCCCAGTGTGTTGTCCGGTGTGCTGGATACGGATTCGTCGGAGAAGGCCGCCCGCTTCGTGCGGATCTGCAACGCCTACAACATTCCGCTGATCTTCCTGGTGGATACACCCGGCATCCTGCCCGGTCTGGAAGAGGAGCGTAAGGGCACGATCCGCCGGTCGGGCCGGTTCCTCTATGCCTACGTCGAAGCCGACGTCCCGAAGATCACCGTGGTGCTGCGCAAGGCCTACGGCGGCGCGTACGCGGTGATGGGCAGCAAGCAGCTCGGCGCCGACCTCAACTTCGCCTGGCCCACGGCCAAGATCGCGGTGATGGGTGCGGAGTCGGCGGCTGCGGTCCTGACCCGCAAGCAGACCGAGAACGCCACGCCGGAAGACGCCGCGAAAATCCGCAAGGATTTCATCGACTTCTACAACACCGCGATGGCCACGCCGTACCTGGCCGCCGAACGCGGATACATCGACGCCGTCATCGAACCGGCCAACACCCGGTTGGAACTCCGTCGGGCGTTGGCGCAGCTCAAGGACAAGCAGGTTCTGCGGACCCCGCGCAAGCACTTCCTGATGCCGATCTGACCTCTCGGATCGCGCCTGCGGCCCAAACGAGCCACTTATACGAAGACGAGCCACAAACATGTGGCTCGTCTTCGTATTTCTGGCTCGTTTGGTGATGTGGCGGGCTCAGTCGACCGCTTCGTCCGGCTGGACCCACTGCACCAGTTGCCAGATGATCCCGTTGGGATCGATGAACTGGCAGTACCTCTCGCCCCATGGCTCGGTTTCGGGGGCGGTGACGACGCGTGCGCCGGCAGTTTCGATCCGGGCGTATTCCGTGTCGATGTCTTCGACCTCGAACACCACCAACGTGCCCTGACCAGCGGCGCCTGCGATCGATTCCGGTTTGAACGTCTTGAGACCCGTCTGCAGGAAAACGACATTGAATCCGGCGTCAGGATGGGCCAGCGAGACGAAGCCGTCGGCGGACATCGCCTCCGTGAAGCCGAAGTGCATCTCGGCGAACGAGGCGGAGGCTTTGGGGTCGGCGACGTTGAGAGACAAAGCAGTGCCGGTGATTCTCACGGTGAGCCTTTCATTTGAGCGGGCAGGTAACCTCGTATGGTGTACGAGGTTACCAGAATCGTTGGATTCCGATCGCGGAAATGACGGTGGCCCGGACCATCGGACCCGGCGACGGCTCGTCAGACACCTACTCCCGCCAGGCCTTGTCCGTGGGTGCGAGCGAGCTGCTCGGCGTCGGTCCGCAGGCTCGCGGCTATGTCTTTGAACTCGTCGAGTGCCGGGTTCTCGCCGACGAGGGTGAATGCAGATTCGACGACTCGCAGATCCAGATTCCAGACGTCGGCAAGTATTCGGCGCATCCAATCAGTGGCGTGGTTCCAACCCTCACGTGGTGTACCGGGCGCGTAATAGCCGCCTTGGACACTCACCAGGACGGCCGGCCGACCGGCGATCGCGGGAGGCTCGGCGGGATTGAAACGGGGGTCGGTGATGACGGTGTCCACCCAGCTCTTGAAGTGCTGCGAGACCCCGAAGTTGTACAGCGGCACCGCAAAGAGAAACGTGTCGGCGGCGATCAATTCATCGGCGAGCCCGGCTGCGATGGTGAGCGCTTCGGTTTGCTGTGGTGAGCGCTGATCCTCGGGCGTGTAGGCGGCATAGGCTGCGGTTCCCCACGTGGTCGCGGGTAGGGGATCGGTGCCGACGTCGCGCCGGATGATCTCGTCGTGGGGGTGAGCGGCTCGCCACTGTTGTTCGACGATGTCGCCGAGTGCGCGACTATGAGATCCCTCGACACGGATGCTGGCGTCAAGACGAAAAAGAGACATGGGAAAACTCCTTGAGGATGGGAAGGGCTGGGGACTGGACATCAGCCGCGGCTGAAATGGGCCTCGACAGTGACCTTGTTCTTCGTGGTGCGAAGATTCTGGATGTGTAGGTGACGGTCGTCGATCAGCATCGAGGTCGTCAGGATCACCGATCGCGGTCCGGCGTCAATGGCAGCGACCATCGTCAAGGGCGAGGTCTTACCTCGAACTTCGACCAGGCCGGTCAGCTCGGCCCTGTTCTGCCCGATGAGAACGCTGTCGGCAATGGTCGCCCTGATCGCCGGATGGTTCTCCGCGTCGAGGAAGTCGGGCTCTCGTAGATGCTGATCTCGCTTGGCTATGCGCGAACTGATCGAGGCCGGGTCGAGATCGAAGCGTCCGGAAATCAATCCCTCGGTGCCGATCGCGGCGTGGCCCCCCGTCGCGCGCAGGGTGGATCTGGCAAACGGGATTCCGAACATGCGCGTGCGAACGGTTATTGTCGTGCGCTCGGTGTCGAGTTGCCAGGTGCCGACCAAACTGTGCAGGTCGGCGTCGGTCTGAATGATCACGAAGTCTCCTAGCGATCTTTACCGGCAACGATTGGTGCGGTCACCGGCAGGGGTGAACTTGAACATGCAAGTTCGAGCGTAAGCCCCTGAAGTTGAATGTTCAAGTCCGTTACACTGGGGCGGTGACCGATGACGCAGATATGCCCGACGGTGGGTGGCTCACGCCGGAACAGCAACGCGATTGGGCGTCCTTGATCTCGGTGCTGATGATCCTTCCTGGCAAGCTCGACGCCCAGCTGAAGCGGGCGGCGGGGATCAATCTGTTCGAGTACAGCGTCTTGGTGGCATTGTCCGAGATGCCCGGACATACCCGGGTGATGAGTGATCTCGCCGGACAGACCCGGGCGTCGTTGTCGCGGTTGTCGCACGCGGTGACGCGGCTCGAGAGCGCGGGGTGGGTCGAGCGCCGTTCGTGCGGCGGGGCCGGCCGACGGACCGAAGCACTACTGACCGACGCGGGATGGCAAGAGCTCCAACGGATTGCGCCCGGACATGTCAGTGAGGTACGGCGACTCGTCGTCGACGCGATGAGTGCCGAACAACTCCAGTGTCTTGGTTCTGCTGCCCGCCTCATCGTCGCCGCGACCGACCCGGCGGCCGCCGAAGCGCTCACCTCCGCGATCGACCGCTCACAAGCTATTTGATTTGTGTCTGTGCAGGGGTGCCGGAGGGGGCGCGATTCGCCTTCGTGTCGGACCTCCTCGCTATGATGCCCGGTTGGCGCAGTTGAAGTAGTGGAATATGTTGTGCAACAGTAGAATTACTCGTTTAGAACACTTGTGCGAATGCTGTTGGCCGGGTAATGTTGGGCCATGGACTTCGGGGAGATGTTCGCCAGAATCTCAGATCTGGCAGGGGGTGCGGCTGTGGTCGCGGGTGATGACACCGAGTTGTCGTCGCGGGTGGTGACGGTGATACGTCTCAATCATGTTGTGGAGCAAGTTCTTCTCCGTGTGGTGGGTGAGGTCGATCGGCGTCGGATCGCGCAGAAGAAGGGTGCGGGGTCCACGGCCAAGCTATTACGGGACGCCGGTATGGCGCCGGCAGTCGCGCACCGGTATGTGCGAGTGGGTAAGGCGCTCAGCCAGATTCCGTCGATTGCCGAATACGGAACTGACGGACAACTATCCGGTGAGCATGTGGATGCGATTGTGAAGGGTCTCCATCATATTGAGCGTCGCAATCCTGACCTCCCGGCCACTGACCGGTCCGATTGTGAACGTGGGCTACTGATCGAAGCGTTGATGGGGACGCCGGCGGCGGTGGCGGTGCGGGCACGGCACATGGCCCTGGTGCTGTCGCCACCAGACAAAGAGATCCCGGATGCGGAAAACAGTGACCTGAACGAGTTGTCGTTCGGGACCGGTGATGATGGCCGCACCCACGGCACCCTGGACTTGGACAGCCTGCTCGGCGAGAAACTGGCGGTGGCACTGGATCCGCTGTGCAGGCCGGTACCCGAACCCGACGGGTCGCCGGATCCGCGGAGCGCAGGTCAGATCCGTGCCGATGCGCTGGAACGATTGCTCGATTCGTATTTCGATCAGGAAGACCGGCCCACCCGGGGTGGGGCGAAACCACATGTGACGGTGACAGTCTCACCCGAACATCTACAACAATTGCAGCTGCGCGGCATCCCGGGTGCCACACCGCCGGCCATGGCGCCGAAGTTCGAATGGACCGGACCTGCATCAGCACCGACCGCCCAGATGGTGGCGTGTGATTCGGTGATCACAAGAATCCTGCTCGACAACAACTCGGTGCCACTCGATGTCGGCCGCGACCAACGCACCGTCACTCCCGCGATCCGTAAAGCGTTGATCGCCCGCGACCAGGGCTGCGCCTTCCCGGGATGCGGCTGCGCCGCGGTGTACACAGATGCCCATCACATCGACTTCTGGCGCAACGGCGGCACCACCAGCCTGAGCAACATGGTCTTGCTGTGCCGGCGACACCACCGCTACATCCACCATCAGGGCTGGACGGTGTTCATCGGCCACGACGGGCATCCCTGGTTCCTCGCGCCCGGCAGCGCCACCGAACTGCGGTCTCATGCCCGCCGCACCCTGACCTCTGAACTCACCGCCGCATAAAGGCCAAGGACACCGAACCGCAAGACTGAGCAACACAGCACAACCTGTGTACTGCATGACCTTTGACAACTTCATAGTGTGACGGCGGTGCTGTCGATCGCCAGAAAGCGGGTGCCGCGAGACGTGATCCACGTACCATGTGGGGCACATCGATACGCGAATCGAGGTGCGACTCATGGCAACCATACATGCCGCTCTTGTCACGTCGTTCGATGAACCACGGCATTATCGGAGTTCGAGGTTCCGGCGATTCCTGGGCCGGAACATCAGCTTGTTGACGTCCTCGCTGGTGGACTGCATCCGCGAGTACGGTCGGGCGCTTCCGGAGAGCATTACACCAACACCGGCCAGGGTCGAAAGTGCTTGGACACATGAAGATTCCAGAGAAATTCGGACTGTTCTGATCCCATGAGGAGTTGATTGCGGCGATGTGGCTTCGTTTCATCCACGGTGCAGGCGGCTATTTCGATGATCGCGAACTGGCGGAGGGTCTCGGTGTGGCAGTCGGCGCCGCTGTCGACATGCCACACATCCCCGAAGACGACATGTCGTTCGAGGCGTGGGCGGCCCCGGTCCGGCGCATGGTTGCCGCGATGAGTCCGGACGATCTCGTGTTCGCCCATTCCTTCGGCGCGTCGGTCTTGCTGCGGGTGCTTGCCGAGGAACCACGTCCGGTTCCGGCGAGTGCGGTGCTGTTGGCGATGCCGGACTGGGGTCCGCGGGGCGGGGACATCGCCGAGTACGCGTTCGAGGGACCTGAGCCGGTTCAATCGATTTCGCTGCACCACTGCCGTGACGACGAAGTGGTGCCGTTCCGTCATCTCGCGCTCAATTCGGCGCTACTACCCTCTGCCCGGGTCCACGAGCATCCGTCGGGCGGCCACCAGTTCAACGGGTTGGTCGAGACGATAGCCGCGGACGCACTCGGTTGACGCTCGGTCATCAGCTCGGCAACGGTTGGAGTCAGGCATCGAGCCCCCGGGCCAACAACGCATCAGCGAAGTGGTCGGCGGTGTGGAGTGCACCCAAAACCACTGGCACGGCAAGCCGGTGGGGCATGAATTTCAAACCCCGGGCGCGACGGGCCTCATCGACCTGGGTGACGAGTTCGACCATGAGGGGAATCGATCGAATGGCAAGGGCCAGAACCAGAGCCATCCGATCGGGGCGAAAACCGAATCGTTGCAGTGGCGTGAACATGCGGGTCAAGGCGGCCAGCATGTCCATGGTGCGGGTGGTCAGTGAGACCGCGATGGCCAGGGCGACCGACAGGATCATGACGCCACAGACCACGAGTGCGCGCTCCCAGCTGGCAAAAATAAGCTGAAATGCGAAGATCATCAACACTACCCAGAACAGGGGCCGTAGCGAGGCCACCACAACGCGCATCCGCAACCGGGCGACCACAAAGACCGCGGCCACAACGATGATCCCGAACGGGAGTCGCTCCGGGGTGTTGACCAATGCGGTCATCGCGATCACCACAACACCGAGAGCAAGGAGTTTGAAGCCTGCAGGCAGGCGGTGGATAGGCGAGTTCCCCGGTTGGTAGACGCCGAGCGCGTTGCTCATGCCATCAGCGTCCGGTAGTGGCCGATGGTTTCTTCCGGAAGGCCGTCGGCGACAACACGACCGTCGTCGATCACGATCACCCGGTCGAAATCAGACAACAATTCGAGGTCGTGACTCACCACGATCAATTGCTGTTCCAGTTCGGCGAAGACTCCGCGGATCATCGCGCTGTTGCGAAGGTCGAGCAGCGTGGTGGGCTCGTCGGCCACGATGATCGACGGTTCGGTCACCAGGATCGACGCCAACGCCAGCAACTGCTTCTGGCCGCCGGAGAGCTTCTGCGCGGGATGGTCGGCGTGCCCGGCCAACCCGAATCGGGCGAGCACCTCGCCGACCCGTTCCTCGACCTGCGCCTTCGACAGTTTCCCCCGTGAGAGTGAGAGCGCCACATCTTCGCCGACGGTCGGCATGATGATCTGACGATCCGGATCGGTGAAGACGAATCCGACCTCTTTTCGGACCGCGCGGGTTTTGCGTTTAGTGTCGAGGCCGTTCACCTCGACGGTGCCAGTGTCGGGGACGACCAGCCCGTTGATCATCCGGGCGAGTGTCGACTTGCCGCTGCCGTTGGACCCGACGATCCCGATCCGTCGCTGCGTCAGCTCGAGGTCGACGTCGCGAAGGACCGCTCGATCTGCGTAGGAGTGGCCGACGCCCCGGAAGGTTATCCCCGCCATCACCGTCGTTTCAGACGCAGCGGGGTGATCAGTCCCGGATACCCGCGGTGAACCTGGCGGGCGACGAGCGCGGTGGCTGCAGCCTTGGCGAGGTCGCCGACCACGTAGATGCCGTTGGTGCTCAGCGCCGCCCACCACGTCATGTCGGCGCGGATCATCAATCCGGCGGTGCCGAAGAGATAGATGACGCCGAGTCCGCCGATGACGTTGATGACGAATCCGGGGATCACCCGGTACTTGGGCATCATCGCGGCGGTCAGCAGGCCGATGACGATGACCGCCGGTAGCCAGCCGATGAAGAATCCTGCGGTCGGGGAGGTCAGCGAGACCAGGCCGGTCCGGCCACCGGCCAGGATGGGCAGTCCGCAGATGGCGAGGGCGCTGAAGATGAGGACCGCCAGGGCACCCTTGCGCCAACCCAGGATGGCGCCGGCAAGCATCACCCCGAGGGTCTGCAGCGTGATCGGTACGCCGCTGCTGCCCAGCGTGATCGTGCCGGGCAGGCCCAACGCCGCGATGAGGGCGGCGAACACGGCGGCCTGCGCGAGATCACGCACGGTCAGGCCGACAGCGATCCGGCGCGGACGCTCGACGGGCATGGTCATATCTGATGTCACGGTGATACCTCGCGCTGTAGGACGCCGGATGCTGCATCCGGGGTACGTCAGCTCCGAATGGATGCGATTTCGGTGGTGATACTACGGATCGGTGTGGTGTCCGGTTCCCGGAGCGCCACCTTTTAGACATAAGTCACGAATCTTGGGCTACTGTGGAAAACATGCCCAAGGCGCTACCGGTCATCGACACCACCTCGCCGATCTGCTGCGCGCCGGTGTCCGCGGCCCCGGTGAGCGATGCCGACGCACTCGAGATCGCGTTGCGCCTCAAAGCTCTGGCCGACCCCGTCCGGATCAAGCTGATGTCGATCCTGCTGACCGCCGACAGTGGTGAGGCGTGCACCTCGGACCTCGCCGCGCTGCTCGGCCTGTCAGAGGCGACGGTCAGTCACCACCTCGGTCAGCTCAAGAAAGCGGGTATGGCGCAATCGTCGCGGCGGGGCATGAACGTCTTCTACGCCGCGCATCCCGATGCGCTGAACGCCCTGCGCGGCGTGCTCGATCCCGACTGCTGCCGCTGACCACAGCGTGTGGCCGCAGATGACGTCGCGGACTCAACCGTCGGTGGTCTCGAAACGTCGTAGGAGCGGGTCCAGGCGATAGTCCACGAGTCGGCGCATCACCAGAGACGTCATCGTTCGCTCGACACCTTCGATGTCGAGGACCTGGCCGGCGATCCGATAGAGATCGTCGGCGTCGCGGGCGACCACCTGAACCAGTAGGTCCGTCGCGCCGCTGAGGCCGTGAACCTCGAGGACCTCGGGTATGGCGTCCAACGACTCCGCGACTGCAGTCAATTCGCGCTGCACCACGGTGGTGACGATGAACGCGGACATCGGATAACCCAGTGCCGCCGGATCGATGCGCCGCTCGACCGAGCGCAGTGCACCGCTCGATTCGAGCTTCGCCAACCGGGACTGGACCGTGTTGCGCGACAACCCGGTCTGCTCCGCAAGCGACAGAACAGTGGCCCGGGGCTCGGCGACGAGGGCGCGGAGCACCTTCGCGTCGATCGGGTCGGCCTGGTGACCGCTGCTCATTCTGCCTCCGCTGGGAACCGTCGAAACCACGATGGTGTGCAAAATGCATACTCTCACGGCGATTGGTTGCGCAGAAAGTCTGTGCGTGATGCAGTCGAGCTACATCTATGAATCGGAGAAATTGATGGACGAGCGGGACCTCGGATCGCTGGCGGACGTCGAGCAGCGGGTGCTGTGGCTTGCGACGTCGATGATTCACCATGCCAATCGGGTTCGGCCGAACACCTCGGGTCTCAAGGTCGGTGGCCATCAGGCGTCGTGCGCATCGATGGTGTCGATCATGACCACGCTCTGGTTCGACCAGTTGCGTCCCGGGGATCGGGTCTCCGTCAAACCTCATGCCTCTCCTGTTCTGCATGCCATCAATTACCTGCTGGGTGAGCTCGACGAGTCGTACCTGACCCGGCTCCGCGAGTTCGGCGGATTGCAGAGCTACCCGAGCCGCACGAAGGACCCCGATCCGGTGGATTACTCGACCGGATCCGTCGGAATCGGTGCGACCGCACCCATCTGGGGTGCAGTGGCCCGGCGCTATGTCGAGACCACCTTCGGCGGTGCCGGCACCGGGAGGCAGTACTCGCTGGTGGGCGATGCCGAACTCGACGAGGGCGCCGTTTGGGAGGCGATTCTCGATCCGTCGGTCGCCGAACTCGGTGAGGTCGTCTGGATCGTCGACCTCAATCGACAGTCCCTGGACCGGGTTGTCCCGAACATCGCCGCCGATCGCCTGGAGAAGATGTTCGGCGCGGCCGGCTGGCAGGTGATCACCGTCAGGTTCGGTGCGCTGCTCGAGGAACTGTTCACGCGGCCGGGTGGGCAGGCGCTGCGCGCCCGCATCCTGCAGATGCCCAACCCCGAATACCAGCGCCTGCTGCGCTGTCAGGCAGATGAACTGCGGACCCGCCTGCCCGGTGAGGGACCCGAGGCGCAGGCGGTGGCCGACCTGATCGCCGGACTCGACGACGACACCCTGACCCGGGCGATCCGCAACCTCGGCGGGCACGATCTCGATGCACTGCGCAAGGCATACAGCGAGATCGACGACACCAGGCCGACGATCATCATCGCCTACACGATCAAGGGTCACGCGCTGCCGACCGAAGGGCATCCGCAGAACCACTCGTCGCTGCTGACCGTCCCGCAATACGACGAGCTCGCCACCGGTCTGGGTATGGACCCGGCCAACCCGTGGACCCGCTTCGACGACAACACCGCCGCGGGCCGGCTGTGCCGCGACACCGCCGCCGCCCTGCACCGCGACAACACCGCCCCGAACCTGCCGCCGCAGGTGCCCACCGACTTCGGGCGCACCCCGTCGGGAACCTCCACCACCCAGGCCGCCCTGGGCCGTACGCTGCTCGACCTCAGTCGTGAATCCCCTGACGCCGCACAGCGTGTGGTGACCGTGAGCCCCGACGTCAGTTCCACCACCAACCTCGCCGGGTGGCTCAACAAGGTGGGCGTGTGGTCTCCGGGCGAACGTCGGAACTGGTTCGACGACGACTCCGAGACGATCATGCACTGGCGGGAACGGCCGACCGGACAACATATGGAACTCGGTATCGCCGAGACGAACCTCGTCGGCCTGATGGGCGAGCTCGGTGCCACCTGGAGTCGTTGGGGTCAGCCACTTTTCCCGATCGGCGTGATGTACGACCCGTTTGTGGAACGGGCACTCGAGCCGTGGTCGTACGGAATCTATGCCGGTGGACAGTCGATCCTGGTGGGTACCCCCTCCGGTGTCACCCTGGCGGCCGAAGGCGGCGCCCATCAGTCGATCAAGACGCCGTCGATCGGACTGGAACAGCCCGGTTGTGTCAGCTACGAGCCGGCGTTCGCGATCGATGTGGAATGGATCCTGTTGTCCTGCATCGGTCGCCTGGGCCGGCCCGACGGAAGCTCGTCGTACCTACGACTGTCGACCCGTCCTGGCGATCAGCGCCTGGCCGCGGTGCCCGTCGATCCGGCGGCCCGGGAACGTCGTCGCCGGCAGGTGGTGGCCGGTGCCTACACCGCGCGCCACACGCCCGATCCCCAGGTGACCCTGGTCGCAATGGGTGCCATGCTCACCGAAACACTCACCGCGGCAGATCGACTCGCCGATCAGGGCATCGCCGCCGAGGTGGTGTGTGTGACCAGTCCCGGACTCCTCTTCGAAGCCCTGCAGGCCCGCCGCGGGCACGGTGACGCCCCGACCTGGATCCTCGATCAGGTCTTCCCGGCCGATCGGGCCGCGCCGATGGTGTCCGTCCTCGACGGACATCCGCACACGCTGGCGTTCCTGCAGACCATCAACCAGGTCCGCGGAATTTCCCTCGGCGTCAGCCGATTCGGTCAGGTCGGCACCCTCGACGATGTGTACCGCTACCACGGCATCGACACCGACAGCATCGTCCGCGCCGCCCTCGACCTGACCCCCTGAACCCGATGATGTGGCCTTTTGGCGATCAAAAGCCCAGGTGGGCAACGCCATAAGGCCACATCATCGGGGTGCGGCGGTCGATTTGGGCTAGTAGCGGGCGCCGCGCATCGGGGCCGGGTCGTACAGCCCCGAATGGGTGGTCGACCCGATCTCGAGCTTCGCGGGCTTCGCCTCCACTATGGGGGTGAACTTCTGCAGCGAACCCCAATCCCGGCCCCAGTTGTTCCGCATGTACGACGGAATGATGGTGGGCCGCAACATCGACTGGGTGATGCCAAGCGGTCCACCGGCATCGCCGGACATCCAGGTCTGGGTGCTCTGGCGAGTTGCCTCGGCGTCGGGCAGGATGCGCCACTTCGGCACCTCGATCACGCCGTACTTCACGGCCATCGGCTGCTGGCACGGGAACGCCAGGGCCGGCAGCCAGTCGATGAGCACCGGATCGTCGTGGCCGACGAGCTTGTCGAGCGTCTCCATCTTCGTGATGCGAGGAGGGGTGAGTGCCAGCCACTGATCGGGGGCCGCAGAGGTGTCCGAGGCGATCACGCGCACCACGGAGGCCCCGGCGGGGGCATCGCTCAGCGGGAACCGCAGGTTCCGCCAGATCGGCTGCTCGCCGGTGTCGATCGGACCCATCTGGGCAAGCGGCTCAACGGTGTTGCCGGTTCCGGGACGACCGAACTCGACGACCAGCTTCTGCCCCGACTCGACGATGCCGTCACCGTCGACGGCTTCGATGCGGCCGGACGCCGACAACGTCAGCAGCGGTGAATCCGGATTCGGCTCGGGCATCTGGTACCACGCCGAGGTCAGCGATCCGCCGGACGAGCCGTAGCTGCCCAGGACCGGGGTGGTCGCCGGGTCGAGACCGAACGGCAACCGCACCGTCGAGCCGTTCACGCCCAGAGCGCCTTGGCCGCCGCCGGTTCCGGCTTCATCGGTGTCGTCGGTCTCGTTGGCACCGGCACCGGTCTGTGCCGTGTTCAAGGCCGCGGCCTCGGTCGACTCGGTGGCGTCCACCGACAAGTCGTTGGGTACGCCGTTCGGAGTGAAGCCGGTCATGGCGGCGCCGGCGAGTGCTTCTCCCGGGGTCAGATCGACCTGACCGGCAACAGATGCCGGCTGCAGAAGTCCGGTGTTCGGATTGGGCTCGACCAGGATGTCGTCGGCCATGGCACAGATGTCACCCTGCAACGCAGCCACATTCGAGTTGAGCCACGAGTAGCTGTCGCGCTGTTCGTATGCGGCCTTGGCAAACGACAGCAGCATGAACAGGACAACCAGTCCGGAGATGACGGGCATGGGAGAGAACGCGAATCGATGCCAGAACTTCGAGCCCTCGGTGCGCTGTTCAGCGTTGACGTAGTCGTCGCGGAAATGCTGGTACAGGCCCACCAGGGTCGTGGCGACGGCGATTGCGAGGATGATCCAGGCGACCCGGACCCCGGCGATGGCCGGCGGCCGATCCCACCACGGGATGCCGTAACTGCCGACAAACCACCAGCCGTTGGTCCCGGCAAACGACAGCGCGGTCACATATAACACGGCAGCGGCGAAGAACGTGCGATTTCGCCTGCGCCGCAGGATCGCCGGGGCCATCATCGCGCCGGCGGCCGCGGCGAGCGCCGCGCCGATACCCGCGTAGACACCGAGGTGATGGGTCCACTTGGTCGGTGTGAAGGCGAGGAAGAAGATGAAGCCGAAGACACCGGCGACCAGACGCCAGGTGGGGCCCTTGGGGATACCCATCGGGGTCCGGCGACGCAACAGCATCAGCAGCACGACCATCAGGCACAGGAACGCCATCAGGATGCCGAACCGCCGGGACAGGGTGCCGTCGGCGGTCGGCAGCATCAGGTAGTAGTACCGAACCGGTTCCTGCCACCATTCGAGTGTCGGTCCGACCTCGGAGGCGACCTCCGACGAGGTCAGGATCGTGGCCAACGTCTGGTCGGCAAAGATGTTGTACAACACCGCGGTACCGGCCGCCAGGATCGGCATCAGCAGGGGCAGCAACCCATCTCGGCTCCGGCGCGCCATGATGCGGCGCAGCAGCGGTCGGATGCCGGCCAGGAGCAGCGCGACGGCCATCAGACCACCGGGCGCCAACGCGAGCGTGAACGCCGCGATGATCGTCGCGACCGCCAGCGGCAACAGTCGTCCGGTCGCGATGGAGCGGTCGACCGAACACCAGGTGAGCAGGGCGCCGACCGCCAGTGCCGGTTCGGGGCGCAGGCCGTTGTTGAACGGCATCCAGATCGCGAGGAACACAAACGCCGCCGACCAGAGGGCCGGGGTGGAGTGTCGTACCGTGCGACCCAGGCGTGGGATCACCTCGCGGGAGATCAACCACCAGCCGAGGAGCCCGAGGAGGAAGGCGGGCAGGCGCATCCACGGCGTCGCCAGACTCACCTCGGTCATGGCCGAGATCACTTGATAGTGCCAACCGAACGGATCCTGCGGCACACCGAAGTAGCGGTAATAGTTGTCGACGTACCCGGCTTCGTCGGCGATTCTGCCGACCGTGAAGTTGTAGCCGTCGTCAGAAGTGTTGGCGCCCATCAACCACCACAGGGCCAACGTCGCGAACACGACCACGTCGGAGACCCGGATAGTCCACCAGCGCCGCGGCAGGAACCGGTGGTGCCCGCGGCCGTCACGGGCGTCGAGCAGCGCCAGCGCGATGAGTGACAGGACGGTCATCACGATGCCGATCACCATCGCCGCGAACTTCAGGTTGGTCGGGGTGGTGACGAACCGGGTGTCGATGGTGGCCGAGAACTCCAGACCCTGCGGCGAAACGCTCTGTGGCAGTCCGGTGAACACACCGACGATCTGCGGGCGCAGGTTCGGGTCGGGGACGTCGAAGGAGAGCTGCCCTTCGGTTCCGCCGTTGACGATCTCACCGTGGGCACGCTCGCCGTCGGCGTTGAAGGTGATCCGGCAATCCGGATCGGACTGCGCTGCAGCGCGATCCGCGGTCAGCAGCACCACGTCACGGTCGGTGACGGTGATGCGGTCGGACGTGGCGCGGATGAACAGGCCTCGAGACGTCGCGTCCTGTCCACCGGCAGGCAGGGTCGAGAGCAGCACCCCACCATCGGCGGGGAGATCGGCGGCCGTGGTGCACGGTACGGACACCCGCATGTCGATCGGCACAAAAGAGACCAGCGGCGCCGAGACGTTGGTGACCTGATTGTCCTGTGGCCAGTTGAGTTGCGCGGTGGTCTGATTCACCGGCATCAGGGGGCTCAGGCAGGCCAGGAGGAAGCCGATCAGGCCCGCGACCACGGCAACTATCTTGACGTTCCGGTATCCGGGGCCGGCAAATCTGCTCACTGACCCGTTTTTGCTGATGATGCTCGCCTTTTCACTCATTTTCTTGCGGCACCACTCTCAGCGGACCGGTCCGCGACCAGCCCCATTTCGTTTCGGTACCGGTGATGATGTTCGCTTGCGGGGCGTCGGGCACCAGCGGGATCAGGACCTCGAGAGATCCCCATGCGCGGTACCAGTCGTCGTCGAGATACGTCGCAACCGTGTCGGCCCGGGTGACGGCCTCGCTGACACCGAGCGCGCCGCCGTCCTCGGCCGCCTGCCAGGTCTTCGACTGCGAGGCTGCGGTGGTGCGGTCCGGCAGGATCCGCCATTGCGGGATCTCGGCGACCCCGTCGGTGATGGAGAACGGACGCTGGCACGGGAACTGGCTCGCCACACTGAAGTCGATCAGCGTCGGGGCCTTGGAACCGACGACCTCTTGCAGCGTCTCGAGCACAGGTGCCCGGGGCGGGGTGATCGCCAGCCACTGCTTGTTGTTGACGTTGTTGTCCTTGGCGATGATCCGCATCCCGGTCGCCTCGGCGGGCACCTGATCCATCGGGATCACGAGATTGCGCCACGGCCGGTTCGGCTTGTCCGGACCCGGGTCGATCGGGCGGATCTGCGATCCGACATCGATGAACGTGCCGTCCGCCTCTTCGATGCCGAACTGGATCAGCAGTTGCTGTCCGAATGTCATGACGCCCTCTTCGTTGAGCGTGAGGACCGGTCCGGCTGCGCTGAACGCGAGTATCGGTGACGCATCACGGGCCGGCAACTGATACCAGTCGGTCATCAGTGTGGCCTCACCCGAGTCGTATCCGTAGCTTCCGAGCACCGGCGTGGTGGCCGGGTCGAGTCCGAACGGCAGGACGACCCGGGAGCCGTTGACGGTCTCGGCGCCGTATCCACCGGCGATACCCGCACCTGACCCGGAGATCACGAAGGGCTTGTTGAAGCTGGCCGAGACATTCATCTGGCCGGGACGGGCCGACCCGGCCTCGGGTGTGAGGCTCTCGGCGACCCCGTTGGGTGTGAACCCGACCGGGTCCTCGCCGGCGAGGGCATCGGAGACCGATACCCCGTCGGCGGGTGTCAGCATGCCCTTGTTGGGGTCCCGCTCGACCAGGACGGCGTCGGCCATCGCGCAACTGTCACCGGCCAGCGTGGACACGTTCGCATCGAGGACCGTGTACGCGGGGTAGCGGGACAGCGCACCCTTCGCGAAGACCGCCAGCATGCAGATCACCATGAAGCCGGCGATCAGTGCGATGGGGGAGGAGGCCAGGGTGAGTCGGCGACGGTCGGCCTTTTTGGCGGCCTCGTCGTCGTCGCCGGTGTGGACCAGGCCCTTGTTCTGCACGAAGTCGTGCCGCAGGTGCTGCCAGACGGCCACCGCGGCCGCGACGACGGCAAGGATCAGGAAGATCGTCGAGACCTCGCGGCCGGCCAGGACGGGTGCCTTGTCGAACCACGAGATGCCGAAGTTGTAGGCGAACGGCCAGGAGTTCTCACCGGCCATGGCCGCGGCCAGGGCGAACATCAGTCCGGCGACGAACACCGAGAGGTTGCGGGTGGACCGGGCCGCCGACTGCGCGACGGCGACGGTGGCCGTGGCCGCCAGCGCGGCCGCGAATCCGGCGAAGATCCCGAAGTGGATCGTCCACTTGGTCGGGGTGAACATCAGCAGCAACAGGGTGATCAGGGTGGCGCCGAGGACGCGCCAGACCGGACCCGGGTCGACGGCGCGGATCTTGTCGCGCCGCAACATCACGGCCAGTGTCACGAATACCGATGCCAACAGCAGGAGCAGTGGGACACGACGGGTCAGCGCGCCGTCCGGTGTGGTCACGGTGATGAAGTAGTAGCGCAGATATTCCTGCCACCACGAGATGGTGGGGCCGACGATGTAGCGCGTCCGGACCGCGTCGAACACCGTTGCCAGCGTTTGGTCGCGGAAGACCACCAGCACCACCAGGGATGCGGCGGCGGCGGACGGTGCGGCGAGGGCGGCCAGGTTGATCCAGCGACCACGGGTGGTGGTGGCCGATTCGCGGCTGCGCTCGATCACGATCCGCAGCATCGGACGGGCGCCGACGATCAGGACGGCGATCGCGATGACACCCTGTGGGGCCAGCGCCAACGTGAGACCGGCCACCATGGCCGCCAGGGCGGCGGGCAGCAGCCGCCTGGTGGCGATGGCCTGCTCGACGGCCCACCAGGTGAGCAGTGAACCGAGGATGATGATCGACTCGCTGCGCAGGCCGCTGGCGTAGGGCATCCAGAACGCGGTGAACACCGTGGCTGCCGCCCAGACGGCCCAGGTGCTGCGACGTACCCCGGCGCCCAGTCGCGGCAGGAGCACCCGCGAGAGGATGAACCAGGAGGCCAGGCCGGCCAGCAGCGACGGGATCCGCATCCACAGACCGGACGCCGACACCTCCGACCAGGCCGCGAGGAACGAGTAGTACCAGTCGAACGGGGCTTCGGCGATGCCGTAATAGCGGTAGTAGTTGGCCAGGTGGCCGGCCGATTCCGAGGCGCGGCCCATATTGAGGATGTAGCCGTCGTCGGGCGATCCGGCGCCGAGGAAATGCCAGATCAGCAGGACCGCGGTGACGGCGAGGTCGCTGGCCCGCGGGCGCAGCAGGCGCTTCGGGGACCATTTCCCGATGCGACGGTGGTAGCCGTCGATCCGGTCCAGTAGCGCCAGGCACACCAGTGAGATCACGATGGCGATCAGGCCGAGGACCAGGACGATGGCCTTGATCGCGGTCGGGGAGCTGTCGAACCGGTTGTCGACGGTGGTGATCGCCGAAAGTCCTTGTGCAGCAGCGGCTTCCACGTCACCGGTGGACAGGTCGGTGAACACGCCGTCGAACTGGGGACGCGAGTCGATCCCGAGCAGGCCGGCCGGGCCGAGCCCGACGAACTCTGCGCCGGCGGCGCTCGGCGTCGACCAGACGTGGAGCTCACGGCACTGCGTGGTGCCGATGTCGGCGCGGGTGGCGGAGGTCGCCAGTTCGTTCCGGAAGACCACCGAGACCGAGTCCGCCGACGCGTTGACCACGAGGGCGTTCTGGTCGTAGCGCTCGGCGCCCGGCGGCATGGTCGCCAGGACCAGTCCGCCGTTCTCGGGGAGCGTCTCGATCAACGAGCAGGGGATCGTCGCATCGAAGGCCTGCGGGGTCTGCGCGATCAGTGGCGCGGTGACCGATGCGGTCTCGTCAGAAAGCTGCTGGCCGGTGGGCCATTCGATGGTCGCGGTGGACTGCTTGACGGGCAGCAGGGGAGAGATCGCGCAGAACGCGATCCCCACGAGGCCGGCGACGATTGCGACCCAACGGACTGTCCCCGCACTGGGGAGGTGAGAGGACACAGGCACGAGAGACGATGGTATTGCACTGACCTGAGAACCCGAACCTGCCCCGTGAGCAGGGCAAGGTCCGGGTCTTTCTCAGGATCGGCCCGTTCTGTGTCTCAGTAGCGGATCGGGGCCGGGCTCCACAGACCGGAGCGGGTGGCGGTTCCCAGATCGAGTTTCGCCACCGTCGCCGGCTCACCGAACGGCTCGTAGCGCACCAGCGAACCCCAGTCGCGGCCGATGTCACCCTCCAGGTACGAGGGCACCGTGGTCTTGTCCAGGGACACCTCGATCCACCCCAGCGGTCCGCCGCCGAACGCATCCGACCATGCGCCGACCGCCGCCGCCAGGTCGGCACCCGGAGCGATCCGCCACTTCGGGATCTCGGCGACGCCGTACTTGTGGTCGAACGGACGCTGGCAGGGGAAGGCCAGACCGTTGGTCCAGTCGATCTGTACCGGATCGGTGCTGCCGACCATCTGCTGCAGCGTCTGCAGATGGGGTACCCGCGGTGGGGTCACCGCGATGAAATTGTCCTGTGCGAGGTTCTCATCCTTGGCAACGATCCGGATGGCGGTGGTCTCGGCCGGGAACGAACTGCGATAGGTACGCAGGTCGCGCCACGACGGCCGCGGGCCCGGATCGATCATGTCGACCTCGCCTGCGGTCCGGAAGTCCTCGTCGCGGTCACCTGAATCGGTCGAGTACTCCATCTTCAGGTTCTCGATGTCGAACTGGCCGGCCACGGCCATCGACACCAGCGGGGTGTCGGCACTGCGCGCGGGCAGCCGGTACCACGAGGAGGTCAGGTAGGAGGGGAACTGCTCGTTCTGCGAGTAGCTGCCCAGGACGGGGGTCTTCTGCGGATCGAGCCCGAACGGCAACTTGGCCGTGCTGCCGTTGATGCCGGCCTGATCGGCCTCCCCGCCCCCGGTGCCACCGGCGTTGGAGTTCAGGACGTCCGGCGATGCCGCGACATTGGCACCGAGGACACCGAGGCTGCCCGCGCTCGCGGTCGAGTTCAGTGTCAGCGGCAGACCGTTGGGCGTGAACCCGGACGTCGGCGGCGGGACACTGCCCGGCTGCTGGGTGCCGGTCAGTCCGCCGACGATGTTGCCGTCGACGGGTTCGAGCAGATCCGCCGAGGGGTCCGGTTCGACGAGAACCTTGTCGGCCATCCCGCAGACATCACCGGACAGGGCGTCCACGTTCGACGAGGGCACCGAGAACGACCCGCTCTGCTGCACTCCGGAGAATATGGAGGTACAGATCAGGAAGACGACCACGAACATGCCGGCAACGGCCAGCGGGGATGCGGCCAACATCCCGATCCACCGGCGACGGCCCGTGGCGGCGGGGTTCTTCGCCGGCTTCGATCGTTCGAACGGTTCCCGGAAGTGGAACCAGAACGCGACCAGCAGCGCGAGTACGCAGAGGAACAGCAGCAGGCTGCCGAGCGCGACCCCCATGCGGACGGGCAGGACACCCCACGGCATCCCCCAGTTGGAGACATAGAACGAGGCGTTCGGCGCGGTGAACGACAACCCGGTGATGAACAGGACCAGTGCGATGAACAGCATGCGGTTACGTCGGGCGTGCATGGCCTCGGCGCTCACCGCGATGGCCGCGATGGCCGCCAGTGCAGCAGCCAGACCCGCGAAGACACCGAACTGGTGTGTCCACTTGGTGGGCGTGAACATCAGGAAGATCAGGGACGCGAAGGTGATCCCGACGATGCGCCGGGACGGTCCGAGCGCGGTGCCGGGGATCCGGCTCTTCCGGATCAGCATCGCGCCGGAGATCACCAGGCCGACCAGCATGGCCAGGACTGCGAACCGTCGGCCCACCGAGCCGTTTGCCGAGAATTCGAACAGCGCGGTGTAGCGGTCGAACTCGTTGTACCAGTTCAGGGAGGGGCCCAGGGCAGTCTTCATGCTGGTCGACTGGGTGAAGGCGGCCAGTGTCAGGTCGGAGAACACCACGAAGATCACGAAGACCCCGGCCGCGCCGACCGGTGCGAGCAGCGCCAGATAGCTCGTCAGGCCCCCTCCGATCGCCTTGGCCCTCTTGATGAGCGACATCACCATCGGTCGGGCCCCGGCGATCAACGCCGCCACCGCCATCAGGCCGGTCGGGCCGGCCGCGAGGCTGAACGCGCCGATGGTGCAGGCCACCGCGGCCGGAAGGGTCCGGCCGGTGGCGATCGCACGTTCGACCGAACACCAGGTCAGGAGAGCACCGAGGCAGATGATCGGTTCGGGGCGCAGGCCGTTGTTGAACGGGAACCACGACGCCATGAACACGAACGCGGCAGTCCACGGGACGACCCGGTTGGTCACGGCCGCGCGTCCGAGTCGTGGCAACACCTCGTGGGAGATGATGAGCCACACCAGGATGCCGCAGGCCAGTGCCGGTAGGCGCATCCACGGGCTGGCGGTTGTGACGTGCGCCAGCCAGCCGAAGACCTGGTAGTACCAGCCGAACGGGGCCTCAGGCGCGCCGTACCAGCGGTAGTAGTTGGCCGTATATCCCGCGTCGTCGGCCACCCGCGACATCGTCAGGATGTACCCGTCGTCGGACGTGTTGACGCCGACGATGTGCCAGATGAGCAGTCCGCCGATGACCACGGCGTCGCGCGCGTTGAACCGCCACCAGTTCTGCGGCAGGAACCGGCGGTGTCTGCGGCCGTCGGTTCCGTCGAGGACGGCGAGCGCGCCGAGTGAGATCAGGGTCAGCACCACTCCGACCGCGATGGCGATCCACTTGAGGGCCGTCGGCGCGGTCGTATAGCGGTCGTCGATGGTCGCGTGCGCGCTCAGGCCGGGAACGGTATCGGCCGCACCGGTGAGGTCGGTGTAGAGACCGGTGAGTTGGGGACGCTGATCCCCGTCGGTCGTCTCCCCGACGAGCGGTTCGCCTTCGGCATTGGTCATCCCGACGAACTCGGCCCGTACCGACTCGTACGTGGCGGTGACGTCGATGCTCTGGCAATCCTGCGATCGGATCTGGGCGAGGGTGGCCGAGGCGACCGGTGTGTTCCTGACCACGACCTCGACGACCTGCCGGTCCAGTGCATCGGTGGCCTGGCCCGCCTTGCGGATGAACAAGCCCCGCGCGACCGACTTCTCCGCCTCTTTCGGCAGGGTCGAGACCAGGACGGTCTGTCCGGGTTCGGTCAGCTGGTCGATGGCCGTGCAGGGCACCGAGATCTCGAGGTCGACCGGTACGTAGGACACCAATGGGGCGAGTACCGACTCGAGCTTGTTCTGCTGCGGCCAGTTCAGGTCTGCCGTCGTCTGGGTGACCGGTAGCAGCGGTGTGACCAGCGCCAGGAAGATTCCGGCGAGGCCGGTGATGATCGCGGTGATCTTCGCGATGCGGACCCGGTCCCTGCCGGGGCTGCCGACAGATGGCGGCGTGTTGACTGTCTCGACGGCATCTGGCACAAGGTCAGATGCTATCGGTCCTTGCGTGTCGGATTGACCAACGGTGGCGTGGCGCGCAATACACTCGGCCTGATGAGCGAAAAGCTGCCTGTCCTGTTGCTGAACGGGCCCAATCTCAACACGCTCGGAACCCGTCAGCCCGAGGTCTACGGCTCCGATTCACTCGACGACGTGGTGGCGCTGGCGACGTCGACCGCCGCCGAGTACGGGTTCGGCGTCGATGCCCGGCAGACGAACCATGAGGGCGAGATGCTCGAGTGGATCCAGCAGTCCCGCGGGCAGATCAGTGCCATCGTGATCAATCCGGGCGCCTGGACGCACACCTCCATCGCGCTCCGGGATGCCCTGGTCATACCGGAGGTTCCGATCATCGAGGTGCACATCAGCAACGTCCACGCCCGCGAAGAATTCCGACACAAGTCGTACGTGTCCGGGATCGCATCAGGGGTGATCGCCGGGTTCGGAATTCGTGGATATGAGTTCGCGATCCGCCGCATCATCGACCTGATCGGCTGAGCCGGGTCCACCGCTCGACCGACAAGTTGTGGCGAGGGTCACACCACATGGTGAACAATGGCCCCAGCACGGGGGTCGCACCGAGGAGTGGCCGTTTTCGCCCAGTTCAGTGACTCGCGCGTGGTGCGATGGAAGGATCTGTCGGACTCCTCGGTTATGATCCAGCAGAGCTATTGCGCCCTCGAGGGCGCTGGATGTGTACGGAGTGGTGTCGTGCCGTGATGTGAGCGCGGTAGTTTCGCGTTCGTCCCCTTCGAAGTGGGACACGCGTTTTCTGGGTTGTCCAAGTGTGTGGAGGTTCTATGCGGGAGTTGTGCGTATGACGCTCCGCGATGACCGCCGAGCCGTCGCCGCCGATTCGAAGAGCGGTGTGGTTGACGCCCCGGACTACGAGTCCGCGGAGTTCGACTCCTCCGGGTTCGACTCCTCCGAGTTCGATGTGGCGGAGTTCGACACCTATGAGTCCGAACTCAGGCAAACCGGCTTCCGGGCGGTCGTCACGCGGGTCAACCGCTATCTGGCCCGACCACGTTGGTGGTTCGAAGTTCTCATGCTCGGATCCCTGTACGCGGTCTATTCGCTGATCCGCAACAGCGTCGGGGACGTCGCCGACCAGGCCTACCGCAATGCCAACAGCATCCTTCGTTTCGAAGACGCCTGGCATATCGCGCTCGAGCGGCCGCTGAACGAGCTGGTCCACACCACCGGGTGGCTGGCGAACCTCGTTGCCCTGCAGTACGCGACCTTGCACTTCTGGGTCACCCCGGTCGTTTTGATCTGGTTGATGTTCCGGCGCAAGGAGCATTACCGCAAGGTCAGCGGCATCCTGATCCTCACCACGGGTCTGGCTCTGATCGGCTTCTACAGCATGCCCACGGCACCGCCGCGTCTGCTTGCCAGGGAAGGTTTCGTCGACATCATGGCGCAGACTGCGTCGTGGGGATGGTGGCCCGCGTCCGGTGCGCCCGGAAGTGACGCGATCTCGAACCAGTTCGCGGCCATGCCGTCGCTGCACTGTGCCTGGGCGACGTGGTGCGGAATCGTCCTGTTCTGCTTCGCGAAGTGGAACTGGCTGCGAATCGTCGGGGTTCTCTACCCGCTGACCACCTACTTCGTCGTGATGGGGTCGGGCAACCACTTCATCCTCGATGTCATCGCCGGTGTGGCCCTGCTCGCCGTTGCTGCGTTGATCATCTACGCACCTGCCCTGTTGCGTTGGTGGCGCTGCCGATCGGCGGTCGCGCCGACCAGGTCCGGAGTGCCGCTCGGATGAGTCTTCCGGTGGCCACGCCACTGTTGCGCTGGCGCCCCCTGTGGCCGATGGCGTTGGCGCTGGCGGCAATCGTGGCACTGTGGCTTGCCCACCCGACGGTCGGCGACCTGCAGGCGGCCATCGCTCGTGAAGAGGCAGCCCGCTCGGGCGTCGGCCTCGGCTACTGGTTCGGCTGGTACGGGGGTGTGTCCCCGGGGAGCTATTCACTCATCGTCCCGGCCCTGTCGACTCTGACCGGGTCGCTGCTCCTGCTGTGCATTGCGACCGCGATCATCGCGTTGCTGTCGATCCCGCTCTCCAAAGGCGGGTCTCACCCCACGGTGCTGATGTGGGCGATCACGGCCGCTGCCGTTCTCAACATGTTGTCGGGACGGGTCGCATTCTCTGTGGGTACGGCGATAGCGCTGGCCGCGATCATCGCCTTCCGGCGAAATCTTTTGCCGCTGGCGGCCGTCGGCCTGCTGGTGGCGGGTCTGGCGAGTCCACTGGCCCCGGCGTTCGTCGGTCTGGCGGCGTTGCCGTTCGCGCTCGGCAAGGATGCCAAGGCGCGCAAGGTCTGGTGGATTCTGGGTGGGGCGGGACTCGGGGTCGTGGTGCCGTTTGTGATGTTCGGTGCTCCTGGCGCACAGGGTTTTCCGGCCACCACCTTGTTCTGGATGGCATTGATCGCGATCGGTGCAGCCTTGGCACTGACCATTCCGCCGGCCCGGTGGATCGTGCCACTCGCGAGCGCGGTGGCGATCTTCATGTTCCTCGTGCCGACCGGTATCGGTTCCAACCTGAGCCGGTTCTTTTGCCTTGTGCTGCCGTGTATCTGCTTGTTCTATTCGAAGAAGTCGCTGAAGTTCCTGGCGATAGCCCTGGCGCCGGCGTTGGTCTACGCCGTGTTCGTGGCGACGGCCGACCAGGTGGTCGGTGCCGATTCCGGCAAGAGTGAGACCTCGTACACGCCGTTGCAGTCGTTGTTGCTCGCGCAGCCGGAGATCGACAACCATCGGGTGGAACTCGTCGACGCGCAGACCCACGCGGGGGCGCACAAACTCGGCCTGGACATCAAACTCGCGCGCGGCTGGGAGAATCAGTCGGACTCCCGGTACAACCCGATCTTCTATGAAGAGGGCGCGCTGACGCCGGATTCGTACCGGGGCTGGCTGGCCGAGAATGCTGTCGCCTTCGTCGCGGTCTCCGCAGATCCGTTGCGGCAGTTGAAGGACGAGGCTGCGCTGGTGACCGACGGTCTGCCGTATCTGGACCGCATCTGGGGTAACGACGATTGGACGCTCTACCGCGTCGCAGATCCCCAGCCGATCGTGCCGCAGCCACTCACGGTGGTCGAATCGTCGCCGTCCCAGCTCGTCCTCGACGTGCCGAACGCGGATGCGCATCCGATCCAGTTGCGCTACAACAAGTATCTCGTCGCTCGCAGCAGCGTCGACGATTCCGTGTACGCGTGCATCGAGGAGACCGAGGACAGCTGGATCACCCTGACGGCTGCGGTACCCGGCCAGTACACCCTCGAAGGACTTCTCTCGGTCCGTGGTGTGGTCGGTGCCCAGCCCGCCGATTGTGGTGCGTAGAAAGACTCCCCGCCCCTCGAGCGTGCCGAACCGACCGTCGAGCGTGCCAAACCGACCGTCGAGCGTGCCAAACCGACCGTCGAGCGTGCCGAAACTGCTTTCAGCGGTAGATGTCAACCTGTGTGGAGTCATTTTGTGGCGGGTTGGGGTCCGGTGGAGTTGATTCCTGACCAGTTCGGGGCGGGTGGGGCGGTTGGTGGTTGGCGGAATCGGTCTGGGTGTTCGGTGTAGTAGGCGTCGAGTGCTTGTTGCCGGCGGCGGTGGGTTTCTCGCCAGGATCCGTCGTGGACGTCGTTGGGTGTGTAGAGGCTGATGCCGCTGTGGCGGTGGTGGTTGTTGTACCAGTCGGTGTAGGTGGTGACGTAGTCGCGGGCGTCGTTGAGGGTTTCGAAGATGCCGGGGAAATGTTTGCGGTGTTTGAGGGTTCGGAACTCTGACTCGGAGTACGGGTTGTCGTTAGAGACGCTGGGACGTGAGTGCGATTCGTTGATCTTGTTGTTGCCGAGCATGGTTTTCATGGCATCGGAGCGCATCGCTGATCCTGAATCTGCGTGTACCCATTGGGGTTTGGTTCCTTCTGTGGTGAATGCGGTTTCGAACATTTCCACTGCCATGTAGTCGAGTTCACGGTTTTCGACGCGGTTGGCGATGATCTTGCGGGAGAAGATGTCGATGATTGAGTACACCTTGAATGCTTGTCCGCGGTAAGGGGCTTTGAAGTCGGTGATATCCCAGGACCAGATTTGGTTCGGTCCGGTGGCCAGCAGTACAGGTTTTTCGCGGGGCCCGGTTTTGGTGCGGTGGGTTTTGACTGGTCGCTGTGATTGTTCCAAGGCTGCGGCGTAGCGCCACCAGGTGCGGCGTGAGCCGACTGTTATGCCCTGGTCCCAGGCGGTGGCGTAGGCCTGGTCGACGGAGTCGCCGCGCGTCCAGGCCCGTAGTACGTGCTCCTCGATCGTGGTGATCTCGGTCAGATTCAGTGCGTGTGGTTGGTGGCGTTGGGGGTGTGAGATCGGGTTGCTCACCCGGTTTCGGGGGCGTTGGCGGTATTGCCAGGTTGACCGTGAAATATTCAGTACGGCAAGGGCTTTGCGTTGGCTCATCCCGGGTAACTGTGCAAGTAGGGTGACCAGCATGTTTTCGGAGGTCAGGAACTGGGTGGCTCGGGTGGAGTGGGGGTGTCGTCGGGCGTGTGCTCGCTCCACTTGTGCATGAGCCCGATAGCTTTTCCCAACGCGTCGTTGGCCGCTCGTAAGGAGGAGTTTTCCTCGTGGAGTTCGGCCAGTTGCGCGTCGTGTTCGCGTTGTTGTTGGGTCAGGAGTTTTTCCAGATCCTCAAGTCGAGCAGGGTGGCTGGTCATTCCTCGAGTCTTGCGAGGTACGAGGTCGCGGTCAAGGTCGCCGTGGAGATAGGCGCTGCGCCAGCGTGCTAACTGTCGGAGGCTGAACGGTTTGTCCTGCAGCCAGGCGGTCTTGCTGCCGTGGCGCTGTTGCAGGTAATCGAGGACGAACTCTCGTTTCTCATCGGTGGTGAAGGCGAGCATCGGGCTTCCTCTCGGTGCGGTGACTCACCTTGAGGCTGACACGGAGGG